>JBQTIX010000190.1:0-7804 GCA_052387695.1 Panacagrimonas sp. | reverse complement strand
CTCGATGCTTTGGAAGATCAGCTCGTAGCCGGCCTGCAGCATCTCGAAACCAACCCTCTTACCGTCAAATCCATGACCGGATGGTCGTGGATAATTAATTCAATATCTATTGGGAATTAGAATGAGGTATATCGAGGGGCCTGCGAGGTGGCTCGATACGCCGCGTGCTCCGCACGGGGCTACTCGCCACGAACGGGGATACCACCTGTGCAGAGAGTCCTTCAGGAACCGATAGAAGATCCGGGAACACGGTCGCGGGCATGGCCCGCTCCTACGGCATTCGTAATTCTGTAGGAGCGGGCCATGCCCGCGACAGTCTCATCAGAAAAAGGCCCCATGCACACCTCCCGGATCTACCCCTGGTACGTCGTCGGCATTCTCATGCTGGCCTTCGTGTTCTCCTTCGTGGACCGGCAGATTCTCAACCTGCTGGTCGGTCCGGTGCGGCAGGACCTGGGCATCGGCGACACGCAGGTGAGCCTGCTGCTCGGCCCGGCCTTCGCCCTGTTCTTCGTGCTCGCCGGCCTGCCGCTCGGGCGACTGGCCGACAGCCACAGCCGGCGCGGACTCATCACCCTCGGGCTGGTGTTCTGGAGCCTGGCCACCGCGGCCTGTGGGTTTGCACGCAGCTTCGAACACCTGTTCCTGGCGCGTGCCTGCGTGGGCATCGGCGAGGCGGTGCTGGCGCCCGCGGCGTATTCGCTGATTGCCGATTACTTCCCGCGCGAGCGGCGCGCCACGGCGCTGAGCGTGCACGCCACCGGCATCTACATCGGCGCCGGCCTGGCCCTCATGCTGGGCGGCCTGGTCATCGTGTTCGCCGCCCGGCATGGCCCCATGACGTTGCCGCTGCTCGGCGAGACCCGTCCCTGGCAAGTGGTGTTTCTGGTGGTCGGCGCCGCCGGCATCCTGTTCAGCCCGCTGCTGCTCACGGTGCGCGAACCGCCGCGCGGCGCGCAGCATGCGGCAGCGCCCCTGTCGGAGGTCTTCGCGCATTTCCGGCGCAATCGCCGCGTACTGCTGTGTCACAACTTCGGCTTCGCTTTCCTGGCGCTTTCGGGCTACGCATCGGCCGCCTGGCTGCCGACGTTCTTCATCCGCGTGCACGGCTGGAACGCCGGGACCATCGCACTGGTCTACGGCGCCATCGTCGCGGTCTTCTGCATCGCAGGCGTCGTCTTCGGCGGCTGGCTGGCCGACCGCTGGCTGCGTCGCGGCCGCAGCGACGCCACCCTGCGCGTCGGCCGACTGGCCGCCCTGCTTTTGCCGCTGCTGGGCCTGCTCTACGTGTTCCCGTCCAATGGGTGGATCGCCGCCGCGCTGATCGTTCCCGCGGCCTTTCTCGCCGGCATGCCCACCGGCGTGGCACCGGCCGCGCTGCAGGACTTGATGCCGGCCAACCTGCGCGGACAGGCCAGCGCGCTGTCGGTGCTCGTGGTCAATCTGGTCGGGCTCGGACTCGGCCCCAGCGCGGTGGCGCTGTGCACCGACTACGTGTTCGAGGACGATCGTGCGGTGGGCTGGTCGCTGTTGGTCGTGTGCGGCACCGCGCAGCTTCTTGCCGCCGCGTTGCTGCATGCAGGGCTCGGCGCATTTCGGGAGAGCGTCGCGGCATCGTCGCGGAGGCTGGGTTGAAGCGAAGCGAAACCCGGCGCTGGCGGCGGCGTGGGGCTGGGTTGATGAAGCCAACCCCGTCTAGCCGTAGCGGGAAAACCGTCCGTTCGCCGAAATTGCTCGGAGTTTGCTCGGGACTTCCCCCCTGGCAGCGTGAAAACTGTGCGCTGCGAGACCCCCTGACCCCGGCAGGTCGGCTCGCGTTTCGCCTATCACTCAAACCAAGGAGTACGTCATGACCTGCTACGCCCCTCCCTGCGCCAGAGCGCGCTCGCCGCTGCCCTTGCCGGCTTGTTTGCCGTGCCTGCCGCGCCGGCCCTGGCCGCCACCATCAACGTTGCGAACGGTGGTTGCACCCTGATCGACGCCATCAAGTCGGCCAACACCGACACCGCCACCGGCCTGTGCCCCGCCGGTAACGGCGCCGACACTGTCGTGTTGCCCGCCAACAGCACGCAGTCGCTGGCCACGGTCCAGGACTCCAGCCGTGGAAAAACCGGCCTGCCGGTGATTACCAGCACCATCACCCTTCAGGCCAACGGCAGCACCCTCACCCGCGCACCCGGATCGCCCAATTTCCGGATTCTGTTCGTCGACCGGGGCGGTAATCTGACCCTGGATCGCGCCACGGTGAGCGGCGGTTCACCCACTGGAAACGGCTTCGACGGTTCCTGCGGCGGGATTTTTGTCGGCGAGTACGCCCCCACGTCCACGCTCACCTTGAGCAACAGCACGGTGACGGGGAATTCCGCGGCGGGCAACGGTGGTGGACTGTGCGTTCGATTCAACGGTAACGCGAGGGTCATGAACAGTACGGTCTCGGGCAACACGGCCAGATATGGCGTCGGTGGCGGAATCGTCAGCTTCGGCGGCCCGGCGATGGTCGTTGACAGCACCGTCTCGGGCAACACCGCTGTCGACGGTGGCGGCATCCATAGCCAGGGCAGTGTCGTCGACCTGGTCAACGGCACAGTCGCGGACAACTCGGCCACCCGCCGCGGCGGCGGCGCATTCGCCACATCCGGTGGCCAACTGAATATCGTCAACAGCACGATCTCGGGAAACCGCGTGAACGACGGCCCCTACAGCGGCTTTGGCGGCGGCATTGCGGCCGACTACGGTGTGGTGTCGGTGAGCAACAGCACCCTGACCGGCAACATGTCGTCCTACGCCGGCGGCGGTCTGGACCTGTACCGCTCGACCACCACCCTCACCAACAGTGTCGTTAGCGGCAACACCGCCGGCACCCGCGGCCGCGAGGTGTCGTACTTCCTGGGTACCGTCACGGCCAATCAGTTCAACCTGTTCGGTCACAGCGGAATCACCAGCGCGCAGGCCTTACACGGATTCACCCCTGGCACGTCGGACCGCACCGCCACCAGCGACGGCACCACCCCCACGGCGCTGAGCGACATCCTCGACACCGTGCTGGACAACAACGGTGGCCCTACGAAAACTCACGCCCTGGTGTTCGGCAGCCCGGCGATCGATGCCGTGGTCGGCTCCTGCGTGGCTACCGACCAGCGTGGCATTGCCCGTCCCCAGGACGGAAACGCCAGCGGCACGGCAGAGTGCGATATCGGGGCCTACGAGTTGGTGGCGATGGACACCACGCCGAACGCGTTCGTCTTCATGGACCAGACCAACGTCCCGCGCAACAGCGTACGCACGTCCAACGCGGTAACGATCACCGGCATCGACACGGCCGCGCCGATCTCGGTCCTGGGCGGCGGGTACTCCATCGGCTGCACCGGCACCTTCACCACCGCTCCCGGCACCATCACCAGCGGTCAGACGGTCTGCGTGCGGCACACCTCCGCGCCAACGTTCAACGCAGGGCGCAACACCATCCTGACCGTGGGCGGCGTGTCCGACACCTTCACCAGCGTGACCACCAAGAGCCTCGTCCAGCAGTTGCTGGGTGTGGTGTTCCAGGTGATCGCCGGGGCGGTTGGCGCGGTGTTGGGCCTGCTGGGGGGTTAGCTTGAACGGCTGACGCAGGGCGTGGGGCGTAGGCTGGGTTGAAGCGAAGCGAACCCCAGCACCGACTGCGACGCCGTGGCGGCTGGGTTGATGAAACCAACCCAGCCTACCTCAGCGCCCACTGCACCTGCACCCCATACGTCCGCGGCGCGCCGTAGCGCCCGTACAGCGTGCCGAGCGATCCGAGGTTGAGGCTTTCGCTGTGCCGGTCGTCCATCAGGTTGTCGCCGAACACGGCGATTTCCCAGCCCTGCGCGCTCCTGGCCACGCCCACGCGCGCCGACAGCAGGCGCCGCGGATCGGCCTCGAAGCGCGGGCGGTTGGACGGCTGGGTAAAGAAGTCGTCGCGGTAGGCGCCCGTGATGCCGGTAAAAAACTCAGCAGCCGCCAGCACCGGCGCAGGACGCCGATATTCAAGGCTCGCGCTCGCGTTCCATTTGGGCGAAAACTCCAGCCGGTTGCCGGAAAAATCCTCGCCCATACCGTTGCCGTTCCTGAATTCCTCGTACTCGGCGTGCAGCCAGGCGGCTTCCATGCGGCCCTGCAGCCGCGGCGACACGATCCAGTAAGCCGACAGCTCCGGGCCGTAGGTACGCACCTTGCCGGCGTTGGAGAGCACCGGCTGCACCACCATGCCGACCGGCAGGAACTGGGTGAGCTGGTAGTCGGAATAATCCGCAAGGAACAACACCAGGTCGGCGCCGACACGGTTTTGCAGCCAGCGCGTCTTGGCGCCGATCTCGTAACTGTTCACCGTCTCCTGCTTGACGCGCTTCGGCGTGCCGACCACCGTATTGAGCACATCAGCGTCGAAACCGCCGCTCTTGGAGCCGCGCGCGTAACGCACGAACAGCGTGGCGCGCGGCGCGAGGGCGTAGCTCAGCGCGGCTTCCGGGGTCCACGCCGTCTCCTCGATCTCGTCTTCGTGTCCGCTCAGGTTGGCAATCCCGAACGTCACCCATCCCGGCGCCGCCGCCTGCGAGTAACGCAACTCCTTGTCCACCCGCGTCACGCGCAGACCGGCGTCGAGCGTCCAGGCTTCCGCGAACGTGCGTGAGTACGATCCGAACAGGGCGTAGGAGCGCGTGTCGATCTGCGGCTGCGTGGACACCCGTTCCCCCGCCGCGATGAAGGGCACCACCGCGCTGAATTGCGACAGCGCGTCGAACACCCGATCCGACTCCGCCTCCTGGTCGAACAGGTAGGTGCCCAGCAGAAAACGCTGCCGCTCGTCCCCGAACGCCAGGCGCCATTCCTGGCTCAGGGTGCGGAAGCGGTCGCGATAATCCAGCACCACAAAATCCTGCGGCGAGTAATCGAAATCCGCTATCCAGTGGCGCTCCGTGCGGCGCAGCGCGGAGAGGGAGTCGAAGTCGAACCGGCTGCCGTCGAAGTGCAGCGTGGCCGCCACGCCCTGGTTGTCGTTGACGTTGGTCTGCTCGGTGTTGAGATCGACCGTGTACGGCGAAGGTGAGGCGGTCGGGCCGTTGCCAAACGTGTTGCTGCGCGCCTCGCCGGTAGGATTCTCCGAACGCTGGCGCGATTTGTCCGCGCTCAGATCGATATTCCACTGCGGCGCCGCCAGCCAGCGCACCCGCACGCGACCGCCGGCATCGTCGGTCTCGTCCGGTCTGCCGCCGCCTTCACGGTTTTCGATATACCCGTCGCGATGCGTCGCGTAGCCGCTGGTCCGCGTCAGTACGCGCCCGGAGAACAGCGGCACATCCGCCGCCGCCCGAAACTGACGGATGCCGTCGCTGCCGAACACCGCCTGCGTGTCCAGCGACCGCTCGGCACCCGGCGCCTGCGTCACCACACTCAGCGCGCCGGACACCGTGTCCTGCCCGAAAAACGTGGCCTGCGGACCGCGCAGCACCTCCACCCGGTTCACGTCCAGAAGGAGCGAATTCACCGACGGCGGCTGGCCCAGATACACGCCATCGACGAACACGCCCGCGCGCGGATCGAACCCCGCCTGCCGCCCACCGCCGCCCGCGCCGCGGATATAAAGCGTGGGCACGCCGTTGGCGTCCGAGATTTGCAGATTGGGGACGAGGCGATCCAGATCGCCCAGGGTGTTCAGCCGCTGATCGCGAATCTCCTCGCCCGAGACCACGACGACGGACGCCGGCACCTGCGCCAGTTCTTCCTCGCGCTTGCGCGCCGTGACCAGGACGGGGTCCAGCGTCACTGCCGTCGCCGTAACGGCGTCCTCCGGTTTCGCATCCTGCGCGACGGCCAGCGACGCGCACGCCCACAGCAAAGCCGCAAAAAGCAGACGCATGTTTCGTTCTCCCCGGTCCGTTCCGCCGACTCCTGCAAATCGGCTTTATCGATGGCGCTATGTTCGTCGCCAGACAGGTTCGACGCAAAGGCAGCAGCCTTTCCGCCGATCCCCTTTCCGGAATTGCTCGGAGTTTGCTCGGGATTTCCGGAGAAATCAGGCATAGCTTAGGCAGCGAACCCTTACCGGAACGCTGCCATGCCTGTCGAATCACCCGATCGCTTCATCCCCCTGTCTCCCGACGCGGCGTTCGTCGTCCAGCTTCGGCAGGCCGACCCGGAACACCCGGAACAGCTCAGCGGCAGGGTGGAACACATCGCCAGCGGCAAGGCCATGGGCTTCGCCTCCCTGTCCGAACTGCATCGATTCATGAGCCGGGCCCCCGGTGTGACGCGTCCGGGCAACCGGCCATGAACCCCGCCCCGATCCCGCCGCCGACCGCAGGCCGCACTCCTGCGGCATCGTGGCCGGCGCCGTTGCCCGTTCCCCGAGGCCGGTTCAAAACCCTTGCTGCCCTGCTGCTCGCCACCAGTGCCTTCTCGACGGGCACCGCGCTGGCGAAGACGCCTTCGCTCGGCGTCGGCAATGCCAGGGTGCAGGACGGCACCCCCCGCATTGCCGCCGCGGCGCTGCTGCCGGCCGGTTACACCGCGTTGAAGCCGTGCAGCTGTGCCGGTGGGTGGCCGGGCCGGGCTCTGCCTGCCCCTGCCAACCCCGACCCGGCCGGTTCGAATGGGGTGCGAGGTTCGACGCCGGGCACAGGCGCTACGGAAATCGGGCTCAGGAAATTGCAGAAAATTGGCAAAATTGGGGTCAGGCCCCCATTTTCTTGGCGACGGACGCCCCGTTTGAACGCGACGCCGGCCTTTGCGACGGCGTCCCATCTTTAGCCGATGCACGGCCGTCAGTCCGCCCTTGCGTTGGTAAGCTACCCTATGGGTTGCATCGTGTTCGCTCGTCGGGACGCTATTTCGTCCAATGTCCGGTTTCTCGGACGGATCTCGTCTAATCGGCGTCGGATGAATCCGGACGGTCCTGCCGGCCGCGGTGCGTATCTTGCAGTGCGGGTGGCGGGTCTGGACAGGACGTGGATTCAAGACCGTGCGGGTTTCGTCGACTGGGGGCCCGCACGATTCGCAGCATGCGGAACAAGCGCACTTCGTATGACCGGGTGCGCCAGGTCAGCCGCTCAGGGAAAAAGGACCAGGAAATGGACGTAGAGAAACCCCTTGACGGGCCGGCCTATTTCAGCCGGACCCGTCCGCGCGACACCGGTGCCTTCGCCGTCCTGCGTGCGATCGCGCTCGAACTGCTGGGACAGGTTGGTGAGGAGCAACTCCGCGCCCTGTTTCACGTGGCGGGCACGCGGCTGGCGGAAGACCATGCCTTGAGCAAGGTGGCTCGCCTGGCGGACCTGGAAAGCGAGGCGCGTGCGCTGCTGGCGAGCCAGGATTGGGGTTGGCTGCGCATCGAACACCGCGAAGACGCGGTGGATTTCGTCCACGGCGATTCGCCGCTGCTGGCCTGGTTCGGCGAAGCGGGTCAGGCCTGGTCTGGCGCGCTGTTCGAGGGTCTGTATGCCACCTGGATCCGCCAGCTCGGCGCGGATACGCGGCTGCAACTGCGGGAAATCAGGAACGCCGATTCCGGTTCGCGCGAGCTGCGCTTCAGACTCACCCACGAAAGCCGGTTCAAGTCATGACGCGGACATGCCCGATGACTCTGTGCACCGGTCCGAAACGGCGGCATAGGTATTCTCCCCCCCCCCCCCCCGGTAACCCGGCAATCCTTCTCGTGTCAGGGCGGAACCGGTGGAGGCGGGTCGCGGTTTCCCCCCAGCGGGGGGCGGGGAGTGGGGGGGTTAATGGGAGGGCCTCCGACCCCCCCCGCCCGAGGGGCGCGGGGGGCGTGGTGAGATGTTGA
>JBQTIX010000189.1:0-32603 GCA_052387695.1 Panacagrimonas sp. | reverse complement strand
GGCCGCGCGGGGCCTCGGCGCCCCTTCTCCCCGGGGGGGGGGTGGGGCGTGGGGGCCCACGTGCTCCCCCGCCGCCAGTCCCCCCACGCCGTAAGCCGCGATCGAGTCCGAATCGGTTTCCCGAATTACTTCATCGACGTGACCGCATTGGCGATGATGACTTCCACCCTGCGATTCTGCTGACGGCCGGTGGCCGAGTCGTTGCCGGCAACCGGAGAGCCCTCACCTTTGCCCGATGCCACGAGACGGGCCGAGGCCACGCCCTGATTGACCAGGTAGGACTTGACCGCGTCGGCGCGACGCGTCGAAAGACCGAGGTTGGAATCGTCGCTGCCGACATCGTCGGTGTGGCCTTCGATGGTCACGGTGCGATCCGGGTACTCGTTGAGGAAGGTCACCAGCTTGCCGAGATTGCTGGTGGCGCCACCCTTGAGATCGGACCGGCCGGTCGAGAACAGCACGTCGCCGAGCGTCACCACGAGGCCGCGATCGGTGGCCTTGGCGTCCATCTCGGTCATGCGCCGTTGCAGCTCTTCGGCCTGCAACTTGGCAGCCGCCGAATCCATACGCGCCGAGTCGGCCTGGCCACGGGCGATTTCCGCCTCGGTGCGTGCCGCGGTGGCGTCGCCGCGAGCGGCGTCGGCTTCGCGCGTGCGCGAGTCGAGGCGGGCGCTTTCGCGCTGCTCGCTGAGCGTCTTGCGCTGGTTTTCCAGCAGCAGGCTTTGCGCCTGCGACGAGGCGATCTCGACCTTGCGATCGGCCATCAGCACCAGATGCTGGCCCAGTTCCTTGTCTTCCTGCGGCTTCTCGGCCGCGACGACGGCGGCTTCGGCTTCCTTGATCGCCACCGGCGCGAGGCTGGCGAGTTGCGGGTCGGACTGCAAGGCGGTCAGCTTGGTGCGTGCGTTGTCGGCGCCTTGCGGGCGCGTCGGGCCGGCGGAGCAGGCGGCGAGCAGCAGGCTGGCGACGGCCGTCGCGAGCAGGGTCTTGATGGGAAGGGGGTTCACTTGGCGGCTCCTGTGTTGCGCTGCATTTCCTGCTTCAACGAGTCGGTACTCTTTTTCATCTCGTCGTTGACGAGCTTGGCCTTGGCCACTTCGGCCTTGGCCGAGGCCAGTTCGGCGCCGACCCGGGATTGCTCGGCCAGGCGCTGCGCCAGCTCCATCTTTTCCTGCTGCACGGCGCTGCGCGCCGCGGTGAGTTTTTCGCGTGCTTCGCCCAGTTCCGGCGAGGCGTAATCCGCCACTCTGGCCTTCTCGGCATTGGTGATGGCCAGCTCCGCGGCTTGCAGCGCCTGGGTGGGCGGCACCGGCGCAGCGGCGCAGGCGGCCAGCGCGAGCAGGCCGGCCGCGACGGCGGCCCTGGGCAGGAAGGAAGATCGGGTCCGCGGTATTGAAGATGTCTGCATTGGATTTGTCATGAGGGGTCCTGGTTCGGGTCGCTGAGGCTCAACGCTTGATGCGGGTGACCTTGGTGCCTTCGATGCTCAGGCTGGCCATCAGGCCCTGCTGGTCGAAGATGAAGGCGTAAGCGTCATCCTTGAGCGTGGAGGTCGAAAGGTTCTTGGCGACGCCTTCGTTGACCACCACCACCGTCGGTCCGACGCCGATTTCCCAGCCTTCCGACTTGTCGAGATAAGCGAGCCCCTTGTCGTTCATCAGGAACAGGGCGTAGCCGTAGGACTGCGCACCGGCCTGGAGGCCCCAGGATGCGGAGATGGAGTTGTAGTAGCCGGACACGACCGGGCCCTTGGTCAGCACCCCCTCGCCGTACGAGCCGCCGAACACCAGGCCGGCCTTGATCACTTTGGGAAACACCAGCATGGCCTTGGCCTTCTTGGAAATATCCAGGGCCAGGGGGTTGGTCTTGTACAGGGTCTGGAGCGCCTGCTCCGCATCCTTGTTCAGTTCTTCTGCGGTCGCGGCGGCGGAAGCGGCCCCGGCAAACAGGCCCGTGGTGGCGACGAGAAACAGGGCGAGGCAGGTGCTGCGTAAAGGCTTGTTCAGCGGGTTCATCGGTACGTGCTCCAGCACCGACTCCCGCAGCCCGCGAAATCGCGAGAGACCAGGACCGGTGTTAACCGAGAACCTTAGCCGCGATTCCGCGCGGCGTCGGTACGTTGCCGCGCTTAGGGAAGGTCTGAGCAGGTTCGGTCTGGCTCGTAGGTCGGTTCAAGCCGAAGGCGGAACCGACGCTGCGCGCCCTCGACGCAGGGCACCCGTCGGCTCCGCCCGCGAAAAGCACGCGGGCTTGAGCCGACCTACAGCCGACCTACGCCGGCACCAGCTCCTTCAGCGCCACCGATTCATCGGCCAGCCTGGCCGCATCGACCTTCGCCTTCATGCCGACCATCTTCTTGGCGAGCATGAATTCCTGCGGCCGGCTCACCGTGTCGGCAGCAATCAGCACACCGTCCCGGTCGAGATAGAACGCGGCGAACGAGCGCCCGGCGGTGTCGCCACGCAGCACGCAGCGGTCGTAGCCGGTGGAGATGCCGACCATCTGGAGCTTGAACTCGTACTGGTCGGACCAGAACCAGGGCACGTTCCGGTACGGCAGGTTTTTGCCCATGAGGTTGCCTGCTACGACGCGCGCCTGCTCCATCGCGTTCTGCACCGATTCCAGGCGGATACGCCGGCCGAGGAATTCGCTCGGGTGCTGGGTGCAGTCACCGGCCGCATGGATGTCCGGGTCCGAGGTGCAGGCGAATTCGTCGACGACGATGCCGTTGTCCACCGCCAGCCCCGCCGCCTGCGCCAGCTCCACATTGGGGATCAGGCCGATGCCGACCACGACGAAATCCGCTGCAAGGCGGCTGCCGTCGCCCAGTACGACCTCCAGCGCGTCTCCCATTTTTTCGAACGCCCTGATCTGCACGTCGGTGCGCAGGTCCACGCCGGCTTCGCGGTGCACGCGCTCGTAGAAGGCGGACATCTCGGGCGCGGTGACGCGCTGCAAGACGCGCGGCATGCTCTCCAGCACCGTCACCGAAAGGCCCAGCTTGGTCGCGACCGCGGCGACTTCCAGCCCGATGTAGCCGCCGCCGACGATCACCAGTCGTTTGCCCGCCACGCAGTGCGTGCGGATGGCATCGACGTCGGCGATGGTGCGCAGCGCGAACACGTTCGGCGCATCGGCGCCGGGCAACGACAGCATGCGCGGGCGTCCGCCGGTGGCGAGCACCAGCTTGTCGTAGGACAGTGCGCGGCCGTCCGCCAATTGCAGCGTCCTGCCCGCACGGTCGATCGACGCTGCCCGCAGGCCGCCGATGAATTCCACGTTCACCCGCTCCAGCGCTGCCTGCGGGATCACGTAGAGGGAATCGCGCGTGGCCGTTCCGGCGAGATAGGTCTTCGACAAGGGGGGGCGCTTGTACGGCAGATGCGGCTCCTCGCCGACGATGACCAGGCGACCGGCGTAGCCGAGCTTGCGCAGTTCGGAGGCGGTTTCGCCGCCGGCCTGACCGGCGCCGACGATGATCACGGTCTGGAGGGAGGTCGCGCTCATGAAAAACCTGATGGGGGATGGGGCCGCGAATTATGCCGCTTCGCTGCATGGCCGCGCCGAGGCGGCGCATGATCGTTCGGTCGTGTCGTCGATCGTCGAAATCCAAGGTAGTATCCCCGCATATGGGGCCAGGCCCTGGGGCCGGACGGGGAGATCGGAGTGAAAGAGAAATTCTGGTCGAAAGACTGGTTCGCGGCGGTGGCGTTCAGCGCCGCGTTCGTGATCCTCGCCTACGGCGTGCTCGCGGACAGTTTCCAGGGACTGGAGCGCTACACCTACGACGCCGGGGTCAGGGCCAATGATCGCGAGCCTTTCCCCGCGATCGCCGTCATCGCCATCGACGACAGCAGCATCCAGAAGCTCGGTCGCTGGCCGTGGCCGCGCCACCTGCAGGCGGAGATGATCGACTATCTCTCCAAGGTCGGCGCCAAGGTGGTGACCAACACCGCCATCTACTCCGAGGCGCAGAAAGACGGCAATACGATGGCGGTCGACGAGATCGCGGACTTCCTCAAGAAATCGCCGCTGACGCAGAAGATTCCCGGGGAAGTACAGACGATGGAGGGCATCCTGAAAGACAACTCAGGCCCCACCAAACCCTCCGGGACACGCGCATACCTGGCCTGGAGCGAGACCGCCCTGGCGACCCGGTACGCCAAGGAGATTGCGGGACTGGAGGCCAAGATCGAGGAATCGCGCGGTCGCGTGTCGGCCGATGACGTGCTGGGCACGGCGTTCCGCAACTCGGGCCGCGTGGTCGTGCCCATGCTGATGCAGCCGGGGCGGCCGCAGGGCCGGCAGGAGGCGCCGCTGCCGCCGTACGTGCAACGCAACGCGCTGAGCGAGATCGAGGACAACGTCGACGCACGGGCCGAAGGAAAGCTGCCGCTGCCCATGATCAGCGTCGAGCCGCCGGTCAAGGGCATAGGCGAGGCGGCACTGGGCATCGGCCATATCTTCCCCACGCTGGACTCGGACGGCACCTGGCGTTCCGAGCCGCTGGTGGTGCAGTTCTACGATGACCTCTACCCCTCGCTGGCGCTGATCAGCGCAGCGAATTTCCTGAACTTGAAGCCCGAGGACATCATCGTGCGGCTGGGAGAGGGCGTGCAGCTTGGCGGCGTGGATATCAAGACCACGCCGGCGCTGCGCATGAATCTCCAGTTCTATCGCGATATCGACGGACAGCCGGCGTTCCCGGTGTATTCCTTCTTCGACGTCAAGGAAGGGAAGATCCAGGCGGATAATTTCAAGGACAAGATCGTCCTGATCGGCCCCAGCGCCGCCGGCATCGGCACGTACTTCCGCACGCCGATCGCCAGTTCGATGGCGCCGGTGCAGATCGTGGCTCACTCCATCTCCAGCATCCTGCAGGGACACTTCTTCGTGGCGCCGGGCTGGGGCGGATTCGTCAGCTTCCTGGTCCTGGTTCTGGTCATCGCCTACCTCGCTGTCCTGTTGCCGCGACTGGCGCCGACGCTGGGATTCGCGGTCAGCGGCGGCCTGGTCGCGATGCTGCTGCTCACCGAGTTCTATCTGCTGGCCGCCAGCGCGACCTGGCTCAAGCTCACCATCCCGGCCATCCTGGTGGTGTTCGGTCACCTGTTCATGACGGTCAAGAAGCTGCGAATTGCCAACATTCTCGTCAACGTGGGCGAGAAGGAAAATGCCGAGTCCAACAAGATGCTGGGGCTCGCCTTCCAGGGCCAGGGCCAGCTCGACATGGCCTTCGAGAAGTTCAAACGCGTGCAGCCGGTGGACGACAGGCTGCTGGATCTGCTCTACAACCTGGCGCTGGACTTCGAGCGCAAGCGCCAGTTCAACAAGGCCGAGAGCGTGTACCAGTTCATCGCCACCAAGAACAATGCTTTCCGCGACGTGCAGCAGAAGCTGACGCGCGCCAAGCGTCTGTCGGACACCGTGATCCTCGGCTCCGGCGGGGGTGCACAGACCGCCGGCGGCACCCTGGTCCTGGGCGCCGACGGCGGCACGGAAAAAGCCATGCTCGGTCGCTACCAGGTGGAGAAGGAACTGGGCAAGGGCGCGATGGGCGTGGTGTACCTGGGCAAGGACCCCAAGATCGGCCGCATGGTGGCGATCAAGACCATGACCCTGGCGCAGGACGTCGAGGTGGACGAGCTCAAGGAGGTCAAGGAGCGCTTCTTCCGCGAAGCCGAAGCGGCGGGCAATCTGTCTCACCCGCACATCGTGCAGATCTTCGATGCCGGCGAGGAACACGACCTGGCCTACATCGCGATGGAATTCATCAAGGGCTACGACCTGGTGCGCCACACCAAGGCCAATGCCCTGCTGTCGGTCGCCGAAACGCTCAGGTACATGGCCGACGCCGCCGATGCGCTGGACTACGCGCACACGCGCAACATCGTGCACCGCGATATCAAGCCGGCCAACCTGATGCTCATCGCCGACACCAAGACCATCAAGGTCACGGACTTCGGGGTGGCGCGCATCACCGATTCCAGCAAGACCAAGACCGGCATGGTGCTGGGCACGCCCAGCTACATGAGCCCCGAGCAGCTCGCCGGCCGCAAGGTCGATGGGCGCTCGGACCTGTTCTCGCTCGGCGTCACCCTGTATCAGCTTCTGACCGGCGTCCTGCCGTTCCAGGCTGAATCGATGGCGACCCTGATGTTCAAGATCGCCAACGAACCACACGCGCCCATCTCCTCCGTTCGTCCCGATCTGCCGGAGTTGATGGATGACGTGATCAACACGGTCCTCGACAAGAACCTCGAGACGCGCTACGCACGCGGTTCCGACCTTGCGCGCGATCTGCGCATGGTGCTGTCCACGCTGGGCTGAGGGGAGACCGGCCATGGCGCTCAAGGACCATGTCGCCACCGCCCTGCTCACGGACGTGGGCAGGGTGCGCACCAACAACGAAGACGCGGTGGTGGAGGATCAGGAGATCGGCCTGCTGGTATTGGCCGATGGCATGGGCGGCTATAACGCGGGCGAGATCGCCAGCGGCATCGCCACCACCACGGTGCTGGACATGGTTCGTCGTGACTGGCCGGATCTGGACAAGAACGAGGTCGATGCCGACACCGGTTACCGGAAATCCTCCCTGCTGCTCAAACAGTCGATCGAGGCGGCGCACGAGACCATCTGCCAGGTCGCACATTCGCAGCCGCAATGCGCCGGCATGGGCACCACCATCGTTGCGGTCCTGCTGCACGACGACCGCATGAGCGTGGCACACGTCGGCGACTCCCGCCTGTACCGCTACCGCTTCGGCTTTCTCGAACAGGTCACGCGCGATCACTCACTGCTGGAAGAACTGATCGCTCGCGGGCACTACACGCGCGAAGACGCGGTCAAGCTGGTGCGCAAGAACATCGTGACGCGCGCGCTGGGGGCGGAAACGGCGGTGATCGTGGACCTGATGGAAGACCCGGTCGAGGTCGGCGATGTCCTGCTGCTGTGTTCCGACGGCCTGACCGACATGGTGTCAGACGAGGCCATCGCCTTATCCTTGCAAAGTCACGGCGACAATCTGGAAATCGCCGCCAAGACCCTGGTCCAGCAAGCTCTGGATGGCGGCGGCAGGGACAACGTGTCGGTCTGCCTGGCCAGGGTCGATGCCTCGTTCGCGAGGGGTCGGCGATGGTATGAGAGACTGCTGGAATGGTTCTGATACCCAGAATCGAGAGGAAACCTACGGATCAAGTCACATGGGCAAGCTGATCATCACCGATTCCAACGGCAACACCAGCGAGGTCTCGCTGGACAAGGAGCGAACCACCATCGGCCGCCACGCCAACAACGACATTGTCCTCAACGACAAGGCCGTGTCCGGCAAGCACGCGGCCATTGTCACCCTGCTCGAAGACTCGTTCCTGGAAGACCTCAAGTCCACCAACGGGACCCAGGTCAACGGCGAGCCCATCACCAAATATCCGCTGGCGCATGGCGACGTCATCAGCATGGGCCGCAACTCGCTCAAGTACCTAGGTCAGGAAGATCGGCCGGACGCCAATGCCAATGCCGACAAAACCCTGGTACTGAGACCCGAGCAGAAGCAGCCCGCGGCCGACTTCGAAAAGACCATGGTCCTGCGGCAGTCGCAGGCAGGGGCGCCAGCCAGTCCAGCGGCGGCCGGAACGCCAGGCGGGGCGCTCACCGAGTCCGAACGGGCGGTCACTTCCACGGGCACCTTCGGGGTGGTCGGCAAGCCGCTGCTGGCGAAGTTGCGTGTCAACTCCGGCGCCAACCAGGGCAAGGAAATGGAACTGACCAAGGCCCTGACCACCATCGGTCAGCCGGGTGTGCAGGTCGCGGCCATCACGCGGCGGGCGGACGGCTACTACATCGTTCATGTCGGCAGTGGCGGCGGCGGGCGGCGTCCGATCGTCAACGGCCTGGAAATCGATACGCAGGCGCGCAAGCTGGTCGACAAGGACCGGATCGAACTGGCCGGCACCTCGATGGAGTTCGTGCTGCTGCCGGGCTGACGAGCGGACCTACCCTTGGTTGGAAGCCGATCAAGGGTTCCATCGAAGAGCCGTGCGTCGCCATCAGGATTCCACGCGGTCACGTAGCCGGCGGACTCGACCGTGCGAGCACGGTACGACCCGGCCCGGTCCACAGGGGGTGAATCGATCGGCAGTGTGAAGCCGGCCCCCTTGCCGCCGACCCGGTCGAAGACGGCAAGCAAGGCTTTCGAGGCCCTGACCGCCGGTGGCCTGCGCCTGCTGACGGTCAGCCGTACGGCCTGCCTGCGCGGCGCAGGGCTCCGTGCCAGGACCGCGGACAAGCTTCACGCGGGGATTGCCGGCCTGCATCTCGCCGTGGCTCTGGACGCAGACGTCAAGATACTGGCCGGGCTGGACGGGGTCGTGAACGAGGCGGTGGCACGGTCGGGATTCCGCGTGGCGCTGTAAAGGCCGGTGGCGATGCGGTATCGCCGTTCTCGACTCAGGCATTCGCCTTGCTAGTCGAAGGCATGGACAGCCCCTCCACCGATATCTCCAGCGTCCGTGCGCCGGCCGACGCTCCCCTGCGCGAAAACGTGCGCCGCCTTGGTGCGACGGTCGGCGAGGTGTTGGCCGAACAGGTCGGCACGGCTTTCCTCGACGGCGTCGAAACGGTGCGCGCGGCGGCCATCCGCCGGCGCGAGGATGCCGGCGCGCTCGACCACCTGAGCGCCCTGCTCACCGGGCTGCCGGTCGCCCATGCCGAGTCGCTGACCCGCGCGTTCTCCAGCTATTTCCAGGCGGTGAACATCGCCGAGCGGGTGCACCGCATCCGCCGCCGCCGCGACTACCAGCGCGAGAGCCGCACGCCACAGCCGGAAAGCCTGGCCGACACGCTCACGCGCCTGAAAGCCAGCGGCGTCAGCGGCAAGGAACTGATGCTGTGGCTGGGCCGGCTGGACGTGGAGCCGGTGTTCACCGCGCATCCCACCGAGGCAGTGCGGCGTTCGATCCTGGAGAAGGAACAGGAGATCGTGCGCTGCCTGATCAACGAGTTCGACCCCACCCTCACGCCGTCCGAGCGCGATGCCGACTGGGGCCGCCTGCGCATGGCGCTCACGTCCACCTGGCAGACCAGCGAGACCGCGGCCGTGAAACCCACGGTGCAGGACGAGTTCGAGCAGATCGGCTTCTACATCGCCGGTCCGATCTACAACATCGTGCCGACGTTCTACGAGGCGCTGGAACACGCGGTGCAGGCGGTCTACGGCAACGAGGTGGAACTGCCGCGCCTGCTGCGTTTCGGCTCCTGGGTGGGCGGCGACATGGATGGCAATCCGAACGTCGGTGCCGACACCATCGCGGCCACTTTGAGGAGTCAGCGCGAGGCGGTGCTGGACCGCTACGTGGCCGAGGTCGGCGAGCTGGCGCGCCTGCTGTCGCAGACCCTGGACCGGGTGGACGTGGCCTCCGAATTGCTGCGCCGCACCGCGCATTACCGAACTCTGCTGCCGCAGGCCGCAGAGTTGATCCGGCCGCGTCACGCCGATATGCCCTACCGCGTGTTCCTGACCTTCGTCCGTGCGCGTCTGCGCGCCACGCAGCGCGACGCCGAGGGCGGTTATGTGAACGCGGACGCCTTCCGCGCCGACATCGAGCTGGTGTCCGACAGCCTGCTCGCGGGCAAGGGCCTGCACGCCGGCTGGTTCGCGGTGCGGCGCCTGCTGTGGCGGCAGCGCACGTTCGGTTTTCACCTGGCGCGGCTGGACTGCCGCCAGGATTCACGCATTCATGCCAAAGCCATCGCCGCGCTGATCGGCGACGAGGGCTGGCCCGCGCTGGATGCTGAAACGCAGGCCCAGCGCCTGGGCCCGTATGCGGGCGCGGCGCAGACCTTTGCTGCCTCCGACGACGCCACCGTCAAGCGTTGCTGCGACGTGTTCACCACCCTGTCGCATTCCATCGACACCTACGGCCAGGACGCGGTGGGGCTGTACATCATCAGCATGGCGCAGCGCCCGGCCGACGTGCTGGCGGTGCTCGCGCTGTCGCGCCATGCCGGGTTTGTGGACCGTCGCGGCGACGTGCCGCTGGACATCGCGCCGCTGTTTGAAACCGTGGACGACCTGCGCGCCGGTCCCGACACCCTGCGTGCCCTGTTCGCCGACCCACTGTACCGCCGTCATCTGTCGGCGCGCGGCGACCGCCAGACCGTGATGCTCGGCTACTCCGACAGCGGCAAGGACGGCGGCACCGTGGCCTCGCGCTGGGGTTTGCAGCGCGCACAGGTCGAACTGCTGGATGTGGCGCAGTCCGCCGGCATCAGGCTCAGCTTCTTCCACGGCCGTGGCGGTTCGGCCAGTCGCGGCGGCGGCAAGATCGTGCCCGCGCTCATGTCCAGCCCGCGCGGCTCGGTGGCGGGCACCTTCCGCGTCACCGAGCAGGGCGAGGTGATCCACCGCAAGTACGGCATCCGCGCGCTGGCGCTGCGCAGCCTGGAGCAGATGGTAGGCGCCACCCTTCGCGCCTCGCTGCGCCCGCGCCTCGCCGAGCCGCGTGAAGCCGGCTGGCGCGCGGCCATGACCACGGTGTCCGGCCATAGCCGCGAGGCCTACCGCGAGTTCGTCGACGCCGAGGGCTTCGTCGATTATTTCCGCCTCGCCACGCCCATCGACGTGATCGAAAAGATGACCCTGGGCTCGCGGCCGTCGCGCCGCGGCACGATGGTGGGGGTGGAGTCCCTGCGCGCCATTCCCTGGGTGTTCGCCTGGACCCAATGCCGCGCCATCATCACGGCGTGGTACGGCCTGGGCAGCGCGCTGGA
The DNA here is from genome assembly GCA_052387695.1 of Panacagrimonas sp. Lineage (GTDB taxonomy): Bacteria > Pseudomonadota > Gammaproteobacteria > Nevskiales > Nevskiaceae > Panacagrimonas. The sequence goes on along the minus strand of JBQTIX010000189.1, from coordinate 21,836 downwards.
ACGCTTCGCGCGGGACGGCGGCGAGGTGCCGCTGATGGAGATGTCGCGCGACTGGGCCTTCTTCCGCGTGATGCTCGACGACGTGGACATGGTGCTGGCCAAGTGCGATCTGGCCATCGCCGAGCGGTTCTCGAAGCTCAGCGGGCCGCTGCACGACAGCTTCTTCCCCATGATCCGCAGCGAATTCGAGCGCACCGTGCACTGGGTGCTCAAGCTGCGCGGAGAGGACCGCCTGTTGTCGAAAGACCCGCGGCTGGCGGAGTCGATCCGCCTGCGCAACCCTTACGTCGATCCGATCAGCCTGATCCAGCTCGACCTGCTGGCGCGCTGGCGCCGTGCGGGCGGACAGGATGAGGCGCTGCTGCACGCGCTGGTGGCGACGGTGAACGGCGTCGCGCAGGGCCTGCAGAACACGGGCTGATCGGAATCACCGTCGCGGCCCGGCAGCGTCCCTGGCGTGTTCAGTCCGTCCGCTCGGGCAGGGTGATATTCATCTCCAGCACTTCGGATCCCGCCTCCCGTTGCAGGTTGACCTGCACCGCACTGTCCGGGACGTGCACGTACTTGCGCACGACGGCCAGCAGTTCCTCGCGCATCGCCGGGAGGTAGCTGGGTCTCGAATCGCCGCCGGCGCCGGGACGACGGCCGTCGTCCTCGCGCTGGTAGGCCACCACCATCATCAGCCGGTCCCGCGCCACGCTGGCGGTCTGCGGTTTCTTGGCCCTGAAAATATCTAGCCAGCCCATGTCAGCCTCCGAAGAGCTTGGCAAAGAAGCCCTTCTTCTGGACCTCGATAAATCGGTGCGGTCGGTCCTCGCCCAGGAAACGGGCGACCAGGTCGTCATAGGCCTGGCCGGCGTCGGTGGTCATGTCGTTGATCACGGGAGCGCCAGAGTTGGAAGATGTCAGTACGGAAGCAGACTCGGGAATGACGCCAAGCATCGGAATGGCCAGGATGTCCTTGACATCCTGCAGCGACAGCATCTCGCCCTTTTCCACCCGCGCCGGGTTGTAGCGCGTGACCACCAGATGTTCCTTGACCCGCCCGCCGTTCTGCTCGCTCTTCTGGGTCTTGCTCGACAGCAGGCCGAGCACACGGTCGGAGTCACGCACGGAGGACACTTCGGGATTGGTGACGACCAGCGCCTCGTCGGCGAAGTACATCGCCAGGTGCGCACCGCGCTCGATGCCCGCCGGCGAGTCGCAGACGATGTAGTCGAAGTCCTTGGCAAGATCGTTGAGCACGCGCTCGACGCCCTCCTGGGTCAACGCATCCTTGTCGCGCGTCTGGCTGGCCGCGAGGATCAGCAGATTCTCATGCGCCTTGTCCTTGATCAGGGCCTGGCGCAGGTTGGCCTCGCCCTGGATGACGTTGACGAAATCGAACACCACGCGCCGTTCGCAGCCCATGATGAGATCGAGATTGCGCAAGCCCACGTCGAAGTCGATCACGACGGTCTTCTTGCCACGCGCCGCAAGGCCGGTCGCAAACGAGGCGCTGGTGGTGGTCTTGCCCACCCCGCCCTTGCCCGAAGTCACCACGATGATCTTTGCCAAGTGAAAGCCTCTGACGAGATTTTTCCCAACCCGCGCAGCGCGCGGCCCCAAGCATTCAAGCTTCCAGCTTTTCTATTCTGAGTTGTCCATTCACGAGAAAAGCCTGCACCGGCTGGCCGCGCAGCGCGCCCTTCATCTGATCGGCCACCGCATAGATGCCGGCCACTGCGAGCAGCTCGGCCTCCATTATCTTGCAGAAAATCCGCGCCTGGTCGTCGCCGCGTGCCCCGGCGATGGCGCGCCCCCGGAGCTGACCGTAAACGTGGATGCAGCCGTCCGCAATCACCTCGGCCCCCGGGCTCACGGTGCTCATCACGATCAGGTCTGAACCCTCCGCGTAAATCTGCTGGCCCGAACGGATGTGATCGGTGATCACGCGCGCCGGCTTGTGCACGGCCGGCGCCGATGGCGCGGGCGCCGCCGGTTCGGGCGGTGGCTGCGCCGCCTCCAGGCTCGCGCGCAGACTGGCGTCCGACACCAGGTCCAGCGACAGCACGGCGAGTCCCGAAGCGCGCGCGGCAAAGGCCAGAGCCCCATCGAGGGCCGCGATCGGTTGCAGGCCCGCGGACCGCATCAGCGCCAGCACCGGCTTGAGGTCCAGCGACTGATCCGCGTCCAGCACCACCGGCAGGCCAGCGGCCGCCTCACCCAGGGAGCGGGTGAACATGTTGAGCTGGGCTTCGATCGCAGTCGGGTTCATCTCCAGAATCCGCACGCGGGTCAGCGAGAGCATGCGGCCCTTGAATTCGAGTGCGGGTCTGGATTTGGCCATGAGGGAACGTTAAAAAGTTGCGCGAGTTTACCCCGGTGGCCTGTGTTTTGCGTCGCCTTTCGGGTAGCTTTCGCCCGGAACACACTACAAGAGCCCGCCCTGCCTACATGGCCATCGACTGGCAAAACTATCGCTGCGAGAACTTTTACGACGAGCTGTTCGAGGGGCCCGGCAAGGCCTGGCCAGCGGCACGGCGACTGGCCGACTATCTCGACGATCTGACCGACCCCGAACTCGCCGAACGCCGCCTCGCCGCCGAGTTGGCGATCAAGGTCATGGGGATCAGCTTCACGGTCTACAGCGAGGGCAAGAACGTCGACCGAGCCTGGCCGTTCGACGTGATCCCGCGCGTGATCCCGCGTCGTGAATGGGAAAAGACCGAGGCCGGCCTCAAGCAGCGCGTGGCCGCGCTCAACCATTTCATCGAAGACATCTACAACGATCAGAAGATCATCAAGGACAAGGTGTTCCCGGCCGAGGTGTTGCAGGACTCGGTGAACTTCCGTCCCCAGTGCGTAGGCATGAGGCCGCACAACGGCGTGTGGGCACACATCTGCGGCAGTGACCTGGTGCGCGACCGCGACGGTACGCTGTACGTGTTGGAGGACAACCTGCGTGTACCTTCCGGCGTGAGCTACATGGTCGAGAACCGCATGGTGATGAAGCGCGTGTTCCCGGAACTGTTCGAGAACACCACCATTCTGCCGGTGGATGACTACCCGGCGCAGCTCTACGACATGCTCGTGGCCATGTCGCCGCGTCCGCTGGATCAACCCAATATCGTGCTGCTGACACCCGGCATCTACAACAGCGCGTACTTCGAGCACGCCTGGTTGGCACAGCAGATGGGCATCGAGCTGGTCGAGGGCACGGACCTGTTCGTGGATGACGACGACTGCTGCTACATGCGCACCATCGACGGGCCGAAACGGGTGGACGTGATCTACCGGCGGATCGACGATCTGTTCCTTGACCCGGAAGTGTTCCTCCCCGAATCGATCCTGGGGGTCAAGGGCCTGATGCGTGCCTGGCTCAAGGGCAAACTGGGCCTCGCCAACGCGCCCGGCGCCGGGGTGGCAGACGACAAGGTGGTGTACGCCTTCGTCCCGAAGATGATCAAGTACTACCTCGGCGAGGACGCGATCCTGCCCAACGTGCCGAGCTGGCTGTGCATGATCGATGCGGACCGTGAGCACGTGCTCGCGAATATCGCTCAATTGGTGGTCAAGCCTGCCAACGAGTCGGGCGGCTACGGCATGCTGATCGGCCCGCGCGCCACGGCAGAAGAACACGAAAAATTCCGGAAATTGATCCTGGCCAACCCGCGCAATTACATGGCCCAGCCAACCCTCTCGCTCTCCACCGCACCCACCCTGATGACCGATGGCACGGTCGAGCCGCGGCACCTGGACCTGCGCCCCTTCATTCTTTCGCGCGGCGACTCCACCTATGTCACCACCGGCGGCCTCACGCGCGTGGCGATGACACGCGGGTCCCTGGTCGTCAACTCCTCGCAGGGCGGCGGCGCCAAGGACACCTGGATCGTCGATACGGAGGCGGACGGGATCGCGGCGCCGACGCAGTCGCAATCGCAATCGCAATCGCAGTCTCAAACCCAGTCCCCCTTGGGGAAACGCTGATGCTCTCGCGCGTCGCGGACAATCTCTACTGGTTTGGCCGATACCTTCAACGCGCGGAGAACACGGCGCGCCTGATCAACGTCAACGCCAACCTGCTGCTCGACCTGCCCAAGAGCGTGACGTTCGGCTGGGAGGCGCTGATCCAGATCGTCGGCTCGGACGCGCTGTACCGCGAGCACTACTCGGACTATTCCGAGACCAACGTGCTGCGCTTCCTGATGCTGGACGAGCGCAACGGCGGGTCGATCCTGTCTGCCTTGCAGCATGCGCGCGAGATCCTGCGCACGGTGCGCGACAGCGTGCCGCGCGAAGTCTGGGAGAAACTCAACGCCCTGCACTATTTCGTGCAGGACCGCGGTGAGATGGTGATGTCGCGCACCCGCCGGCAGGAGTTTCTGCAGCGCGTGATCGACGGCTCCGTGCTGGTGTACGGCACCCTCACCACCAACATGAGCCGCGATGTCGGTTTCCAGTTTCTGAGAGTCGGGACCCACATCGAGCAGGCCGACATGACCACGCGCATTCTCGACGTGCGCTCCACCTCGTTGATCGAACGCAGTCCCGAAGCAGGCCCCAAGCAGGATCTCGCACCGTTCTACAACATCCAGTGGATGAGCGTGCTGCGTTCTCTCACCGCGTACCAGATGTACCGTCGCCATGTTCGCGCGAGAGTCAACCGCACCGGTGTGCTGCGCTTCCTGCTGCAGAACCGCGAGTTTCCGCGCAGCGTCATCTACTGTCTGGGCATGATCGGCCGCTCGCTGCCGAACCTGCCCGAGAACCGCAGCGTGGAGCGCACGCTTTGGCGCGTCCGCGCCCTGGTGCAGGACGCCAGCATCGACCACCTGGTCGAGAAAGGCTTGTCCGAATTCATCGACGAAATCCAGATCGGCCTCGGCGAGATGCACGCCGCGTTCGCGCAGGCTTATTTCCGCAGCTAGCGGGCGGCGACGGAACGTCTTCTTGCCCCGGGTACGACGGATCGAAGAATCGTCGATACTCGGGGTGCCCGCTGTCTTGAAGCCTCCATACGAAACGGGCACATTCCCAAGCTGACAGAAGCAGTCCCACCCAATTTGCTGGCGAGGCAAGACGCGGTTTCAGAGCCACGACTATGATTCCTTCGATCCTCAAGCTCGACGCTGGCGGTCAGCCGGTCGCCTGGATTCGCTGGCAATCGGCAGTGACCTTGTACGCGCGCGACCGCGTCTGCTGGGAAGCCGGAGAAGGGCGCTTCCGCATTTTCGGCGGCGTCTGCGCACGTACCGGGGAACGCTCGCATTTCGAGATCGGCTCGATCATCGCGGTTGCCGACCGCACTCGTCGATATGCCAGCGGCACGCCACTGCTGACCAATCGCACCCTATTCCAGCGCGACCGCAACCTGTGCCTTTACTGCGGCAACCAGTACCCCACCTCGATGCTCACACGCGATCACGTCATGCCTGCTTCCCGCGGTGGCGAAGGTGTCTGGGAGAACTGCGTCACCGCCTGCGAGCGCTGCAATCACCGCAAGGCCGATCGCACGCCCGAGGAAGCGAACATGAAGCTTCTGGCCGTGCCCTACACGCCCAACCTCGCCGAATATCTGATCCTGTCGAACCGCAGAATTCTTGCAGACCAGATGGAGTTTCTGTTGCACTTCGCCGCGAAGAAGCGATGTTGTCGGATCGAAATCAAGCATTGAACTTGGAAATCAAACGCTCAACTGGCGGGCAATGAAGCCTTGAACTCCCGTTTCAGAATGCCGGACGACACCCTTCAGCCGATCTCACGACGGACCGTCGAAGCGGTGTCCGACCTCACCGATGTACGAAGGCATGGATAGAACCTGAGGCAGAGCCTGGTTGCCGAGGATTCGTCGACTTGGATGTACTTCTCGCGAAACATGACTGCGGTTCTTATGGAATCGACGAGGTTTCAACCAGCAGATCGTCCAAGACTCGCGCGGGTGGAACAACTGTTCATAGTCCCGGCTCACACGACGGACGCCAGGGCAGAAATATCTCTACGAATCAGGGCAATTATTCTGGCGTACAGATTCCGGGCAGAAGTACGTGGACTGGCTGAGCCGGCGGCTTCTTGCGAGGTCTGTCGACCGAAAAGTATTGCGTCCGAGGTCCGAAATCACGCGTAATGAACCACGACGATGTATCGGAAACACTGACGTGTTACGTTAGCTTTGGTACACCCATTGCGTCATCTGTTTTGCCCAGAGGGCACTTGGGTACAAGTGAGGACAGCCGCCATGACAAGAGTCCTATCGACCGAGAGCGCGCCCCCAAAAGAGGCAGCCGCGTATTGGCGGGAGGTCATTTGCGACGCATATGTGCAGCTCGATTGCGAACCGGCAAGTGATTCGCGGACCGCCGCGTTCTTCGGCGAGGTCCGGCAGAACAAGGTCGCTGATATCGACATCGGCACCATCAACGCCTCGCCTCAACGGGTCATCCGCACCAAGTCTCTGGTGAGCCGATCCAATGAGGAGTTTTTCATCGTTCCGATTCAGGCCGGAGGGCGCTGCCACGCCATTCAGGATGGTCGCAGTGCGGTGCTCGAGGTGGGCGACTTCGCAATCGTCGATAGCTCGCGCCCCTATGAGCTTCAGTATCCGGACGGCATGGACCAGCTGACCTTGAAAGTGCCTCGACGCACGCTGATGGCGCTCAGCCCGAATGCGTCGTCCCTCACCGCTACCCGGGTGAACGGCAGACAAGGAGCGGGGCACCTTTTGCATGAAATGGTGGGCGTCCTGTTGAGAAACGTCGATACCCTCGAGCCTGTCGCGTTCGACGCCGTCGCCGCGAGCATCGTAGACGTGCTGACCGCTGGCTTACGTACGATCAGTTCCGAGGGGCCCGCACCGCCGACGGCACTGCACGGCTATCACCTGCAGCGAATCATCAGCTTCACACGCGCCAACCTCGGCGATCCAAGCCTATCGATCAAGACGATCGCGGCGGGCCTGCAGATGTCCGTGAGCTCGCTGTATCGCGTATTCGACTCCCAGGGTCAGACGCTCTCCGAATGGATCTGGTGCCAGCGCCTGGAAAACCTTCGGCGAGAACTGAGTGATCTCCGGTTGCGCCATCTGAGCGTGACGCAGATCGGCTTCCGCTGTGGATTCAGTGACAGCTCCCATCTAAGCCGCGCATTCAAAAGGGCCTACGGGCAGTCACCAAGAGAATTTCGAGAACGCTGTCTGCCGAAGGGCTGAACCCGGGGGCGTTGCCACGCTTCGGGCCTACAGCGATTTCTTGGGGCAAAAGAAAGGCTGGCGGTTTTCACCGCCAGCCGAGGCGCATAGTGGTAACTATGCTGGAGGAATCACGATCCTTACGTGCCCAGACGGGCAAGAGCCGAGGTGGTCAAATACTTGTTGTAGACGTCCTCGCCGTCGGCGTGGAACTTGGTCTTGTAGCCGCCGGTGACCTCCTTGGCGTGAACCAGCATCGTCATGCGGTTCGACTGGATGTCGTGGCTGTGACAGGTCTGCCATGACCAGTCCGGACGGCCCTTCACGTCGTTGAAGGACACGCCCTCGTTCTTGAACTGACCGCTGCCGACCTCGAACTGTTTCCAGATCTCTCCACGCCGATCCGTCGTGTTCGTGTTATAGAAATGGCTGTTGCGAGCGTCGACGTACACGATCTTCTTGCCGACGGGTGCGCGCGGGTAGCCGGTTGGATTGGCCTCGAAGATGATCGTTTCCGGCACCAGCGTGAAGTAGGTGTCCATGAACGTCTTGCCCTTGGCGCCGCCATGAAAGGGGTGATGCCAGAGCGGATCCTTGCCGTACCAGTTTCTGCCGGTGCCGACCGGCGCCAACTGCGGCTTGCGCTCGACGATCTTGTAATTGCTCCAGGTCTGCTTGGGGTCGCCGGCGGCCCAGGCGTCCGACAGGAAGAACGTGATGCCCGGAACCAGGGGCTCGAAACGCTGATTCGTCGGGAACTGACGCACCCGCTTGAACGCCGGGAAGTAACCGTACAGTTCGGGAAACTTGCGCTGGTCGTAGTCCCACACCGAAAGGAACGACGAGCCCTTGATGTCGTTCGGCCCGGTGAAGAAGACAGTCTGAAGGCGCAGCTTGTCCTTCATTCCGTTGAATACCGTACCGTCTGCGCGCGCCGTGGTGTTGAGCTCGCACCACACGAAATCCTGACGGTAGCCCACGTCGCCGTCAGGATTCAGATTCCAGGCCGGGATGGCGTACTGCGAGTAGTCGTGCTTGCCCCAGGCGATGGTGCAATTCCAGGCGGCCTCGTCGCCAGTCTTGGCGTCAGGGAACGGCGCTCCGCCGATCCATGGGCTGCCTTCCTTTCCATCGGTCCAGATGTTGCCGTCCGATAGGATCTTCGCGCGCCCTTGATTGCGTAGCGTGGCCTCAAGGTAATCGGCCGTGAACAATTGCGTGACGTCCGTGGTGGACTTCTCGATGATGAGCCGACGCCCAAACTCCTTGACCTGCTTGTAGCAGATCGGGTCGAGAAGCTCTTTCACGATCTCCACATTATTCGCAGTGATGACGTCGCCAGGCTTGATCTTGCCCTTGGTATACATCTCGATCGAGAGCAGCTCGTCCGGGTAGGCTTTGCTGATGTCATCGGCCGAATGGGCGATGGTCGGCCACAGCGGAGCGAGCACACCGGCCCCCGCACCCGTGGCCACCTTCTCCATGAAAGCCCGGCGGCTGTAGTTGAAGTCATACTTCCGAATACGCATAGCGGTATCTCCTGAGATGTTCATACGGCCGGTAGATGGCCTGGATGAACTTTGTCGGTAGGAACTCCTTCGCGCTGTCCCTCAGTTCTTGGAGTTGTTGACTGACTTTCCCGGAGTTACGAGTCTGTTGTACAAGCCGCAGAAACGAAAAAGGCCCTGGGTACTCCCAGGGCCTTTTTCACTGCGCGAAAGACTAGCGTAGTTGTGGCAACGCCACCCCAATCAAGACATCCTTTGTGATGAGGGACGCCAACTCGGCCTCGGTCCAGTCCTCCGTTCCTGCAGGACGCACCGGAAGGACCAGGAATCGGGTTTCTGCAGAGGTGTCGCACACGCGAATCTCGACGGACTCGGGCAAGTTGAGCCCCATCTCCTTGAGCAGCGTTCGCGACTCCCGCACCACACGGGAGCGGTACTCGAAGCTCTTGTACCAATCTGGCGGGAGCCCCAGAACAGGCCACGCCGTGCAGGAACACAGCGTGCATACGATCACGTGATGGAGCGTCGGCGTGTCCACCAGCGCGACCATGTACTCTCCCTGCGGCCCGTGATAGCCGAGTTCAGCGCAGGCGGACGTCGCGTCCTTGAGCAGTCGCTCCCTGAATGCGGGCTCGCACCAGGCTTTCGCGACGACGTGGGCTCCGTTCTTCGGGCTCCACTCCTGCTCGGCCGTGTGGTGGAATTTTTCGATGTACTGGTCCGGAATGAGATTCTTCTCTTGCAGGGCGTCGCGCAAAGCGAAAGCGCGTGAAGCCCGCGATGCGGGCGCCGCTGAAGGGTGATGATCGGACATAAATGTCTCCTGATGATTGGGGTGCACGAGTTCTACGCCGGTATGGCTTCGAGGTAGCTTTCCCAGAGATCGACCATCACGGTCGAGTTGGGAGCGGCGTCGGTCCAAAGCTGATCCGCCGCGAAGCGAACGTGATACGTGGGCTCACTCTGTGCCGGGATTCCATGTCCCGCCGAACCGGCGAAGGGAAAGCGCGGCGCCATGTGTTCGATGACCCCGACGTGTCCGCGCACGTACTTGGGCATCCGCGTATGGCCGCGGAAGTGCTCCTTGCGAACGCGCACCTTCTGCCCTACCGCGAACGGAACCGCCTGCGACCGCGCCAGTTCGCCCTCCGTGGGCGGGCGCGCCAGAGGAAACGGACCGCCAGCACGTCGCTCGAGATCTTCCTTCGTGATATGGCCCTTCTCGACGAACAGCGCTGCGACACCGGTGACGATCCTCTCGTAGTAGGTCGACGCGAGATAGTGTCGCGGCTCCATGCGCTCGATGGCGTGTCGCAGCTCGTCGATCGTGAACGCGCCGATCTCAGCAGCACCGACGAAGATCAACGCGTATCCGATCGACTCCCAGGATTCGTGAAAAACGGGCTCGTTCGGCTCCCGAACCACCGCGCCGAAACCATCGACGCCGCCCAGATCATGTACTCCATCCATATAGTCTCCTTAATCCATGTGAATCCACGTTGCGAACCGCACTTCTGTCTCTTGATGGCGGCACCGCTTGATTTACTGTGGCTGCAGAAAACACGACCCCGGCGAGTATTCGATCCCCGGGCGATCCGTCACCTCTGGCATCGAGGCTTCTTGGGTAGCCGTGGCCGAGCGCTCGATCAGAATGGCCAAGGTCTCGACGCGATTTTTGGCCCCCAGTTCGCGGTAGATACTCTTCAAATGAAATTTGATCGTGTTGGGGGACAGCGTCAGCGTGCGAGCCAGTTGCTTGTTCGTGGCCCCTGCGGTTAAACCGTCGAGTAGCGTCTGCAGCACGCGATGACTGGCGATCTTTGCGACTGCCTTGTCCTGCTCGCAAGGCGCAATGCATCGACGCGGGATCTGAATCTGCGCGAAGGTCCTCGCTCTGGATCGCGTGTCGAGCTTCAAGAAGATGTTCTTGAGGTGTGCCTTGATCGTGTTGACCGAGATTCCCATCGCCTCGGCGATCTGCTGATTGGAGAGCCCTTTCTTCAGGTGGTCGAGTGCAACGCGCTCTCTCGGTGAGAGGGAGCTAGTGGTAGAACGAAGCATTGCTGGTGGCCTCTACAGACGCTGCCAGTCGGCGCCCTGCTCGAAGGCGTGGCCAAGCTGATACAGAGTGGACTCCGCCTCGTGGCGGCCCACCAGCATCATTCCGATCGGCAGGTCGTCGCGCACCCCGCAAGGGATGGAAATGGCTGGATGGCCGGTGAGATTGAAGGGTGCGGTGTTGCCGATCATTTCGAACGCTCGCATGCAGATCTCCGTGATCGACGCCCCTGCTGCCGGCGCCTTGGGCGCCCTGATGGGAACCGTGGGCATCAGCAGGACGTCGTGGTCCGCGAGCGCGCGGTCATAGGCCGCGCAGATTCGCCGGGAGAGGTTCTGGGCGCGGGCGTAGTAGAGGCCTCGATACTTCGTCAGCGCGTACTGGCCAAACAGCGCGGTCGCCTTGAGGGACTCCGAGAAGGCGTCGGCCCGTGTCCGCCAGGAGTCGTGAGCCTGCATCAGACTGGGGATGTAAAGTCCTTTCCAGTTGAAGCCGAACCCGTTGCCGAGAAGCATCTGTTGAGTGCCGCCTTCGTGCGCGATCACCGACCACGCCGCAGGGGCAATGAGGTGGTCCGGTATCGATACTTCCCGGACGTCCGCCCCGAGCCTCTGAAACACGGCGGCGGCCTCGCGTACGACTTCATCCACCTGCGGATCCGAGTTGGCGTGTCCGAATCCCTCGCTAAGGATGCCGATCCTGAGGCCTCGAATGGACTTGCCCAGGGCCTGGGCGTAAGGCTCGCGGGGCTGACCACTCTGCCGGGGATCCAGACCGTCAGGACCGGCGAGAACTTCGAGGAACGCGGCGTTACTCTCTACCGTGCGACTGATCGGCCCCAGGTGATCCAGGGTTGCCTCGATGGGCATGGCGCCGGTGTAAGGCACCAACCCAAACGTGGGCTTCATCCCCACGGTGCCGCAGTACGCGGACGGAATCCGAATCGATCCCCCCTGGTCTCCCCCGATCGCGAGATCGACCTCGCCTGCCGCAACCAGCGCCGCACTTCCCGAGGACGAGCCGCCCGCCAGGTGTCCGCGCTTTCGGGGATTCCAGACCACACCTTTTGCATTGGTGTGGCTCCCGCCCGACATGCAGAAGAATTCGCAGTGGGCCTTGCCATCGACCTGTCCACCGGCGTCGAGAATTCGGGTGACGACCGTCGCGTCACAGTCAGGGACATATCCCTCCAGGGTGGCCGCACCGTTCATCATCGGGACGCCGGCGACACAGACGTTGTCCTTGATGGCGACTCGCTTTCCCTTCAACGGCCCATCGGCGGCACCCTTGATAACCGTCTTGACGTACCAGGCGTTGAGGGCATTCTCCTCCGCGCTCGGAAAGTAACCCGGGGTTCGCGGGTAGTGGACGACCGGCAGGTTGTCCGGGAGTCTGGCCAGCAGCTGATACCCCTCGACGGTCCCCTGCATGAGCGACCGATACTCAGCAGATTGTTCTGGTGTCAGCGTCATGCCAAGCGCCTTCGCTGCGCTGGCGAGCTCTTCAGTGGTTGGCAGTTGCATGGGCTCGTGGTCGGGGTGGGAGATAGACGGTGCCTCGCTCCGACATCACGCGAGGCAAAGTCACTATCTGCAAATCCCTGCGCCTGATCTTTGCCATGTTTCCCGCAGGACTTGATTCAAGTTTCCACAAGTGAAGACAGCTACTGGCGTTGGGATAAATCTCGTGCGCCAATGTCGGACCGCGATCCGGGTTTGCCACGATCGGCCGCGGTTGTTGCCTAACCGTGGTGTTCAAACAACTCAGGCACTGCTATGTCTTCAAAAGACGCCACCGAGGCTTATCGGGCTGCTCGAGACCTGCTCATTCGTCACCGCTCGGACTATCGCCGGGCGATGGACGACTTTCAGTGGCCCGACACGGCCACGTTCAATTGGGCGCTCGATCACTTTGACGACATGGCGCGGGCGAACACCCGCATCGCGCTGCGAATCGTCGACGACTCGGGTGCCGACATCTCACAAAGCTTCGAGGCCTTGCGCGTGGCTTCCGATCGCGCTGCGAACTACCTGCGCGCACTCGGTATCCGGCGCGGTGATCGCGTGCTGGTGATGCTCCCTAACCGCGTCGAGTTATGGGAGATCATGCTGGCCGCCATCAAGCTCGGCGCCGTACTCAGCCCGGCCACGATGCTGTTGTCCGAGGCAGATCTCAAAGACCGCATCGAGCGGGGACAGATGCGTGCCGTTATCGTCGAGGCATCGACCCTCGGACGCTTCGCGAGCCTGGCAGACGCCTGCATCCGCGTGAGCGTCGGCGGGGTGGCGGAAGGATGGGACGACTATGGCAAGGCGGCCGTTGCGCCGGCCGCGTTCGAGCCCGACGGACCAACCCTGGCGGACGATCCCTGTGTGCTGTACTTCACGTCCGGCACCACATCGAAACCGAAGATGGTGCAGCACTCGCAGCGCAGCTATCCGGTGGGACATCTCAGCACCCTGTACTGGATCGGTCTGCGCGAGGACGATGTCCATCTCAACGTCAGCACGCCGGGCTGGGCCAAGCACGCCTGGAGCTGCTTCTTCGCGCCCTGGGCCGTCGGCGCCACGGTCTTCGTCTACAACCAGGGACGATTCGATGCGGCAAAGACGCTCAGCACCCTGGTCCGCTGTGGCGTAACGACGCTGTGCGCACCGCCAACGGCCTGGCGCGCGCTGATTCTTGAGGACCTCTCGAAGTATCCGGTGGTGCTGCGCGAGCTGGTCAGCGCAGGCGAGCCTTTGAATCCCGAAGTGATCGAGCGAGTGAAGGCGGCGTGGGGCCTCGTCATCCGTGAGGGTTATGGACAGACCGAGTCCACCGCCATGCTCGGTAACCCGCCGGGACAGCCGGTGCGCTACGGCTCGATGGGGAGGCTGCTGCCGGGCTACACGCTCGAGCTGCTCGACGACGATGGCAAGCAAGTCGACGAGGGGGAGTTGTCGGTCGTACTCAACCCACGCCCGGCCGGGATCATGATGGGCTACGCCAGAGATGCCGCGAAGACGCAGAACGCCCTCGGTGGCCGCTATTACGGTACCGGCGACGTCGCGTCGCGCGACGCCGATGGCTTCTTCTGGTTCGTCGGACGTACCGACGACGTGTTCAAGAGTTCAGACTATCGAATCTCGCCGTTCGAACTCGAGAGCGCGCTGATGGAGCACCCGGCAGTGGCAGAAGCCGCGGTCGTCGAAAGCCCGGATCCAAAACGCCTGTGCGTGCCAAAAGCCTGCGTGATCCTGAAGCCCGGCGTGCCGCCCGATGCCGAAACGGCGCGTAGCATTCTGGCGTTTGCGCGCAGTCGTCTGGCGCCCTACCAGAAGATTCGGCTCATCGAATTCTGCGATCTGCCCAAGACGGTGTCCGGCAAGATCCGCCGCGCCGAGCTGCGTACCGCCGAGGCGAAACGCCGCATGGCGGGCGATCGTGGGACTCACGAGTTCTTCGATACGGATTTCGTGGAGCTCAAAAGCTGATACCACAGCCAGAGCGCAGTGACTTCTACAGGCTCGATCCATGTGCGAAGGCTCGCAGATTATGCTCTGAGCTTGAGGTCTGCGAATAAATCATTTCGCACCAGGCGTGGGTCTACGAGTGACCGCTCACGGGAGATCTTTTGCGGCACGCGAGCTTCCGCTTCGGGCTGGGTCCTGCCGACCATCAACCATACGAACCATTAATGTTTTTGAATCAGGACCCCAGATGAAGAGCTGTGCGAACGAGGGGGCGCGAGTGACGTGCGCCCGCGCCCGCTCTCCAGCTCATTTTGCTTGCACGCTTCGGTGCCGAAGGTGCCTCGTCGTGGCAATCTGCTCGCGCTGCGGGGGAAGCTCTTGATCGCGCCGCACCTCCGCCAGAATCTCTATCGGGCCGAACGCTTCTTCACCGAGCACGACGAATTTTCAATCGACCGGCCGGAAAATCGACTCCTGGGGTTGCTGACAACAGTGATGGGTCGGACCCACTGAACATATTGCCTAGGCTTGAAATGATCGCTCTGAGGCGCCAGTAACGGACGCGGAGCGCCACGATGGCTTGGCCGACACGAACATCAAGTTATCTTGGAAGCAAGTTCAACCCTCTGGCCTTGGCCAAGGCCGCCGACCGACTTGAGACGGCGAGCTTGCCGTACAGGTTTTGCAGATGCCATTTGATCGTGGTCAGGGACACGTCGGTGCGGTCAGCGAGTTGCTGATTGGACAGGCCGGCATCGATGAATCCGAGCAGTTCCGCCTCGCGCGCAGTGAGTGAACCGAGCAGGCGCGGCTGATCATGGGCCGTCGCAACGCGCGCCACTTCGGCGAGATCGCCTTCGGGCAGGGTCCGGCATAGTTCCGCGAAGAACCGTCGTTCTTCTTCGGATGCAAAACCCCAGGCCGAGGCCTTGGTCTGCGCAACGACTTCTCCCAAGGTGGCCGCATGATCGTGGAACGCCCGCACAATTCGCCGAGGCGCACCGAGGCGAACAGCGCGCGTGATGTGCCGAACGGAGAGGGCGCGATCATCCATGCGCACAGCGATGTCGGCGCTGTCCAGTTCGAGTTCGACCAGACGGGCCACGCAATCACTGGCCTTAGCCCTTCGGCGCTCCTGATCGAGCAGCGTCTCAATCTGTTTGAAGCGTCCTGCAGCGATATTCAGTTCGATCTTGACGGCAGACATCAGGGCATCGATCTGCGCGATGCCTGCGAAAGGGCAGGTGGTTTTCCGACGCTCGCCGGTTTCGATGTTCAATCCGATCCTGGACGCTTCTGTGCGCGCCTCGTCGATCCGCCCGATCTGGATCAGGCGACGGATCAGGTGACAGGAGAGCGTGAAGGAGAGACGTGGTGGGTAGGCGCTGGCCACCTCTCGGAGCAGGGCGATGGAGATCGGATCGTCTGCCACGCCGGTCCACAGGAGCACCGCAGTTTCGAGACCGCAAGCCGTCGCCTCCAAGAACCCATGCGTACGAGAGGTCTTCAGACCCAGTTCCAACAGTTGTCGGGCCTCCTGCACCAGACCCATGCCGATGGCACAGCGCGACACGATCATGGCCAGTGTCCCGCAGATGCCGGACTCGTCGCCCAGCGCGGCACGGGTGGTCTCCAGTGATCTCACCAGTTCCGGGTAGGCTGCGGCGTAGTTGCCCTCGTGAATTTCAATGAGACCGCTGTAGGAATAGACCCAGCCATCCACGTAAGCGCTGTTCGCCTGGAATGCTGACTCGCGCGCGGACTGGATCGCGCGTCGTGCTTCGACGAATTGCGATGCATTGGAGTGGTAGCAACTCACGATGCAATGTGCGGCGGTGAGGTTGAAGGCGTCGTCGCCTGCGGCGCTCGCCCCGGTGAGCCACTCTGCGGCACCTCGATATGCGTCCTGCAGGTGATCGGTCAGGCTGTCGATCGAGGTGCGCAGGATGGTGATGCGCCGTGGCAGGTCGCCGGCCACCGCCAGTTTTCCGCGTTGCCGTCTGATCCGCGTCGCGAGGCCATCGATCTGCTGGCGCGCGTACTCGTAGCGGCGATGGAACGCGAGCGCCCATCCGAACCAGTACTCGGCTTCCGGCCCTGCCTGGTGACCTTGCCCATGCAGCGCTTCCATCCAGCCGATGTATTGAAGAATGTCGCCGCGGTCTCGAACAAAGATGGCGGCCGTGCGTTCGAGCACTTCGCTGGCGGTGCTCGCAGACCCGGATGCCAGCGCGTATTCGATGGCCTCGCGCCAGTAGCCATTGCTCTCGCACCAGCGCGCCGCCCGCGTGAGCACGTCCTTGCGGCGCACGGCCGGCAGTGCGCGACCGGCATCGTGCAGCAGGTGATCGCGGAACAGGCCGTGTAGCCGGTACCACTCCCGGTTGCGATCAATGGGAATGATGAAGACATTGCGCTCCATCAGGTAGGCGAGATGTTCGCCCGTGTGATCACCGCCGATGGCGTGACGGCACAGCTCCAGACAAAACGTTCGGAGCTGCGCGAGGCAAAGCAGGAAGTCGCGGATCTCGGTGGGGAACCCGGACAGGACCTGCCGATTGAGAAGTTTCGCGAGCGCCTGGTCCGATCCCGAGAAGGTCTTGAGCGTGGCGCGCGGATCGTCTGCATTCGTCAGAATGATCTGCACCATGCGTGCCGCAGCCGGCCAGCCCTCCGTCCGCCGTGCAACTGCTTCGACGCCCTGAGCGCCAATGCGCTCGCAGAGCTCCGGGCCGAGCAGCTCGCTGACCTCGTCCGGGCCGAAGCCGAGATCGGCAGGTCCGATCTGCCGGATCAGGCCTTCCAGTTCAGCGCGTGCGACATCCAGCGGGAAATCGCGCGTGCTGCTCAGCACCAGTTGCACGGTGGGCTGGGTGCGGAAGCATAGCCAGTCGAGCAGGCGGCCGAGAGCAGGGTCGGAGCAGAACTGGAGGTTGTCGATGAACAGCGTGATCGGCAGGGGATACGCGCCGATCAGTTCGATCAGCGCATCGATGCGCGTTGCAGCGGGTTCGTGCCCGCGGAACAGCGCGTGGGTCGGATGCAACTTGGTGTCGCTCTCCCGCAGCAGGGATTCGAGTCCTCCGATGAGGCTCTCCAGGGTCGCATCGCGATCATCCAGCGCAAACCACAGGCACTGCCTGCCGGTGCGGCGCAGATCGGCCAGCAGCATCGACATCAACACCGTCTTGCCGTAACCGACCGGCGCCATCACCGCGACGCACTTGCTCGCCAATCGGCCTTGAGACTGGATCCGGTCCAGGACCTTGCGGCGCAGCGCGCGGAACATGAACACCGGTGGGTCGGTGCGCCCCACCTTGCGTTCGGCTTCGGCCCCGCCTGGCAAGGGCATCGATTTTCTCGGCATGCCGCACCGCTCTCCTCATTTCATGCCCGCGTTCGCACGGGTCTCAGGGACCGTCAAAACCCTCATCGGAACAGGGTCCGCAGCTCGATTCCCGTACTCCCCTTAGAAAGTACGGGTCGGGTGCAGTGTGACACCTCTAGGCTTCAGTCCCAAGCAGGAACCTGCTCGTCGGAATCACCAGGAGGAGAGCCCATGACACCGAACACCCGTGACGCCGAGATCGCCCGCAGCATCCCGCTGGCGGACATCGATGTGAGCAATACCGATCTGTATGCGCGCGACGCGCTCGAGCCCTACTTCGATCGACTGCGCACGGAGGACCCGGTGCACTTCTGCAGGGACAGCCTCTACGGCCCGTACTGGTCGATCACCAAGTTCCACGACATCGTCGCCATCGACACCAATCACAAGGTGTTCTCGTCAGATCACACCAACGGCAGCTTTGTGCTCGACGACACCACGCTCAACGCGGTGGAGGGCGGCATCCACCTGCCGAATTTCCTCGGCATGGACCCGCCGATACACGACGTACACCGCATGGCCTGCAGCCCGATCGTGGCGCCGGCCAACCTGCTGCGCTTCGAGGCCCTGATCCGCGAACGCACCAAGAAGCTGTTCAGCGAGCTTCCGGTCAACGAGGACTTCGACTGGGTGGAGCGGGTCTCGATTCCGCTGACCACGATGATGCTGGCGACCTTGCTGGACTTCCCCTTCGAGGAGCGCGCCAAGCTCACGCGCTGGTCCGACATCGTCACCACGCGGCCGGGGTACGGGCTTGTCGACACCTGGGAGCAGCGCACCACTGAGTTGATGGAGTGCCTTGCCTACTTCCAGAGCCTCTGGGACGAGCGCCAGAAGCAGCCACCGAAGGCCGATCTGATCTCCATGCTGGCGCACAACCCCGCCATGCAGGACCTCACGCCGACCGACTTCATCGGCATGCTGGTACTGCTGATCGTTGGCGGCAACGACACCACGCGCAGCTCCATGTCCGGAGGCGCCTATGCGGCCTCGCAGTATCCCTGGGAGTTCGCCAAGGCCAAGGCCAACCGCAAACTGATCGACAGCGCGGTGCCGGAGATCATCCGCTGGCAGACGCCCATCGCGCACATGCGCCGCACGGCAATGCAGGACATCGAGTTCCGCGGCAAGCTGATCAAGAAGGGCGACAAGGTGGCCATGTGGTACCTCTCCGGCAACCGTGATCCGGACGTGATCGACCGGCCGCTGGATTTCATCATCGACCGGCCCCGTGCGCGGCATCACCTGTCCTTCGGTTTCGGCATCCATCGCTGCCTTGGCAATCGCCTCGCCGAACTGCAACTGCGCGTGCTGTGCGAGGAAGTCCTCGAGCGCTACAACGGTATTGAGTTGACGGGCGAGCCCGTACGCGTGCCGTCCAACCTGATCCACGGATTCATCTCGCTGCCCGTGCGTCTGCACGCCTAAGTTCGGAGACCTGACATGCCCAAAATTATTTACATCTCCTCCGCTGGCGAGCAGCGCGTGGTCGAAGTCGACGTCGGACTGTCCGCGATGGAAGGCGCGGTACAGAACCTCGTGCGCGGCATCGATGGCGATTGCGGGGGTGCCGCGGCCTGCGGCACCTGCCACGTCCATGTCGATGCGGCCTGGTTAGAACGCACCGGTCCCGCAACGCCGGGACTGGAAGAAGAAATGCTGTCGCTCTCGGACGTGCGCGCGCCGAACAGCCGGTTGTCCTGCCAGCTCAAGATGACCGAGGCGCTGGACGGATTGGTGCTGCACATGCCCAAGGATCAGCACTGAGCGATGAACTTCAAGCCTGACTACATCATCGCCGGCGCCGGTTCGGCCGGCTGCGTCCTGGCCAATCGTCTGAGCGCCGACCCTTCGGTGAAGGTGTTACTGCTCGAAGCCGGTGGCCGCGACAGCAGCCTGCTCTACAGGATGCCAGCCGGTTTCTTTCCGCTGATGAAGTCGGGCAAGGGCAACTGGAACTTCGAGTCTGCTCCGCAGCCGGGTCTCAACGGCCGCACGATGTATTTTCCGCGCGGCAAGGTGCTGGGCGGATCGAGTTCGATCAACGGACTGGTCGTCTCCCGCGGCAATGCCGGCGACTACGACCAGTGGGCCAAGCTCGGCAACAAGGGCTGGTCGTACCGCGAATGCCTGCCGTATTTCAAACGAGTGGAGAGCTTTCCCGCCGGTGACCCGGAGTTCCGCGGTCACGACGGTCCGATTGCCGTCACGCGCTCGCCGCTGGAGACGATGAACCCGACGTCGCGTGCCTGGATCGAGGGCGGCAAGCAGGCCGGTCATCCGTTCAACCGCGACGTCAACGAGGTCGATCCCCTCGGCATGGCCCAGATGCAAGGCAACTACGCGAATGCTCAAAGGCAGAGCGCGTCCGCCTGCTACCTGAAGCCGGTGCTGACTCGGCCGAACCTGCGCGTGATCACCGGGGCACTGGTCCGGCGTGTGACCTTTGAGGGTCAACGCGCTACGGGTGTCGAGTACCTCCATCGACGCCGTGTGGTGACCGTTCGCGCGAACCGCGAAGTCATCCTCGCGGGTGGCGTCATCAATTCACCGCAGGTCCTGCAACTCTCGGGCATCGGCGATCCACGGGACATCACGCCACAGGGCATCAAGATTCAGCACGCGCTGCCCGGCGTGGGACGCAATCTGCGCGACCACATCGCCATCGCCGTCAAGCAGCGCATCACCAAACCCCATTCGCTGATCTCCAGCCTGAAGCTGCCGGCGATGGCCAAAGCGGGGTTGCAGTACCTGGTCTACAAATCGGGTCCGACCACCGTCAGCGCGCTGGAGGCCTGGGCGCACCTGAAATCGAAACCGGATCTGGCGTACCCGGACCTGCAGATCTACTCCGTGCCCATCATGTACAACGATCACGGCCGCGACGTGATCATGGAAGAGGGCTGCATGGCGGTCATGAACGGCAGCCGCCCGCGCAGCGCCGGCACGGTGAAGATCCAGTCGGCTGATCCGACGGTCGCGCCCATCATCGATCCCCAGTACTTCTCCGATCCGGACGATCTGCGTGTGTTGCGAGAAGGCATCCGGCTGAGCCGCGAGATCATCGCGCAGCAGGCCTACGACGACTTCCGCGGCACCGAGTACGCGCCGGGATCGGCCTCGACATCCGACGCCGATCTCGACACCTACATCCGCAACAACGCCAACTCGCTGTATCACCCGGTGGGTACTTGCAAGATGGGCTCGGACGACATGGCCGTCGTCGATTCGTCGCTGCGTGTGCGCGGGATCGAAGGTCTGCGCGTGATCGATGCGTCGATCATGCCCAACATCATCAGCGGCAATACGAACTTTCCCGCGATGATGATCGGCGAGAAGGGTGCCGATCTGATCCTCGGGAAAGTCGCCGGGTAGCATGCGCCGC
This sequence comes from Panacagrimonas sp., assembly GCA_052387695.1. Classification (GTDB taxonomy): domain Bacteria; phylum Pseudomonadota; class Gammaproteobacteria; order Nevskiales; family Nevskiaceae; genus Panacagrimonas. The sequence goes on along the minus strand of JBQTIX010000189.1, from coordinate 876 downwards.
ATTGCCATACACAAGATGGAGGAGTCCACTCATGCAGAACCTCGGAAACCCCAGCGAAGCCTGCCCCTTCTCGTTTAACTTCGATCCGGCCAGCTTCAAGGTCGGTGACGCGGTGAGCTATCGCATTCCTGATCGCTTCGATGATTTTCCCTTCGTCGGAACCCTGGTCGCGGTTCATGCCGATCATGTTGAAATCTCGCCCAACGATCCCACGACGCCGGACAAGCGCATGAAGGGCAGTCGAGAGGCTAGGCCCATCGTGCATAGCAGCGAAATCTAGGGGCACTTCCACATGATTCCCCAGCGACTGCTCCTGCGCCCGGACAAGGACCACCCCCGCCAGAATGGATTGCCAGCCTGCGTCGACCCACCAGGACGTGCGGATCACCTGGCTCATCGGCATCGGCTCGATGATTCTCGACGAGCTTCGCACGCAACTTGAACAAGGAGTCTGAAATGCAACTACGATCCGAAATCCAGCTCACCAGCATGCTCAAGGCGATGAAGGACGTGGTGATACCCGCCATCGATCCGGCCAATCGCCTGGCCATCGAGCAGTCGCAGCTCATCGTCGGCATGCTCGGCCTGATGCAGCATCAACTGCCGATTCAATTCAAGTTCGATCGCGATGAATTAGGCCGGCTCGTCGATATGCTGCATGGCCTCAAGGTGATCTGCGACCTGGACCCCGCGCTGGAGCCGCTGCCGGGAAAATACAAGGGGCTGACTACAGAGTCCCGGTTCGCGCTCGGTAGAGTCGAGAAGTGGCGCGGTGGCGGTAGGCGCGGCTTGTCTGTTTCCGGTCCTTTCGGACGGCGGTGCCCAAGTAGCTCAGCCATGACTCCGTTTCCACTTCCCGCTCGTCGAACCGGACGT
>JBQTIX010000188.1:0-20978 GCA_052387695.1 Panacagrimonas sp. | reverse complement strand
CACTCGATCCACCACGCCTTCCCGCGGGTGCCGTTCTACAAGTACCACGCCGTATTCCGCCAGATCGAGCCGATCATGCGGGCGCATGGGGCACCGGTGCTTGGCCTCTTCGACCGGCAGCCGGTGGCGTCCGCCGATGGCGCGGCGAACCCGGCGCGCGGGCCGATCTGAACCAGAACCCAGGAACCCAGGAACCCACGACATGAAACAGATCGAAGGCAGGGTCGCGCTCGTGACGGGCGCATCGATGGGCATCGGCGCCGCCGTATCCAGGGAATTGGCGCGCCAGGGTTGCAGGCTGGCACTGGTGGCCCGTGGTCGCGAGGGACTGGAAAAGGTCGTCGACGAGATTCGCGCCGCCGGCGGGCAGGCACAGGCGTTTCCCTGCGACATGGGCGATGCCGAGGCCGTGGCCAGGACGGTTGCGAAGATCGCGGAGGCGATGGGACCCGTCGCCATCCTGGTCAACAACGCCGGTGCGGGCACCTTCAAGCCGCTGTCGGAGATGAGCCTGAAAGAGGCGATGCTGACGGTCAGCCTGCCCTTCGGGGCCGCCGTCGCCGCCTGCCACGCGGTGCTCCCGGGCATGATCTCGCGCCGCGAAGGCCAGATCGTGAACCTGACCAGCCCCGCCAGTTACATGCCGTTTCCGTACATGGTGCCCTACACATCGAGCCGCCACGCCATGCTGGGATTGTCGCTGTCCCTGCGCGAGGAACTGGAACGGCACGGTGTCGGCGTATCCCTGGTCTGCCCAGCCAAGGTGGACACCGGCTATTTCGAGCGCAACGACGCCGACTTCGACTGGTATCCGCGCCTGGCGAACTGGTTCCCGATCCTGCAGCCGAACATGGTGGCCGTCGAGGTCGTGCGCGCCATCCGCGGCAACTTTCGGGAGCACATCTTCCCGCTCAGCCTGCGCTGGGCAATACGGGTTTTCCAGAAAGCGCCGCTTCTCAACCTGGTCATTCTCAAGGCGCTGGGATTCTTCCGACCGGTGCGCCAAATCGAGTCTGATCCGATCAAGTAATTCAAGGCGAGACCTGGCAGCGGCGCCTGAGCTTGCTCGTACGCTCTACTTCGTCGCCCGCTTCTGCACCGAGTCGGCCTCGAAGTAGGCCTCTTCGAAACGCCGGCTGTAGTCATTGGGCTTGTCCTCGTTGGCCAGCGCGGTGATGAAGTAGCGGCCCGAGTCGAAGTGGTAGATCACTTCCGGCAACGTCCCGGAACCGAGCACGTTGGCTAGTGCCACCATGTGTCCCTCCTGAAAGCGGAACAGGCCGTCATTGGCGTCGTAACAGTCCACGGCGACGATCTGCCAGCTGTCCTCGTCAAGGTAGAACCGCCGCTTCCGGAACGTGTGGCTGGTGCCGGGGCGCACCTCGGCTTCCACCACCCACACGCGGTGCAGCTCGTAGCGCGGCAGCTCGGGATTGAGGTGCTTTGGATACGCGAAGTCCTTGTACTTCACCGAGGGGCCGGCGATTCGGTTGGAGTTGTTGGGGATGTACATCTCCTTCTTGCCCACGATCTTCCAGGTGTAGCGATCGAGAATGCCGTTGAACATGTCGACCTGGTCGTAGAACTGGTGCCCGTCGGAGCCCTCGGCGGGGTTGTCGCAGCACACCGTGGGCGCGCGGCGGATGCGCTTGAGCGCGGGCGAGTACAACCAGGCCTGACGTCCTTCTGCGCCGGCTCCCGCACGCTCGTGCACCAGGATCATCGTGCCGGCCAGCCGCGGCGGGCTGAGCAGTCGCGCGAAGTACTTCAGGAACAGGCCGGAGTCCTTCGTCAGCGGAACCGGCTTGCCCGGATTGGCGTAGTGGAAGCGCACGTCCTCCTGCACCTGCGTGAACTGGTACGTGCCGTCCTGCTGCACGATCATCTGGTTGTTGTAGCGCGTGCCGCCCTCACCGCGGTACTTGAGCTTGTGATTCCAGATCACCTCGGCGCCGGACTTCGGGATCGGGAACGGAAAGCCCAGATTGCACTGGTCCGGATTGTCGACGCCGATCAGCTCGCACGTCGTCGCGTTCGCAGCCGTCGCCGTGTAGATGAAATCGGGCCAGGCGACCTGCCGATGGCTCGGATAGACATTCATCCGGTAGGTCTTGAACGTCTTGAGCAGGTATTTGTGGCCGGCCGTGAGGCTGTCCGCGTACTGCTGCATGTTCGCGGCGGTGATCGTGAACAGCGGTTTCTCCGCATCAATCTTCGGGTCCGAGGTGTACTCGCCCTTGAGCGATTCGGGTCCGTGCTGCGTCAGCGGCGCCCACGCCGGAATCGTGCCGGCCGTATTCGGGTCCGGTGTGGCGCCGATGGGCGTCAGCGTCTTGCCGAGCGCCGCGGCCTCATCCTGGCTTACGGCCGCGTGCCCCGCGGCGGCAATGAATATTGCAAACAAGGCGAACAGTCCACACACCCGCTTCGATTTTCTCAACATGTGTTTCGATGGATCACTGTTCGGCCCGCTTGCGGTAATCGCGCGGGCTGCATTGCGCGCGAGCGCGGAACGCACGGGCGAAGTTCGACACATCGGTGAACCCGAGCGAGTAAGCGACTTCGCTGACGTTCATGTCGCCGGCCGACAGCCGTTCGCAGGCCAGTTCGTGGCGCACGCGACCGACGATCAGCTGGTAGGTCGTGCCCTCGCGTTCGAGATAGCGGTTCAGGGTGCGCGGCGAGATGCTCAGCATCGACGCCAGCTCGATCAGCGTCGGCAGGCTTTCGCCGACGCCGCGCAAGGTCATCGCGATCCAGTCCGCGAACTGACGCCGGTTCGTCGCATGCGTGACCTGTGAGCGGCAGCGCTCCTCAGCCACCGACAGAGCGTTGGCGTCGGCCAGGGTGAGCGGATAGGCGCGCAGGTCGGCACTGAAGCGCAGCCGCACGCCGGGCAGACGTTCCACGCCAAACTCGGTCTTCACCGCGCGCTGCTCGTTGTAGCGTCGTCGGTGCAGGGGCTCGGGCATCGAGAACGTGAGGCGTGCAGGGGGGATCGGGCCACCGATCAGATCACGTACTTCGCGCAGCGCGGCAGTGGCGATGGCTTCCATGTGGAAGGCCAGGCACTGGGGGCTCATCGCGATGGTTGGCGTGAAGTGCAGCTCGCCAAAATCGCGGCCGCTGGTGTAGCGCTGCCGGAAGCTTGGCATCACCAGCCGGAAGTAGCGCGCCTGGAACGCCAGGGCCTGATCCACCGTGGCGCTGCTGAGCATGCCGAAGCCCACCACGCTGTGCGTGCTCACCGACAGCAGCTTGCCCAGGTCGTAGCCCAGATCCGTGCGCCCGGTTCGCTCGGTGACCTGCTCAACGAGTTTCTCAACCTGTGACACCCTGATTGTCGCGTCGGGCTCGGACAGCAGCGACATCGGCAGGCCCAGCTGGCGCAGTACCGCGCCCATGTCCAGGTGATGACGTGCCAGCACCTCGCCCATGCGCAGGTAATATCTCACGGGCACACGCAGCTCTCGATGGGCCATCGGAGCCTCTCCTCCAAGACACCAGGGCAGAACTGGCTTCGCCACAGAATAATGCTTGCCAGTCTTGGGCGCCGCCCGTCGATTACGAGGGTCGTCACATGCCCGCGTCCTTCTCGTAGCGTTCCACGCTTGCAAGCACGACGGCCCTGGCTTCCGCGGAGTTACGCCAGGCGATGAGCCTGACCCATTTGCCCTTTTCGAGATCCTTGTAATGCAGGAAGAAGTGAGAGATCTGGTCCCGGACCAGGGCCGGCAGTGCTTCCGCTTCGGTGACATCGTCGAACAGAGAACTCACCGACGGGTGCGGCACGACCAGCAGCTTTTCGTCGGGCCCAGCCTCGTCTTCCATGGCGAGGATGCCGATGGGGCGACAGTGGATGACGCAGGCCGGAATCAGGGGCATGCGCATCAGGACCAGCGCGTCGATGGGATCGCCGTCGCCACTGAGCGTGTGCGGGACGTACCCGTAGTTGCAGGGATAGCGCATGGGCGTCGTCAGCAGTCGATCGACGAAAACAGCGCCCGATGCCTTGTCGACCTCGTACTTGACGGGCTCGCTGTTCATCGGAATTTCGATGATGACGTTGACGTCTTCCGGGACGTTCCGGCCACGGGGCACGTCGCTCAAGGACACGTAATTCTCCCGAGGACGTCAGGTTCTGAGTTGCAGAAGCTCATCGGACTATCTGCAGGATGTGCGCGAACACCGCATCGAGCGATCCCTCGCCATCCACCGTCCGTAGCGTGCGCTGCTTCTCGTAGTGTTTGAGCATCGGCTGGATCTCGCTGTTGAAGCGCCGGACGCGTTTGCGGATCACGTCCTCGCGGTCGTCGCTGCGCCCTTCGACCGAGGCGCGTGCCAGCAGCCGACCCAGGATCTCCTCGTCGGACACTCGCAGGAATATGACGTGATCGATCCCCCCGCGCTCGGCCGCTGCCAGCAGCTCGTCCAGCGCCAAGGCCTGTGTCGCGGTGCGCGGGAAGCCGTCGAGGATGTAGCCGTTCTGCGTATCCGCTTCGGCCAGGCGTTCGCGCACGATGCCGAGCACCAGCTCGTCGGCCACCAGCCCTCCGGTCTCCATCACAGCGCGCGCGCGCAGGCCCAGCTCGGTGCCAGCGGCGGCGGCCGCCCGCAGCGCATCGCCGGTGGAAATCTTCGGAATGCCGAAGTGGTCGGACAGCCGATCACCCTGTGTCCCCTTGCCCGATCCCGGACCGCCCAGCATCACCAGCTTCATCGGAAGACTCCTCGCGCCGTGTTTGCACTACGGCGGAGCTTAGGCGCGCGCGCCCGCCAAATAACCTACCGATCGGGAGGTGTTTGCCTGCGCGGCCTTGCCTAGAGTGCGACGCCACGATGCGAGGCACTCCGAACGCTGCGCGCGTGCACGCGCCTGCGCGCTTGATTCATCGCGCGGCCCCAACCGACCGCAAGACTTACGAGCATCCGGCATGGCCAGCTACCAGGCTCCTCTCCAGGAAATCCGCTTCGTTCTCGACGAGATTCTCCAGATCGGGCGGCTCGTCGACGTGCCGGCGTTCGCTGAACTCGGCGGCGACACCATCCACGGCGCCATCGAGGAAGCGGCCAAACTGATGGAAGAACAACTCGCGCCGCTGCATCGCGCGAGCGACCAGGGCTGCACCTGGGATAACGGCGAGGTCCGCGCACCGGCTGGCTACCGCGAGTTCTACCAGCGCTTCCAGCAGGGCGGCTGGATGGGCATTGCGCAGGCGGCGGAGTACGGGGGTTCCGGCTTTCCCTACCTCGTCGGCAAGGTGATCGACGAGATGACCTGCTCGGCCAACGTCGCGTTCGCGCTCTACCCGACCCTGACGACCGGCTGCTTCGAGGCCATCGAGGCCTGCGGCGACGCCGAGCTGCACCGGCTCTACTGCGCCAAGCTCGCCACCGGCGAATGGGCCGGAACGATGTGCCTCACTGAACCCCAGGCGGGTTCCGACGTGGGCGCCATCAAGACTCGCGCGCTGCCGCAGCCGGACGGCTCGTATCGCATCGAGGGCAACAAGATCTTCATCAGCTCTGGGGAGCACGATCTCACCGAGAACATCGTGCATCTGGTGCTCGCACGCATGCCGGATTCACCGCCCGGCGTGCGCGGGCTGTCGACCTTCGTGGTGCCCAAGTTCCTGCTCAAGGCCGATGGCACGCCCGGCGAGCGCAACGCGGTGCGCTGCCTGTCCATCGAACACAAGATGGGACTGCACGGCTCCTGCACCTGCGCGCTGGCCTTCGAGAACGCGCAGGGCTGGCTGGTGGGCGAGCCTAACCAGGGCATCCAGAACATGTTCGTGATGATGAACTTCGCGCGCATCGGCGTCGGCGTGCAGGGCCTCGGGCAATGCGAGCTGGCTACGCAAAACGCGATCCGCTACGCGAAGGAACGCAAGCAGGGCCGTAGCGAGTCTGGCAGCGAGTTCATCGTCGATCACCCGGACGTGCGGCGCATGCTGCTGCACATGAAGGCGATCACGGAGGGCGCGCGAGTGCTCGCCTACGAGACCTCGATGTACGTGGATCTCGCGCGCCATCATCCGGACGCGGCGGTGCGCGAGGAGGCGCAGGACTGGGTGGACCTGGGCACGCCGCTGACCAAGGCGTTCTGCACCGACAGCGGCTTCGATCTGGCCTCGCTCGCGGTGCAGGTCTATGGCGGGCACGGCTACGTGCAGGAATACGGCGTCGAGCAGATCGTCCGCGACGCCAAGATCTTCTGCATCTACGAGGGCACCAACGGCATCCAGGCGCTGGACCTCGTGCGGCGCAAGCTCGGCATGCGCAAGGGCCGCCTGCCGCGCAGATTCTTCGACAGGCTGCACGCGGCGCTCGATGTGCCGGAGGCGCAGCAGGAATCGATCTGGCAGCCGCTGACCGAGGCGCTCGCGGCGCTGGAAGCGGCGACGGCGGCCCTGCAAGGGCCGGTTTCGGCCGAGGACGGCGCCTTCGGCAGCACCGACTACCTGCGCGCCTTCGCGCTGACCTGGCTGGGCTACAACTGGCTGCGCATGGCGCAGGCGGCACGCCGGCATCACGACGCCCGCTTCACGCAGGCCAAGCTCGCGACCGCAGACTACTTCGCCACGCGCGTGCTGAGCAGTGTGCCCTCGCTGTGCGCGAACGCCGTGCGACCGGCCAGCGCGCTCATGGCCCTGGCGGTGGACGCGCTCTGAACCGAGGGCGAGCCCGCCCCCCTTTTTCCTACCGATCGGCAGGTGACGCGCCGCCGGAGCATTCCGACAATCACAGCTACAAGAAGGGCTTCAGAAAGGGTCCCCAAGGACCAGCCCCTCTGCGCCCCAAGAGCGACACAAAAGGAGAGCCTCATGACCACAGCAGCCGCGCAGTCTGCATCCCCCAAGCAAGGTCCGGCGTGGACGACGCCGCTCGACCAGATCGACGTTTCCCATCCCACGCTGTGGGGCACCAATAGTTTCTGGGACTACTTCAAGCGCCTGCGTGCGGAGGACCCGGTCCATTTCTGCAAGGACAGCCTGTTCGGACCGTACTGGTCGGTGACCAAGTACAAGGACATCATGCAGGTGGAGACGCACCCGGAGATTTTTTCCTCCGATTTCAAGTACGGCGGCATCACGATCTTCGAGACGAACAAGGCGGGGCTTCTACCCATGTTCATCGCGATGGATCCGCCCAAGCACGACGAACAGCGCAAGGTCGTCAACCCCATTGTCGGGCCAGAGAACCTGGCCAGGATGGAGGCGCTGATCCGCACCCGTACCAGTAATGCATTGGATGGCTTGCCGGTAGGCGAGACCTTCGACTGGGTGCAGCGCGTGTCGATCAACCTCACGACGCAGATGCTGGCAACGCTGTTCGATTTCCCGTTCGAGGATCGCGAAAAACTCCCGTACTGGTCGGACGCGGCGACCGCCGTGGTGGGCGAGGGCATGATCGACTCCGAGGAGCAGCGCCTGCAGATCCTCATGGAATGCGCGGCTTACTTCACCAAGCTGTGGAACGAGCGTGTCAACGCCGCGCCCGGAAGTGATTTGATCTCGATGCTCGCGCACGACGAGCGCACCCGGACCATGACCCCCGAGGAATTCCTCGGCAACATCATCCTGCTGATCGTCGGCGGCAACGACACCACGCGCAATTCGATGAGCGGCAGTGTGCTGGCGCTCAACCGTCATCCGGGTGAGTACGAGAAGCTGGCCACCAACCCGGCCATCATCGGCCCCTCGTTCGTGCCGGAGATCGTGCGCTGGCAGACGCCGCTGGCGCACATGCGCCGCACCACGCTCAAGGACACCGAGTTGGGCGGCAAGCAGATCAAGGCCGGTTCCAAGGTTGTGATGTGGTATGCCTCCGGCAACCGCGACGAGACCGCGATCGAGAACCCGGATGCGTTCATCGTCGATCGCGCCAAGCCGCGCCAGCACCTGAGCTTCGGCTTCGGTATCCACCGCTGCGTGGGCAATCGTCTTGCCGAACTCCAGCTCAAGATCCTGTGGGAAGAGTTGCTGCGCCGCTGGCCGCGAGCCGGCCAGATCGAGGTCATGGGCGAGCCCAGATACGTGGCCTCGCCGTTCGTGAAGGGCTACGAGTCGCTGCCGGTCCGCATCAAGGCCTGATCGTCGCTCGACCGACCGGAACCTGGCCATGCAAGAACAGACCGTCCTCATCGTGGGCGGCGGCCAGGCGGCCGCACAGACGGCGACCAGCCTGCGCATCGAGGGTTATGCCGGGCGCATCGTGCTCGTCGGCTCCGAGCCGGTGTTGCCCTACCAGCGGCCGCCGCTGTCCAAGGCCTATCTTGCCGGGCAGCTCGCGCACGAGCGCCTGTTCATCAAGCCGCCCGCGTTTTACGAGCAGCAAAAGATCGAGACGCTGCTCGGCGTGTCGGTCCAGCGTGTGCGCTTGCAGGACCGGCAGGCTGAGCTGAGCGACGGCAAGGTGGTCGGCTTCGATCACCTGGTGTTTGCCACCGGTGGAAGGCCGCGCCGATTGAGCTGCGTCGGCGGCGATCACGCCGGACTGTTCTACTTCCGGGACATCGCCGACGTGCAGGCGATCCAGCCGCGACTGAAGCCGGGCGCGCGACTGGTGCTGATCGGCGGCGGCTACATCGGCCTCGAGATTGCCGCGGTGGCGAGCAAGCTCGGGCTCAAGGTCACGGTGCTGGAAGCGATGCCCAGCCTGCTGGCGCGCGTCACCTGCACGGACGTGGCCTCGTTCTACCAGCGCGAGCATGAGCAGCACGGCGTGGACATCCGCTGCGGCGTCACCGTGAGCGGCATCGGCGGCAGCGCAGAACAGCCGCGTGTGATGACCCAGGACGGTGGAGAGATTGAGGCGGATCTCGTCATCGCCGGCATCGGCCTGCTGCCAAACGTGGAGCTGGCCGAGCAGGCCGCACTGGCCTGCAACAACGGCATCGTGGTCGACGATCACGCTCGCGCCTCGGTGCCGGGCGTCTACGCCGCAGGCGACTGCACGCAGCATCCGTCCGCGGTGTACGACACCTCGCTACGGCTCGAATCGGTGCCCAATGCCATCGAGCAGGGCAAGACCGTAGCGGCGACGATCTGCGGCAAGTCCAAGCCCTACAAGACGGTGCCCTGGTTCTGGTCGGATCAGTACGACATCAAGTTGCAGACCGCCGGTCTCAATCGCGGCTACGACCAGGTGGTCCTGCGCGGCAAGCCGGAAGCTCGCTCGTTCGCCGCGTTCTACCTGCGTGAGGGCCGGCTGCTCGCGGTGGACGCGATCAACCGCCCGATTGAATTCACCCTGTCCAAGACCTGGATTGCCGAGCGCCTGCGCATTCCTGCGGAACGCCTCGCGGACGAATCCATTCCCCCCAAGAGTCTGCCGGCCTGAAGCCGGAGCCTGTTCCAGAAGAAGTTTCCCAGAAGAAGTTTTCCAGAAAAAACAGGAGAGAGCGATGCCCAAGATCACCTTCGTCGAGCACAACGGCACCGAGCACCCGGTCGAGGCCGACGAGACCCTGTCGCTGATGGAAGTGGCGACGTCCAACCTGATCCCCGGCATCGACGCCGACTGCGGCGGCGCCTGTGCCTGCGGGACCTGCCATGTACACATCGCCGAGCCCTGGCTGTCGAAGCTCTCACCGATGACCGATGGCGAGAAGCAGATGCTGGAAGTGGCTACCGCCGGCGATCACACCTCGCGCCTGTCCTGCCAGATCCGTGTGTCCGCCGCGCTCGAAGGCATGGTCGTGCGCACACCCGTCGGTCAGCACTGAACCCCGCGAGCGACGCCATGAATTTCGAATGCGATTACCTCGTGGTCGGCTCCGGTTTCGGCGGTAGCGTGTCTGCGCTGCGGCTGTCGGAGAAGGGCTACAAGGTGGTCGTTGCCGAAATGGGCCGTCGCTGGACGCCGGACAACCTGCCGCACACGAGTTGGAACATTCGCAACTTCGTGTGGTTGCCGCTGCTGGGCCTGCGCGGGTTCCTGAGCATGCGGCTGTTCAAGCACGTCATGATCATGCACGGCAATGCCGTGGGCGGCGGGTCCATCACCTACGCTCAGACCCTGCTGGTGCCGCCGGACCGGATCTGGTCGGAAGGTTCCTGGGCCGGCCTCGACCAGTGGTCCGAGGTGATGCCCGAGCATTACGCAACGGCCAAGAAGATGCTGGGCGTGACGGTGAACCCGATCCTCGGACCGGGCGATCACATGCTCAAGAAGATGGCCGACGCCGCAGGGGTCGGCAACACCTTCTACCCCACGTCGGTGGGCGTGTTCTTCGGCGATCCGAACCGGCCGCAGGGCGAGGTCTATGCCGATCCCTACTTCGACGGCAAGGGCCCCTCGCGGCAGTCCTGCGTGGCTTGCGGCGGCTGCATGGTGGGTTGTCGGCATGGCGCGAAGAACACCCTGGACCGCAACTACCTCTATCTCGCCGAAAAGCTGGGCGCGGACGTGCGGGCGGAGACCAAGGTGGTCGATGTCCGTCCGCTAGGCGCCTCCGCGGATGGCAGCGAAGGCTACGCCGTGACGACGCAGCCGACGTTCGGGCCGTCGTCGCAGCGCCGCACCTTCAATGTCCGCAGCGTGGTGTTCTCCGCCTCGTCGCTTGGTACGCAGGAACTGCTGATGCGGCTCAAGGAAGCGGGTTCGCTGCCGAAGGTCTCCGATCAGCTCGGCCAGAAGGTGCGCACCAACGCCGAATCGATCCTCACGGTGCGCTACCCCGGCATCAAGACGGACCTGTCGAAGGGCATCGCCATCGGCTCGGGTATCCACGTGGACGAGCACACGCATGTCGAGGCGGTTCGCTACCCCAAGGGCTCGGACATGATGGGCGGCATGTTCACCGTGCTCACGCAGGGTCGGCCGGGCCTGACGCGGCCGCTGGCCTGGTTGTGGGCGATGCTGATGATGTTCCTGCGCCATCCGATCAAGGGCCTGCGCTTCCTCTTCCCGTTCCGCTTCGCGGTGGAGACGGTGATCCTGCTGGTGATGCAGACCGTGGACGGCCACATCAACATGAAGTTGAAGCGGCCCTGGTACTGGCCGTTCCGGCTCACGATGGTGAGCGAGGGAGATCGCATTCCCACCTTCATCCCGGCCGCCAACCGCTTCGCGGAAGTCGCGGCCAAGGCCACCGGCGGCATCGGCGGCAGCTCGCTGTTCGAGATCTTCTTCAACGTGCCGATGACTGCGCACTGCATGGGTGGCTGCGCGATAGCCAAGTCGCCGGACCAGGGTGTGATCGACGAGCAGAACCGCGTCTTCAACTACCGGAACCTGTACGTGGTGGATGGCTCGACGATCAGCGCGAATCTCGGCGTCAATCCCAGCCTGACCATCACCGCGCTCGCCGAGCGCGCCATGTCCTTTATTCCCGATGCAAGCACCAACCCCGGTCCGCGCGACGAGCCTGCGGCCCTGGCCAAGGTCCGTGCAGCGGTCATCGCCGCGGCCCGTTGAGCGCGTCGATTCCATTAGAGGAGACCCTGCGATGAGCCGTCCCGCCAGTCCTGGCAAAGATGTCCCGTCAAAAGAAAGCCCCGCGCCGGAGAAGAAGGCCGTCCGCGATCTCATCGGCGAACGCGCGCGCGCCAACTGGCACACGCGCGGCGCCGATGCGGATTACATGCAGCGCATCAAGCCCATCGTGGATTTCGCGCTGGACAAGTATTTCCGCGTCGAGACCACCGGCTGGGAACGTTTGCCCAAGGGCCCCTGCCTGCTGGTCGGCGTTCACGCCGGCACCTGGCTGACCATGGATGCCTGGGCGCTGGTGTTTTCCTGGTACCGCCAGTTCGGGGCCAAGCGCCTGCTGCACGGCACGGCGCACGACGCGCTGATGGCCTATCCGGGTCTCGGGGATTTCTTTCGCAACGTCGGCGTGATTCCGGCGTCGCGAGAGTCCGTCACCGCAGCACTCGCGGCCGGCAACAGCGTGGTGGTGTGGCCAGGCGGCGAAGTGGATGCGATGCGCAGCTACAAGAAGCGCAACGAGGTGGTGTTCTCCGGGCGTCGCGGCTTCGTCAAGCAGGCGATCCTGTCCGGCGTGCCGATCGTGCCGGTCGCGACCGTGGGCGGCGCCGAGACCGTATTTGTGCTGTCTGAAGGCCGCTGGCTGGCCAAGCTCCTGCAGCTCAAGAAGCTGCTGCGCGCGGAGAGCATGCCCATCGTCGCCGGTTTTCCCTTCGGCATTTGGCCGGAGCTGATCCCCTCGCACTTCCCGCTGCCATCCAAGATCGTCAACGAGATTCTGGAGCCCATCGTGGTCAGTACCGACCCCAAGGCAGCCAAGGACGACGAGTACGTCAATGGCATCTTCACGCAGGTGGAGCAGGCCGTGCAGGCAGGCGTGACCCGGATGGCGGCAAAGCGTCGCCTGCCCATCATCGGTTAGTACTGACAGGCCCTGATCCCATGATGGCTCGCGTCGCTTCCGCCGAGCCTCGGCGGCTTCCGTTCCTGGACGCCGGCTTCCTCGGCCTCGAAACGCGCGAGACGCCGATGCACGTGGCGGCCTTGCAGGTCTACTCGCTACCAAAGAACGCGGCACCGGGCTTCGTGCGTGCGCTGGTGCAGCAGTTCCGCTCGCCCGCACGGCTCGGCTCGCCGTGGAATCTCAAGCTGGCCGCCGTGCCGCTCGCGCGTCTCGCGCCCGCGGTGGTGGAGACCTCCGAGCTGGATTACGAGTACCACGTCCGTCACTCCGCGCTGCCGCAGCCGGGTGGCGAGCGCGAACTCGGCGAACTGATCTCTCACTTGCACGGCGTGGTGCTGGATCGCTCGCGTCCCCTCTGGACCTGCCACGTCATCGAAGGCTTGCAGGGCGACCGCTTCGCGATCTACCTGAAGATCCATCACGCGCTGACCGACGGCCTGCGCTGTTTGCAGATGATCACAGCCAGCCATTCGACTGCGCCGGGCCAGATCGCACGCGCGCCCTGGGATGCGGGCGAGGCGGATGAGCTGGAAATCGCCGACGACAAGGGCGAGAAGCCGGCCGCGGTGTCGCTGCGCGAATGGGCGCGCGCTCTGCGCGGCGCCTTCGGCTCCAACAGCGGCGACGATGCGGCGCGCGTGCGACCCTTCCAGGCACCGCGCTCGAAACTCAATGGCAAGGTCACGACCGCGCGGCGCGTGGCGACGCAACAGCTCGACCTCGCAAGGGTGAAGCGCCTCGCCAAGCGCGGCGGCGTTTCGCTCAACGACGTGTTCCTGGGTATTTGCAGCGCCGCCCTGCGGCGTCATCTGCATGCGCAGGGCGAACTTCCGGAGCGCAGCATGACGGCTGCGGTGCCGGTGAGTCTGCGCCAGCAGGGCGACAAGACCACGGCGAACGCCGTGGCCTTCAGTTGGGTCACGCTGGCCAGCGACATCGCCGATCCTCGCGAGCGCCTGCAAGCGATCCACGCCTCCACCGAAGCCGCGAAGAATTATCTGCGCACGATTCCGGCCGGTGCGCGCACGGTTATCGGCACGCTCGCGGCGCTGCCGGCCTCCCTGGTCGGTTCCCTGGGCCTGTCGCAGCGGCTGCCGCCAGCGATGAACCTGGTGATCTCGAACGTGCCGGGACCGCCTGAGCATCTGTACCTGGGCGACGCGCGGCTCGAAGCGCTGTATCCGACCTCGATCCCGGTGCAAGGCCAGGTACTCAACATCACCTGCGTCAGCTACGCAGGCCAACTCAACGTTGGCTTCACCGGCAGCCGCGACGCGCTGCCGTCCCTGCAACGACTCGCCGTGTACGCGCTGGAGGCGTTCGACGAACTCGAGGCCGCGATCACGTAATCAGCTTCCGGCAGAGATCCCATGAACATGCTGTCGATTCCCCCCGTCCCTGCCATTCAAGACCTCGCCGCGCTGCGTGCCGACATCAGCCGTGTGTTCGAGGCGCAGCGCGACACCGCGCTGCGCTGGCGTCGTTCGACGGCACAGGAACGCATCCTGCGCATCAAGCGCCTGCGTGACGCGGTGCTGGAACATCGCGATGCGCTGTACGAAGCGGGTGCGAAGGACTTCCACAAGCCGCCGGTGGAAGTGGACCTGACCGAAGTGCTGCCCGTCGTCGCCGAAGCCTCGGAGTATTCGCGCCATCTCCAGCGCTGGATGCGCCGCACGCCGGTGATGCCGACGCGCATGACGCTGGGCCTGAAGAGCTGGGTGCAGTACGAGCCGCGTGGCCGCTGCCTGATCCTGTCGCCGTGGAACTACCCGGTGAACCTCACCTTCGGCCCGCTGATTGCTGCGCTGGGTGCGGGCAACACGGCGATCCTCAAACCATCCGAAGTCACACCGCACTTCTCCGCGTTGATGGTGAAGATCGTGCGCCAAGTATTTCGCGAGGACGAGGTCGCCATCTTCGAGGGCGATGCGCAGGTGTCCACCGAGCTGCTCGCACTGCCGTTCGACCACATCTTCTTCACCGGCAGCCCGGCCATCGGCAAGGTCGTGATGGCGGCGGCGGCGAAGAACCTGACCAGCGTGACCCTGGAACTCGGCGGCAAGAGCCCGACCATCGTGGACGAGACGGCCGATCTCGATCTGGCGGTCGGCAACATCCTGTGGAGCAAGTTCCTCAACAGCGGCCAGACCTGCATCGCGCCAGATCATGTGTTCGTGCATGAATCGGTGCGCGAGAGCTTTGTGGCCAAGGCCGTCGCGGTGTTGCGCGAACGCTACGGCGCATCGGCGCAGGAGCAGGAGAAGTCGCCGGACTTCACCCACATGGTCAATCTGCGTCACACGCGGCGAGTGGCGGCACTGCTGGAAGACGCCAAGCTGCGAGGCGCGCGCGTGATCTGCGGCGGCCACGTCTCCGAGTCGGAATCGTTTGTCGCGCCGACACTGCTCGACAACATTCCCGAAGACGCAGCGGTGATGCAGGAGGAAATTTTCGGACCGCTGTGCCCGATCATCCCGTACCGCGATCTCGACGACGTGATCCGCCGCATCAACCAGGGCCAGAAGCCGCTTGCGCTGTATCTGTTCAGCCGCAAGCAGGCGCATATCGACCGCGTGCTGCAGGACACCAGCTCGGGTGGCGCCTGCATCAACAACAGCGTGGTGCAGTTCACGCACGGCAACCTGCCGTTCGGCGGCGTCAACAACAGCGGTATCGGCAGCGCACACGGTATCTGGGGTTTCCGCGCCTTCTCGCATGAACGCGCCGTGGCTCAGACGCGCGTGATGCTGGCGCGCATGTTCTTCCCACCCTATAGCGGTCGCACGTTCAAGATCGTGCAGTCGCTCATCAAGTCCTTCAAATGGACGTCTTGAATCGGAGCCTCTCGTGAACACGCAATCGGACTGGACCCCGCTCGACGGGCTGTACCGCTGGGAGCAGGAACAGCCGGATGCGGTGTATCTCACGCAGCCTTCCAAGGGCAGCGTGCGCGAAATGACCTGGGCGCAGGTCGGCATCGAGGTTCGGCGCGCGGCGGCGTTTCTCAAATCTCTGGAATTCGAGAGTGGCAGCCGCATCGCGCTGCTCGCGCGCAACAGTGCGTACTGGTTCATGGCCGATCTCGCGATCTGGATGGCCGGCCACGTCAGCGTGCCGATCTATCCCTCACTCAACGAGGAGACGGTGCGCTACATCCTCGACCATAGTGAGGCCAAGCTGCTGATCCTCGGTGCGCTCGACGACTGGGAGTCGATGCAGGGTGGCGTGCCGCGCGATCTGCCGATCCTCTCTCTGCCGGGTGCGCCGGATCTGACCCAGCGCGCCGGCACCAGCGAGTGGAGCGACATGGTGTCCATCATGCCGCCGCTGCTCGGCCGGCCGCGCCGTTCGCAAGATGAGCTGGCCACCCTGGTCTACACCTCGGGCACCACCGGGAAGCCCAAGGGCGTGATGCTGGGCTTCAAGAGCTTCGCGCTCAGCTCCGCATTGCTGCACCAGGTGCTGCCTCTGGGGCCGCAGGACCGCATGCTGTCCTACCTGCCGCTGGCGCATGTGTTCGAGGGTGCGGCGGTGTTCGCCAGTTCGCTGCGGCACGGCTTCCAGGTGTTCTTCAATGAATCGCTCGCAACCTTCGCCGCCGATCTGCGGCGCGCGCGGCCGACCGTGTTCCACTCGGTGCCGCGGTTGTGGCTGAAGTTCCAGCTCGGCGTGCTGGCCAAGCTGCCGCAGGAGAAGCTCGCCGCGCTGCTGGCCGATCCCGCGACCGCAGAGCCGACGCGACGCCAGGTGCTGACCAGCCTGGGCCTGCAGGACACCCGACTCGCGGTGTCCGGCTCCGCGCCGCTGCCGCCGACGCTGATCGACTGGTATCGCACGCTGGGGCTGGAACTGCTCGAAGGCCTGGGCATGAGCGAGGACTTCGCGTACTCGCATATCTCGCGCGTGGGCCGTGCGCGCACCGGCTACGTGGGCGAGCCGATGGAGGGTGTCGAGCGGCGCACCGCCGACAACGGCGAACTGCTCATCAAGAGCCCTGCGTGCATGCTGGGCTATTACAAGGCGCCGGAGCTGAGCGCCGATGCATTCACGCCGGACGGCTACTTCCGCACCGGCGATCTCGGCGAGATCGACAGCGAAGGCCGCTTGCGTCTGACCGGGCGTCTCAAGGAACTGTTCAAGACCTCCAAGGGCAAGTATGTGGCGCCCGCGCCGATCGAGAACAAGTTGATGCACCCCAAGGTGGAGGCGGTGTGCGTGGCGGGAGCGGGTCTCGGCCAACCGTTCGCGCTGGTGATGCTCAGCGCGGATGCGCAAAGATCAGCCGACGAGCACACGACACTGGAACAGGAATTGGAAGCGCTGATGTTGAGCGTCAACAGCACGCTCGATCCGCACGAGCAGCTGGATTTCATTGTGCTGGTGCGCGACGACTGGACCATCGGCAACGGCTTCCTCACGCCGACCATGAAGATCAAGCGCACGGCCATCGAGAAGCACTACGAGGCCCAGATTGATGGCTGGGTGAACTCGCGCCGCGCGGTCATTTGGGAGGAGTGATGTTGCCGGATCAGGGCGCGCGAACCGCTCGGGTCGTGACCCTGGCAGTCCTTATCGCATTGCTTGGCTGGGTGGGCTCTGCTGCCGCGCAGAAAGCGCCGGTCGAACGTGCCATCGACTCCACGGTGGAGGCCAACCGCGCCGCGCGCGCCTCGCAGGAGAAGATCGACAAGCTCGACGACCAGACCCGCGCGATGCTGGAACGCTACCGCTCCGCGAGCTGGCAGGCGCAGCAGCTCACCGTGTACGCCACCCAGCTTGGCGAGCTGGTCGCGGCGCAGGACGCCGAAAAGGCCTCGCTGAACCGTCAGATCGAGGCGATGGAGCGCACCGAGCGCGAACTGCTGCCGCTGATGTTGCGCATGGTCGATGGCCTGGAGAAATTCATCGCGCTCGACCTGCCCTTCCTCGCCACCGAGCGCAAGGAGCGCTTCGAGTCGCTGAAGAAATTCATGGCCGACCCGGAGGCGAACAACGCCGAGAAGTTCAAACGCATTCTCGAGGCCTGGCAGATCGAGGCCGAGTACGGCCGCTCGCTTGGGTCCGAAACGGCCGAGGTCGAGGGCCGCAGCGTCGAGGTGCTGAGAGTGGGGCGCACGGCGCTGTATTACCTCTCCAGCGACGGAAAGCAGGCCGGCATCTGGGATGCCGCGTCGAAGCAGTGGCAGGAACTGCCGCACAGGCACGTCGCGCAGATTCGCCACGGCCTGCGCATGGCGCGCGAGACCGCCGCACCCGATCTGCTGCGACTGCCGATGTCGGCGGCGGGATCATGAACGTAGGAGCGGGCCATGCCCGCGATGAAAGTTCGGATGGGCGACCCAGCAGGCAATCGCGGGCATGGCCCGCTCCTACCTGGATCGGGCTATTCGCGGCCTGCTGGTTGTTTCTGGTGAGTCCGACCTACGCGCAGAAGGGCATGGACGAGCTGCTCAAGCAGATTCAGCAAGGCTCGCGCGAGGGCAGCAAGCTCAATGCCGAGCGCGAGCAGCGTTTCCTGCGCAACAAGAACGAGCAGGCCGGCTTGCTCGCCAAGGCCGAATCAGATTTCGCGACAGCGAACGCGCGCGCGAACCAGTCCAAGGCGCGCTTCGCGGCGGGGCAGTCCGAGATCGCGGAGCTGAAGAAGAAGCTGACAGAGCGCGTAGGCGATAGCGGGCAGATGTACGCGGCCATCGCGCAGTCGGCCGGAGGATTCCGCGGCCAGGTCGCGGGTTCGCTCGTCACTGCGCAGTTCCCGGATCGCATCGAGTTTCTCGATCAGATCGCGCAGGCGCGCGAGATTCCCAGCGTGGGCGATCTCGAAAAACTGTGGTTCCTGTACGCGCAGGAAGCGGCAGAGAGCGGTCGCATTGCGCGCTTCCAATCGGAGGTACGCGATGCGCTGGGTGAGAAATCACAGGCCGAGGTGCTGCGCGTCGGCCTGTTCACCGCGCTGACTGCGGACGGCTATCTCACGCTCAAGGCCCAGACTGGCCAGCTCGCGCTGCTGGCGCGTCAGCCGGAGGGTCAGGGCGCGCTGGCACGCGAGTTCTTCGAGGCCGACGAGGGACTGCACGAGGTGTTGATCGATCCTTCGCGTGGCGATCTTCTTCGGCTGATTGCCGAGCGGCCTACGGTGGTTGAGCGCATCCATCAGGGCGGCGAGGTGGGTTACGTCATCATCGCCATCGGCGTGCTCGGCGCGGTGTTGGCGATCTACCAGTTCGTCTACCTGCTGCTGGTCGGCGGGCGGGTACGGCGGCAGCTCGGCAATGTCATGCAGCCGAGAGACGACAACCCGCTCGGCCGCGTGCTGTCCAGCCTGCGTGGTGAGGAACAAGATCCCGAGGTGCTGGAAACGCGGCTGTCCGAGGCTGTGCTGCGCGAGACGCCGAAGCTGGAACGCTTCCAGTCGCTGCTGCGCATGATTGTCGCGGCCGGTCCGCTGCTCGGACTGCTCGGCACGGTGATCGGCATGATCATCACCTTCCAGGTCATCACCGAGGTCGGTGCGGGGGATCCCAAGCTGATGGCCGGTGGTATTTCGCAGGCGATGATTGCGACGGTGCTGGGCCTGATCATCGCGATTCCGCTGCTGTTCGTGAACAGCTTTCTGATGTCGCGCTCGCGCGTGCTGACGCAGATTCTCGATGAGCAGGCGGCGGGTCTTCTCGCGCAGCGGCTCGAAGCGCAGGGCGGTCGCGCGCGTGCTTGAACTCTTTACCATGCAGTACGACACGCTCGGTGAATTCCTCGACGCGGGCGGCTGGGTGACGAAGTGGATCCTCGCGGCCTGCGCGATTCTCATCACCGTGGTGCTGGAACGCGGCTGGTATCTCTGGCGCATCTACCCGAGAGTGCGCGCCGCCGTGCTGAGTCAGTGGAACGCACGCAGCGAGCGCAACTCCTGGGCCGCGCAGCGCATCCGCATCGCGCTGATCTCGCAGTTGCGCATCGGGCTGGAATCCGGGCTGCCGGTGATCAAGGTGATGGTGCCGATGGCGCCGCTGCTCGGCCTGCTGGGCACCGTGATGGGCATGCTGCAGGTGTTCGACGCGATGGCGCTGAGCCGGGGAGGCGACACGCGCGCAATGGCGGACGGCATCTCGCACGCGATGATTGCGACGATGGCCGGGCTGGTGGTGAGCGTGATCGGGCTGTTCTTCAGCAACCTGTTCACCTCGCGCGTGCGCGTGGAGTCGGAACGGCTGAATGATCTGATTGCGCCGGGATGAAGGCGCGCGCCGTGAAACTGGAAAAAGCCCCTGTAGCCCGGTTCCGCGATAGCGGAGCCGGGATGGTCGAGTCGGGGAAAATCCCCGGCTCGCCTGCGGCGAACCGGGCTACGCCTATGGATCGCGCAGGGTTGAAGCGCACATGAAATTCAGACGCCACAACCCGCCGCCCGAAGACACCGGCATCGACCTCGCGCCGATGCTCGACTTCGTGATGAACCTGCTGATCTTCTTCATCATCGCCGCCGCGTTCGTGCAGGAGTCCGGCATCCGCGTACACAAGCCGGCGGCCAAGACCGCGCAGCAGGAAGACAAGACCAGCATCTTCGTCGCCATCTCGGCGCAGAACGAGATCTGGATCAACCGCGAGCGCGTGGACATCCGTCGTCTGCGCGGCGAGATCGAACGCATGCGCGCGGACAAGCCCAAGGCGGTGGTGGTGATCCAGGCCGACCAGAACGCCCGTGCCGGGCTGATGGTGGAGGCGATGGACCAGGCGCGTCTGGCCGGCGTGCCGGATGTGTCGATTGCAGCGACGCCGAAGTAGGCTGGGATGAAGCGAAGCGAATCCCAGCATCTCCCTGCGTCGGCTCGTCGCTGGGTTTCGCTGCGCTTCAACCCAGCCTACCTGTGGCAGTCGTTTCTCGGCGTGCTTCTCACCGTGCTGCTGTTCCTGCTGCTTGGCTGGATCATCCGCGGCCCCGACAGCGAAGCGCTGGGCCCACAGCGAACCATCGACGCCATCGACATCGCACGCGTCGAGCCGCCTTCCAAGCCGCCGCCGGACCCGATGCAGACCCTGGAAAACGCGCCGCCACCTCCGCCGGCCGCACCACCCGCGCTCGGTCGGCCGGACATGCCAGCGCTGGACGTGCCGAGTCTGAACATCGATCCGATCGAGGTCGGCAATATCGCGGTGCCGGTTGCGCTGGGCGCCAGCGGTCTGGTGCTGGGAAAATCCGGATCCTTCGGGGGTTTTGGCGCGGGAGTCGGTGGCAGCGGATCGGGGTCCGGCACGGGCGGCACCGGAGGCGGTGGCTGGAAGGGCAAGCCGCTGGTGCCGCTATCCACCGCGCGGCCACAGATGCCGGACTGGGCCTGCAAGGAGAAGCTCGACGGCTGGGTGGAAGCCATTTTCACCGTCATGCCCGAGGGCCGTGTGCAGGACGTGAAGATCGTCGACGCCTTTCCACGCGGTGTATTCGAGGCGGCGGCGGTGGAGAGCATCTCCAACTGGATCTACGAGCCCACCGGCAAGGCCGCCGAGGTCAGGCAGCGCGTGCCGATGAACCATGAAGACTGTGCGTACAACTGGCGCTAAGGAGAGGGTGGGAGTAGGG
>JBQTIX010000187.1:0-4686 GCA_052387695.1 Panacagrimonas sp. | reverse complement strand
AATCTGGACGACGACGGCTCGCGCAGATGCAGGGCGGCAAGGACGGTCAGGGCGCTGATCAGGCCAGTGAGGATCACCAACCAGGTCCTGGAAATGGATAGAAATCGTTTCATCGAAGTCCAGAGCGGAAACCGGCCGAAGGGGCACTACGCGGCGCGAATCGTATCCGCGCGCCGGCTGAATCGGGCGCCGCTTACAGATTCAGAAGTAACCGCTGATCGGCGATTTTTTTCGCGCTGCTCAACGGGTGTTTTCCCAGTCTGGACGGGTGCGACAAGCTCGGTTGATTTCGAGCGCCATCGCTCATCACATCAGCTTGCTCACCCGCTTGATCCGTGCCCCCAAGGACGACAGCTTGATCTCGATGTCCTCGTAGCCGCGATCCATATGATAGATGCGGTCGATGATCGTCTCGCCGTCGGCGGCGAGCGCGGCGAGCACCAGCGAGGCCGAGGCGCGCAGGTCGGTGGCCATGATCGGCGCGGCGGCGAGGCGCTCCTTGCCGGTCACGATCGCGGTATTGCCTTCGATGCGGATGTCGGCGCCGAGGCGCAGCAGTTCCTGAGCGTGCATGAAGCGGTTTTCGAAGATGGTCTCGCGGATCGTGCCCACACCCTCGGCGATACAGTTCAGCGCCATGAACTGCGCCTGCATGTCGGTGGGGAAGCCCGGATGCGGCATGGTGTGCAGGTTCACCGCGTGCGGCCGGCGACCCCGCATGTCCACCTCGATGAAATCGGTGCCGGTCGAAACCCTGGCGCCGGCCTGTTGCAGCTTGACCAGCACGGCATCGAGCACGGCGGGATCGGTGCCGTTCACTCTCACCTTGCCGCGGGTGATGGCGGCGGCGACCAGGTAGGTGCCGATCTCGATACGGTCGGCGATCACCGAATGCTTCGCCGCCTTGAGCTGTGACACGCCCTGGATGCGGATCGTGGTGGTGCCCTCCCCTTCGATCTTCGCGCCCATCGCGCGCAGGCAGCGCGCGAGATCGACCACCTCGGGTTCGCGCGCCGCGTTTTCCAGGATGGTCTGACCCTCGGCCAGGGTCGCGGCCATCATCAGGTTTTCGGTGCCGGTGACGGTGACGGTGTCGAGCACGATGTGCGCACCCCTGAGCTGGTCCGCGCGTGCATGGATGAAGCCGCCTTCGAGCGTGATTTCGGCACCCATCGCTTCCAGGCCCATCAGGTGCAGGTTCACCGGGCGCGCGCCGATGGCGCAGCCGCCGGGCAGGGATACGTGTGCTTCGCCACGTCGGGCCACGAGGGGACCGAGCACCAGGATCGAGGCGCGCATGGTGCGCACCAGTTCGTAAGGCGCCACGCAGGTGGTGATGGGCTTCGCATCGATGATCAGTTCATGCGGATCTGGCTGCTCCACCTTGACGCCCATCTGCGTCAGCAGCTTCCGGGTCGTACCGATATCCCACAGCCTGGGCACGCGCGAGACGTGCAGCGGTTCGTCCGACAACAGCGCGGCGCAGAGAATCGGCAAGGCCGCGTTCTTGGCGCCGCTGGCTTCGATCTCGCCACGCAGCGGGCCATTGCCTTCGATGATGAATTTGTCCATGGAAGCCTGGGAAGTAAGGGCGGGCCGGAAAGGCTAGCCGCGCACCGGGCAGAGCCGACGTCGCCGCGATGCAGGCGGCGCGCAGATCAAGCGTCGGCGAATCAAGCGGCCCGCGTCGTCAGCCTGAGCGCGTGAATCTCGCGCCCCATCCTGTCACCCAGCGCCGCGTAGACCATGCGGTGCTGCGTGACCATGGACTTGCCGGCGAAGTCCGCCGAGACGACTTCGGCCTCGAAATGCTGGCCGTCGTCGCCGATCACCTTCACTTGTGCGCTGGGGAGACCGGCCTGGATCAGCTGGGCGATGTCGTCTTTGTTCATCGTGAAAGGTTTTTCGAAAGGCGGCGGATTGTAGCGATCAGCGGACAGGCGTGATGGGCCTGGCAGCCCTGCTCATCAAGGTCGGACCTCGAAACCCGGTGCGACCATCCCCTCGCACGCGTCCCAGCTGACGGACTGCACGACGGCTTTCGGCGGGCCTCGATGCAACCATTGGCGAAAATCGGCGAGCGCCTCGCCGCTGTCGCTCGCGACAATGCCTTCCACAGCACCGTCCCTACAATTTCGCACCCAGCCGTCCACACCCAGCTCGTCCGCGCGCTTGCGCGTGGACTGGCGGAACCACACGCCCTGCACCCGACCGGTCACGACGAAGCGATATGATTGGCGCATTGCAGCATTTCCTATTAAGGTGGCCCGAAAATACTCAAGAAAATGGGCGGCAATCCGATGACTCGCGCCCTCGCCAACCAGATTTTCGGGTCACCTTAATCAATGATAATCAATGGATTATTAACCCGGCCCACGAAGCGGCCTGGGAACGCGATCCAGGCTTTCACAGGGCCGGGTTAATAATTCGTCCGGTGCCGAGCACCTGATACGTGCAGCCTTGGACACGCAGATGAGTAACCCGATCCACCACCGATGAGCCTCCTGGATCGAATGCGATCGCGGCTGGAAGACCTTGCCGCCTCGACCCTTCCTGCACTGTCTGCGCCGGGCGAGGACCGGCTCTCGTTCAGCGCGGAGATTCCGGCGGGCGTGTTCGGCTCCATTCTCAAGCTCAAGGTCTCGGTCGAGAACGAGACCCACGGCGACGGCGAGCGCGTGCGCATGCGCGCGCACGTGCAGACCAATTTCGCGTCGGTGCTCAGGCCGATGCTCGCAGCGCCGCCGCCCCCGCCGAAACGGCGCGGGCGCAAGCAGACCAAGGACGGCTCGATGGCGCTCGCCCCCCTCGGGCTGTTCGGGCAGATGACGCAGCGCGCGCAGTCCGGACTGCGTCGCGCGCTGGCCAACCCGACGGTGCAGAGGGTGGCCGAGTCGGTGCTGAAGAACGACATCAACACCTGGATCGAGATCACCGCCTCGACCGCCTCGCTGGATCGCGGTGCGCACGATCTGATGCCGAAGAGCGAGAAGCTGGAGTCGCTCGGCATCCGTCCGGCCCGGCGCGACGGACCGCACATGGAGTCCTGGGCCGGGGTCACGCCCACCGGCACGGCGCAGGTCTCGACCCTGCAACTGGACAAGGACAGCCTGCCCGAGGGTCTGAAGAAGCGGCTCGGCGACCAGCCCTTCAGCCTGGCCGCGATGATCGTGAGCACGATCGACGAAAAGTAGCGCCTCGTGACCCCTTCACCCCCGCCGCCGGTGTTCTGGCGACTCGATCGCCAGCGGTCGCGCGAGGTGCTGGTGCTGGCCCTGCCGATCATCGGGGCGATGATGTCGCAGAACATCCTCAACCTGGTCGACACGGCCATGGTGGGGCATCTGGGACCGGCCGAGCTGGCCGGCGTGGGCCTGGCTTCGTTCATCAACTTCATGGCCGTCGCGTTCATCACCGGCCTGTCGTCCGCGGTGCAGGCGATGGCTGCGCGCCGGGTCGGCGAGGGCAAGCTGGACGAGTGCGCGATCCCGCTCAACGCCGGAATCCTGCTGTCCGCTCTGCTCGGCATCCCGCTGGCGGCCGTCCTGATCCTGTGCGCGCCGGACATCCTGGGACTGCTCAACGACGATCCGGCGGTCGTCGAAGCGGGCACGACCTATCTGCAATTGCGCCTGCTGAGCATCTTCGCGATCGGCATGAATTTCTCGTTCCGCGGCTACTGGAGCGCGATCAAGCTGGCACGGCTGTACCTGTACACGCTGCTGTGGATGCACAGCTTCAACATCGCGCTCAACTATTGCCTGATCTACGGCAAGCTCGGCTTTCCGGCCCTGGGCGTGGCCGGCGCAGGACTGGGCACGACGATCTCGATCATCGTCGGCACGCTCACCTATTTCGCGCTGGGGTGGAAGCATGCGCGACCGTCCGGCTTCCTCGCGCGCCGTCCGAGCACCGAGCAGTTCCGCAATCTGTTGAAACTGGGCCTGCCGTCCTCGATCCAGCAACTGTTCTTCGCCGGTGGATTCACGGTGCTGTTCTGGATCGTCGGCAAGGTCGGCACCGCGGAGCTGGGCGTGGCCAACGTGCTGATCAACATCTCATTGGTCGCGATTCTTCCCGGCATCGGCTTCGGGCTCGCCGCCGCGACGCTGGCGGGGCAGGCGCTGGGACGGCGCGACGCGGTGGACGCGCATCGCTGGGCCTGGGACGTCTTCAAGGTCGCCGCCATCCTGCTGGGACTGATCGGCCTGCCGATGATCCTGCTGCCGCGCCTGATTCTCGCCATCTTCGTGCCCGGTGAAGCCCTGATCGATCTGGGCGAGCGGCCGCTGCAACTGATCGGTGCGGGCATCCTGATCGACGGACTCGGCCTGGTGCTGATGCACGCCCTGTTCGGGGTCGGCGCCAGCCGGCTGGTCATGGGCGTGTCGGTGGGTTTGCAGTGGGGGCTGTTCCTGCCTGTGGCCTACCTGCTGGGACCCGTGCTGGGTTTTGGCCTGACCGCGATCTGGATCGCCCTGACGGTCTACCGCGGCATCCAGTCGCTGCTGCTGGCGATGGCCTGGGAGCGGCGCGACTGGGTGCATATCCGCGTGTAGGCCAAGTTTGTGCTTCGGACTCTCTGCACTGTCGCGGGGGGGGGGCGCGCCGACAACAAAAACAAAACCCCCCCGGGCGGGGAGGCCAGCCGCGACCCGAGGGGGGGGGGACGGAAACACAAAAACC
>JBQTIX010000186.1:0-22247 GCA_052387695.1 Panacagrimonas sp. | reverse complement strand
TGCCCATGCTCCTTCCCATCCACATCTGCGATCAAGGCCGCGCCCTGCTGCTGGATTATGAGCAGTTCATGGAGTATCACGACTGCGGAGCGCTGGCCGGAGCGGCGATCGGCTGGCGCGCGATGGAGCAGGCCGCGATGCTGCTCTCCGACGTCGAGGTCTGGGACCGCGCGGACCTCACCGTCACCGCGCGCCACGATGGTCCTGGGGTGCGCGATGCGCTGGAATACGTGACCCGCTGCTTCACCCGCAACCGCTACCAGAGCGAGACGCCGCAGGGACGCGGCGGGCCCTGCGGGTCGGCGGTGGATTTTCACTTCACCGTCAGCGACGGGCGTCGGGTGGTCGCCGTCGTGCTGCGGGAAGGCATGGTTCCCGAGAGTTTCTTTGCCGCCGTGAGCCGCTGCCGCGACGAGCCTGATTCGATGGACGCACGGGCAGTGCTGTCCGAACAGAAAGCGGCGGTCGCGAACGCGGTCGTGGATCGGGAACTGCGTGAGCTTTTCCTCACTACCGTGACGGATCTGCTTCCGCGATCATCGGGAGGGCGCACCCGTGCATGAGCTGGGCATCACCCGAAACCTCGTCGCCATCTGCACCGAGCACGCCCACGGCGCGCCGGTGAAGCGCGTGACCCTGGTGGTGGGCAAGCTCTCGGCGATCATGCCGGAGTCGATCCGCTTCTGTTTCGACATCTGCGCCAAGGGCACCCTGCTCGAAAACGCGTTGCTGGAAATCATCGAGCCCCCGGGCCTGGGGCGCTGCCGCATCTGCGAGGCCGAGGTGCCATTGAGCGCGCTCGGCGGGCGTTGTGCCTGCGGCAGCAGCGACCTGCAAGTGGTCTCCGGCGAAGAACTGAAAATCCGTGAAATGGAGGTGGCCTGATGTGCATGACCTGTGGATGCTCGACCAACTCCAATGTGAGCTTCACCGATCCGCAGACCGGAATGACGTTCGGCCTGCTCGAATCGGCTTCGCTGATCACACCGCATCACTCACACTCACCTGCTGCTCCTGAGCCGGCACCTGCCCGGGACGGCGCGATTCACCGCCATGTCCCGGGCGCGACCATCGAACTGGAGCGGGACCTGCTCGCGAAAAATCAGCAGCTCGCCGACGTGAACCGAGAGTGGTTCGCGGCGCGAGGCATCCTCGCGCTGAATCTCGTCAGCTCGCCCGGCTCGGGCAAGACCACCTTGCTGGAACGCAGCATCCGCGACCTGCACGGACGCATGGACATCAGCGTGATCGAGGGCGATCAGGCCACGCTCAACGACGCCGAGCGCATCCGCGGCGCCGGTGCGCGTGCGATCCAGATCAACACCGGCACCGGCTGTCACCTGGAAGCGGACATGCTGGAACGCGGGCTGGCGCAGCTTGCGCCGGCGGAGGGCTCGGTGGTGATGATCGAGAACGTCGGCAACCTGGTCTGTCCGGCGATGTTCGACCTCGGCGAACTGGCCAAGGTGGTGATCCTGTCCGTCACCGAAGGCGAGGACAAGCCGCTCAAGTACCCCCACATGTTCCGTGCGAGCAGTCTGATGCTGCTCAACAAGATCGACCTGCTGCCCTATCTGCGCTTCGACGTGGAGCGCTGCGTCGCGGCGGCGCGCGAGGTCAATCCGCGGATCGAGGTGCTGCTGGTTTCAGCGCAGACGGGCGAGGGCATGCCGGCGTGGTACGACTGGCTGGAGAGACGGCGATCGAAGTACCCGGCGCTCCCGGCTTTCGGCGATCAAGCCGCCGAAAACCCGGCGACGGCGCAGGCGGAAGCGGGCGCGTGACCCTGGTCTCTATCCTCGTGGTCGGTTTCCTGCTGGGCATGAAGCACGCGACCGAGGCGGACCACCTTGCGGCGGTGGCCACCCTGGCGACTCGCAAAGGCACCTGGGCCGATGCCTTGCGCCAGGGTGCGGCCTGGGGCCTGGGACATACCTTGACCCTGCTGCTGTTCGGCGGCGTCGTGCTGGCGCTGGGGCGTTCGATCCCCACGCAATTCGAGCAGGTGCTGGAGATGGTGGTCGGCCTCATGCTGCTGCTGCTGGGTGTGGACGTGTTGCGCCGCCTGTGGCGGCAACGCATCCATTTTCATGCGCACGCACACGATGACGGCTCGGTTCATCTGCACGCGCACAGCCATGCGGATGCGGCCGCTCCGCGGTCGGCGATACCGGTGTTTTCGCAACTCGTGTTCGTCCCGTTTGCGGACGCCGACCACGGCGACCAGCCGCACATGCATCCTCACGCCGACCGTATCCCGGGACGTGCGCTGCTGGTTGGCATGATGCACGGCATGGCCGGGTCCGCCGCGTTGATCGTGCTGAGTCTGGACGCGGTTCCATCGGTCGCCACCGGCGTGCTGTATATCCTGGTGTTCGGAGCCGGCTCGATCCTCGGGATGGCGCTGCTTTCCGCCGCCATCGCCTTGCCGCTGCGTGCCTCGGCCACTGCCCTCACCGGCCTGCATCGCGGCATGACCGCGGCGGTGGGGCTGTTCAGTTGCGCGCTCGGTCTGTGGGTGATGTACCGCATCGGCATCGTCGAGCGACTGCTGCTCGGCGGGTGAGGTCTACTCAAAAAACGGCGCGCGACAGACTGTTCAGCGCGACAACCAGTAGCCCCATAGCAAGGGTAGGAGCAAGGGTAGGCTGGGTTGGAGCGAAGCGAAACCCAGCAGGGCGGAGAGCTGGCCCCGGGAATCTGCACGGTGACGTAGGTGGAAGTTCTGCTTGATGAGGCGAAGATGTGCCTCGTATCCGGAGCAGACCTGAGCAGAAGGACCCGCCGGAACCACTCACCGGCGTTCAAAGCCAAGGTGGCATTGGCCGCGGTAAAGGGCGACGCCACGCTGGCTGAGCTTGCAAAGCGGTTCGACGTGCACGCCAATCAGATCGCGAGCTGGAAGGAGCAGCTGGTCGCCAGCGCCTCGAATGCGTTCGGGGGCGACGCCAAGGCCACCGAGCCGCCCGTGGACATCAAGACCCTGCACGCCAAGATCGGCGAGCTGACGCTGGAGAACGATTTTTTAGAAGGCGCGCTCATCAAGGTGGGACTGCTGAGCGCAAAGCGATGATCGACCGCAGCCACGGCCTGTCGCTGACGAAACAGGCGCGCGCCGTCGGCATCAGCCGTGGCAGCGTGTACTACCTGCCACGGCCGGTCAGCGCGGCGGATCTGGCGCTGATGCGCCGGATCGACGAGCTGCATCTCGACTATCCGTTCGCAGGCGCCCGCATGCTGCGCGACCTGCTGGCGCTGGCCGGCGTCGCGGTGGGGCGCAAACACGTCGCCACCCTGATGCGCCGCATGGGCATCGAGGCGATCTACCGCAAGCCCAACACCAGCCGGCGTCACCCGAAGCACCCGATCTATCCGTACCGGCTGCGGAATCTGAAGATCGACCGGCCCAACCAAGCCTGGGCCATGGACATCACATACATCCCGATGGCCAAGGGTTTCGTCTACCTGGCGGCGGTCATCGACTGGCACACGCGTCGCGTGCTGGCCTGGCGCGTGTCGATCTCGATGGAGACGAGTTTCTGCATCGATGCCGTCGAGGACGCCCTGCATCGCTACGGCAAACCCGAGATTTTCAACACCGACCAGGGAAGCCAATTCACCAGCCTGGCCTTCACCGATCTGCTCAAGGACAACGGCATCACGATCAGCATGGACGGCCGCGGCTGCTGGCGCGACAACGTCTTTGTCGAGCGGCTCTGGAAGTCGGTCAAGTACGAGGAGGTCTACCTGCACGCCTACGACTCGGTGTCGCACGCCAAAGCCTCGCTTGCGTATTCCGAGCCAAGCCGGCCACTGATTCCGACGCAAGCCGGCCACCCATTCCGAGCGAAGCCGGCCGGGCATTCCGAGGGATGCCGGCCACCCCCTGAGTAGGGCGATGTAGCGGGATAACCCAAGGGCATGATCGCCGCCTTTTGTCTTTTGACAGGAGGGGCGAGTGCCGCAGTCGAGGTTATCCGTGCGAAAGATTCGAGAAGTGCTGCGGCTGTCGGCGACCGGTCTATCGGCGCGTCAGATTGCGCCCGTGGTGGGCACCGCGCGCAGCACCGTGGGTGAATGCCTGCGACGTGCCGAAGCGGCCGGCGTGGCGTGGCCGCTGCCCGTGGACCTCGACGACGCAGCCCTGGAAGCGCGGCTGTATCCGCCGCTGGTGCTTTCCATCGCCGAGCGCCCGCTGCCGGATTTCACCGCGATCCAGGCCGAGCTGCGCCGCAAGGGCATGACCTTGCAGCTGCTCTGGCAGGAATACCGGGCGGCGTGTCCGGACGGCTACCGCTACAGCCGCTTCTGCGATCTCTATCGGGTCTGGGCCGGCACGCAGGACGCCGTACTGCGTCAGCCGCACACCCCCGGCGCCAAGCTCTTCGTCGATTACGCCGGCCAGACCGTCGAGGTGATCGATCCGGCGACCGGCGAGATTCGCACCGCGCAGATTTTCGTCGCCGTGCTGGGCTACTCCAATTACACCTACGTCGAGGCGACGTGGACGCAGTCCGTCGCTGACTGGATCGGCGCGCATGTCCGTGCCTTGGAACACCTCGGCGGCGTGCCCGCCGCCATCATCCCCGACAATCTCAAGTCGGGGATCACCAAGGCCTGTCGCTACCAGCCGGATCTCAATCCCAGCTACCAGGACTTTGCGGAAGCCTACGGCGTCACCGTGCTGCCGGCGCGGGTGCGCAAGCCACGCGACAAGGCCAAGGTCGAGACCGGCGTGCAGATCGTCGAGCGACAGATCCTCGCTCCGCTGCGACACCAGCATTTCTTCTCGCTGGCCAGCCTCAATCGCGCCCTGGCCGAATCGCTGGTGGTGCTGAATCAGCGGCCCTTCCAGAAACTCGACGGCACTCGCGCCTCGTGGTTTGCCGAGGAGAAATCCGTCCTGCGCCCGCTGCCGGCGCAGCGCTACGAGCACGCCGTCTAGAAGAAGGCCAAGGTGCATCTCGACTACCACGTCGAGATTGATCACCGGTACTACTCGGTCCCGCACGTCCTGATCGGCAAGACGGTGGAGGTGCGGCTCACGGATTCGGCGGTGGCGCTGATCCATCGCGGTCAGCGTGTCGCCGCCCATGCCTGCTCGCCGATCCGCGGCAGCTTCACCACGCTCGAAGCGCATCGTCGCCCCTGCGGCCGCGCAGTTCCTGGCGCAATGCGGCCGATAAGGTTTCGGCGTCTGGCTTGGTGCCTCGCAGTTCGAGCGCGCAGATGGCCGAGGCGAAATCGCCAAAGCTCAGGTTGAGTTGACCGAGCGCGTGTAGAGAAGCCTCTCCGATTCCGGACGCTGGCGCGGCGTCACCGAGAACTGCGCGACACAGTTCAACGACTGCGCCGCGGTTGAGATAGCCGAAGGTCGCTTTCACATCGAGCCGACGCATCAATGCCGCATCGAGGTTGTCCTCGAAATTGCTGGCGAGGATGGCGATGCCGTTGTGTCCGTCAAGCTGGGCGAGCAGTTCGTTGACCTGGGTGATTTCCCAGCTTCGGTCCGCGCGGGCACGGTCCTGGAGAAAGCTGTCGGCTTCGTCGAGAAATAACACTGCGCTCTCCTCAGCGGCCTCCTCAAAGGCGCGGGCCATGTTCTTCTCGGTTTCACCGACGTACTTGTCCACCAGGTCCGAAACGCGCTTGAGGTGCAGCGGTCGGTCCAGGCTCTTGGCGACGTGCCGGGCGAGTTCGGTCTTGCCGGTGCCGGGCGGGCCGAAGAAGCCGAGCGTGCCGTGACCGCGGGTGCGTAGCCCTTCGATGATTGCGGGCATGTCGGCGTCGCAGTTGATCCATTCCAGGCGATACGGGATGCAGATCTGGTTGCGCTTGGCCATCGTCAGCGACCGCGGAACACTGTCCGGTCGCGCGGCGAGGATGCGGCCTGCAAGTTCGTCTTTGGGGACGCTCGAATCTACGAGGCGGCCCAGCACGCGCGCGGTTCGATCGATGTCTGCAGGAGACAGCTTGTCGGACTCCGCGACGCGATCCATGAATGCCGACGAGACACCGTGAGCGGTGAGTGAGCGTTCCAGCATGTCGCGCCGGACCGAGCGCGGCGGTACCTCCATCTGCACCACATGATCGAAGCGACGCAGATAGGCGGGGTCGATGCGATCGATCGAGTTGGAGATCCAGATCGTCGGCACTTGCGCGCATTCCAGCACCCGATTGGTCCAGCCCTTGTGCCGTTCCTGCGACGAGGCGATGTGGTCCCAGTGATCGCCGATGAACACGTCCTCGGCCTCGTCGAACAGCAGCAGGCTGCGCTCGGGATGAGTGAGCAGTTTCTGGGCGAGGATGTAGTGCTGGAAGCGCTCGTCGCGGCCGCTGGGATCGCCGGTCTGATCTTCGACTTTAACCTCGTACACCTGCCGTCCCAGCCGAGCCGCCAGAGCACGGACGAACTGGGTCTTGCCCACACCGGGCGCGCCGGCCAGCAGAATCTGCGTGCTGCTTTCGCCGGCACGCACGAGTCCAAGAACGATGTCGAGATCGGTCCGGAGGTGACGGAACTGATCGAGGTCCAGCGCAGGGCCCTCGATCGTACGCACGGCGTTTTCGAGCAGGCAGGTGGTGAGCGGGGCATCGGATTCGACGGCTTCGGACAGATCGAGGAACGCGATAGCGACATCGTCGATGTCGCTGGCTTCGGCGAGTTGGAAGCGGTTTAGCAACCCGCTTTCGAGCAGCGGCGACCCCGCACCGAGGAGCTCCCGCCACTGCTTGAGTTCGCCCCCGAGCATCGACTGCATCGCATCGGTCGTGTCGGTGCGGTGTTTGACCGGAACCGCATCGGCGATCCGCTTCAAGTGCTTCTCGGATCGGACCAGGTAGGCGAAATACAACAGCGACTGCGCCGCCGCGGTCAGACGCAACTTGACCGCGAGCGGCGCGATACGCTTCTCGAAGCGCCTGCGGGCCTTGCTGAAGCTCCCCAGCGCGGTCTTGCGGCGCTGAGTCAGAGCCTGGTTCAGCCGCCGCATGGAAAGCCGCCGTACCGCCGCTTCCGGCAGCCCCAGCAGCGCCGGTATGTGTTCTTCAACCAGGTGACGCCTGCGCGGGCCGCCGGCGTCGGCGAGCAGCCAGCTCACGATGCCCAGCGCGAGATACCGCGCCGCACTGCTCAGGGGCGCCTCTTCCGGCTGAGCGCAGGTGTCCGTGAATTCGGATTCTTCGTCGATGTCGTAGTCGTCGTTCAAGCAGGTGATCCTCGTTGTTGCCATGTGACCATAGTGCGATGGCGATGCGACAGATAAAGTCGCGTCGAGGGCTGCTCCGAAAATTTTTCTCGTGTCCGCGCGCTGGCCGATTTCTGTAGCGGAGGTTTGCCTGTCCAGGAGGTCGAATTGAAAGCAACGTGGTCCTCACGCTGTCAATTTGCTCCGCTCGAGCAGCGAGGCGAATAGTCCGCGGGGAGCGTTGGTTTCCGTCAGGCTCGAACCGAAAATGCTCTCCCGGATATGTCCAAACAAGCTATCGCCGAAAAGGTTGCTCTCAGCAAAATGGAAGTCGAGGCAGGGACGGTAGATTTCCAGGCCTTCCAGGCCAAGGATTTCGATGGCTCGCAAAACGTGCCGATCTTTTCCCGCACAAACCCCTCGAAGGAGAACGCCGTGCCTTGGTCCTGACCAGGCGAGCGTCGTGCTAATAGCCAAGCGACAAACTCGGAATCGAGCGTCGTCCCGCTAGTCAGGTCCCTCACGAGATGCTGCGCCGCCATTACTGCGAGATCGTCGGCAGGTCGCTTCCGTGGCCCCTTGATTTCACCAAGCTCGAAGCTGACGCGACCTGCATTGACCACTATGTCAATCGCGAGCGTGGAAGGAGAGAATCCTTTTCGGCTCATATGGAAAATCGAGAGATATCCCGCCGAGCAATTCGGTGCTTTGCTCCCGACGCAGTGTTCCATCGCCGTTCCCTCGGCCTGAAGCTCGGCACCGGACGTCAGGCCCTTGAAGAGAAAGTCGTCCACGGTGATTTGGCGACTGAGCGGGGAGGGCCAGACGTGCTCGTGTGGGTCAGGGGACTGCGCTGGGGAAGGATGAGGTCGTTCGCCGAGTCGGTGATTGAGCTGTGCTTCGATGTCGTGCCATAGACGCGACATCCGGCGCCATCGCCGCAAGCTCGGAAACCCAATCATCGTATGAAGAAACGGCAACCGATCGTGAGGATCAATCGGCCACGTGGCGCTCGCCAGATATAAGAGGAAGAAGCCGTAATCCCCCAACTCCCGGCCTCCCCCGTTCTTGATCAGAGTACTCAATACATCGGAGCACCTGTCAGCCACGGCGGTGTGCAGTGCAGTCCTGATCCCCAAGGTCGAGTTCGTCCACAAATCACCTAGATTGCGGAACTCCTTGGGGGAGCCCGGCACCATGTCAGTTTGAATTCCAGAAACCCGTTCGGCCCGAGTAGCGCCGGCCCGTTCGTCCCGGGTAGCCGCGCAGCGGGCGTATCGGGCACGCCCGGCACCTCGATACGCGGCATTGCTGCGCAATGGCGCTACTCGGTGCGAACGGATTTCATACTGATGCACTACCGAACGGTACCCAAAGCGTAGCGCCGATTCACCCTCCTTTTGGGATGGACGGTCCGCGAGCCGATTGGCGGCATCGGCGTTCGCGTCGCATGCTCATGGAACCAAATCCGGCGTGCCGGCGTGTAGTGGCTCCCATGAATCTGCTCCCGTTCAGGCGCGCACCCGCGGCTCCCTGCCGCTTCGACGTGCTGCTGCGCCCGCACCTGGATCGCCTGTATCGGCTGGCCTTTCATTTCACCGGCTGCCGGCAGGATGCCGAGGACCTGGTGCAGACCCTGCTGGTCAAATTGCTGCCCAAGGAAAGTCAGCTTGCCGAAGTGGAGCTTTTGTCACCCTGGCTCGCGCGGGTGCTTTACCGGCTGTATGTCGATCACACCCGCAAGCTCGCTCGCCAGGTCCGCGTCGTGCGGACTGATGCCCGGGGCCGCGACGTGATCGATCAGATCATGGACGAGTGCTCGGAGACGCCGGAGCTTGCGGCCGAACGCCTGCTCTCGCAGCGGCGCCTGACGGTGGCGCTGATGCAGCTGTCGGCGGATCATCGTGCGGTTCTCGGCTGGCACGACATCGAGGGCTACACTCTGGAGGAGTTGGCGGAGTCCCTGGGTCTGCCGATCGGCACGCTTAAGTCACGCCTGCACCGCGCGCGTGCACATCTGCGGGAACTGCTGGTGGAACCATCCGCGGAGAGCCAGCGTGTTGGGCGGCTCACATCGACAAGGAGCAGCACATGAATATTGCACGTCGGTCGGCCTGCGTCGTCGCGGCGCTGGTTGCGAGCCTCTGTAGCGGTTGTGGCGGAGGGGGACCCGATCCGTCGTCGAGCGGCACGCCGAACGCGCGGCTCGCGCTCAAGAGTTTTCCGGCGGGATGCGGAGAGTTTGTCGAGTACGCGGCGGGCGGACTGACCGACGAGTACCTGCAACAATTCGCCTGTTCGCGCGACGCGCTGTGCCCGATCTTTCTCGCCAGCCCCGGGCCCGTCCCGACCGAGGCGGGCAGCGACGGCCCCGACCGCGTGTCCGGCACCAATGTGCAGGAAGCGGGCGTGGACGAGGCCGACATCGTCAAGACCGACAGCGACGGTCGTCTTTACATCCTCTCCGGCACCACGCTGACCGTGGTGGAGGCGTTTCCGCCCGATCAGCTGGCCGATCGTGACGTGGTGAGTCTGGACCTGGCGGCTGATGACCCCGGCTTCTACGCTTCGGACCTGTTCCTGGACGAGGCGCAGCACCGCGTGGTGGTGCTCGGATCGAGCTACGACGGCGCGCGCGGCTATGCCACAAGCGTGCTGATCGATGTGTCGGATCCCGCATCACCGCAGGAGACGGCCCGGCTCGGTGTGGACGGCTATCCGCTGGAGGTACGCCGCGTCGGCCAGCGCGTGCACCGGGTCAGCCGTTTCGACGTGCCGCGTCCCGACTGGTTCTTCGCCTCGGAGGATTCGCTGCAGGCGCTGCGCACCGCCTATTTCGCAGCGCGCGATCGGGGCGACATGGCCGGGGCCGAAGGTGTCAAGGCACAGGTACGCGCAGAGATCGGCCGACGCCTCGACACGGCCGGAAGCGTTGCCCTGCTGCCAAAGACCTATCGCCAGTTGCGCGGCCAGGCGCGTACCGAAACCGTGCTCGATTGCGCCGCCCTGTCGCGTCCGGACGTGAGCACCGGGCTGGGTCTGGCGTTGATCGACAGCTTTAATGTCGACGGCGGTACGCGCGCCACCGGCGGCGTCGTCAACAACGCCTATCTGGTCTATGCCTCGGCCTCCAACCTGTACCTCGCGCAGGGCAGCTCCGGCTGGTTCCTCGCCCCCGATCAGCCCGAGGAAACCGTGGTCTACCGGCTGGCGCTGTCGGACACCGGCGCGGCCGCGTATCAGGCGCTCGGGAAGATTCCGGGCAGCGTCAACGGGTCGTACGCGTTTTCCGAGCACGAGGGTCATCTGCGGGTGGCCAGCACCGAGTCGGCGCCTGGCGCGGACGGCACGATAACCACCGTCAGCGGGCTGAGCATCCTCGACGCCCGCTCCAGCATCGAGATGTCTGCGGTCGGCCGGATCGCGAATCTCGCGCCGGGCGAGCGCATCCAGGGCGTGCGTCTGCTCGGGGATCGCGGCTTCATCGTCACATTCCGGCAGATCGATCCGCTGTTTGCGCTGGACCTGAGCGATCCGCGCCATCCCGTCGTCGCCAGCGAATTGAAGATTCCCGGTTTCTCGAGTTACCTGGCGCCGATCGGCTCCGACTATCTGCTTACGGTCGGCCGCGACGGTACCGACGAGGGCCTCAGCGGCGCGGTGGCGGTGCAGCTGTTCGACGTCAGCGATCTGGGTGACGTGCAACAGGTCGCCGCGCTCACGGTGCCGGTGGGCAGCAGCGGGTACAGCTACAGCGTCGCGGAACACGATCCGCACGCGTTCAGCTATTTCCCGGACTCGGAGAGTGAAGCGGCGCCCGGCACACTGACCCTGCCCGTAAGCGTCTACAGCGAGGATCCAGCGACCGCCTTTACCGGCTTTCTCGTGGTCCGCGTTGCGCCGGGCACATCGGCGCCGCTGAGTGAGGTCGGACGCATCGATCACGAGCGGTTCCTGGAAGATCAGGATTTCTGCCCGCCGCAGTTCAGCCCGCCGTTCACCGCCATCGATGAGCCCCACGAGACCGACGATTTCTGCGCGCCGGCCTATCAGCTCGCCGACCCGCGTCGTGCGGTCTACATGCAGAGCGGCGCAGATATTTTTCTCTATACGATCTCCTCGATCGGCGTGCTGGCAAGCCCGGCGCAGCAGCCCAGCCTGACGCTCGGCGGTCGCGGACTGCCTTACGACCCGCCGTGCTGCGTGCTGATCGACGGCGGCGTCGTTGGTGTGGGTCTCGGCGTCGCCGGCCCGTGAGCTGATCGATCCGCTGCGGAGGCACCCAATGAACTGCGAGGATTTCCGCCGGCTTCTGGACGACGAGTCGGATCTGTCCGGCCACGGGTCGCTAGCTGATCTGGACATGCACGCCGCGCGGTGTCCCGATTGCCGCCTGCGCCGGCACCTCGAGTCCAGGCTGCGACAGCAGCTCCGGACCTTGCAGGTTCCCGCGCCTTCGAGCCGCTATGCGGATCGCGTTCTGGCGCACGCGCATCGCAACCGGACGACTCGCGCAGCCGGCTTGCGCGGGAGGCAGATGTGGCTGCCCGCGTTTGCCACTGCGGCGACGCTGCTGCTGGGCCTGTCCTGGTGGGCCACGCATCAGACCGCTCCGGATTCCGGATTGGAAAGCCTTGCGACGGGAAGCCACCCAGCGGCTCGGGTGCAGCCCTTGCGACTGGTGTTTCGCAGCCCTGCTGCCGTATCCGGCGTCACCATCGAGCTGGCATTGCCCCAGGGCGTGGAACTCGCCGGCTACCCCGGAGAGCGTCAACTGAGCTGGCAGACGGATCTGCAATCCGGCAGCAACCTGCTGGAACTGCCGGTGCTCACGGGCGGGGCAGGGGGTATTGTCACGGCAACCCTGAACCTTGGTTCGGAGCGCCGGCAGTTTTCGGTCCGCCTGCAGCCGGCGTTGCGCTCGGGAATGCCGGCTGATCCGCTGGAGTCCTCGATCGATCGGGTGATCGGAAGGCTGCGCTCATCCCTGCCTGTTGCTTTGACCTGACGGAGAACGGCGATGCATCGATCATGGAGGTGTCTGGCGGCTGCCGTCGCGGCTGCCGTCCTGTCGTCGGGTGCCCACGCCGATAACCTGCTCGAAGGTCTGGAGATGGACGTCATCGGTGTGGGCGAATCGCCCGCCGAGGCCACCGCGCGCATCGCCTTGCCCAAGCCCCTGCCCAGGCCAGCGGGTGCTGCAGGGTCGCGCCGTCCGGCTCGCATAGCGCGCAATGGTGATTTGCCGGACGAACGCAGTGCAGGCTATGAGGATCCCACCGCAGAACCGGGCTTCGCCTACGGCGGCGGACCCACGCCGTCGGCGGCCGAAGCCGCATTCGACATCACGACGTCAGCCGGGGAGCCGCCGCCAGAGGGTTTTGTGATCGACGAGATCGGCGAGGTCGGACCGGCGGTGGTCGAGCCCGGAGCTACCGTCGTCGTCGATCCGGTCGAAGTGCCGCCGCAAGCGGTGCCCCAAGCCATGCCTTAGGTCAGGACCGGCGCCCGGACTTGCGCAAGAGCCGAGGTTTCCGGACCGCTGCGGTCAGCGCGCTGCTTGCGAGCGCGCTGGGGGTGTTCGGGCTGGACCCTGCGCGAGCCGATGCGACGGCGGCGCAATCCCGGTTTCAGGACGGGGTCGCGGCCTATCGCGCGGGCGACCCTGCCGCGGCGCTCCGGCACTTCGAGCAGGCTCAGGCTCAGGGGCTGGACAATGCCGAGCTTCGGTTCAATCTCGGGCTCGCCTGGTACAAGCTCGGCGAATACGATCGGGCCGGGAACGCCTTCGAGCATCTGCGCGACGACCCGACGTTCGTTGTCCTGGCCGACTATCACCTCGGCCTGGTGGCGGCGCAGCACGGCAAGCCCGAGGCCGCCAAGGCCTATCTGCGCAAGGTGCTGGCGGCGACGGAATCGCCCGGATTGCACCGTCTCGCGCAGACCGCGCTCGATCGGATCGACGTTCGACCGGCGGATGGCGGACTCACCACGTCCGGCTCCCTGGGCGGCGGATTCGACAGCAATCGAAACCAGCATTCGGACGCGGTGCAGGTCGCCGACGCCGATCCGGAAGCAGCGTTCGTCGAGCTGTCGGGCGGTCTACGCTATTCATCGCCCGCAACGGGCGCGCACGAACTGCGCGCCAACCTCTACCTGCGCGACCATGTGTCCGATCACCTGCTCGACCAGCACACGGTGCAGGCCAGCTTGCGGCACCCCTTTCGCCAGGCAGGCTGGAGCGCGAGCCTCGGCCTGGATTCCGAAGCCGCCTGGCTGGGCGGCAGGGCGCTGCAACAGGCAGCCGGCATAAGTCTGGAAGTGCAACGCAGTCTGGGCAGTTCGAGCCTCAGCTTGCGGCTTCGCCCGGACTGGGTGGTGGCGGGTGACGCCTACCCGTATCTGGATGGGTCTCGCCAGCGCGCCGATCTGAGTTACGTGTTTGCCATCACGGGCGCACGGGTCAGGGCGAGCTACGACTGGGAAGCCAACGACCGCCGCGACCTGGAGTCGGGGGGGCAGTTCTTCGATCAATCGCCCCTGCGCCAGGGCATCGGGGTAAGAGTCAGCCACGCGCGGGCGGGCCTGTCCCTGGAATGGAGCGCGCGCTGGCGCCACAGCCGCTACCGCCGTGACAACCGGTTCCTGCGCGACGCCGTGCTGGTCGAACGGCGGAGGATCGAGGATCTCGCACAAATCGGAGCGCTCGCGAAGTTACGCCTCGACCCGGCCTGGAGCCTCAAGCTCGACTATCGGTACAGCGACAATCGATCGAGCCTCGATCTTTACGATTACGATCGCCACGCCATTCTGCTGGGGCTGGAGTGGATGCACTGAGCCGGTTTTACACCCTGCCGTAAAGTCGGCTATATCCGGGGCGCAGCGGCGTCGCGCAGAGACGCGGCTCGGGGCCAGCGACAAGATCAGGAGGAGCATGCATGTGGACTGAGCGCGGCCATTGGGCCGTGCAGCAGACCAAGCTGATTCCGCCGACGAAGAACGGAATTCTCGTCGAACGCGGACGGCTGCTTGCGCGCGCGCTCGATGCCTCGCGGGGCCGCCTGTTGCTGATCACCGCCGCCGCCGGCTATGGCAAGACCAGCGTGCTGGCGCAGGTGCACGAGCAACTGGCTCGGCAACAGCTCCATGTCGGCTGGCTCAGCCTGGACGAGGCCGACAACGATCACGCGCGCTTCCTGTCTCATCTGGTCGAATCGCTGCGCAACAGCGGCCTGGGTAGTGGGCTGCGATTCGGCTCCGCCATCTCGACCCTGCTGGGCTCGGGTGCGCCGCCGCCCGCTTCGATCCTGCGCACCAGCCTGCTCAACGAGCTGGCCGCGATCGACCAGGATCTGTTCGTGTTCCTCGACGACTACCATCTGATCGTCGACGCGGAGGTGCGCGAAACGCTCGCCGCGATGCTGCTGGCGCCGCTGCCGCGAATCCATTTGCTCGTCGCCACCCGCAGCCGCAACGAGCTGCCGGTGAACCGGCTGCTCGCGCTGGGGCAGATGACGGAAATCGACGGAGCAGACCTGGCGTTCTCCGACCACGAGACCGGCGAATTCATCGGCAGCAGTTGCAGCAAGCATCTGGACCTATCGCAGCTTGCGCGGCTGCGCGCACAGACCGAGGGTTGGGCCGCCAGCCTGCAACTCGCCGCCATCGCCTTGAACGGCGTCGAGGACATCGCGCGATTCCTGGACGAGTTTTCCGGCGAGACCCGCGCGGTCGGAGAGTTCCTCGGCGAGGAGGTCCTGCGCCGGCAGCCGGAATCCTTGCAGCAGTTCCTGATGGAGACCGCAGTCCTCAAGCGCTTCAACACCGGCCTCGCCCAGGTCGTGACCGGTCGCGAGGACAGTCGCAGCGTGCTGGACGAACTCGAATCGAGGAACCTGTTCATCTTCTCGCTCGACGACCAGCGCAACTGGTACCGGTATCACCATCTGTTCGCGGACTTCCTGCAACGCCGCCTGCGCGACCGCCAGCCAGGCCGCTGCGAGACCCTGCATCGGCGTGCGGCGGACTGGCTGACAACCCATGGATTCCTGACGGATGCCATCGACCACGCCTTTCTCGCCGCCGACGCGAAGCACGCCGGAGCCTTGCTGGACGCAGCCTGTGTGCAGCTTTTTGCCGCAGGGCAACTCGGCACGCTGCACAAGCAGGCCGCACGCCTGCCACGGGAGCTGCTGCTGCGCCTGCCGCGCCTGCAACTGGAGCTGACCTGGGACTACGAACTGCAATGGCAGTTTTCCGCGGCACGCGGTGCGCTGAGCAAGGTACGTGAAATCCTGGAGAGCGCGGACGCGACGCTGAATGCTGACGAGAAGGCCTTTTTGAGCAGCAAGCTCGCACATCGCGAACTGATGCTGGCCCTCCTTACGGATCGCCTTCCGGAGGCGCATGCCCTGGCCCGGCAATGGACGGAGAAGACGCCTGCCGAAGACCCCTTCATGCGCGCCTCGGTCGGCACCACGCAGATGCACGCCGACCGCGAGCGCTATCTTTGCGAGGGGACGCCCATGCTGGCGGAGTCCCTGCACCGCCAGTTTCTGGAAGTGGGCGCGCACTACGGCACCGTGTTCCACGATTCAGTCTCCGGCATCACCCTGTTCATGCGCGGCGACCTCGAAGCCGCCGAGCAGACCTATGAACGGGCGCGACGCACCGCGATCGCGCTGCAAGGGGAGGATTCGCGCCTCACGGCCATGCCCACCACGTTGCTGGCCGAGCTGTGCTACGAGCGCGGTGATCTGGCCAGGGCGCGCGACCTGCTCGCAAGACATGGCCGATCCA
The DNA here is from genome assembly GCA_052387695.1 of Panacagrimonas sp. GTDB lineage: Bacteria > Pseudomonadota > Gammaproteobacteria > Nevskiales > Nevskiaceae > Panacagrimonas. The sequence continues at coordinate 6,261 of JBQTIX010000186.1, read as the reverse complement.
CGGTGGCGTTCGGTTTTGCCGATCACCCCATCGCGCGCTTCGTCACCTGCTCGCGCCTGGCCTTCACCGAAGGGCGTGCAGCCGAGGCAGAAGAAGCCTTGGAGGCCGGCCTGCACCTGGCCGAGAAACACGAGTTGCCACGCTTGCGCGCGCATTTCCTGAATGAGCGTGTGCGCCAGCAAATCGCGAGCGGGCATGGCCAGCAGGCGGCCGCGATATTGGAGCAACCGCGTTACCGCAGCAGTTTCGAATCGCCTGCGCCGGGCGACGAGCCCACGACGACTCAGGAATTGCTGGCGCTGGCCTGGTCACGCATCTGCATCGACCGAGGCGAGCATTCCCGGGCCTTGCCGGTTCTGCGCCGCTGGCTGGCTCATATCCGCGAGCGGCGTTGTGCCCGCGCCACGGTACGCATCAGTGCGGTGCTGGCGCACCTGCATGCCTCCAGTGGAGACACCACTGCGGCGCGCCGCGTGCTGCGCGAGGCCCTGCTGCTGACGCCCCGAGGCGGCTTCGTGCGCAGCTTCGTCGATGAGGGGCCGACCGTCGTCGCGCTGTTGCGAGACCTGCAAACCAGTCTTCCGGACGCCGACAGCGAACTCGCTCGGCGCCTCCACGAAATCCTGCTGGCCGTCGACCCGGTCGCGCAGAGCGCGATGGCCGCCGGGTCCCTCGGCCTGCCCGGTGGTGATCAGACCGACAAGCTGTCGGAACGCGAACTGGAAATCATCAAGCTCACTGCCCAGGGCATGGCGACGTCCGACCTCTCCGCCGCGCTCGGGCTGACCGATGCCACGGTGAAGTGGTACTGGCAGCGGATCTTTTCCAAGCTGCAAGTGCACCGGCGGTTCGAGGCGGTGAAGCTGGCGCGGCGCCGGGGCTGGATGTCGTAGCGAACCCGGATTCACCGGCCGGTCGGATGTAGGTCGGATCAAGCCCGCGTGCTTTTCGCGGGCGGATCCGACATGCGCCCTTCGGCAATGGCGCGCAGTGTCGGTTCCGCCTTCGGCTTGAACCGACCTACATCCGACCCATATCCCACCTACATCCGACCTGCAAGACGTCCAGCCTGTCTACCCCGCCGCGACCAGAGCCTGCTCCAGATCGCTGATGAGATCGTCGACGTGCTCGATGCCGATCGACAGTCGGACGGTGTCTTCGGTCACGCCCGCCTTGACGAGTTCCTCGGGCGACAGCTGGCGATGGGTCGTTGAGGCAGGGTGCGTGGCCAAAGACTTGGCATCTCCAATATTGACCAGGCGTGTGAACAGATTCAGCGCGTCCTGGAATCGTGCACCGGCCTCCCGCCCACCGCTGAGGCCGAAGGTGATGATTCCCGACGGGCGGCCCCGCAGGTAACGCTGTGCCAGGGCATGCTGCGGATGGTCTTCCAGTCCGGCATAGCCGACCCATTTCACCTTGGCCTGCTCTTTCAGGAATCTGGCAATTCGAATCGTGTTGTCGCAGATCCGATCCATGCGCAGCGCGAGGGTTTCGATGCCTTGCAGGATCTGGAAGGCGTTGAACGGCGAGAGCGTGGCGCCCATGTTCCGCAGCGGGACGACGCGCGCGCGACCGATGTAGGCCGCCGGTCCCAGCGCCTCGGTGTAGACCACGCCGTGATAGCTCGGGTCCGGTTCGTTGAGGCGCGGGAAGCGCTGCTTGTGATCCGCCCAGGGGAACTTGCCGGAGTCCACGATAGCGCCGCCGAGCGTGGTGCCGTGGCCGCCCAGATACTTGGTCAGCGAGTGCACCACGATATCGGCGCCGTGCTCGAAGGGACGCAACAGGTAGGGCGTCGCCACCGTGTTGTCGATGATCAGCGGGACGCCTGCGTCGTGTGCGATCTTTGCCAGCGACGCGATGTCGGTGATGTTTCCGAGCGGGTTGCCGATCGATTCGGCGAATACCGCCTTGGTCCGTCCATCGATCAGCGGGGCGAACGTCTCGGGCCGATGCGGATCGGCGAACCTCACCTCGATGCCGAACTGTGGCAGCGTGTGGGCGAAAAGATTGTAGGTCCCACCGTAGAGCGTGCTGGACGACACGATGTTGTCGCCCGCCGTGGCGATGGTCTGGATCGCATACGTCACCGCCGCCTGTCCAGAAGCCAGCGCCAGGGAGGCGATGCCGCCTTCGAGCGCCGCGAGGCGTTGCTCCAGGACATCGTTGGTCGGATTCATGATGCGGCTGTAGATATTGCCGGTGACCTTGAGATCGAAAAGGTCGGCGGCGTGCTGGGTGTTATCGAAGGCATAGGCGACCGTCTGATAGATCGGTACCGCCACGGCGCGCGTGGTCGGATCGGGCTTGTATCCCGCGTGGACGGCCAGGGTCTCAAACCTCAAGGGGGTGTCGGGCATCGGTCGATCTCGGCTGTTGTGGTGCGAAAAGAGGAAGGCAGGAACGTGGCGCCTACGCTGCGGTCGCCGGTGAAAGGCTTGCGGCCGACTTTAGAGTCCACTGGCAACGGATAGGCACGCCGCCCCGCCTGAAGAGCTGGAACACTGGGCAGCGCCGTTCCGTTTCCGAGCGAAGTCGATCCATCTCGGACGGACTGCCGTCGGCATGGACGGTCACGTGCAACTCGACCGACTGGAAATCCGGCAGCCCCGTCTCGGGCGCACCCACGAGTCTCGCGAGATCGATTTCGGATTCCAGATCGAAGCTCATTCTCGCGATACTCAAACCCAGCTCGCGAGCGACGATCTGCGCCGTGGCCTGGGAGCAGGACGTCAGCGCCGCCAGGGCGTAAGCCAACGGCCCGGGATGCCGGTCCTTGCCGCCAAACGCTGGCACCGCATCGACTTCGATGACGTGACGGGTGTTCTTCAGACGGATTGTCTGCGCCATGCCGACGCCGTCGGTATTCAAGGCGTAGGTGACGCGGGTCGGATTCGCGGTGGCAGCCATTGCGGTCGCTCTCAGAGCTTCGATCATCACGCGCAGACTAGACTGCCGTCGATGGTTAAAGGAAAGGTCTGGAAATTATTAACGGAACCGGCGCGACTCACGATGATGGCGATCCCTCGGGTGAGCACGCGATTTTTGCCACAGAAATTCGTTGTTGTGATTATTGAGACGGCCACTATTCACTTGAAAACGCACGCGCGGACAGAGGTCTCATCGATCTACGAGGTTGGCGCTGGCCGCCTCAATAACCCGGCCCGAACATTCGGTCGGCAAGGGTAGGTCCTGAGGAGCTTTGCGGTGACGTGCCAGGGTATTGTCGGGCCACCTTATTGATGCGGCCCTCAAATAGCGAGATTCGCGTTGATCGTCTGGTGGATGCGCTCCGCATATCCACCCTACGCCGCCCGCGGGTTGTAGGGTGGATAAGCGGAGCGCATCCACCGTTTTCCGCCCATCCAATCAAAACTGTTTGCGGGCCACATCTATAATGAATGGATCGCGAATAGATCGCGCGGCGCCCGCCGTGCCAGCGCGAAGCGCCATTCCGTCATCCCGGGTGCGAGAGGGACCATGCGGGTTCACCCCACCATCCTTTTCGGCTGGTGATCCCTCACCCTGATGCGCCTAGCATCTGTGGCAAGTACCTGACCGCGCCGTTGTTCTGCGCGGATCCGGTCCTGAGCTAGCGATGCGGTAATGCCAGACCAACCTACATGAGGAGACGCGAGATGGCCGAGATTTTCCTGAAGAACGCCTGGTACTGCGCAGGCTGGGATTACGAGATCCACCAGGGCAGGAGCGCGATCATCGCGCGCAAGATTGCAGGCGAGCGCGTGGTGCTCTATCGCAAACCCGATGGCAAGGTCGTGGCGCTGGAAGACCGCTGCGCGCATCGCCAGGCCGCGCTGTCGCTCGGCAGGAAGGAAGGCGGCTCGCTGCGCTGCTTGTATCACGGCATGAAGTTCAACAGTGAAGGCGTGTGCGAGGAGATTCCCGGCCAGAGCACGATCCCGGAACGCGCCTGCGTGCGCGCCTTTCCGGTGGCCGAGCAGGACAACTGGATCTGGGTGTGGATGGGTGATCCGGCCAAGGCCGATCCCAGCCTGATCTGCCACTCGGTCGGGCCGGGCGATCACAACTGGAACATCAAGACCTCGCAAATGCACGTCGAGACCAACTACCGCTGGGAGATAGAGAACCTCGCCGACCTCAGCCATCTGACCTGGGTGCACAAGGACACCGTCGGCGGCGATCAGGCCTATAGCCACATCAAGCCCATCCACACCATCATCCCGCGCGGCGTCCACACCCTGTTCTGGGTGCGCTCGGTGGATCCCACCGGCGCGGTGCGGCACATCTTCCCGGAAGGCACCAAGCTCGATATCTGCTTCGACATCACGCACACCGTGCCCTGCAACTGGGTGATGCGTTTCCGCGCCTTCATCGCCGGCACCAACACCGAGGGCGAGTCCAACGGCCAGTTGGCGGTGGATACCTGGACCTGCCAGACGGTGACGCCCTGCGATGACGACTCGGTGGACTATTACTACTCCTGGGGCGCCAGCAAGGAGACCGAATTCCCGGGCCTGAGCAACCTGCTCGGCGGCACGCTCGACGAGGCGTTCACGGAAGACAAGATCATGCTGGAAGCGCAGCACATCCGGCGCAAGGAAAAGCCCGACAAGAAGATGGTCAACATCGCCCACGACGCCGGCCCCGGCAAGATGCTGTGGGTGCTGGACAAGATGATCCGGGAAGAGGCGGCGGGCGAGACCCAGCATCAGGCGGTTTCAGCCTGACGGAACGCTGTCGAGTCTGAGGTTCCATGCCGCCATCACGATGACGGCGTGGAACATGAAGTCGGTTTATGCTTATGGAAAGGGGCGGAGGGATTGGAATTCGGTATCGGGACTTATCGCGGAGACGACTCCCAGGTATTGGTTCTTTCGTATCAGCCGTGATTGGTTCTTCCGTGCCACCCCGCCCCAAGTGACCATGATCGTGGTGCAGATCGCGCACAGAGGAGGATTGAGACAATGGGCATGAATGAAGAGGTGACGGAGACTGCCGTAGCGACCCACAAGGTACACGGGGGAACGCAGAATCCCGCGCCGGACCAGTGGACGCCCTTCGAGTGGGACGAGCCGAGCCTCGGCAAGCAGGTTCACGGCGAGATCGCCGTCATCCGCACCTTCGGTACCTCCGGCTCCCTGATGGCCGGGTTCTGGCGCACCGGGCCGACCTCGCCGGGCGCATCGAAGGATGGCTCGCATACGGTGATTTACTCTTCGCCGCTCGGCGACGAGACCGCCTGCGTGATCGAGGGATCGGCGACCTTGACCGTGAAATCCACGGGCAAGAAATATCACGTCGCACCGGGCTCCATCATCAGCAGCCCGAAGAACCTCGAAGTCACCTGGGAACTCAACGGACCGTACTTCAAGAAGTACTGGTGCATCTTCAACGGCGCCGAGGCCACGCCGAATCCGCCGCGGGACCTGCTGGTCACCAACATGAACGACAACCCGCCGGACTGGGCGGAATACCACTTCACCGAACCCAAGGAAGGGCCTCTGGTGGCCGGTGAGTTGTTCTTCATCCGACCGGGCGGCTCGACCGGCACCATGATGAGCGGCATCTGGCGCTCGGGCAAAGGCATCGCCGGGACCCATGTCGATGCCAAGGGCGCGATGATGACGCCCTACACCGGCGTGCTGGGTGACGAGACCATCCTCTTGCTGGAAGGCGAGGTGGATGTCGTCGAGACCCTCACCGGCAAGGAGCATCACTTCCGCGCGGGCGACGTCATCGGCCTGTCCTCGGGCATGCATATAACGTGGACTTCCAGAGGCCCGTTCTCCAAGAAGCTGTGGGTCATCACGAAGGACAAGCTGCCGGAGTAAGGGACAGTATTTGAACGACAGAGAGGCGCCCCCGAGCGGGCGCCTTTCTTTTTTCTGGCCACCTATACCGGGGTCGTCACGGCTGTAGTACATAAGGAGCCAGACGGTCAGATGGCCAGTTTGCCGCGCCGCGTCAAGTCCACATACTCCGGGATGATCCTGCCGCTCGATGGTGAGGGCACGCTGGTCGATCAACTCGTGCGCGCGCTGCGCAACGAGATCAAGGCTGCCAATGTCGGCGCTCGATTGCCTCCGACGCGAACCCTGGCCAAGGATCTGGGGATTTCCCGGAACACGGTCATAACGGCCTACGGGGAGCTGGCGAACGAAGGTCTGGTCGCCAGTCACTTCGGCGGCGGATCGTTCGTCAGCGGCCTGACCCGGTCGCCTCGCGGCAGTCTGTCAGACGACGCAACGATCCAGGAGCCGAACTCGCGCCCGGAGA
>JBQTIX010000185.1:0-13371 GCA_052387695.1 Panacagrimonas sp. | reverse complement strand
GGCCTCCCGGTTCAGTGCGCTCAGATCCTGTTCCATGTCGCTCTCCTGTCGGCTTGTGGGCCGTCTGTAATCAGTGGGTCACAGCGTAAGGAGCGCGTACCATGGCGTTGAGGGCCGTCATGGCCATCCGCCGCGCATTTCTGGCCAGGGGCGGCATGTTCGGTCACGGTCTGGGCAGTGGAACTGCGGAGGGCCGGAGATCAGGCCGTGATCGCGCCAGTGTCGCGCCGCGCAGCTCCCCGGGCGGCGCGGGGACGGCACCGAGACCTGTCGAAGGGGCGGCGAATTCCGGCGCAAGCTTCGGGCGGCGACCTGACAGCGAGACCCAGAAATCCGGCTGCACCGACTGCACGGTCATCCACCCGTGCTGGACGCGGTCCATCCCACTCATCACCCTGCGGCTGTCCATTGCGTTCTCCTCCTGTCGGTCCGGGCTTCGTTGCCCCGGTAACGCATCATGGAATCGCAGCCCGTTCTATTTCGGTCTATTCACGCCATTAATTGGTCGAAACGCGCCATTGTTTTCCGACCGCTCCAAGACCTCGACGCTGTCGTCGTCGAATGGACCGCGGGTGTCTTACGATCAGGCTGGAAAAGGGCGGAATGGGACGACGCACAACGACAAGGACCAATCCGCACCGCTCGTTCAGCGAGAGGGTGCGGATTGGTCCCGGTTTGTTGCAGGCCCTGGTTCGAGGCTCAGAACACTTCCGATTCCGGAACCTGCTGCGTCCCTGGCGCAGTTGCTGGCGCAGTAGCACCCGAACTGGCCGAGGCGGGCGCGGGTGCGGATGCGGGTCCGGAGCCGAAGACGTCGCCTTCCGGAACCTGTTCCGTCGTCGTGGCCGAACTGGGCGCGGTCACGGTTTCAGACGCCGCCGGAGCGGGCGCTTCCGCTGGTACGACTTCCGCAACCGGAGCGCTTTCTGCCGCCGCTTCCGGAGCGGGCGCCACGGCCGGTTCGGCCGGTGTTTCGATCACCGGCGCGGGTTCAGGTGCGGGCTCAGTTTCCGGCGCCGGTTCGGCGGCCGGTTCAGCGGCTCTCGCCGAAGAACCGCCGCCACACCGGCCCAGGCCGGAACCTGCGCCATCCAGAATACGCAGCTCCACGCGACGGTTCTGCTCGCGACCTTCATCCGTTTCGTTGTCCGCGACCGGCTTGGTCTCGCCGTACCCCAGCGGGCTCATGCGTCCCGCTTCGATACCCTTGCCGTTCAAATAACGACCGACCGCGCACGCGCGACGATCCGACAGCCGCTGGTTGTAATCGTCGCTGCCCTTGGCGTCGGTGTGGCCGCCGATCTCGACGTTGGTGCCCGACGCGGTCTGCAACGCTTCACCCACGCCGTCGAGGATGGTCTTCGCGTTTGGCGTGAGGCGATCCTTGTTGAAGTCGAAATTCACTCCCTTGAGCACGATCACGTCACCCGTGCCGCAGCCCGCCAGGTCCAGCTTCTCGCCCGGCTCGGGTGACTTGCAGGTGCTTGCGGCAGCCGCCGCCGGAACCGGACAGCCGGTCGCGTCCACCACGGCTCCTGCGGGCGTGTCGGGACACTGATCCAGGTCATCTGCCACGCCATCGCCATCGGCATCTGCGGAAGCAACGAGCGGCACGACTTGCACCGGGGCTTCCGGCACCGGTGGAGGCGGCTGTGCGGCCTCGCCGACCGGAATGGTCAGCCCCACGCCGACAAGAATGTCCTGGAAGGCCTTGCGGCCGTTGCGCTCGGTATCGCCAGTTCGCCGGTCGTTGTGCGCATCCAAGCGCCACATGGCATCGGTGCGCAGCGACACGCCCTTGAGGAAACCCAGGTCGAACGGCTGCCACCACCAGCCGCCGCCGACGCTGAGCAGCGCGGTGCCGTAGCTCTTCTCACCGCCGGGATGCGAGGACACGTCGCCGTAGGCGGCGCCCACGAGCAGATAGGCAGGCAGCGTCTTGTTGGGGAAGAACAGGCCGTTGACGCCGAGACCGATCAGGTCTGCGTTACCGTTGCCCTGCTGGTGGTCGAGGCGGTTGTACTGCACAGCCGCTTCGAGCACCAGCTCCGGCGTGAAGCGGCGTCCAACCGCCAGCGACGCTCCGTAGCCGCCGTCGGTATCGCGGCCTGAATCCGCGAAGGCCCAGAACACGGACGGCGATACGTAATAGCGATCCTGCAGCGCCTGCAAGGCATGGCTGCCGGCTTCGCCGCCCGCGGGAGCCGCCTCGGCAGCCTCCGCTTCCGGCGCCGCCACCTCATCCTGGGCGCTCGCGTTCCAGCTCAACAGGCCGACGGCCACTGCGACCGCAATTCTCTTTTTCATGCGATCTCTTCTCCCCTCGTCGATCATTTGAACTCGCTCGTCGCTTCCATGTCGCGCGTCACGGCCGGCGCGTCCGTGGGTCTGGCCTTGGTCTGGTACGGCTGTACGCCGGCCTCGCCAACCGTCATCAGACCGCCCGGCCAGCGCACCACGCCGGCCAAGGTGCCGCTGCTGGCCACACCCGCGTAGTTCGCGACACGCTCGACCGTCTCTTCCGGTGTTACGGTCAGCACGATGGCGTCCGCTCCGACCAGCACGATCGACCCATCGCTCATCACGACTCCGCCGAAGATCGAGCTGACGGTCGCGAGGTTGATCTTGCGCCAAGCACCGGCGCGTACGTCGTCCGACACATAGGCGTTGCCGCGCAGACCGAACACGATGGCGCCCTTCTCGCCACGCGGCAGCACGCCGAAGTAGGTGCCTTCGTACGGGGATTCGAGCCGGTCCCAGGTGCTGCCGTCGGTGGAGATGCCGAGCAGGCCGCTCTCGCCGACCAGCAGCAACTGGCCGTCCTTGAGCTGCGCCATGCCGTTGAGGTGATAGCCCTCTTCGAGCACCGCCGGCGCGACAACATCGGTCCAGGTCTTGCCGCCATCGGACGTGGACAGGAAGGTGCCGAAAGAACCGAAGGCCCAGCCGCGCGACTTGTCGGCGAAGAAAATGTCGTGCAGCGGCTTCAGTCGCTCGGGCTGGAAGTTCTGCAACTCCCAGCTGCGGCCGCCATCGGTCGTGTGGATGATCGCAGCGTCGTGGCCGGCGGCCCAGCCATTCTGGCTGTCCACGAACGACACCCCGTTGAGCGTCGAACGTACCGGCACCTGCACCTGCGCCCAGCGGATACCGTCACGCGAAGCGACAATGTTGCCGCGCTCGCCGACCGCGATCATGCGCTCGCCGGTGAAGGCGATATCGATCAGCAGGCCGCGGGTGGCACGCGGCGACATCTCCGCCGGCACCGGCTTTGCGGCTGGGCCGGCCGGGGCAGCCGCGGTGGGCGCCTCTCCGCCCTCCTGGGCGCGCAGAGAAGCACCGGGGACAAGAAGGGCCGCAGACAGAACGAGTGTCCCTACTGCGCGGGAAAGGAGATCGAGGCGCGTGCTCGTGGTCATGGTCGGTCGCCGGCCAAAGACGGAGAGGAGGTCGGAAGCGCTCATGAGGCGACGGGCTCCGGGTGGTGTGCGGGGGCGCCGTGACCCTCGTCCTTCGGCGCCTTGAGCAGGAAGGTGGCGAAGGCCGGCAGCAGGACCACGGCCGCGCCGGCATTGGCCAGGAACATGATCGTCAGCAGCACGCCCATGTTGATCTGGAACTGGAGGTCTGACAGCAGCCAGGTCGCAACGCTCGCGGCGAGTGCCAGGGCAGTGATGAAGACCGCCTTGCCGGTCTGGTGCAAGGTGTCGACGTAGGCCGCGCGCATCGGCATGCGCTTGACCTTCACGTTCTCCTCGAGGATCGAGAAGATGTAGATGCCGTAGTCCACGCCGATACCTGCCGCGAACGCCGCGACCGGCAAAGTCGATACCGTCACCCCGATGTCGAGGAAGACCATCACCGCATAGGTGAACACCGACACCGCGATCAGCGGCACCACGATCGAGATCACCCCGGCGATGCCGGGGAAGGACAGGAACACGCAGATCGCGATGCATACGAACAGCACGATCAGCACCTTGTGATCCGCGGTGCGCACGGTGTCGTTGGTCGCCGCCATCACCCCCACGTTGCCGGTGGCGAGCTGGATCTTGATCGGCGCGTCGGCCGCTTGCTCGGCTATGAATTGTTTGGCCGCCTCCACGACCGTGTCGATCGTTCCGGCCTTGTGGTCGGTGGTGAACACCAGGATCGGCACCGCGCTGCAATCCTGGTTGAGCAGGCCGGTGGAGGTTGGGAAGGGCTGGCCGGCGAGCACCAGGCCATCGGGCTCGCGCGGCAGGTTCCAGTACTTCGGATTGCCCTCGTTATAGGCCTGGAAGACCGACTTCTGCGCCTGCGCGAGCGATAGGGTGGACTGCACCCCCGGCGTGCCACGCATCCGCCACTCGAAGCGATCGATTTCCGAGATGGTGTTGTAGTCGATGCAGCCGTTGGTCTTGCCCTCGGCGACAAACTTGATCACGTCCACGCCGATGGCGAAGTTCGCGACGATGTTCTCGGAGTCCAGGTTGTAGCGGGTGTCCGGACGCAGCTCCGGCACTCCGGGCGTGAGATCTCCATATTGGAGATCCTTGGCGATGAATTCGGCGCCGCCCCAGACGCCAACGGCGAGGAGAAGGATCGCCGCGGCGTACTTGCGATCCGTGGTGAATCGCGCAAACAGCTGCCAGACCGGATCGAGCGCCCTGTCGCGCGCCAGCTGCTTCTCCCGCCACTGCACCGGATTCTTGAGCTGGGCGTAGGTCAGCAGCAGCGGCAGCATGACCTTCTTGCAGATGATGACCGCAAGCAAACCGAACATGGCGTTGAAGGCCATCTCGCGCACGATGCCCACCGGGATCAGCAGAATGGTGCCAAAGCCCACCACGTTGGTGAGCACTGCGGTCAGGCCCGGGATGACCAGGCGCTTGTAGGTGTTGCGAGAGGCGTCAAAGCTGTTGGACCCGCGGTTGGCCACTTCCATCAGCCAGAAGCTGGTGATCTGGATGCCGTGACTGACACTGATCGCGAGCACCAGGAAGGGCACCAGGATCGCGAAGGGATCAAGGCCGAAACCTGCGAGCTGCAGGATGCCCATCTCCCAGACCACGGCGAGCAGGCCACAGGCCAGTGGCAGCATCGCGATCCACGGCGAGCTGCAGTACCACCACAGGATCCCCCAGGTCAGCAAGATGGTCAGGGCGAAGAAACCGACCACGCCGAGCACCGCGTCCCCGATGTCGCCGACCACCTTGGCGAAGCCGACGATCTTGACGTCGACATTGGGGTTGTAATCCGGGTTGTCTACCTCGGTGATGGTGAGTTGGCTGCCCTTGATGGGATGCCAGCTGCTCTCGCCTTCTTCGTTGCGCGTTTCCGCCTTGATGGTCTTGAATCGAAACATCTGGCCGCGCTGGTCGACATAGCCGCGGTGGACCAAGTCGCCGGACTTGAACGGCGCCTGGTCGACGGTGATCTTGTACTGGTACATCTTCGGATTGATGTAGCGCTGACGGGCCTCTTCTGCCAGCGCGGCAACCTCGAAGTAGTCGTTCTTCTCGCCCGTGACCGGGTTGCGATCCAGCATCTCGGCAAACACCATCGCACCGGTCTGGTCGTTGGCCACGTAGCGGCCTACCGCCTTGGCCTTGGCCACCTGGCTGCGGATGCGTTCCATCATCTCCGGCGAGGGCGCGTAGTCCGCAGGAATCACGTTGCCGCCCTTGAAGCCACCCTCTACCGTTTCGAGGTAGCGCACGTCCGGCGTGAACAGCGAGCTGACGCGGGCGCGGTCGAAGCCCTGCGTGAAGAACACCTGCTGCGTGAGGCTCTTCAGGGTGGCGAGGTAGTCCGCCTGGTAGATGTCGCCCTTGCCCTCCTTCTGCATCAGCGCGAACAGGATCGTATTCGCACCGCCGAAATCCTTCTGGTACTTCTTGAAGATCTCGATGTAGGGATGGCCAATGGGCAACTGCTTCTCGAAGCCGGCGTCGAGCTTCAGATGCGCCGCGTGGTAGGCCATGAAGACGGTGAGCAGACCCACCACGGCAAGGGTCAGCTTGCGGTTGCCGAAGACGATCGGCAACGTGAGCTTGAGGAACAGCTTAGCGAATGCGCCGTTTGAATCGCCATGGGCCATGACAGTACCTGCGTATCAGTGTCCGGCACGGAACCGCCGGATCGGGATGGAAAGAAGCGACGTGTAAGGCGTCTGCCAGATCAGAAGGCGTACTTGAAGAACACGCGCGCCTCGTCGCGGTCGCCGAGGTTGTTGGCAACACCACCACCCGCGACGGCGCGGTAACCGAAGTTGAACGAGGTGCGTGAGCGGTAGCGGACTTCGATGCCGGTATCCCAGATGATGCGGCCCTCGATGTAATTCGATGCGAGGCCCGGCGTGGTGTTGTAGAAGTCGTGCTTGAAGATGATCTGCGGCTGGATGCTGATGTTGGGCATGATCGACTCGTAGCGGATCAACGAGACGATCGAGTAGCCCAGCGAAATGTCGTCCGGGAACAGGCCGCGATCCTGCTGGTGCGGGTTGAAGCGCAGGCCGTCCGGACCCACGACACAGGCCACGTTGGTCGAACAGGCCTGACGCGATCCGTCGGCGCCCGTACCATCCGCACCGGCGCTGGCGTGCCACTCGATGCCCGGCGCCTCGAACTGCAATTGGTCCAGCGAAGGCATGCTGGGCAGCCACACGCCGCCGAGTTCGAGCAACCAGATGATCTGGTCGGCACCGATCAGCTTGGCGCCGAAGTCGGTGTTGCCTTCGACGTAGGTCAGGCCGGTGTCGAAGGTGTAGGTCTCCACTTCCTCGTAGCCACGGATGTAGGAGTTGGCCGGGTTGTTGCCGATCTGGCCGCCACGGTACGGGATGACGAAGCTCGGAAAGGAGCGCCCGGCGCCCGGCAGGGCACCCACGACGGCGTCGATGGTGTCGGGAAACCCGCCGCCGAAATCGCTGGAGCCGTACACGCCGATGCTGCCGTCCGGCATCGTACCCAGGCCGGCGAGGCTGCCCTGGCACAGCTGTCCGGGAATGTGGCAGTTGGTCAGCGTCGGGCCGTAGGCCGCAAACACCAGGTCCACGATTGCCACCTGCAACGGCTGATTGGGTCGATAGGCAATCTCCGCCTGCGCCGAGATGTCGCCGAAGGAGGTGTTGGCGGAGAAGCCGAACATCCGGATGTTCTCCGGGTATTCGAGCTGGATCGCCGCGCTGTCCAGCGCCAGCGCATCGCTGGTCTCGTTCGGCAGATCCGGCGTCGGCAAGAGATTCAGCGGATCCAGCGCGCCGGTGAAGATCGGCCAGCCGGTGCACCTGGTTACGAAGCCCGCCGACGTGCGCGCGTCCTTGGCGCAGGAGCGGCTCGTGGAATAGGTGCTGACGATGGGCAGGCGCGAGTGGTAGTTGGCGACGTACACGCCGAGGTCCGTGCCGTTGTTGAGCCACTCGGCGTAATACTTGAACTGCATGCCGAACTGGTTCGACCACTCGGGTTCGTTGTCGCCGCGGCGGTCGAGCCGGGCAGAGGTGTAAGTGATCGCGGTCAGCGGGCTGTCGAGCTGATGTCCGAGCCCGTCCGGATCGTGCGGAAACTGCCCGAAGCCGGTGGTGACGAAATCAGGTCCGTCGCCGTTGGTCCCCAGGTTCACCGGCGAGTAGAAAGAACCGGCCGCGGGCGTCACCAGCGGCTGCCATTCAAGCTGGTAGAAGGCGGAGAGGGACGCGCCCTCGAACAGCGAGGTTGAGAAGCTCAGCATGTTCACCGGCTGATAAAAATCGTCCAGGCCGTTACCGCCGAGTCGGAACAGGTTCTGCAAGTCCGCCGGATTGGCGATATTGAGCGAGTCGAAGAACGAGATGGTCGCCTCGCCCCAGTTCACCTGCTGACGCCCCAGCTTGACCAGCAACTCGCGTTCGCCGGGAATCGTGAAGGTGCCGTACACGTTGAGATCCGCCAGCAGGAAACCGAGACCTGCCAGACGCTTCGTCTCCTTGTCGGTTCGCTTCTTGTAGACCGTTCCGCCGGGTCCGTAGACGATGCCGCAGCCAACGCCTCCGCGGGACGCTGGGCAGGGCCGGGAGTCCGAGCGCGACGTGAGCACCGGCACCGGAACGCCGAGCTGCGGCAGCGGCAACCCAAGCGCGCTGAGCTGCGGCAGCAGGGCCGCCAGATCGACACCCGCGCGGATCACTTCGTCACCCGCATTGGAGGCGTAGCCAACCTCGTCGACGTTGTCCGCCGTAATGTAGCTCGGGTGGAATTCGCGAAAGTTGTAGTTGAACGGGTCGTAGAAGGCGATGGCCTTGAAGAAGAAGCCGTAGTTGCGCCAGTTGAGCTGCACGTCCTGGTTGATACGGACGCCGCCCTGGGTAACGTCACCTCGCGAATAGTTGAGGTTGCCCTGGTCGAAATTCGAGCTGGCATATCCCGGCGCGCTGACGATGCGCTGAGAGGGATAAATCATGTCCTTGAAGATGCCCTGGCAGACGTTGTAGTTGAGCTGCCCCCGGGGCCCGTCGACACGACCGCAGACGTTCGGGTCCAGATGTCCCTTGCCGATCATGCGCGTCTCGGGAGACTCGGTACGCACACCCACACCGGCAATAAAGGTGGAGTTGGACGAGCCCTCGATCGTTTCGCCGCCGAGATCGAACTTGAACGTCATGGCATGGCCGTAAGGCAGCGCAGCACCCATGAGCAGCGTGGCCATGGCAGTACGCCGCAGCCAGGTCGGAATCGGTGCTAAATCGGGGCGCTTGGTCATTGGTTCTCCCTGTTTCTTGTGTCTATTCGTGATGAGGCTTCGCGTGCACACCTGGGCTTGCACTCGGCGGCAAGCCGCGGCAACTCTGTGGCGCATGTTTCCCGCTCGGCTTTTTCAGCCTCGGGGCGCAGCACTCCCGCAGCCATCTCTCGTGGCAGCCAGGTTTGTCGGGGTAAAATTTGTTTAAAAAAAGATGCCGGCACTTGCCTCCCTGCATCGATCATCCTGATCGACGCAGGGCTCCGGCACCATGTGGAGGAGACTTACTTCGTCGCGCGCTTCTGCACCGCGTCGGCGTCGAAGAAATTACCGGGATAGACCAGTTCATAGTCGTTGGCCTTGCCTTCCGCCGACATTGCGGTGAGGAAGTAGCGACCGGAATCGAAGTGATAGATCACTTCCGGCACCGAGAACACGGTCTGTACGTTGCGCTGAGGAATGTGGTGGCCTTCCTGGAAGCGGAACAGGCCGCCGCGCGCGTCGTATAGATCGACCATCACGATGTGCCAGCTATCCTCGTCGATGTAGAACACGCGCTTGGCGAAGGTGTGCGAGGTGCCCGGGTTCAGCGTGGCCTCCACCACCCACACGCGATGCTGCTCGTAGTGCGGCAGATCGGTGTTCATGTGCTTGGGCTTGGCCAGCTCCGCGTACTTGCTGCGGCTGATCTTGAAGCTGTCGTAGGGCACGATCATTTCGCGCTTACCCACCAGCTTCCAGGTGTAGCGCTCGAGCACGCCGTTGAACATGTCGACCTGGTCGTAGAACTGGTTGCCGTCGGTGCCCTCGTAGGGGTTGTCGCAGCACACGGCCGGCGCACGACGGATGCGCTTGAGCGCTGGCGAGTACAGCCAGGCCGCACGACCCGCTTCACCGGTGCCGCCGGACTCGTGCACCAGAATCATGGTGCCGGCGGTGCGCGGCGGCGACACGATGCGCGAGAAATACTTCAGAAACTTGCCCGCGTCCTTGGTCAGCGTAACCGGGGTCTTCTCGTTGGCGTAGTCGAACTGCACGTCCTCGACCAACTGAGCCAAGGCAAAGGTGCCGTCCGGCTGCACAATCATCTGGTCGTTGCTGCGCTTGACGTTGTTGCCGCGCCACTTGATGCGGTGGTTCCAGATCGGCTCGGCACCGGACTGCGGGATCGGATACGGAAATCCCTGCTTGCAGTTGTCGGGATTATCCACGCCGACCAGCGAGCAACCCACCGCGTTCTCGGCCGTGGACTTGTAGATGAAGTCAGGCCAGGCTACATCGCGGTGGCTCTTGTAGACGTTCAGCTTGTAGCTGGCCGGGAACGTCTTGAGCAGGTACTTGTGACCGCCGCTGAGCTTATCCAGGTACTGGGCCGCGTTGGCCTGCGTGATCGTGTAGATCGGCTTCTCCGCCTCAATGGCCGCGTCAGCCGCGTACTCGCCGCTCAGCTTTCCCTTCTGCGGGGCAGGCGTCCAGGCCGGAATGCTGCCGTCCTTGTTGCCAGCCTTCTCGGCACCGATAGGGGTCAGATCCTTGCCGAGCTTGGCCGCCTCTTCCGGCGAGACCTTCGCCAGGGCAGATCCCGTGCTGACGGCCAGCGCGAGCGCGAACGCTCCTGTGGCCAGGGGTTGCAGCAGTCGCAGTGTCTTCATCTGGGCTCTCCTCTGAAAGCGTTTGTGGTGTTATAGGTCCAGCTTGTCGGGACCAGACGCCATGCGCAGAGGGGCACTCCAACACTCCCCCTCTGCCGTCTGATGTCAGCGCGCGGCTCTATTCCCGTCGCGTGCAAGGTATTCACACCGGGGAGGGCGATCACCTGCCGAACGGGGGGACTTGCGGCAGGCATCGCCGTCTTCCCTCAGACCACCAGCGCCCGGGCGGCGATGGAATCGTTCGCGAGCCGCTCGGGCGCGATGCGGATTGCGCTCGCGATCCAGGCCTAATGCGGTTTCAGCGGCGGCCTGACCACCGCCGACAACGACCGCGATGTCTCGCGACATGTCTCTGTGTCCAATCTCAAGGATAGGGGCGCAGCGTCCGGCGCGGCCACCTGCAAGTCGCCCGCTATTCAGCCGGTCCTCCAACCGGCCGATAGACAGGTGCGCGGAGCTTCCAATGAATTCCGCACGCAAATCGGGATCATCGAATCTCCTTGGCGGTGATTGTTGCCGGCAGGAACTCGCCCGGCCTCATCGGCACATCGAACTTCGGCGCCGGCTCTTCGGCGATCAGGCGATTGGCGAAGTAGCGACCGTCCTTCAGGTCGTAGGTGACCACCGGAAAGCAGTTGGCGGTCAGCGAGTCGTAGGACGGCAGCAGGTGGCCTTCCTGGAATCGCCAGAGCCGGCCTTCACGATCGTAGTTCTCCACCAGCACCACGTTCCAACTGTCCTCATCGACGTAGAACACGCGCTGGCCGAAGCTGTGCCTCGATCCGCCGCGCTCGCTGGCCTCGACCACCCAGACGCGGTGTGCCTCGTACCGCGTGGCGGCGGGATTGAAGTGCTTCGGCGTCAGCAGTTGTGCGTAGCGGAATTGGCCGCTGCTGATGCGGTAGCCGTTGTACGGCAGGATCAGCTCCCGTTTGCCGACCAGCTTCCAGACGTAACGATCGAAAGCACCGTTGTACATGTCGATCATGTCGATGAAGTACATGCCTTCGGTGCCCGGGAACGGGTTGTCGTAGCCCACCGGCGGGATGCGGAGCAGCTTGGGAAGGCCCTTGGGAGACACCCAGATATCGCGGCCGTCCTTCACCGAATCCGCGGTCTCGTACACCAGCGCGATGAAGCTGTTGAGCGCCGTGCCGGTAAACCTCATGAAGTAGTACAGCAGGATGTTGGAGCTGGACAGATCGGCCGGATCCGCCGTGTTGCCGTAGCGGAAGTACACGCGCTCGTTGAGACGGACCGGCAACCCGGCCTTGCCGTCCGCGCCCACGACCACTTGCTGGCTCTGCGCCTCGACGGTATTGCCGCGGTAACGCACGCGATGATTCCACATCACCTCCACCCCCGACTCCGGCTTGGGGAAGGGAAAGCCCAGCCGCGCCTCCTTGAGCGCATCCGAGCCGGCCAGCCGCGCGCGGCCGATATTGGCCTGGGTGGCGTCGTAGATCGCCTGCGGATAGGCCACGCCACGTCGCGTCGCGTAGACCGGTATCTGGTAGCTCGGGAATTTTTCCAGCAGGGCCTGATGGCCGCGCGAGAGCCGGTCGCGATACGGGCCGAGATTGGCGGCGGTGATGGTGTAGAGCGGCCTGTCGCTGGGATACGGATCGACGAGTCGCTGTCCGCGCTTGAACGCGGGCGGCCACTGCGAGGCGTTCAGCCCGCCGGTCCAGGGCGGGATGGACCCGTCGGCATTGCCATCGCGCTCGGCGCCGACGGGCGTGAGCTCGCCGCTGCCGGCTGCGGATCGCACCGGGCCGGCGGTGGCATCGACGTTGACCACCGGCGCATCCAGCAGGCGGCCGCTCAGATCGACGAGCGCTTCGGACTTCTGGCGCTCCAGTCGCATCGCCTCGGTCATCGCCAGCTCGCGCGCCTGACCGGAGGCCAGGTATTTCAGCCAGTCCTCGCCGAGCTTTTTCTGCGCCGGAAACTTCACGGCCTCGACGAACGCGGCGCGTGCCGCGTCAACATCCGCGAGCTGGTAGCGCGCCAGGCCCAGGCTCAGCAGCGCCGGGCCCTGCTTGCCACCGATCGCGATGGACTGCTGCAGGGCCTGTGCGGCCTGCTCGTAGTCCTGTCGTTCCAGGTGAAGCTGAGCCATGTGCTGGTACAGCTCCGCGCTCGGCTGCTGCTTGGCGACCTGTTCGAGCGCCGCCAGAGCCAGCCGCGATTCGCGCGCGCGCACCCACAGCGCGGCGAGCAGTTTTTGGTTGGCGAGCTGGTTCGGCATCCGTCCAGCGGCCATCCATCCCTGCAGGACCGATGCCGCTTCAAAGGGCGCGCCGATCTGGCCGGTCAGGATCACGAGCTGCAGACGCTGCGCGGCCGTGTCGAGATAGCCCAGACGGCCGGCGATCTCCATCGTCGCCTGCGATCGCTCCTTGTTGCCGGATTTGAGATAGAGCGCGGAGAGTTGCAGCCAGGCCTCGGGCTGGGCCGCGTCCGCCTTCAGCAGGGCTTCGAGCTGCTTCGCCGCCTCGGCATGCTGGCCCGCGCCCATGAGCGCAGCGATCAGCGCGCGGCGCCAACTGCTGTCGGGATTGGGCGATGCCGCGAGGCCCTTCTGCAGCAGGGGCACCGCCTCCTTGTAGCGCTTGTTCTCGACGTAGGCCGCGCCCAATGCGACGAACATCTCCGGACTGCCGCTACCGCTGCGTATCAGCGCTTCGAGCTGCGGGACCTGGTCGCGGACCGATCCCGTGGCCAGCAGCAGCGCCGTGAGATCCTTCTTCATCATCTCGGCCGCAGGGCCGGACAGGGCATTGAGCTTGAGCGCCTCGTTGAGCAGGCGCGCGGCTTCCTTGTAGTCCTTCTTCTGCGCCGCGAGCACGGCCAGATCGCGCAGCAGCAGCGCGCGGGCATAGGGATCAGTGGTGGACTTGAGCAGCTCGGCCGGATTCTGCGGCGCGGTCTGCTTCGGCGGCGGCGCCACCTCGCGGACCTCGCTGCGATATTGATCTGCCAGCGCAAGCGGCGAGAGTGCAAACACCAGCAGCAG
>JBQTIX010000184.1:0-1998 GCA_052387695.1 Panacagrimonas sp. | reverse complement strand
CAGGAGGACCTGCACCAGCGACTTGGCGATCCGATGTGGGACGAGATGTTCCAGGGCATGCGCATGCTGGCGAAGCTGAATAGCAAGTAACCCGAGGAGCACCACGCCCCTCAGCCGCCCAAGCGCTCGGGCGTGCCCGCATCTAATAGGGGCAACGCGAATGCGGTTGCTCATTACCTTACGATTTGGGCACCAACCCAACGGTCGTGATGCAGCCCGGAGCGGGCACTGATCCGAGGCCAAGGGCTGCCGAGAAGTCGACGTTCCCCAACCCACTGGTGGCACAACCGGGCGCCAATGGCGATCGTGATACACCCCAGTGCTGCCCCTCCGCCACGGGGACCAACGTGCCCAAACGAACCCTCGGCGGAAGCGTTGTCAAGACCTTTTTCGAGCGGCGGCCGTGTTCGGTCAGCCGCTGCGGTCCGATCCCGCTCTCGGCACTGTTGCATCAGAATCTGCAGTCAGTGGCGTGGGACATTCAAGACATGGCTGATGTTGGCCATCAAGGTCGCGAATCGGGGGGCTATCAGATGACGCAACAACGCTGGGCTTACACGGGCTGGTTGGGCATCACGCTCATCTGTGTTTTCTATGCGCCGATGGCAAGCGAGTACATCTTTCGCTTCTACGACTTTGGCAGCCTGCGCCTTTGGGATCGGTTCTACGCGATGGTCGTTGGCGAGGGGCAGGCGCTGGGACCCGGCTCCGCTGTCGTTGAGCAGCACGACGTGTACATGCAGAGCCGCCTTCCATTGCTGGTGCATACCGGCCTCGGCGGAATCCTCATCCTGCTTGGTGCATTCCAGTTCTCGCGAGGCGTGCGCCAGCGTTACCCGAAGGCACATCGCTGGGCTGGCCGCATTCTGGTGGGGCTGGCCACGATCAGCATGTTCACGGCCATCACGTATCTCATCCGGACCGGTCCCGCCGGCACGTTCAGCGGACCTGCGTTTCACGCGCAGCTCTGGGCGCTGGCGATTGGCACTCTCGCGAGCGTATGGGCAGGCTTTGTCGCCATCCGCCGGCGCGAAATCGAGCTGCACCAGTGCCTGATGGCCTATGCCTTTGCGCTGCTCCTGACGGCCCCGCTGCTGCGCGTGCTCTGGCTGGTTCTGGGTCTCATGTGGCCGGACGTCACTCAGGAATTCCTCAACGTGGCGGGTGGGACGATCCTGGGGCTCCTGGCGCCCGGTGGTGCGATCGTCGCCTCGCGGGTGCTCGACTCCCGTGCCCAGACGCCCACGACGGGTCGGCCGATGCCGGAGACCTGGCTGGAGGTGTCGATCGGCGTACTCGCGCTCTTGTCCGCAGCATGGCTGGCGATCCGGTTCCAGA
This sequence comes from Panacagrimonas sp., assembly GCA_052387695.1. Classification (GTDB taxonomy): domain Bacteria; phylum Pseudomonadota; class Gammaproteobacteria; order Nevskiales; family Nevskiaceae; genus Panacagrimonas. The sequence continues at coordinate 660 of JBQTIX010000184.1, read as the reverse complement.
AACAAATCGGAGAAATGGATCGGCTGGTCATCACCGTCATCCTGTCGATCGGCGCCGGGATCGGGATGCTGTCGGTGATGAAAATACGGGCGCGGCAACAGGGCAAGGTGTTGGCGGCCGAAGAATGGCGCATCCACGCTCTCGCCCTCCAGGGGTGCCTGCCGCTCTACGCGCTGATGTGGGCTGCGTATGCCGTTTGGTTCACACCCGAAGCGTCATTTTATTCCGCTGCGCTGACGGCGCCTGCGCTTGCAATGTCGGCAGGCTTCTTCCTTGTGCTCTGGCGCAGATGGGAACCAAAGTCCTCGATGCAGCGGAATCCGGGGATATCGAGAGAGCAATTGTCTTCGATGCCGACTGCTCAAGCGAAGAGTTAGGCCCGCACCAGAGCGGCCGGTCGCGACACAGCCTCGGCACTGAAGTGACCGTCTCGGTGCAGCCCGGAGCCGCCTTTGCGAGCGAAGAAATGCTGTCCCCACAGCAGCGGTTAGCGACTACAAGCGGTTGAACGGGCTGGTTGTTCCTCGCGTCACCCCACCTTATTCATGATGGCCTGACGCGGAAATAGCGACGCACCCCAGCGATACGTGGTAAGGAGCGATTGCGAAGTCGATTCGATACCAGAGCACGGGGGTGCGTCTTGGGTGAAGAACTTACACG
>JBQTIX010000183.1:0-2733 GCA_052387695.1 Panacagrimonas sp. | reverse complement strand
ATCGCCGTCGTCGGGACACAGCTGCGCATCGGCGTACTGCATCGCACCCGACAGCTTGCCGAGCCCACGTTCGGTCTCCGGCTTCCACCAGCCGTGCGGAATGCGCACCAGGCCATCGGGCATGTTGCTGCGCACGCCCACCTGGATATCGACCTTGCCGGTGCGGGTTTCCACACTCACCCATTCACCTTCCGTGATTCGCTGCTGCTTCGCGGTGTCGGGGCTGACGAACAGCACCGGCTCCGGCTTGCGCGCACGCAGTTCCGGCACATGGCGTCCGCCGGTCTGGAAATACTCGGCCTCGCGCACGCCGGTGAACATGGTCAGCGGGTACTCGGGGTCGGGTGGCGGCGCTTCGCGCCAGTACGGCAAGGGATCGAAGCCGAGGTCTTCGAGGATCGACGAGCGCAGTTCGACCTTGCCGCTCGGCGTCGCGAAGCCGGTCTTCTCGTACTTGCGGAATTCGAGCTTGTCGGCATGTACCTCGTAGACCTCGGCGAAGGTCTCGAAGTCGATGCCGAGCCCCGCGATGCGCCAGTCGTAGAAGGCTTCGAGCGTCGGCCAGGGCACCAGCTCCGGCCGGCCGAGCGCGCCGGCGATGCGCTTCCAGAACTCGAACGTGCTCGTGCATTCGCCCGGCGGTTCCATCGATTTCTGCGACGGCTTGTAGATCGACAGCCAGCCGTAGCCGTCGAACATCCACGGCCGCTCCAGCCAGGAGTCGCCGGGCAGCACGTAGTCCGCAAGCTGCGCGGTCGGCGTCATCACGTGCTCCTGCACGACGATGAGCTCCTGGTTGAGCAGCGCCTTCAGGATCAGCGGCATGTTCGCGAAGCCCATCAGCGTGTTGTTGCCGAGGGAGAACAACGCCTTCACGGGATACGGGCCTTCGCCCGCCATCGCGCGGAACACCGCCGAGGGATTGGCCATGAAGCAGCCCGTCACCTGGTTTGCGTACTCGTGGCCCCAGACGCGCTGGCAGGGCTCGCGCAGCGCGGCCTGTCCGCGATACGTGAAGACGGGATGCTCATCCGAGCCGAGCTGCTTGGCCTTCTGCGCCTCTGGCAGCACTTGGTGCATCTCGATCGCGGACTCCGAGACGATCCGCGGGTGGAAGCCCATCAGCGCCTCGCCGCCTGGCACGTCGAGATACCCGCAGACCGCGCGCAAGATGCTCTGCAAACGGATGCCCGAGGTGCTGTTGCGCTGCTGGTCGGTGATCGGCGTCCACGGGATCACTGACGGGCCCATCGTCGCGTACATGCGCGCGGCCTTGGCGATCAGCTCCGGCGCGCAGCCGGTTATCTCCGCAACTCTCGACAACGGGAACTCGTCCACCCGCTTGCGCAAGTCCTCGAAACCGATCGTCCAGCGCTCGACGAACGCACGGTCGTACAGGTTCTCGTCGAAGATCACCTTCAGCCAGCCGAGCATCATGGCGGCGTCGCTGCCGACCTTCAGCGGCAGCCACAGGTCGGCCATCTCCGCGCACTCACTCTTGCGCGGATCGAGCACGATCAGCTTGCCGCCGCGAGCCTTCACGCGCTGGATCTGGTTGTACACCGGCACCCAGCTGTTCTTGCCCGGGTTGTGGCCGAACAGGACGACGCAATTCGTGTTGTCGTAGTCTGGCCAGGGATACCAGCCGTAGGTGAGTCGATTGACTGCGGCGGTATTGCCCGCGCACAGCGCCACCCCGCTGATCCAGTTCGGCGAGCCGATGTGATTCATGATCCGCCGGCCGAGGCCGTGATCGGTGCCGGTGTTCCACTGACTGGTCGAAACCGCCCAGGCCTCGGGACCGTGCTCGTCGATGATCTTCTTCAAGCGCGTGCCGATGTCGGCCTGTGCCTCATCCCAGCTCACGCGCTCGAACTTCCCCGATCCGCGTTCACCGACCCGCCGCTGCGGATAGAGCACGCGATCCGGATTGGCGAAGTTCTTCGGTGCCGTGATGCCCTTGATGCAGATGTTGTCCTTGAACAAGGGATTGTCCGAGGAGCGCACGCGCGTGACCCGGCCCTTCTGCACCTCAGTGACCACGCTGCAGGCGATGTCGCAGCTCGCGCAGAGCGTCTTGCGGGTCTCGATCCCCTGGCGCTGGTGAGGACGCGGGGTGCTCCGGCTGCCGGCGGCGGACGGCATGATCGATGGGGTGCCGGGCATCGGACTCTCCTTCAGGGATAGATCGAGCCGTGACACCTAAGCTCGCACCGTGTATATACACGCAAATGAACGCCAAGCGCTACCACCTCCCGTTTCTGGAAGACGTCCGGACCCAGCGGCATGTCTGTTTCGCTGAGCAGCTCCGCTCTGCGAATCGCGCGATCACCAAGCTCTATACCGAGCATCTCGGCGATTCCGACATCGGCATCGCGCAGCTGTCCTTGCTGATCCGGCTCTATTACTTCGGCGAGATCACGCTCTCGCGGCTTGCGCAGAACCTGGAGACGGATCGCACCACGCTGACCCGCAACGTGCAGATCCTTGAGCGCTCCGGCCACGTCGAAGTCGTCGGATCAGAGGATCTCAGGAAGCGGATGGTCTGCCTGACCGACAAGGGATTCGCGTCGATGAAGAAGACGATCCCGCGCTGGCTCAAGGCGCAGGAGGACCTGCACCAGCGACTTGGCGATCCGATGTGGGACGAGATGTTCCAGGGCATGCGCATGCTGGCGAAGCTGAATAGCAAGTAACCCGAGGAGCACCACGCCCCTCAGCCGCCCAAGCGCT
>JBQTIX010000182.1:0-31624 GCA_052387695.1 Panacagrimonas sp. | reverse complement strand
TCCAGCGGCAGCAGCACGGCCTGGGCTTGCCTCAATTCATCCGCCGTCTTCGCGCGTCGTACCAAAGCGCGCGCCGCTTCCACATGCTCCAATCCGCTTGCCGTTCTGGCCATGACGTTCTCCGTTGGTCATAGACAGTTATTGTTTCATATTCTATTGCGGATTGGAATGAGACCGGTCAGGACGGATCCACGGCAATCCCCAACCCTGCCCGGCTCGCCAGCCCGGCAAAGCCTGGAAACGAGGTGTTGACGTTGGCGCAGTCGAGAATCCGGATCGGACCCGTAGCGCGCAGCGCGGCCATCGCAAACGACATCGCCACCCGGTGATCACCGTGGCTGTCGATCTCGCCGCCACGTAGCTGGCCGCCCTGGATGCGTGCGCCATCGGGTGTGGCGATGGCATCGATGCCCAGCGCAGTCAGCCCATCGACCATGGTCTGGATGCGGTCGGATTCCTTGACCCGCAGCTCCTCGGCGCCGGTGACGAGCGTCTCGCCTTCCGCGCAAGCGGCGGCGATGAAAAGGGCGGGGAACTCGTCGATGGCCGAAGCCACGAGTGCGGGATCGACCGCGATGCCGCGGAGACCCTGCCCGCGCACTCGGATATCGGCGACCGGCTCGCCTCCAAAAGTTCTCGGATCGAGCAGGTCCAGGCTCGCTCCCATGGCGCGCAGGATGTCGATCACGCCCATGCGCGTGGGATTGATGCCCACGTCTTTCAGCAGCACATCCGAGCCTGGAACAAGGGCGGCGCCCAGCATGAAAAATGCGGCGGACGAGATGTCGGCGGGCACGGGAATGGCCGTGCCGACGAGCTTCTGCCCGCCCGTGATCGCGGCTCGACCGTGCGCGGCATCGACCCTCACGCCGAATGCCTGCAACATGCGTTCGGTGTGGTCGCGCGAAGCCTCAGGCTCCGTCACGTCCGTGCGGCCCTGTGCGTAGAGTCCCGCCAGCAGGATGCAACTCTTGACCTGGGCGCTGGCGACTTTCGATGCGTGCGAAATCGCGTGCAAGCCGCCGACCGGTTGAATCAGCAGCGGTGCCCTGCCCTCGTTCGACGCGATGTTCGCACCCATGCGCGTCAGCGGATCGATCACACGCTTCATCGGCCTGCGCGTCAGGGAGGCATCGCCGATCAGGGTGGTCGGGAACTTCTGCGCCGCCATCAGGCCCGACATCAGGCGCATCGAGGTGCCGGAGTTTCCCAGGTCCAGCGGCGCGTTCGGCGCCTTCAGGCCGTGCAGACCCACACCGTGAACGAGCAGGCGCGTGTCGCTGAGCCGTTCGATGCGAACACCCATCGCCTGGAAGGATTTCATCGTGCACAGACAGTCTTCGCCGTCGAGGAAACCCGTCACCTCGGTGATGCCTTCGGCCAGCGATCCAAGCATCACGGAACGGTGCGAGATCGACTTGTCGCCGGGCACCCGCACGGCGCCGGACAGGCGACCGCCCGCTTGGACGAGGTAGGTGGTGGAAGTGCTGGAAGTCATTGGGTCTTGAATCCGTGAACCGCATGCGGTCGCGCGGCTTGCGCCGTTCCTATTCGATCTGCGGCAGATAGCGTTCGCGTGCCTCGCGCGCACGCTCGAAGCGGTGCTTGAGTTCCGTCCAGTTGTCGCCACGCATCAGCCCCAGCAAATCCTGCAACTCACCGATCTGTCGCTCCAGCAGGTCGGAGACCTCGGTGCGATTGGCCCGCACGATGTCGTGCCACATCTCGGGGCTGGAACTCGCGATACGGGTGAAATCGCGAAAGCCGCCACCGGCGTTGGGAAAAATATCCTCCGCGTTGTCCAGCCGGGTCAGCATGTCCACGAACGCGAACGCGAGCACGTGCGGCAGATGCGAGGTCGCGGCGAAGACCGCGTCGTGGCAGGCCGCGTCCATCTCGACCACACGGCTGCCGACCGACTCCCACAGCGCGCGAACCGTCGCCAACGCCGTCAGATCCTGGCTCGCATGCGGAGTCAACACCACGCGCCGGCCGCGGAACAGGTCGGCTTTGGACGCTGCCACACCGCTCTTCTCGGTGCCTGCGATCGGATGCCCGGCGACGAAGCGTGGCGGCAACGTGCCGAAGACGCGCGCAACGTCGCTCAGCACCGACGATTTGGTACTGCCGACATCGGTGAGGATCGCCGTCGCACCGAGTCCCGCGCAAACCGACTCGGCCGCTTCGGCGGTATGCAGAACGGGGACGGCCAGCACCACGATTTCAGCGTTTCGTGCGGCGTCCGCAGCGCTGGACGCGGCGTGATCGATCACGCCCAGGCTCAGCGCCCGGGCACGCTGCTCGGAATCGGGATCGAAGCCGGTGATGGAACTCACCTGACCGGCCGCACGAAGCGCACGCGCGAGGGACCCGCCGATCAGCCCCAGCCCGATGACCGCAAGCCGTTTCACGCCTTCAGCGCAGCGTCCAGCGCGTGGAGGAATCGATCGTTCTGACTCATCGTCCCGACGGTGACGCGCAGGAATTCCGGCAGGCCGTAAGAGCCCATCGGCCGCACGATCACGCCGCGTTCCAGCAGGCCCTGATGGACGGGCTTGGCGTCGCGACCGAAGCCGACGGTGACGAAGTTGGCTTGTGAGGGCAGCACGCGCAGACCGCGCCGCGCCAGTTCCGCGTTCAGCCGGGTGCGCTCGCTGGCGTTGAGCTCAATCGAGCGACGTACATGGTCCTGGTCGTCCAGCGACAGTTCGGCGGCCAACAACGCGAGGCTGTTGTTGTTGAACGGCTGGCGTACGCGGTTGAGCAGGTCCGCCACGGTCCGATGCGACAGCGCGTACCCGGCGCGCAACGAGGCAAGGCCGTAGATCTTCGAGAACGTGCGCGTGACGACCAGATTGGGAAAGCGATCCAGCCAGGGCCGAGCATCGGGGCGCAGCGCCGGATCCTGGTAATCCCAGTAAGCCTCGTCGAGCGCAACGATGACGTGCGGCGGCACCCGTTCCAGGAAGCCGAGAATCTCGGCCGGCGTGTTCCAGGTGCCGGTGGGATTGTTCGGATTGGCGATGAATACGAGGCTCACGTCCGGGCGTTCGCGCAGACCTCGTGCGAACGCGCTGAGATCATGGCCATAGGGCATCGCGTGATCGGGCGGATAGGCCGGGATCACCACGGCCTCGGCGTTCTGCGCCTGGGTGGCGATCGGGTAGACCGCGAAAGCGTAGTCGGAAAACATCACGGCGCGGCCGGGGCCGGCATAGATGCGCGAAAGGAATTCGAGGATGTCGTTGGAGCCGTTGCCCAGCGTGATGCGCTCAGGCTCGATCCCGTGGTACCGGCCAATCTTCTGCTTGAGGCGAAAGCCGCTGCCGTCCGGATAGAGCGCGAGGTTGTCTCGCGCGGCCATCGCGGCGAGCGCCTCGTGGACACGCGGACTCGCACCGAGCGGGTTCTCGTTGGAGGCGAGCTTGATCACGTCGGCCAGGCCCAGGCGACGCTGAAGCTCGTCGATCGGCATGCCCGGGGTGTAGGCCGTCAGACCGAGGATTCCGGGCAGGGCGTTGCGGGTCAGCAGTTCAGCTTCGGAGACGGTCATCACATCACGGCGCGCGGGTAGGAGCCGAGTATTTTGAAGAACGCGGCGTTGGCGCGCACCTGGTCGAGCACCGCGCGAATCCCGGCATCGCTGGCGTGGCCGCCGAAGTCGATGAAGAAGTAATAGTCGGGCACCGGCGAGCCACGTACGGGCCGCGACTCGATGCGCGTCATGTCGATCTGCGCATCGGCCAGCGGTTTGAGCAGCGAGAAAAGCGCGCCAGGCTGGTTGCGCTGCGCAGTGGCGACCAACGAGGTGATGTCCGCGCCGGTCGTGCTCGGATCCTGCTTGCCGATGATAAGGAAGCGCGTGGTATTGCCCGGTTCGTCCTCGATGTTCGATGCCAGGATGTTGAGGCCGTAGAGACGCGCCGCAGGCAGGCCGGCGATGGCCGCCCCGCCCTTTTCTGCGGCGATACGCGCCGCTTCGCCATTGCTCGAAACCACTTCGCGCTCGGCCTTGGGCATGCGCGAGTCCAGCCACTTGCGCGTCTGCGCGAAGGACTGTGGATGCCCGAAAACGGTGCTGACGTCAGCGAGACGGATTTCTCGCGACAACAAGTGGTGGTGCACCGGCAGCATCACTTCGCCGCAGATGCGCAGCCTGGTGTTCACCAGCGCGTCGAGCGTGTGCGTGACCACGCCACCGATGGAATTCTCCACCGGCACCACGCCGTAGTCGGCGGCGCCGGATTCGACGTCGCGGAAGATTTCGTCCACCGCGGCGAGCGGGCGCACGGTCACCGAGTCGCCGAAATGCTTGAGCGCCGCGGACTGCGTGTACGTGCCTTCGGGTCCGAGATAGGCCACGGTCAGCGGAGATTCCAGCGACAGGCAGGCCGACATGATTTCGCGCATCAGTCGTGCGATGACCTCGTCGGTGAGCGGGCCACCGTCCGGCTCGTGGTTGCGCTCGATGGCGCGGCGCAGGACTTCGGCTTCGCGAGACGGGCGGTAATGATCGCCGGTGTCGCCCTGGCTCTGCTTGAGCCGCGCCACCTGCTGTGCGACGCGCGCGCGATCCGAGATCAGGCGCTGGAGTTGTTGATCCAGTGCATCGATCTTTTCGCGGGCTTCGGCGAGGGTCTTCATTACCAGAGCGTCTTGATGGGATAGCGCCGGATCATCGGATCCGGAGTGAGGATGGTGAGGTCGTGTTCGATCGCCTGACAAATCAGCATCCAGTCGAAGGGGTCGCGGTGAACCAGCGGCAGGCGATGAAGGTGGTAGGTGCAGCGCTCGTCGAACACGAGCGGCTCAAGATCATGCCCCGTTCTGCCTTCGCCGATGAAATCATCGACGGACTTTGGCAGGTCCAGCTTGCCGGCGGCGTGTTTGACTGCAATCTCCCATGCCGAAACCGCGCTGAACAGTACCCGGTTGTCCGGACTCTCGATCTGTTTACGGACCTTGCGGGTCAGCTTGCTCGAACCTTCCAGCACCCAGAGGAACGTGCAAGTGTCCAACAGGCACCGCATGCTCAGTCTTCGCCCAGCATCTTGCGCAGCAGATCGTCCGGCAGGGGATCAAAAAAGCTTTCGGGCACGGTAAAGCGCCCTTTCATCAGCCCGAAAGGCCGCTTGCCCTTGGGCTTCTCGGGGGCCACCGGGCGGATTTCCGCGATGACCTTGTTGCGACGCGCCAGCCGCACTGTCTCACCCGCTTCGACACGATCCAGAATGCTGGAGAGTTGTGCCTTGGCTTCGTGTACGTTCAGGGCATCCATGACGGGAATCCACTAGTGGGTCAAGTAGCGGGGCTTATTGTAGGCCTTCAGGCGATGATCATGCGCACGTTCAGCACCCCCGCGATCCGCGCAATCTCATCCACCGCCGCCTGCGGCACCGCCGAATCCACGTCCACCAGGGTGTAGGCGATATCGCCGCGTGACTTGTTGAGCAGGTCAGCGATGTTGAGCGTGTGCTTGGCCAGGGTCGTGGAGATCTGGCCGACCATGTTCGGCACGTTGGCGTTGGCAATCGCCAGGCGCGTCTTGCCCGGCAGCAGCGGCAGCACCGCCTCCGGGAAATTCACAGAGTTGGTGATGTTGCCGCGCTCCAGGAACTCGCGGAGCTGGTCGGCCACCATCACCGCGCAGTTGTCCTCGGCTTCGTTGGTGGACGCGCCCAGATGCGGCGTGGCGATGACGCGCGGATGGCCCTTGAGGGCGTTGGACGGAAAATCGCAGACGTAAGCGTGCAAGGCACCGGCGTTGAGCGCCTCGATCACGGCCTTTTCATCGACGATGGCTTCGCGCGCGAAGTTCAGGATCACGCCCTGTTTCTTGAGCAGCTTGAGCCGGTCGGCGTTGACGATTCCGCGGGTCGCGTCGAGCAGGGGCACATGCACCGACACGCACTGCGAGCGCGCCATCAGGTCATCCACGGACAGCGCCTGGCGCACGCGCGCGTCCAGCTTCCAGGCGTTGTTGACGGTCATGGCCGGGTCGAAACCCCAGACCTCCATGCCCATCTCGATCGCCGCATTCGCCACTTTCACTCCGATGGCACCGAGGCCGATCACGCCCAGGCTGCGGCCCGGCAGTTCGAAGCCGACGAAGTTCTTCTTGCCCGCCTCGACGGCCTCATGCATGGCCTTGTCGTCGCCGTCCAGCTTGCGCACGAAGTCCAGCGCCGGCGCGATGTTGCGCGCCGCCAGCAGCAGGCCGGCCAGCACCAGTTCCTTGACCGCGTTGGCATTGGCGCCCGGCGCGTTGAACACCGGCACTCCGCGCTTGCTCATGGCGGCGACCGGAATGTTGTTGGTCCCTGCCCCGGCGCGGCCGATCGCCTTGATGCTGCCCGCGATGTCGAGCTTGTGCATGTCCGCCGAGCGCACCATCACCGCGTCGGGATGATGGATCTGGGAGGCGATTTCGTAGCGCTCGCGCGGCAGACGTTCGAGGCCAAGGACGGAGATATTGTTGAGGGTCTGGATTTTGAACATGGAGGCACTCGGATTTTTTGAAGAATTGAAATTGTTTTTCGCGGGCAGCGCCGTAGCGGCGGTGATCAGTGTTTGTCAGGCGCGTAGGACGTGCCAAGGACCGCGTCCCAATGCATCGCCAGGAATCCGTAGTTCCCCGCCTCGCCCAGTTGATGGTGCCGCTGATGGGAACGATTCCACCGTTTTACCGCCTGTAGCCACTTTATATCCGGGTACGGATCGAAATTGCTGTGACCGATGGCCGGGGCAAGCATGAGCAGCACCTGGAACACGATGACCATGCCGATGCCGGTCGGCCAGACCAGCATGAACAGCAGGACCGGCAGATGATTGGTCAGCGCTTCCACCGGATGCAGACAATGAACGGCCCAGCTCGTCACGCGCACGGAGCGGTGATGCAGCGCATGGAAACGGGCCAGAAAGCGTGTATGAAGCAGGCGATGTACCCAGTAGAAGTAGAAGTCGTAGAAGATCGAGAACGTCAGTACCTGGATCAGGGCTGAGACCCAGGACGCCGGCCACAGGCCGGTGGAGAGTTTGAGGCAGGCCACCAGATACGCCGCGCACACGCCGCAGGTCCCCAGACTCCAGAGCATCTCGTCGCGGATCTGCCTCGGCCTGAGGGGTCGGTCGTCAAGTAAAGCGCCGTAGCCGAAGAATCGTGTGACCGTACCGTACATGCCGATGACGGCCGCAGCCACGCCCACATAGATCAGGAGCTGGATCATGTAGGCGACCGCCAAGGCCCCCACCAGGGGGAGCACCTTCCATTGCGTTGCAAGGGACTCGATCACATGGCACTCCAGTCGCGATATCGCCGCGGGCTGGAATCGGCCTATGCCCGCGTCCGCACGAACTCCTTCATGTACTCGACCAGCGTCGCCACGCCCGATTCCGGCATGGCGTTGTAGATCGAGGCACGCATGCCGCCGACCGCGCGGTGACCTTTCAAACCGGACATCGAAGCCGCTTTGGCGCCCTTGAGAAACTCCGCATCCAGTTCGGCATTGGCCAGCGTGAACGGCACGTTCATCCAGGAACGGTCCTTCTTGGCGACCGGGTTCTTGTAAAAGTCTTGCGAGTCGATGTAGCCGTACAGCATCGCGGCCTTGGCCGCGTTGCGACGACCGATCTCGGCCAGCCCGCCTTCGCTCCGGATCCATTTGAACACCAGTCCCGACACGTACCAGGCAAAGCAGGCCGGCGTGTTGAGCATGGACTCGTTGTCCGCCACCGCCTTGTAGTCGAACACGCCCGGCGTGATCGGCAGCGCGCCGCCGATCAGGTCCTCGCGCACGATCACGAGGGTCAGACCGGCCGGGCCGATATTTTTCTGCGCACCGCCGTAGATCAGCCCGTACTTCGACACATCGACGGGCCGCGACAGGATGTTCGAGGACATATCCGCCACCAGCGGCACGCTGCCGGTGTCCGGCACGTATTGGAACTCGACACCGTGAATCGTCTCGTTGGGCGTGATGTGCGCGTAGGCCGCGTCGGGGTTCAGCTTCCAGGTCGAAACGTCGGGGATGTGCGTGAACTTGTCCGACTCGGACGACGCGGCGATGTTCGCCTTGCCGTACCTGCCGCACTCCCTGGCCGCCTTCTTGCCCCAGTCGCCGGTCAGCACATAGTCCGCGCCGGCCTTGCCCCGCAGCAGGTTCAGCGGGATCAGCGAAAACTGCGCCGTCGCCCCGCCCTGCATGAACAGCACCTTGTAGTTGGCCGGGATCCCGGCCAGTTCGCGCAGGTCTTTCTCTGCCTCCGCGGCAATGCTCACGAACTCCTTGTCGCGATGGGACATTTCCATCACCGACATGCCCGAACCGCGCCAGTCGAGCAACTCCTCCTGCACCTGTTGCAGGACGGGCAGGGGCAGGGTTGCCGGTCCAGCGCTGAAATTCACGATTCTTTTCATTCAATCGATACCTTGAAGGTTTGTTGTAAGGAGCCAGACCGTTTCAGGGGTTCTGACCGAGCCAGTTTTCCACGTTCAACCCGGTCACCATGCGATACGGAGCGAGGTCTTCTGCGACCAGCGTGTAGCGGTGCGTCATCGCCTGCGCGGCGAGCATCAATTCCATGGGACCGATGCTCTCGCCACCGGATTCGAGATAAGCGCCCAAGGTGGCCGCCTGTCTGGCCTCGGCGTCACCAAAGTCCACCGTGCGAACCGACTCGGACAGGGTCCGTAACAGGCGCGCGTATCGCGCCTGCGCCCGCGGTTTGGTGCGCAGGCCGATCTCGACCTGCATGCGGCTGAGCACCGACATGGCCACCTCGCCCGGACCCAGCGCGGCCAGCTTCAGCACCACCGGCAGACGGCCGCGAAGGGCCGCCGACAAGGTGCCCGCATCAAGCAGATATTTCATCGGGAACTGAGTGACGCCGTCGGCCGCCACGGCTCGAACTCGGCCGGGCCGGCGCTCAATTCTGGCGCCGGATTGCGCCAGTGATCACGCAAATCCTCCGGCCACTCCAGCGCCTCGTTCCGGACCAGCCAGTCCTGCACTGCCCGGACGATGATGCGGTTGCGGGTCAGACTCACGCGCTCCACCGCCGCATTGAGCCGAGCGACGGTTTCGGTGTCAAAATGCACGCTGAAGTTCATGTCAGTATTAGAACATAACAGGTGATGTTAGTCACCGCTCCGACCCCTTTGAAGGAGCAACCACGCCCGCCGGAGCAACTTCAGCCCCGAAGAGTCGTAGGATTCCGACCCAGCGTTTAGGTTGAATCCCGATCCTGGTGTTCATCAGGCGTCGGCGGCATTCACCCGCGCGGCGTGCCTGGACCCGGGAGGTGCTATGGAATTTGATTACGTCATCGTCGGCGGGGGATCCGCCGGTTGCGTGCTGGCCAACCGCCTCAGCGCGAATTCCAGGAATCGCGTCTGCCTGCTGGAGGCCGGTCCGGCGGATACGAATCCGTTCATCCGGATTCCGGCCGGAATCATCCCGTTGATCCGCTCCAAAGTCTGGAACTGGCAGTTCTGGACCACGCCGCAGCGGAATTGCGGCAACCGCGAAATGTATTGGCCGCGCGGGCGCACACTGGGTGGATCGAGCAGCATCAACGCCATGTGCTACATCCGTGGCCACGCCTGGGACTACGACCACTGGGCGAGCCTGGGCTGCACCCACTGGAGCTACGCCGAACTGCTGCCGCTGTTCAAGGAGGGCGAAAATTTCCAGCCGGCGACGGATCGCCCAGCCGATGCCGGCGAGGACCTGCGCTTCCACGGCACCGGCGGGCCGTTCGACGTATCCACCCATCGCTACGTCAATCCGCTGCAACACCGCTTCATCGCCGCCGCGTTGGAGGCAGGGCATCCGGCGACCGTGGACTTCAACGGCGCGCAGCAGGAAGGTATCGGGATGTATCACACGGCGCAGATCGGTGGAGAGCGCAGCTCCAACGCGCGCGCCTACCTCGACCCGGCCAGAACCCGCGCCAATCTCACGGTCATCTGCGACGCGCACGCGGGGCGCGTGCTGTTCCGGGGAAAGCGCGCGGTCGGCGTTCGCTTCCTGCGCAAGAACCGCCACGTGGATGTGCGCGCCACCCAGGAAGTGATCCTTGCCGCAGGCGCGATCGGATCGCCGCAGCTGTTGCTGCTCTCCGGCGTCGGGCCGCGCGAGGAGATCGAGAAGCACGGCATCCAGATGGTGCATGAGCTGCCGGGCGTGGGCCGCAACCTGCAGGATCATCTCGACATCCACGTCACCGTGCGTGACCGCAGCCGGCAGGCGGTGAGCTTTCACCCGCGCGCGTGGTGGCGCACGCTCAAGTCCGTCTGGTCATACTTGCGCGTCCGGCAGGGCGAGCTGACGTCCAACCTGGCCCAGGCCGGCGGCTTCGTCAAAACCGATCCGCAGCAGTCGATCCCCGACCTGCAATGGCATTTTCTACCCGCCGTCTACGCCAATCACGGACTCAAATTGCGGCCGCTGTTCAGGCATTTCGCGATGTCGCTGCTCACCTGCTACCTGCGCCCGGAGAGCCGCGGCACGTTGCGGCTGCGCAGCGCCAACCCGCTCGACCCGCCGCTGATCGACGCCAACTACCTCGCCACCCCGCGAGATCTCGATGCCCTGGTGACTGGGGTCAGGAAGGCGCGCGAGGTGTTCGCGCAACCCGCCTTCGCTGAAATCCGTGGCGAGGAGATGGAGCCAGGATGTCAGGTGCAGACCGACGAGCAGATTGCCGACTACGTGCGTGCGCGGTCCGAGACCGTGTATCACCCGGTGGGCACCTGCAGGATGGGCGTGGATAATATGGCGGTAGTCGATGTGCGTCTGCGCGTGCGAGGTCTCGAGGCCTTGCGCGTGGTGGACGCCTCGATCATGCCGACCCTGGTGGGCGGCAACACCAACGCCCCGGCCTCCGTGATCGGCGAAAAGGGCGCCCGCATGATTCTCGAAGACGCCGCACGCCAGCCGGAGGACTACCGCGCCGCTGCGTGAGGCAAGGCAGGTGTCCGATGCGCTATTCCCCGATATTGTTGATCCTCGCGGCCTGTCTCGGCGCAGGCTGCTCCAAACCCGCGTGGGTAAAGGCACCGGACCTGTCCCTGCCGGATTTCTCGAGTTGGTTCTCGCGCGAGAACGGCGTTTTCGTGCAGGAGGTTGCGCGCGCCGACATCTGCAACAGCGCTACCGGCGATTCGGAGGTGGAGGTGCTACCCAACTATGGCGCCCTGCAGGCCTGGGCTCTGGATCGAAAGATCGAACTGGTCAATACCACCGGCAAGCCCTACCCCGACTCGCCGTACGCGGTGGTCGAGTTTGGCCAGCGCGAGCACAGTGGCTTCGGGCTCGCGATCAGCCGCCAGGCCGGTTGGCGGGAGGGGACCCTGGTGCTCAAGGGCACCTTCTTCGAGCCGCAACAGGGACGCTGGGCCTCCAATGAGGCGAGCAGTCCCTGCGTCGCGGTGAGCCTGCCTCTGGGCGAATATCGCGTGGTGAAAGTCCTCGATCAGACCGGTCGCGTTCGCGCAGCCGTCGAGGGCCGCGGATCGTGACAGGCCTGTGGCGGCTGCCGGCCGCGTGTGCGATGACGATGGTCACGCTGGTGCAGGCCGCTTCGCCGACCGAGACGCTCGATCGCTTTCACCAAGCGCTGCGTGAGAACAATCCGTCGGACGCATTGACCCATGTTGCGCCGGACGCGGTGATCTACGAGCAGGGCTTCGCCGAGAACACGCGCGACGAGTGGGTTCGGGGCCAATTGCAGGATGCGATCGCTTTCGCAAAGCTTACGGAGCGCACCACCCTGAGGCGCGAATTGCACCAGTCGCACGATCTCGCCTGGGTGCTGTCGAGCACGGCAACCACCGGCATTTTCGACGGCAGACCGCTTGCGCTCGAAGGCGCAGAGACCGCCGTCCTGCGCCTGGAATCCGGCATCTGGAAGATCGTGCATCTGCACTGGTCCGCCCATGAGCAGGCTCAGGCAGAACCACCCGCCGAGGGATCCGGGCTGGACCCGGGTCTTGAATCGAGGAACTGATCGAAGCGTCGAAGCGCTACGATCCATGAGAAAAATTAAGGAGAGTCATCGATGCTCAATGCGCTGCCGGGGCCGCTTCAGGGCCTCATCATGATGGTGCTGCTGACGGTCAACACGGTGTTCTGGGCCAGCGGCGTCTATGTCGTGGTGGTCCTGAAAATCTTCACCCCCCAGGGTTCCCGCGCGCGCGACGCGCTTTCGCACCTGGCCTCTTCCATCGCGCAGAACTGGGCGATGATGAACACGCGGGTTTCGGCGGTCTTCCAGCGCATCGATTGGGATATTCGCATCGCGGCCGATCTCGATCCCAAGGGTCAATACCTAGTCTGCTCCAATCACCAGACCTGGAACGACATCTTCGTGCTGATGACCGCGTTCGGACGGCGTGCGCCGTTCTTCAAATTCTTCATCAAGCAGCAACTGATCTGGGTACCGGTGCTGGGCCTGGCATGGTGGGGCCTGGACTACCCCTTCATGAAGCGCTCCACGCCGGAGGAGATCAAGAAGAATCCCTCGCTCAAAGGCAAGGACATGGAGGCCACGCGCAAGGCCTGCGAGAAGTTTCGCAACCAGCCCGTGCTGATCCTCAATTTTCTCGAAGGCACGCGCTTCACCGCGACCAAGCACCGCAACCAGAAGTCGCCCTACGCGCGACTGCTACGACCCAAGGCCGGCGGCTTCGCATTTGCGATGGAAGCGATGGGCGACAAGCTGCATTCGCTGATCGACGTGACCATCGCCTACCCGGAAGGCGCCAAGGATTTCCAGGAATTCCTGTGCGGCCGCGTGCACAAGGTCATCGTCGACGTGCGCCCGCTGGAGGTGCCGCCCGATATCCAGGCGGGACTGCTGGCCGGTCGCTACGAAGAGGAGCAGTCGTTCCGCAAGCAATTCCAGTTCTGGATCGGCGATCTGTGGCGCGAGAAGGATCGGCGCATCGCCGAGATGCTCGGCGTGCCGGCGGCGGCGGACGTGGTTGCACCGACGGCAGCCTGAGGAGGAAGCCGTAGAGCCGGACTGGAATCCGACCTGCGCGGACCGTCATCGAGAACCCTCCAACCCGGTGCTACCGATCAGGGGCAGGAACCGCCGGAAGCCCGCGGGGTCGTAAGGACACGGGCCAGCCTTGTCGCAGCGGCCTGTTCGGGACGCAGCGCAAGCCCGTGACGGAGGTTAAGGGCCCATACGGCATGCGGTGAATAGCCTCGGCCCGAACCCGTCGTCGAAACCCGACGTCCGCGCCCTCAAAGCCACCCCGTGGGCCCCTCTCGCGAAATGTGCATGCCCATCAAACCGTTCACCGGACGATATTCTCGAGCCGGACTGATCATCATCTTTCTGGCCCTGTGCCCATTCGCGGCGCAGGCGATTCCGGCCGCCGACGCCGCGCATCTGCTCCGGCGCACCGGATTTGAGGCCACACCCGAACAGGTGCAGATGCTGTCCGCGGTCGACCGAACCGCCGCCGTGGACCAACTCATCCAGCAGGCACGCCGCGATAACCCGACAACGATCGCTCCACCCGCCTGGGCCAACGAAGCCATCGACGATCGGTTCTTTCCAAAGGGACTCCAGGGCCAGGAACGCAAGGACTACCGGCGCCAGATGCTCGGCCGCCGCAGCGTGGAGCTACAGGAGTGGTGGATAAAGGAAATGGTGGCAACACCCTCGCCCTTGCGCGAACGGATGACCCTGTTCTGGCATGGACACCTGGCATCGGAGTTCCGCAAGGTGCAGTGGGCGCAGCTCATGCTGAAACAGAATCAGCTTTTCCGCCGCCTCGGCCTTGGCAATTACCGGACGCTGCTCCAGCAGATTTCACGTGATGCCGCGATGCTCATTTACCTGGACAACCACAAGAACATCGCGAGCAGTCCCAACGAGAATTACGCGCGGGAGTTGCTGGAACTCTTCACCCTGGGAGAAGGACATTACACCGAGCAGGACGTCCGCGAAGTGGCCCGCGCGTTCTCGGGCTGGCGATCGGAACCACCTGATGGACATTTCGTGATCGACGCAAAACTGCACGACGCAGGCGACAAACAGGTCCTTGGCAGTCGCGGCAAGTTTGATGGGGATGACATCATCGACATCCTCCTCAAACAGCCGCGAGCGGGCGAATACATCGCCGAGCGATTCTGGATCGGCTTCGTGTCGCCCGTCCCCGACCCCAAGGCGGTCCAACGCCTGGGAGCCGCGTTTGCACGTGACTGGGAGCTATCCGGGCTGCTGCGGGCGGTTCTGCTGGAACCCGCTTTCTGGGACGCTGGCAATCGCGGAACGCTGATGAAATCGCCGGTCGAGTTCGTCATCGGCACCGTGCGAACGTTCAAGCTACCGCTCGACCCTTCGGTGGTGCTGCTCGCGACGGATTCGATGGGGCAATCGGTTTTCAATCCGCCCAACGTCAAAGGCTGGCCGCAAGGGGTCGATTGGGTCACCAGTCAGACCTTGCTGGCGCGAACCCGTTTCATCGAATTCGTGGTCGGCGATGCCCCGGATCTGTCCACACAGCAAAGGACCTCGGTGGCCTTCGCCAACCGTACCCGCGTCGAAGCACGTCGAACGCAGAAACAGATCGTCGAAGCCATTGTCAGCTATGCCGACGAAGACTCGGTCGGCCGCGTCGAACCCCTGCTCCTCGCGGTACCACCCGTCCGTCTCCAGGGGGAGGGACTCAAACCTTCCGAACGGCTGGAGAGCTGGTTGCTCGATCTCAGCTACAACCTGAAGTAATGATCCGGGATATCCGATGATTTCGCGCCGAAAAATTTTGCAGGGCCTGGCGGTTTCACCGCTATTGACCCTGCCGTGCTGGGCCGCCGCGCAGAACGCCAAAGTGCGCCGCCTGCTGTTGATCGAACTCAACGGTGGCAACGACGGCCTCAACACCGTCATCCCGTTTTCAGATCCCGAATATCGCCGGCTCAGGCCGACCTTGGGGCTGGACCGCGATGCAGTTCTCCAGCTCGATGCACGCACCGGCCTGCACCCCGCCCTCGAACCCCTGATGCCGATGTTCGCCGCCAGGGAGATGGCGATCATCCAGAGCGTGGGATACCCCCAGCAATCGCGTTCGCACTTCCGCTCCATCGACATCTGGGACACCGCGTCGGACGCCGGTACGGTCAGCACGGAAGGCTGGCTGACGCGCGTGGGCGACGCCACCCGCATCGGCAGGGACCTGAAGCTCGACGCGGTCGTGATCGGTCGCAATCCCGCCGCGGTATCCGGTGGCACGCTCGAACCGATCGTGATGAGCAGCATTGAGCGCTTCGCGATCGAGGCTCGTGACGTCCACCTGTCGTCGGCTCGCAACGACAATCCCGCCCTCCATCATCTGCTCCAGGTCCAACGCGAAGTCTCGAAAGCCGTCGTCTCACTCGGCAAGGATCGGCCGCCGGTTCGGGTCGAATTTCCACCCCAACCGTTCGGGCGCGAAATGGCCGAAGCTGCGCGAATCCTGACGGGCATTCCGCTGACCGCCATCGTCAAGGTCGCCATCACCGGGTTCGACACCCATGCCCGCCAGGCGGGGCCGCACACGCACCAGTTACGCGTGCTGGCGCAGTCGCTGGCTGCGTTCCGCACGGCGATGAAGGAGTCCGGCGACTGGAATGACACCCTCGTGCTGACCTACTCCGAATTTGGTCGCCGCGCGGCGGAGAACGGCAGCCAGGGCACCGATCACGGTGGCGCCGCGCCACATTTCGCGTTCGGCGGCGCCGTCCGTGGCGGACTCTACGGCGAAGCACCCGCCTTGAACGACCTCAGCAACGGCGACGTGCGGGCGACCACCGATTTCCGCTCCATGTACAACACGGTGCTGGGCCGCTGGTGGGGCCTGACTCAGAACGAAATTGAACCCACCCGCTATCCAAAGCTCGGCTTCGTTTAACGACGGGGCGCGAGGCACGCGCTGCCTGTGCGTGCAGCAATCCGGCACGATCGGCGACAATTAGGCCGGCTGGCCGACTGCCGCACCGGTCCCGAGGGCCGCTTCGCCAATCGCCGCATTGCCGTACGGCGGCCCGCCAGCCGTCGCCAGTTGTCCGGTTTCGGCAAGGCGGTTCAGCCGACTCGCCCAACCCTCCAATCCACCTGCAAGAGACCCATGAATTACATCGCGCTTCTGGAACATCTGCATGACATCAAGCGCCCCGCGAGCTATCTCGAAATCGGCATCCGCAAAGGCCGCAGTCTGCAACTGGCAAAGTGTCCCGCCATTGGCGTCGATCCAGGATACGACATACAAAGCGTCCTGCCGGATCGTTTCCGCCTGTTCAAGGAGACCAGCGACGACTATTTCGCGGGGGCCGCGCTCGCAGAATCCAGGCCGGCCGATGGCTTCGATTTCACCTTCATCGACGGCATGCACCTGTTCGAGTTCGTGCTTCGGGATTTCATCAATACCGAGAAGCAGTGCGCACCCGGTGCCTTGATCGCAATCGACGATGTCTTTCCACTGGACGAATTCATGGCGATTCGCAACAAGCGCCAGATTCCTCCGGAACGTCGCGCCATCAGCAATGCCTGGACCGGCGACGTCTGGAAAATTATTCCGACCCTGCGCAAATACCGACCCGATCTCCATCTGATTCCGATCGACTGCGCGCCCACCGGGGTGTTGGTCGTCACCAATCCCGATCCGCGCAACACGACGCTGGCCGCTCGCTACGAAGAAATCATTGCCGATCCCGCCAACGGCCATTCCGTGTCGCCGCCGAAATCGGTGCTGGAACGCAGCGGAGCCGCCGCACCCCTGGACGCGCTGGAGCGGATTCGCTCGATCCTGACCGGTACGATGCCCGTCTGACGCCCCGCCGGAGTCTTCAGTCGCTGCCTCGCCGCCTGGCGGCCCTGCGCTGGTCGCGGCGCCTTGCCTGTGCCGCACGGCGCCGCGCTTCGGCGCCTTCGACGGGTGACCGGTCGGCTTGAGACGGCGCGGGCGCATCGAGCCCGGCGGCAGGCATTTCTGACACCGAGCTGCCGTTCCCGCGCAG
Organism: Panacagrimonas sp.; assembly: GCA_052387695.1. GTDB lineage: Bacteria > Pseudomonadota > Gammaproteobacteria > Nevskiales > Nevskiaceae > Panacagrimonas. Next base: position 14,612 of record JBQTIX010000182.1, on the reverse strand, counting down.
CGCCTCGACTTCGCGCTGGAGCGAGGACGCCAGCGCATAGGCCAGCGTTCTGACGAGGTCCAGCGGCGGCAACGAGGCGACGACCGCTGCGGAATCCCTCAGGTTGGCTGGGGCGTTGCCGTCGCGCGCGGCCGGAAACAGGCTCGGGCACTCATCATTCAGGTACTCGCTGAGCACCCGGGCATTGTCCGCCGCGAATCGCTGCTGGAACGCTGCTCGTTGCTCCGGCGTCAGCATCCGAGCCCGCTCCTCGCGTGGCCACTGGCGAACGGAGCTGTAAAGCACCGACGTCAGGGCCTTGCGTAAGTGATCGCTGCCAAAACCCATGCGCGCCGCGTGCACCGACAACTCGCGGTTGACGACATCGAGCAGGCCCAGGGCCTTGGGCCCCGGACCGACGTTCCTCGCGCTGAACCGCGCGTAATCCATATGCATAGCCTGGGTCGGCAGTCCGACGACGTGCAGGAAATCGTCGATCAGATCGCCGTTAACGAAGCGGCTACGATCGAACACCCGGACCGCCATCTTCTCGCGACCCAGGATGTCCCGCCAAGGCTTCAGCAAGCGGGTAAACGTCAGTGTCTCGACGAGCGATTCACCCAGGACTTCGACCTCGACCGGCGGCGACCCGGTCTTGATCATCTGTGAACGCCAGGACTCCAGGAATGCGGCCTGTTCGCGCAGATAGACCACCATGCGCAGGTCCGCATCCGGCAGATATCGCCGAACCGCGGCGATGTGCCCGAGTCCAAAGTCCTGAAAACTCTCGGCGGACAGGAGGATGCACTTGTCCGGATTTTCGGCCGCAAGCTGGACCACCTGCTCCCAGGTTTCATGGCCAGGCCGGAATTTCGTCGGCGTCCGCAACTGGTGTACGAGATTGAAGTGGGCATGGCTGCCCGTTCCGAAGTCCGGATAAAGGTAGCCGAGCGCGTGCAAGGGCTGACGGTTTCCCCTCAGGAATCGCTGGATGGTTTTCGTCCCGGTCTTTCTCAGACCAACATGTAGCCATATCGTCATCGAGCTTCGACGCGGAGGTTGGTGGAGGTTGGAACAACGGCGTGGCCGCCGCGCGCATCATGAACGATCGGCTGCCGCACCAAGTGACGGCCGTCGTGTGCGCAGCGCCCGGATGGCTGGCGCCAGCAGCTCGCGCCAGTCGAAGTCATAGTCCTGGAGATTGGGCCGACCCTGCGTGGCCGGCACGGGCGGGTCCGGGCCGACGTCGCGCACCGATTCGAGCGGGATGTAGGACGGCGGTATCCCCTCGAGATTGGCGACCATGGTCGCGAAAAACGACACGCTGCGCTCGATGGTCAGGCGATTCGCGTGAACGATTCCCGGGCAGTCGGAGAACCATCCGATCTTGTGCTGGATGGTGCCGTGGTTGGCCACGTAAAAATCCAGGTACCGGGCCAGCACCGTGCAGTCGAAAATGGATTCGCCCACCAGCGACGTGATCGGCACCTCCGGACACCGTCGCTCGATGTACCGGCACAGCGCTCGCTCCTCGGCCAACATCACATCGAGCCGCGGGTCGGGGACGTGACCGTGAACCAGGCTGAAGCCGAACAGAATCACCTCGAACGGCAACTCGCGACGGTGCAGCGCCTTGATCAGGGAGACGATGCCGTTACGCTGCGAAACCCAGCGGCGGTTGTTCAATCGAAGAGTGATGCCGAGCACCGGTTTGCCCCGCCGCGACAGCCGCCGCACCAGGTCCCTGGCCGCGGGCGAGGCCCGGCTCTCGGCGACCCGCATCACACGCTGGATGACCGTTCCCGGAATCAGCAGCGACCCCGGACGTACCAGCACCAGGTGCTGCTGAAGCACCTCGCGCATGGCTTCCGAACGTCGGCAGCATTGCACCCGTCCCTTGAGTTCCGGATATAGCTCCTCGATCGGTCCGAGCGGCTCATCGCAGGCGTAAATGCGCCTGGCATTTTTGAGCAGGCCGGACTCGAACAGTCGCTGCACCCCGGGCAATTCGTTCCAGAGATGGTGCGGAAAAGGGGGGGTGTTGAGCAGTATCGCCACGCCGCTGCTCACCGGATTTTCCACGTAAGCGCGGTAACGATCGCCCGCATGTTCGATCACCACCTGAAAGTCCTTCAGCAAGGGCAGCACCCGATCCGGCGTGAAGCCCGGCGAGAGTGCGATCACGGCACGCTCCCGCAGCAGCCAGAGCGCCAGGCAGGCGTAGCCCCGCGTATATCGTCCCGCGACCAGGACGAAAGGGTGCGGGCCGCCGAAGCGGTAGTAAAGGGAGTTTCCGGCAGCGACCGAGTGCACGCTGACGACGACGTCACCGCCCACCGGGTTGGGGTGCGCGAAATAGCCTCGGCGCAGGATCCCGTCCTGGAAATCAAGCGTTGCGAGGCGTTCGGCGATGCTCGCAGACTCGACCAATTGACGCGCGATGTCCGGTCGTCCCTGGGCGGTATGCAACCTCATCTGGATGTGGCGCTGCTCGAACAGATAGCGTTGCGCCAGGCGCGTCGCATCAACGCCGCGCAGCGCCAGCCACTCGGCATCGCCAGGACGCAGGGCCGGCAGATCGATCAGTCGCAGACCGGAAGGGTCGAGGGCTTGAAATTCGGGAATATCGATGGACACGAAGTGAAATCTCGCGGAGGGGTGAGTCGCACCTTCAAAGTGCTTGCAGATCAGCCAGCGCCGACAGGTGCTCGGCCAGCGTTGCCGCGCCAAGCAGACGCACTCCGGCCGATCGCAACTGCGTCAGCCGCGATTCGCGCACCACCCGCTTGATCTCCAGCACGCTGGCCGGGTGCATGGAAAACTCGGTCAGGCCCAGGCCCAGCAGCAGGCGCGTGAAGCGCGGATCGCCCGCCATCTCGCCGCACATCGACACCGGGATGTTGGCGGCCCGGCCGGCTTCGATGGTCATGCGGATCAGTTGCAGCACCGCTGGATGCAGCGGGTCGTAGAGGTAGTTGACCTCGTCGTCGACGCGGTCGATCGCGAGGGTGTACTGGATCAGGTCGTTGGTGCCGATGGAGAAGAAATCGGCTTCGCGCGCCAGCAGCGGAGCGGAAATCGCGGCGGCCGGAACCTCGATCATCGCGCCCACGGGAACCCTGTCGGCCACCGCATAGCCTTCGCGCCGCAAGGTCGCGTCGCAGTGATCGATGATCGCCCTGGCCTGCCGGAACTCGCCGAGGCTCGAAATCATCGGCAGCATGATATTGACCCGCCCGTGCACCGAGGCGCGCAACAGAGCGCGAACCTGGCTGCGGAAAAGCTCCGGCTCCTTGAGACACAGCCGGATCGCCCGCAGGCCGAGCGCCGGATTGTTCGGCGTCGGCCCCGGGCGTTGGCCGGAATCGACCTGCTTGTCGGCTCCCAGATCCAGGGTGCGGATGGTGATGGTCCCTTTCACCGCCGACACGACGCGTGCATAAGCGTCGTATTGCTCTTCCTCGCTGGGCAGGTCCTTGCGATTCATGAACAGGAATTCGGTGCGGTAGAGCCCCACCCCCTCGGCGCCGTTGGCGGCGGCTTCCCGGGCGTCTTCCGGCAGTTCGATGTTGGCCAGCAGCCGGATGTCGGACCCATCCAGGGAGATCGCGGGCTTGTCGCGCAGCAACCGGAGCTGGAGTCGGTCCCGGATCTGTTGTTTCTGTTTGCCGCGATAGTGTGCGAGCGCCTTGTCGTCCGGATCGGCCAGCACCTGTCCATGCTCGCCGTCGACGATCACCCATTCAGCCTCGCGCAGCAGCCGCCGCGCGTTGTGCAGACCGACCACCGCTGGAATGGCGAGGCTGCGCGCGAGGATCGCGGTGTGCGACAGCGGGCCGCCGTACTCGGTGACGAAGGCGACGACCGCCTGCTGCGACAGCAGGATGATGTCGGCAGGCGTGAGATCGTCGGCGACGATGACCATCGGCTCGGCGCCTGCCGTCGGCAACTCGCGCTCGGTCTTGGTCAGCACCCGCAGGATACGGCTGACGACGTGCTCCACGTCGTCGCGCCGCGTGCGCAGATACGGATCTTCCATCTGCTCGAACACCCCGATCAGCGCATCGCGCGAGCGTCGCAGCGCGCCTTCGGCATTGCACGATGCGGCACGGATGTGGGCGATCGTCGCATCCGTCAGCGAGCGGTCCCCCAGCATCAGCAGGTGAGTGTCGATGAAGGCCGCGATATCGCCCGGCGTACCCGGCGGAATCTGGCCACGCACCTGCCGCAATTGCGCCAGGGCCTGCATCTGCGCGTCGCGGAAGCGTTCGACCTCGCGCTCCACGGCGTCGGCGGCAACCGCGTACTCGGGAATCTCCAGATCGCCGCCGTGCAGCTTCTGCACCCGCGCGATGGCGATGCCGCGCGAAACGCCGATACCGGAGAGCCAGAGGGACATCAGCGTCTCAGACCTCTTCCCCGAAGCGCTCGGCGACCAGCAGCGCCAGCTCGTCGAGCGCCGCCGCAGCGTCGATCCCTTCTGCGATCAGGGTGATCGAGCTGCCCTGCGCGGCGGCCAGCATCATCACGCCCATGATCGATTTGCCGCTGACTTCGCGGCGACCCTTGCGCACCCGCACGTCGCTGTCGAACGTCGAGGCAAGCGTGACCAGTTTGGCCGCTGCACGCGCATGCAGCCCAAGCCGGTTGACGATGTTGACGGTGCGTTCCATGAGAGTCAGTTTCCAGTTATTGATCCGGCCACAATCGAGTTGAACTCAATGATGCAAACGCAGGTCGGCGTGGCCGGATCAATAACCCAACATAGCTCTGTGTTATTGAGGCGGCCAGCACCAACTTCGTAGATTGATGGGACCTTCTGTCCGCGCGTGCATTTTCAAGTGCATAGTGGCCGCCTCAATAACGGTTTCCTGCGGCCAACCAGCCATCCCGGCGTCTCCTGAAACCGGTAACGGCCAACCCGAAGCTGCTTTTCACTGGGGATAGAGGATGATCCCGCGCTGACCACCTTCGACGGCAATCTGGGCCATCTCGGCGAGGCCGGCACCGGGGTAGTTGAAAGTGCGGACAAGCATCGGCAGGTTGACCCCCGACACCACCGGCACGCCGTGGATCGCAGATAGCTTGTTGGCGATGTTGCTCGGGGTAGAGCCGAACGCATCGGTGAGCAGGAGCACGCCCGCGGCCGAGCCGAGCCGCTCGATCATCTTGCTGCCCTGGTTGATCAGCACCTCGTGGTTCTGCACGCGGCGCACTTCGAGCACATCGGCCTCCAGCGGCAGGGGACCGAGCATGTCGCGCATGCAGTCGAGCAGGAAATGCCCGAGCTTGGCGTGAGTGACCAGCAGAATTCCTACGCCCACGACAACCTGCTCATCGAAGTTCCTTGTGCTTGACGGTCACCGGATCGAAGCTCTGCCTGAAATATTCTGCGAGCCGTTCGACCAGATATACGCTGCGATGCTGGCCACCCGTGCAGCCCACGGCGATGGTGACATAGGCTCGATCCTGGCTGCGATACAGGGGCAGCCAGGGCTCGAGGAACACGCGGATGTCACGCAGCATGCGCTGCACCTCGTCGCGCCCGGTGAGCCACTCCGCGACCGCCTTGTCGCGGCCGGTCAGGTGCTTGAGCGCGGGCGTCCAGTGCGGGTTGGGCAGGCAGCGCACGTCAAACACGTAGTCGCAGCCGTTGGGCACGCCATTCTTGAACCCGAACGAGAGGAACAGCAAGGCCAGCTTGCCCTTCACCGCCTCGGGCAGGCGCTGGTCGATCGCGTCGCGCAGCTCGTGCAGGTTCATGTGGGTGGTGTCGAGCGGCTCGTCCGCCAGGTCCGCGATCGGCCCCAGCAACTCGCGCTCGCGCGCGATGGCTTCGAGCAGCGAGGTGTTTTCGTCGGCCAGCGGATGCGGCCGCCGGGTTTCGCCGTAGCGGCGCAGGATCACCTCATCCGTGGCCGTGAGAAAGATGACCCGCACGTCGACGCCGCGCTTGCGCAGGGCGCCAAGATGTTTGGGGAAATTCCGGATCTCGCGCGGTGATTCGCGCGCGTCCAGACCGATGGCCAGGCGCTCGTATCGCTTGCCGTCAGTCTTGTTCAGCATGCGCGTGATCATGGTGCCGATCAGCGCCTGCGGAATGTTGTCGATGCAGGTGTAACCCAGGTCCTCGTACTGCTTGAGCGCCACCGTCTTGCCTGCACCCGACAGGCCGCTGACGATGATCAGCTTCACCGTCCGGCCTGCTCGATGAGCTGCATCTGCCGCGCAACGAAGTCTTCGGCCGCGTCATAACCGTCGCGCTTGAGCGTCTGGTCGCGGCAGGCGGCTTCCGCCAGCGCGGCGAGGTTCTGGCCAACGCGCACCGGAAGGGAAATTTCGGGAACGGGCTTGCCGCAGACCGCGGTGTGGGTGCGGCGCCCATACACGCGGTCCGGTGGATCGATATATTCCTGCGCCGGATCGAGCCGGAGAATCAGGTCCAGCGACTTTGACGCGCGCAGGGCGGGTTCGCCGAACATGCGGCCGACATGCAGGACGCCGAGTCCGCGCACTTCCAGAAAACCGTAGAGCAGCGCAGGACAGCGACCGACCACGCGGCCATCGGTCGCCTGTTCGAACTCGGCGGCGTCGTCCGCGATCAGGCGGTGACCACGGGCGAGGAGCTCCAAGGCCAATTCGCTCTTGCCGATGCCGCTGCGCCCGGCAAGCAGGACGCCGAGCCCGAAAATTTCGATGAAGACGCCGTGCAGGGTGACGCGGTCGGCCATGCCAGTGCCGGCGTTCCGAAGTCCGGGCTTGTCGGTGTTCAGCGGTTCGATGTGTATTCCGACAGCAGCTGATACAAGGTTGCGTTATCGGAAGACGCACGCAGCCTGGAGCAGAACGCATCGTCGGAAAACATCTCGGCAACGGCAGCCAGATGCTTGAGGTGGGCGTCGGTCGCGTTCTGCGGAACCAGCAGGCCGAACACCAGATCCACCGGATTGCCGTCGTGCGCGTCGTAGTCCACCGGGTGCTTGAGCTTCATGAAGGCACCGACGCTGCGATCGGCCCCGGCCACACGCCCGTGCGGAATGGCGACGCCGTGCCCGAGCCCGGTGCTGCCCAGTTTTTCTCGGCCCGTCAGGCTGCTGAAGACTTCCTGGCTGGTCAGCTTGGCGGCGCCCGCCGCGAGCAGGTTGGAGAGTTCCTCGAGCGCTTTCTTCTTGCTGGTGACCGCGGTGCCGCTGACCACGCGGTCGACTCCGAGGATTTCTGTCAGCTTCATCTGCGACTCCTGGTGGTGCGTGACGGTGGCGTTGCGCGTCACGAATTATGGAGGCTTTCCCAACAAAAAACCCCGCCGACACAGTCGGCAGGGTCTTGGAACCACGCGATGCAGGCTATTGCAGCGTGCGTTTGACCGGCTGTTTGACGTGGTGATGACGCAGCTTTTCCTTGTGCTTGCGGGTCTGCTGATCGAGCTTGTCGATCAGCGCATCGATCGCCGCGTACATGTCCTCCTCCACCACCGCCTCCGCATGCAGGTCGGCGCCGCTGGCGTGCACCGTGGCCTCCGCCTTGTGTCGCAGCTTTTCGACCGACAGGATCACATCCGCGTTGATCAGATGATCGAAGTGGCGCTCGAGTTTTTTCAGCTTGGCCGTGACGTAATCACGCAGCGGCGGCGTCAGGTCGAGATGGTGGCCGGAGATGGTCAGGTTCATCGTGTCGTACCTCCTGGGTTTGGGGTCAGCTGACCCCGGGGAAAATCGGTGGGTGAAACTCCCCTCTGTCTTGAGTCTATGCGACGGCCTTTCTTTCGTGTGAAGGTGGAATGTTGAGCGCCTCGCGATACTTGGCGACCGTGCGGCGCGCAACCTGGATGCCTTCCTTCAGCAAGAGTTCTGCCAGGGTGGAATCCGACAGTGGGCGGGTCGGGTCTTCGGCACCGACCATGCGCTTGATCATGGCCTGGATCGCAGTGGCAGAAGCCACCCCGCCCTGCGTCGTGGACACGTGGCTGGAAAAGAAATACTTGAGTTCATAGAGCCCGCGCGGCGTGAGCATGTACTTGTTGGCGGTGGCTCTGGACACGGTCGATTCGTGAATCCCCAGCGTCTGTGCGACGTCCCTCAGGACCAGTGGGCGCATCGCTTCCTCCCCATATTCCAGAAACGCGCGCTGTTCTTCAACTATGCATTGCGACACACGCAGGATGGTTTCGTTCCGCGACTCCAGGCTGTTGATGAAATAGCGGGCTTCCTGAAGGTGCTGCTTGAGCTGGAGCTGGTCCTTGGACTGGTCGGCACGCTTGATGAAACCCTGGTAGCGGCCGTTGATGCGCAGCTTTGGAGCATGCTCGGGGTTGAGCGCGACCCGCCAGCGACCGTTCTTCTTGGTGACGATCACGTCCGGCATCAGATAATCCGACTCGTGCGCCTGGAACGGGCGCCCCGGGTGCGGCTGTAGCGAGCGGATCAGTCCTAAACCCAGGCGCACGTCGTCCGACGTCAGACCGGTGGCGCGGATGATCGCCGCTTCATCGCGCCGTGCAATGTTGAGCAGCCCCGCCTCGACGATTTCCATCGCCGCCCAGCGGCCCGCACGCGTGCGCGGCATCTGGCGCAACTGGAGCAGCATGCACTCGGCCAGATCGCGCGCGGCGATCCCGGGCGGATCAAATTCCTGGACCTTGGTCAGTGCGGCCTCGATCTTTGCGCGATCGACGGCCAGTTCTTCCATCAGGCGTGCGCAGATGCTCTCGAACTCTTCGACGTAGCCGTCATCGTTGATCGCGTCGATCAGGTGCGCGGCGACCACCGCCTCGACCTCGTCGAAGGGAGCCACGCGCGCCTGCGCCATCAGGTGATCGAGAAGATTGCCCTGGGCATGCAGATTCGCCTGCAAATAGTCCTGCAGGCCGTCGTCGTCCGATGACGAGGAAGAAGCCGACACATGCTCGTCGAACACGTCCCCCCAGTCGGCATCGACCGGCATGTCCTCCGGGATGGTCTCCGGGGTGGTCACCTCGGCCAGCAGGGTCGAATCGCCGGCGGGCGCGCTATCGACCGTTGCGGCCGCCACTTCCACTGCGGGCTCGACCACCTCGGTATCGGTGTCCTGCTCCAGCATCAGATTGGAATCCAGCGCCTGCTGGATTTCCATGGCCAGGTCGAGACTGGACAGTTGCAGCAGGCGGATCGCCTGTTGCAGCGCGGGGGTCATCGTCAGGGACATGCCCTGGCGCAGGGACAGCGATTGCTTCATTGGGAGCGGCGTTCGAAGTCCGTGGAATCCATGGCCCCGATTCTACACGTCGGTATGACTCTTGCATCAAGGGCCGATATAAGGTTCTAATGCGGCATTGCCCTGACCGGCCCGAGATTCGGGCCGGGAACCACGCTGTCGAACCATCCGCCGAATCAGGTCGCGAGCTTAAAGCTGAAACTGCTCGCCGAGGTACACCCGTCGGACCGTTTCGTTGTTGAGCAGCTCGTCCGGCCTGCCTTCCGCAATCACACGACCTTCCGCAAGAATATAGCTGCGCTCGCAGAGCGCAAGCGTTTCGCGCACGTTGTGATCGGTGATCAGCACGCCGATGCCACGATCGCGCAAGTGGTGCACGATCTGCTGGATATCCCCGACCGCGATCGGATCGACCCCTGCAAACGGCTCGTCCAGCAGGATGAATCGCGGATTGGCGGCCAGGGAGCGTGCGATCTCCACCCTGCGCCGTTCACCGCCTGATAGCGCCTCGCCGATGCCTTCGCGGATATGCGCGATATGCAGTTCGCCCAGCAGGCGTTCGAGTTCCGAGGCACGGGCCTTGCGGTCCAGTTCCGGACGCAGTTCGAGGATCGCCAGGATGTTGTCGGCGACGCTGAGCTTGCGGAAAACCGAGGCTTCCTGCGGCAGATAGCCCAGACCCAGGCGGGCACGCGCATGCATCGGCAGACGGGTGATGTCGCGGCCATCGAGTTCGATCTTGCCGCCGTCGGCCGGAACCAGCCCGACGATCATGTAGAACGAGGTGGTCTTGCCCGCGCCATTGGGGCCCAGCAGGCCCACGATCTCGCCGGCGCGCAGGTTCATCGACACGTCGCGCACCACCGCACGTTTCTTGTAGCTCTTGGACAGTCCGGTAGCGGACAGAACGGATTTTTCGCTCACGGTTTTGGCGCGCTTCCGGGCGCAGGCGTGGCGGTCGCGCCACCGGATTTCGGCGGTGGCGGCTGGATCACGATGCGTACCTGCCCCCCTTCCCCTCCGTTGGCCTGGATGCGCCGGTTGGTCACGTCATAGAGGACGTTGCCGCCTTCGATCTCGTCAGTACCGCGCGACAGCACCGCATCGCCGTCCACCTCCACCGTTGCTGCGCGCGAGTCGTAGGTCATGACCTGGCCGCGTGCGCCGATCGGCGGCCCTGGCTTGCCGTCCTCCGAAGCGAGTCCGATGTGATTCAGCGTGGCCGGAGCGCCGTCGATACGCGCCACGAAATGGCCGTCCGGGAACTGCCGGAACTCCAGGCGCGCGCCGCCAAGCTTGAGGTCGGCCGACTGGAGCCGGACATTGCCGACGTAGACCATCGCTCCGTCCTTCTGCCAGTCCGCGTGATCGGCCTCGATGGTGACCGGGCCGGTCGGTTTCAGGATGTCGGCGTTCTGCGCCAGCGCAGGGGTGCAAGCGAACGCTCCCAGGCCGAGCAGCACCAGGGCGCGAAACAGCAACGCGGGCTCAACCCGGGACATAGCGCATCTTCACGTCGTGCAGGAGATCAATCTTGCGCGATTTTCCGTTGACCTTCATGCCGCGGGCGTCCACCTGCCGGGTGCGGCTTTGTATCTGCACCTTCGCCTCCGTTTCGAGTTGCTGCGCGGCTGAATCGAGCCAGATTTCCGGCGTCTGGAAATTCAGCGGCTCATTGTCCGGCCAGTGTCCCTGCCCTTCGACGCCGCCCCGCAACTGCACGCGTCGGGTGCCGGCCGGCGCGAAGCCTTCCGGCGCCGTCGCCGTCCACGGCGCACCGCCAGTGGCCAGGGCGGTGAGTTCGAATTGCGACAGCCGCGCCGACTCGTCGTCGAAGTAATCGATGCTCTGCGCCCGCCCTTCAAACTCGATCTGCCCCTGCGCATCGAAGCGCTGCCACTGCGCCCCGCGCAGGGTGTAGCGCGGCTGGTCGGCCTGGACCGTGGCGCCAGAAGGCGCCGGCTGGCCGCCCCGCATCACCATGATCGCAAGGCCTGCAAGCACGATCACGAACAGAGGACCGAACCAGCGATTCATGCGACTCCCTGCGCCGCAAGGATGATGTCGGCAGCCTCGCGGATCGCACCGTCACCACCACGGCAGCGACTCACCACGTGTGCGGCGGCGATGGCTTTCGGATGAGCGTCGGCCGGGGTCAGCGCCAGACCCACGCGCGTGAGCAGTGGCAGGTCGGGCACATCGTCGCCCATCATGGCGCACTGATCGTCCTTCAATCCCAAGGCATCACGAATGCGCTCGTAGGCAGGCAGCTTGATCTCGGTGTCGAGCACCACGTGACGCAGGCCGAGCCATTCGAGCCGCTTTTGCATCGCCACTGAAGGCCGGCCGGAAATCACCGCGACCTCGACGCCATGCTTCATCAGGGCCTTCATGCCCCAGCCGTCGCGCACGTTCACGGCCTTCAGTTCCTGGCCGTCGGGCGTCAGGTACAGCTTGCAATCGGTCATCACACCATCGATATCGAGGAACAGGCAACGAATCCTGCCCGCCCTCCGCTGAACCTCGGTCGAATCGAGCAGGCCCATTACACGACACCGGCACGGAGCAGATCGTGCATGTGGATCACACCCTCAAGCACACCGCTCGCGTCCTTGACCAGCAGACAGGTCACCTTGTGCTTCTCCATCAGTTGCACCGCCTCGGCTGCGAGATGATCGGCGTCGACCGATTTGCCGCCACGAACCATCACCTCGTCGATCGTCGCGGCGCGCACGTCGCGACCCTGGTCGAGCGTTCTACGCAGATCGCCGTCGGTATAGATGCCTATGCAGCGACCTTCGGCGTCCACGATCGCCGTCATGCCCAGACCCTTGCGGGTCATTTCCAGCAGCGCGGCGGTCAGGCGCGTGCCCGGAACGACTTTCGGAATCTGCTCGCCGCTGCGCATCACGTCGCGCACTCTCAGCAGCAGGCGACGGCCGAGCGCGCCGCCTGGATGCGACCGTGCAAAATCCTCCGGTGTGAACCCGCGCGCTTCAAGCAGCGCCACCGCCAGCGCGTCGCCCATGGCCAGGGTCGCGGTGGTGCTGGCGGTCGGCGCGAGGTTCAGCGGACAGGCTTCCTGTTCGACCGCGACATCCAGGTGCGCGTCGGCCGCGCGGGCCAGGGTCGAGCGGGGCTTGCCGGTCATCGCGACGATCGGCGCGCCCATGCGTTTGAACAGCGGCAGGATGGTCAGCACCTCGGGGGTCTCGCCGGAGTTGCTGATCGCGAGCACCACGTCCTGGCGCGTGACCATGCCCAGATCACCGTGACTGGCCTCGCCGGGATGGACGAAGAACGCCGGTGTGCCGGTCGACGCCAGGGTCGCCGCGATCTTGCCGCCGATGTGACCGGACTTGCCCATGCCGGTGACCACAACCCGGCCCTTGCAGTCCAGCATATAGCCGCAGGCATCGACGAACGCCTGGTCGATGCGCGTCATCAGGCTGGCGACCGCGTCGCGCTCGATCGCCAGGGTACGGCGGGCGCTGTCCTGAAGCTTCGCCGGATCGGTCACTCGGGGGGAGTCATGGGCCATGATGTGACTATGGTATCCGACCATTCCGCCCGCCCGGGCTCGGCAGGGACCGGGACGTATTCTTGCGAGGCGATCCCGCAAGGGTTCCCCATCGATCGAGCGCGCCAATGAAACCTTCGACCCAAAAAGCTGCGGTCACAGTCCCCGACTTCGACCTGGATCTGATTGCGCGTGGCCGACACTGGAATCTGTGGCGTTGGCTCGGCTCGCATCCGGAAGCGACCGGCGCACGCTTCGCGGTCTGGGCGCCGCACGCAGACCGGGTCTCGGTCATCGGCGACTTCAACGGCTGGGACGCGGAGGCCAATCAACTGGGAGGCTCGGACGCGGGAGTCTGGTCGGGACGGGTGGCCAACGCCGCCTGCGGCCAGGCCTACAAGTACGCCATCCGCAACCGTGCCTCGGGCCAGACGGTGGAGAAATCCGATCCCTGCGCCAGTGGCCACGAACTGCGCCCCAAGACCGCGTCGGTGATCACCGCGCCGTCCGCGTACACTTGGCAGGACGCGGACTGGATGAATCAGCGTGCGAAGGCGGACTGGTTGCACGCACCGATGTCGATCTACGAGTTGCACGCCGGGTCCTGGCGTCGCGGCCCCGGCAATCGATGGCTCAACTGGCGCGAACTGGCGGCCGAACTGATTCCCTACGTTCGCGACCTCGGCTTCACCCACCTCGAACTGATGCCGATCACCGAGCATCCCTTCGACGGCTCCTGGGGCTACCAGACGCTGGGGTACTTCGCCCCGACCTCGCGCTTCGGCAGCGCCGACGACCTGCGTTATTTCATCGACCAGTGTCATCTCGCCGGTCTCGGCATCATCCACGACTGGACCGCCGCGCACTTCCCGAACGACGACTACGGCCTGGCCCGCTTCGACGGCGAGCCGCTGTACGAGCACCCCGATCCACGACGCGGCTGGCACCCGGACTGGAACTCCTGCGTGTTCGACTACGGCCGGCCCCAGGTGCGCAATTTCCTGATCGCCAACGCGCTGTACTGGCTCGATGAATTTCACTTCGACGCGCTGCGGGTCGATGCGGTGGCTTCGATGCTCTACCTCGACTACTCCCGCGCGCCGGGCCAGTGGGTCCCCAACAAGTACGGCGGCCGCGAGAATCTCGAAGCGCTGCGCTTCCTGCAGGAACTCAACCATGTCGTGCATGAGCGCGTGCCCGGCACCCGCGTGATCGCCGAGGAATCCACCTCCTGGCCCCAGGTGACACGTCCCACCTGGGTCGGCGGGCTGGGCTTCTCGATGAAGTGGAACATGGGCTGGATGCACGACTCGCTCGATTATTTCGCGCTCGACCCGGTGTTTCGCAGTCATCGCCACGACAAGCTGACCTTCGGCCAGATGTATGCCTACTCGGAAAATTTCGTGCTGCCGCTGTCGCACGATGAAGTCGTGCACGGCAAGGGCTCCTTGATCGGCAAGATGAACGGCGACGAATGGCAGAAGCGCGCCAACCTGCGTCTGCTGCTGGCCTGGCAGTGGATGAGCGCCGGCAAGAAGCTGCTGTTCATGGGCCAGGAATTTGGCCAGGTGCGCGAGTGGAATCACGACGCCGAACTCGACTGGCACCTGCTGGGGGACCCCCGTCACTCCGGCCTGCAACGCCTGGTCGGCGATCTCAACCGCCTGATGCGCGGAACGCCGGCACTGCACCGCCACGATTTCGAGCAGAAGGGGTTTGAGTGGATCGATTGCCACGACCACGCGCAGTCCGTGATCTCGTTCCTGCGCCGATTCGAGGAAGGCACCGCCGTGGTCATCCTCAACTGCACCCCGGTGCCGCGGACCGCGTATCGCATCGGCCTGCCGCATGGCGGGGTCTGGCGCGAGGCGCTCAACACCGATGCCGCCATCTACGGCGGCTCCAACCTGGGCAACCTCGG
>JBQTIX010000181.1:0-1746 GCA_052387695.1 Panacagrimonas sp. | reverse complement strand
ACCGATCTCACCGTCACGGTACGCCGCCGCCTGGAGGCTCGGCTGACGGTGCCGGCAGAGCAAGCGCCATGAACGCCGGCAACGCCACTGCGCTGCCCGGCATGGATGAGTCTGCCCTGCGCGCGATTCGTATCGCCAAGAATCGGCGTTTCATCGTCGGGTTGGTGGCCTGGGCAGTCGCTGCCAGCCTACTCCTGCTTGGTGCGCGACCCTGGGGACGGCTTGCCTTCAACGGCTCCGACAGCTTGCCGGGTTTCCTCTACGTCATTCGAGTCGGCGAGTTGCCTCAGCGCGATCAACTCGTCGCGTTCTATCCGCCGCGCAATCGCTTCTACCGCGAGGGCATGTTCTTCGTGAAGCAGGTGAAGGGCGTGAGCGGCGACCGCATCGAGCGGCGCGACGCGGAGTTCTTCGTCAACGGACAGCACTTGGCAACCGCCAAAGCCCGATCACTCAAGGGGCAGCCCTTGCAGCCCGGCCCGGAGGGCGTGCTGCCCGACGGTAATTTGTGGGTGTGGACGCCGCACCCGGATTCCTTTGATTCGAGGTACGCCGATGTCGGCTGGATTGCGCCTGATCGTGTGCTGGGCCGTGCTTACCGTCTGCTGTAGTGCGCAGGCGGAAGACCTCGGCCAGGTTGGCCGTAGCTGGCCCGTGGCCGAGCACGATATGGCTGAGTCGCTGATGGCGCGCCTGCGCGCGAAGGAGCGCAGCGGTGAGTTGGCGAAGCTGCATGAGGGCATGCGTGAACGCGCGAAGGATTTCGCCCGTGTCCCGCGCTCGCTGGGCCTGCCGCGTGCGCTGCGAACGCGCAGCTTCCGCTTCGATCCCAGCATCACCGTTCCCTACGACTTGCGCGATTCCGAAGGTCGTGTCTTTCAGAAGGCAGGGACGAGCGTGAACCCGCTCGATCACATGACGCTCACCAAGCGCATCGTCTTCGTGGACGCAGCCGATGCAACGCAGCTCGACTGGCTGCGCAAGCATCTGGCCACGCCAGGCGCGGTGAAGCTGGTGCTCACCGGCGGCTCGCCGGAAGCGCTCTCGAAACATCTGCAACGCCCGGCCTGGTTCGATCAGGACGGCTCGCTGGTGAAGACCTTTGGGATTCGCGCGGTGCCGGCCGTCGTCACGCAGGACGGTCGCCAACTGCGTGTGCAGGAGGAACAGCCATGAAATCTTGCATCGCCTTGCTTGGCCTGATGCTGTCGATGTCAGCAGCGGCACAGGACGAGAATTCCCTATCCGGGCCTTGTCCGGGGCGCTTCCCGAATCCCATCGCCGACATCTGCTGGAAGTGTGTCTTCCCGATCTCCATCGGCCCGGCCAAGGTCACGCTCGATCAGCAGGACGCCGGTGATGACCCGCCGCTGGTCTGCACCTGTCCCGCACCGCCGCCGCTGTTTGTTCGCTTCGGGATCGGGATCGGCTATTGGGAACCGGCGCGCGTCGCGGAAGTG
Source organism: Panacagrimonas sp. (assembly GCA_052387695.1). Lineage (GTDB taxonomy): Bacteria > Pseudomonadota > Gammaproteobacteria > Nevskiales > Nevskiaceae > Panacagrimonas. Next base: position 286 of record JBQTIX010000181.1, on the reverse strand, counting down.
GTGCGCACGCCCTGGTGCTCGCCGACGCTCGACGGCACGGTGCTGGCCGACTACGAAGCACCCAGGGGCACGCATGCTGGGCACGGCGACGACGAACGTCACGCCTTCTACCACGTTCACTGGTTCACCTATCCGCTGCTGTCGTGGATCGGCGCGGCGTTCACCTCCACCGTCTGCGAGGTGGAGGAAACCTTCGATCTTGCCTACGTCACCGAACTCGATCCGCTCTGGGATGACGACGAGCTGGGCTTTCTCATCAACCCCGAAGCGGTGCTGTTCGCCAACC
>JBQTIX010000180.1:0-3239 GCA_052387695.1 Panacagrimonas sp. | reverse complement strand
ACCCCGTTCGGCCCGAGTAGCGCCGGCCCGTTCGTCCCGAGTAGCCGCGCAGCGGGCGTACCGAGGGAAGCGTCGCGTATCGAGGGCATGCCCGGCACCTCGATACGCGGCATTGCCGCGCAATGGCGCTACTCGGTGCGAACGGATTTCAAACTGATGCACTACCACGCGGTGACATCGCTCGACATCTACGCCATCACCAAGGCCGCGGGGCGCGCGGAACAGGTGCTCGGACTCGCGTCGATCATCGATGTGGGCACCGACGGAAAGGGGAGAACTTACCGCGCCGCTGATCGAGCGTTCCGCGTCCGTAGCACCCTTGGGCGGTCCTCAAGCATCGCCGTAATCCAGGCGTATGCCGCTCCTGTATTCCAGCACGCGCTCCTCGAAGAAGCTCGTCTCCTCGCGCAGGTGCACGGCCTCGCTCATCCACGGAAACGGGTTCTCGGCCCCGGCGTACAGCGCACGCAACCCAATCTGTGCGCAGCGGCGATTCGCGATGGACTTTATGTAGTCGTTGAACATGCGCGCGTTCATGCCGAGCACACCGCGCGGCATCGTGTCGTGGGCGTAGCGGATTTCCAGTTGCGTCGCCTCGGAAATCATTTCCAGAACGTCCTGCTGGAAGTCCGTCGTCCACAGATGCGGATTCTCGATCTTGATCTGGTTGATGACATCAATGCCGAAATTCATGTGCATGGACTCGTCGCGCATGATGTATTCGATCTGGCGCGCGGCGCCTTTCATCTTGTTGCGACGGCCGAAGCTGAGCAACTGCACGAAGCCGACGTAGAAGAAGATGCCCTCGAACACCACGTAGAACGCAATCATGTCGCGCAGGAAGCGACGATCCGCTTCGAGCGTGCCGGTGCGGAACGCCGGGTCGGCAAGGCTCTGCGTGAACGGCAGGCTCCACGCCGCCTTGTCGTGAATGCTCGGCACCTCGCAGTACATATTGAACACCTCGGCCTCGTCCAGCCCCAGGCTCTCGATGACGTCCTGATAGGCGTGCGTGTGAATCGCTTCCTCGAACGCCTGCCGCAGCAGGTACTGCCGACACTCCGCGTTGTTCAGGTGCCGGTACAGGGCGAGCACCAGATTGTTGGCGACCACCGAATCGGCGGTACTGAAAAAGCCCAAGCTGCGCTTGATGATGAGCCGCTCGTCCTCGCTCAGTGCGCCCGGTTCCTGCCACATCGCGATGTCCGGCCCCATGGGGATTTCCTGCGGCATCCGGTGGTTCGCGCAGGACGCGATGTATTTTTCCTTCGCCCAGGCATAACGAACAGGCACGATGCGCTCTGCACTCGCGCCCGGGCTGATGAGGCCGCGCGGCGCTGCCGTCTCGGGGTGCACCGAGACGCGCTCCTCAATCAGTCGCGACGCACCGGTCGGGTGAGTAGCGCCACGAGGAAGGTCTCCTATAGCAGCCGACGCATGGCGACCGGCATGACCAGCGATGAAGTGATCCACGAACTGTCTCCCCAGATTTTCGGAGAGCCTGCAACCGGCGTCGGGCTCGATGGGCAACAGGCTAGTGACGGCTCCAAACACCCACAACCGCTAGGGTGTGAAGCCGTTGAAAACCCTGCATGTTGTGTCGAAGCACCCGGGGTCCACTTCTCGAAAGCGACCGGGTGGCTGCGCAGCCCACGTCGATCTTGTTACCGCATCTCATTGATCGAATGAAGTTTTGCGGTTCCAAATGAAAATCGCTCCCGAATCATGCGGTCCGCGTCACTCACCGTGCTCATGGCTCATGCCGTGAGCTACCCAGCGCGGATCATTCGCGCTATGACCGCCGATACGATCCCCTTGCGCTTCTGGCTTTCCGAGAGGCTCGACGAGTTGCTGAGCGACTTGCAGCGCAGCTCCAACACTTCGCGCTCAGAATGCGTACGCGCGGTGTTCGCCCACTACCTCTACGGTACGCACGGCAGGCCGCAGGCGCATGCCGGCCCGGCCAAGAGCGTGTGCCGACGCGGAAGCTGGGGCGGACGCGCGCCCGAACTCGGCAAGAACTGCGTGGATGCGAAACTGTGGCTCGCGCCGACCATGCGCAACGATCTCGCGCGCCGGGCCGAACGCGCCGGGCTCACCTTGTCGCATTTCGCGCGCGAGGTGCTCATCACGCACCTGCTCGGGCACAACTACCTGCCGCAGCGGCCAGCATTGTTCGTCACGCACAGCGCACCCGGTGACGCAGCGCAACAAGAATAGGGGAACTCCTCTTGTCCTCTTACCAAAGCGAAATGGGAGGCATAGAGTGCGCGCCCCTGTCGTTCCGGCAGGTTCGTTTCAACTGTCACCGGGCAGGACATGCGACTTCATTTGACCCACTTCCGACCTCAGACACTCCGCGCCGATGGCATCGGGTATCTGTGCGCGAATGCGGCCAATGCAATGCAGTTCTGCCGGCCGCGCTCGCCATCCGCAACGTCAATCCAGACCAATTCGACGTTCGGCGACAGCCAGCAGCACGACAGTTAACACCTGACACGCAGAACGAGCAAACCCTCGACCGCCACAGCATCGACGAGGTGCTGTATCACGGCTTCGACGCCGCCGCCGTGGACAAGGCCCGCTACAAGGTACGCGACTTCCGCGCCTGGATCGCCGCGCACCGTGACGAACTCACCGCCATCCAGATTCTCTACGCCGGCACCCGCCCGCTGCGCCTGAGCCTCGCCGACCTGAGGCAACTCAAGGACGCGCTCGCCCGTCCACCGCTGGCCAGCAGCCCCGTCGCTTTGTGGCGCGCATTCGAGGCCGTGGAAGCCGCGCAGGTGCAGGGCCACGGCGGCAAGCCGCTGGCCGACCTGGTCAGCCTCGCACGTCACGCGCTCACACCCGAGGTGGTGCTCACGCCGTACGCCAAGGCCGTGCAGGCGCGCTTTGCCACATGGCTGGCCGAGCGCGAGGCGCAGGCGAACTTCACCGCCGACCATCGCCACCAGCCTGCGCATCGAGACCGGGGATTTCCAGGACGCCTGGTTCGGCCAGGCCGGCGGACTGGGGCGCGCGCACGCGGTGTTTGGGGAAAAGCTTGCCGCGCTGATGAACGAGTTGAATGAGCGGCTGGCGGCATGAAGTACGACGACTCCGTAGGCTGTATATGGACTCCTCCTGAACGACAAGCTGACGTGGGCGGTGCAGGGGTACGACTGCACCTGTATATCCGGCCTCTGAGATAAGCCTGTGGAGGCTCGGGCCATGATGGAAGATTCGCGCGTGAGATC
>JBQTIX010000179.1:0-30972 GCA_052387695.1 Panacagrimonas sp. | reverse complement strand
GTACCGAGGGAAGCGTCGCGTATCGAGGGCACGCCCGGCACCTCGATACGCGGCATTGCTGCGCAATCAGCGCCGCTGTCGCGGCGCGACCACTCGGTGCGAACGGATTTCATACTGATGCACTACCGATCGCCCCAAAGGCTTGCCCCTGGGAAGTGACCATGCGGCGTTGCTCGTCGCTCAGGCTGCCTGGTGCAGGGTCACCACGCACGCGCCGACCGGCCCGGTCAGGCCTCTCGCAGGCAAGCTGCTCGTGGGTGGCGAAACAGCCACGCAGCTCGCCGACGCGGATCTGCTCCGGGCCGACCACGCCTTTGAGGCCGGGCTCGCTTCGATGCGCGCCACCGTCGCGCTCATCTCAGAGGCGCTCGATGGTGTCGGGTACTCGCGAAAAGAGGTCACGAGCGCAGGTCGCAGCTCCGTGCAGGGGCGTCATCGGAAGCGACGATTGCCGCCCGACGCCGCATCAGCGAACAATGCGCTCAGGTTTCCACCTGCGTCCGCGCTCATGCCCACCGCCAATCGACGTTACCGCTGCCGCTACTGCTCCCACGTCTACGACGAGGCCCTCGGCGACGTCGATGGTGGCATCGCGCCGGGCACCCGCTACGAGGACATTCCGGACGACTGGATCTGTCCCGAGTGCGGCGCCGCCAAGTCGGATTACGACCTGATCGAAGACTGACGAATTCTGATCCCGCCCACGGAACCAGCCATGTCCTTCTACCTGACCCAGGCCCTGCACCGCGGGCTGCGCCATCACCCGCAGCGGCTGGCCACCATCTGCGGCGAGCGCCGGCACAGCTACCGTCAGTTCGCGGACCGGATCGCGCGCTGCGCCGCCGCACTGCGCGCACTCGGCCTGATGCCGGGTGATCGCATCGCCATGCTCGCGCTCAACTCGGACCGGGTGATCGAGCACTACCTCGCCACGTTCTGGGCAGGCGGCGTGGCCAGCCCGGTGAACATCCGCTGGAGCGCCGCCGAAGTCGTCCACGGCCTGCGCGATTGCGGCGCCAGCGTCCTGCTGGTGGACGACAGTTTCGCCAGGCTCGCGAGCACCGCGGCGGCTGAACTGCCGGAACTGCGTCACCTGATCCATATCGGCGACGGCCCGTTGCCGGAGGGCATGCAGTCCTACGAGACCCTGATCGCCACCCACGCGCCGGTCGAGGACTTGCATCGTCACGGCGACGATCTGGCCTTCGTGCTGTACACCGGCGGCACCACCGGTTTTCCCAAGGGCGTGATGCTCAGCCACACGAATTTTTCGGCCGCCGTGCTCGGCGCGGTGGCGATGTGCGGCGGCATCGGCGCCATGCACCTGCACGCGGTACCGCTGTTCCACATGGCCGGCTTGCAGATGCTGTTCAACGCCCTGCTCAGCGGCTCCACCCACCTGATCCTGCCAGCCTTCAACCCGCCGGCCGCACTGGATCTGATCGAGCGCGAGCGGCCCACCGACCTGATGCTGGTGCCGACCATGCTGCAAATGCTGGTGGACCATCCGCAGGCCGCGGGACGTGATCTGTCCAGCCTGGAGCGCGTGTACTACGGCGCCTCGCCGATCAGCGAAGGCGCGCTGGATCGCGCCATGAACGCCCTGCCCCGCGCGAGTTTCGTGCAGGGCTATGGCATGTCCGAAACCGGCCTCACCCTGATGCTGCGCGGCGAGTACCACACCGTCGAAGGACGCCGGCTGGGAAAACTGCGCGCGGCGGGCGCTGCCGTGCCGGCGGCCGAGATCAAGATCGTCGATGCGCGAGGGTACGAGGCGCCACGCGGCACGCCTGGCGAAATCCTGGTGCGCGGCCCGATGGTGATGCAGGGCTACTGGCAGCAACCCGAACAGACGGCCAAGGTAATTCAGGGCGGGTGGCTGCACACCGGCGATGTCGCCTACATGGACGAGGACGGTTTCGTGTTCATCGTCGACCGCCTCAAGGACATGATCGTCAGCGGCGGCGAGAACGTGTATTCGAGCGAGGTCGAGAGCGCCCTGTCACGACACCCCGCGGTCGCGATGAGCGCGGTGATCGGCATCCCCAGCCAACGCTGGGGCGAGAGTGTGCATGCGGTGGTCGTGCTCAGGCCGGGCGAGGCTTGTACGGCAGAGCAGATCATCGAGCACTGCCGCGGGATGATCGGCGGCTACAAGTGTCCGCGCAGCGTCGAGTTCCGCGACAGCTTGCCGATCTCGGCGGCGGGCAAGCTGCAGAAAAACCTACTGCGCGAACCGTACTGGAAGGATAGTCATCGCAGGATAGGCTGAGCATCTGAACCGTCGGCCGATCATGTTAGGCTTACCGCATCTTACCTGCGACGGAAATGCGAGCATGAGCCAGGCCACTCTCACCAGCAAGGGACAACTCGTCATCCCGCAGGCCATCCGCAAGGCACTGCATGTGAAACCCGGCACGCGCTTCGAGGTGTCCATTGAAGGCGAGCGGATCATCCTGGCCCCGGCAACCGCCAAGACGCTGAAACTCGACGATTGGCTGCCCGCCATGCGCCAGCGCCGACAGACCAACAACGACGATCTCTGCCGGCCGGTAGACGAGTACGGCAGCGCCGACATGGCGCCCGATACCGCTCCGGCTTCCCCCACCCGGCGCCGACGCGAAGTCGGGCCATGATTGCGCTCGACACCAATGCGCTGGCGCGGCTGCTGATCGAGGATGACCCGGCGCATTGCGCCGCGGTGGATGCACTGGTTCGTGATGAGCGCGTCCTGATCCTGCGCACCGTGTTGCTGGAGACCGAATGGCTGCTGCGCAGCCGCTACCGGTTTCCGCGCGAACAGATTCTGGCGTTCTTCCAGAACCTGGCCGGCACGGAAAACATGGTGCTGGAAGACGAGCCCGAAACCCGGCGTGCCATCGGCTGGTTCGCCGCGGGGCTGGATTTCGCGGACGCCATGCACCTGGCGGCCGCGGGGAATACGCCGCTGCATACCTTCGATGAGACGTTCCGCAAGCGCACTGCGCGACTGCGGGATCGGCCGGATGCGGGGGTCAGGCAGATTTCGGTACGCCTTGAGAAGCCATAGCTTGGCGTCATTGCGAGATTAATCGTGAAACGGATCTTTCTCGGGGACTCATACGATGCCGTAAAGCGCCTATGGGTGGGCGTAATGGCTGATTGGGCACCCTTATACGCCGAGCCTGCGTTTATCCCGCCCGAACTGCGCCACGACTTCACCAAAATGACCTTAGTCCCAGTCCTCGGTACGGAGCCACCAGCGGCGTATTCAATCCTTAACGACCCGGATACAGGCATATACGCTCCAGGTCGAGGCTCCCAAACGGTGGGTCGCTCGCACACCAGCCTTGAGGCTATCCGCGCCCAACTCTCCGACCCTGCGGTCAAATGTGTTGTCACCTTCGACCAGAGCAATCATCGGAAGGCCGGCTGGAGCGCGCAGAACCAACGACGAGAAAAAGTCGTGTGGCTCGCTGATAAGGGCATCGTAGCCTTCTACTACGAATCCCATGCGCCATTTATGTTTGCGAGCGCTACTCAGCAGGACGCCAAGCGAGTCCTAAATCAGTTGGAGTGCGCTGGCATTCCTCAATGCCGCATCGAATCATACAAATGACATCTCACCAGTAGTCACAAGGGTGGGCGCAGCTTCGCGTTTACCCACGCGGGAGCAGCAACCCGTTGGGCAGATAAAGCCTGCCCGCCGTACGCAGCACCCATCACCCCTTCGCGAACGCCGCCCGATACTCATCCCGCAGCAGTCGCTTGAGCAGCTTGCCGTTCGGCTCGCGCGGCAAGCTGTCGCGAAAATCGATCACGCGCGGGCACTTGATGGGCGAGAGTTGCGCGCGGCAGTACGCGATCAGTTCTTCCACCAGCGCCGCGCTCGGCGTCACACCGGGTTCGAGCTGCACCACCGCGCGCACCTCCTCGCCGAAGTCCTCGTGCGGCGTGCCGATCACCGCCACGTCGAAGACTGATGGATGAGTGATGAGCACGTTCTCGGTTTCCTGCGGGTACACGTTCACGCCGCCGGAAATGATCATGTTGCTCTTGCGGTCGGTCAGAAACAGGAAACCGTCCTGGTTGAGCTTGCCGATGTCGCCGACCGTTGCCCAGCCTTCCGGGCTGTGCGCCTCGGCGGTCTTGGCTGGGTCCTTGTGATAGCTGAAGGGGATGCCGCCGGTGAAATACACCAGGCCCTCGTGGCCGACCGGAACCTCGATGCCGTCCTCGCCGACGATGTGCGGCACGCCGAGCAGCGCACGGCCGACGGTGCCGGGATACTTGAGCCAGGCCCGGCTGTCGGTGTAGGTCATGCCGATGGCCTCGGTGCAGGAGTAGTACTCGAACACGATCTCGCCCCACCAGTCGATCATGGCCTGCTTGGTCGGGATCGGGCACGGAGCCGCGGCGTGGATCGCAACTTTGTGGCTGGACAGATCGAACTGCTTTTTCACCGCCTCCGGCAGGCCGAGCAGGCGATGGAACATGGTGGGCACCCACTGGCTGTGGGTGACGCGGTATTGCTCGATGGCGCGCAGGCAGTTGACGGCGTCGAACTTTTCCATGACCACGACGGTGCCGCCGATGGCGGTGATGCCCATCGACCATTTCAGCGGCGCGGCGTGGTAGTAGGGCGCGGGCGAGAGGTACACCGAGTCGGCGTTGCAGGCGAAGCCGCGGACCATCAGGTCGGCGATCTTCGCCGTGCTGCCCAGCGGCAGCCCGGTCAGGGTGGGCTTGACGCCCTTGGGCCGGCCGGTGGTGCCGGAGGAATACAGCATGTCGCTGCCTTCGAGCGTGTTCTGGATCGGCGCAGCATCAAACGCCTTCAGCGCATCAGGCAGGGATTCGAGGTCCCCGCCCTCGCGCAGACCAGAGTCCAGCGTGTACAGGCGCGGCGCCTGCGGCAGCGCGCGCAAGGCGGCCAGCAGCGCGGGCGCGGTCTTGTCGCTGAGCACGACGACCTTGGCATCGCAGTCGGCGACGATGTAGGCCGCTTCGGACGGCGTCAGGCGCGAACTGATGAAGGAGTAGTACAGGCCGGCGTAGTGCGCGCCCCACTGCACCGCGGTGCCTTCCAGGCGGTTCTCCAGGCAGTAGGCGACGTGCTCGCCAGCCTTCAGCCCAAGAGCCTGGTACAGGCGCGCGAGGCGGTTGGCGTAGGCGTCGAGTTCCGCGTAGCTCATCGTGGCGCCGGACTCGGCCATGATGACCGCGTGCTTGGCGCCGTGGGTACGCGCATGCACGCCCGGGTAGCGGAGTGACGGGGCGTCGGTCATCGGGTCTTTCCTGTCGTTCGAGGGGGCCAAATTGTAGGGCGCATTCAGCCGTCTTCGGGTCACCCCCCGAGGCTCACGCCGCCTGGTACAGCGTGACCACGCAGGCGCCGCCGATGCCCAGGTTGTGCTGCAGGGCGTGGCGCACGCCTTCTACCTGGCGCGGGCCGGCCTGGCCGCGCAACTGCCAGACCAGTTCCGTGCATTGCGCCAGGCCGGTGGCGCCCAGCGGATGGCCCTTGGACAGCAGGCCGCCAGAGGGATTGACGACCACCTGGCCGCCGTAGGTGTTGTCGCCATCCATCACGAATTTTTCCGCCGCGCCTTCCGGCGTGAAGCCGAGCGCCTCGTAGGTCAGCAGTTCGTTGGCGGTGAAGCAGTCGTGCAGCTCGCAGACGCGGATGTCGTCTGGGCCGACGCCGGCCGCCTCGTACACCTGCTTGGCCGCGTTGCGCGCCATGTCGTAGCCGACCAGCTTGCGCATGTCGCCCTCGTCGAAGCTGCTGTTGGTGTCGGTGGTCAGGGCCTGCGCGGCGATGCTGACCCGCATGTCCAGGCCATGCTTTTTCGCGAACTCCGCCGAGCAGACGATGGCCGCCGCCGCGCCGCAGGTCGGCGGACAACATTGCAGGCGGGTCAGCGGATCGAACACCGCGGGCGAGCCCATGACCTGTTCCAGGCTGATCGGCTCGCGGAACACCGAGTAGGGATTGTGCGCCGCGTGGCGGCGCGCCTTGACCGCGATGCGGCCGAAGGTCTCGGCCTTGGTGCCGTACATCTGCATGTGCGTGCGCCCGGCGCCGCCGAAGAGCTGGGCCGCACGCGGCGCCTGCTCGTCCACTCCTTGCACCGCGCGCAGGCTGTCGAGGAAGCGCTGGGTGGGGTCGTCGCGATCCGTGAAGCTTGCGCCCAGCGCGCCGCGGCCCATCTGCTCGAAACCCAGCGCCAGCGCGCATTCCACTGCCCCGCCCTGCACCGCCTGGCGCGCGAGATACAGCGCGGTCGAACCGGTCGCGCAGTTGTTGTTGACGTTGATGACCGGGATGCCGGTGAGGCCCACGGCGTAGACCGCGGCCTGGCCGCAGGTGGAATCGCCGAACACGTAGCCGACGTAGGCCTGCTGCACCTGCCCGTAGTCGAGCCGCGCGTCGGCCAGCGCATGGCGCGCGGCCTTGGCGCCCATCACGTGGTAGGACTCGCTGGCGCCGGCTTTGGTGAAGGGGATCATCCCCACACCGACGACGTGGACGGCTCGACTCATGACGCACTCCGGATCGGCGCACCGCGGGCCGGTGCATGCATTGCGGCATTTAAGGCCAGAGCTTCGCGACCAGCATCGTCGGAAGCGACGATTCGACCGGCCCCGCGGCGCCGCACAGTGCGCTTGGTTTGCGGGGACACGGCGGCACTCGCACACTGCTGCGCGCAGAACAATACGCAGACCGGGAACCTACCCGGTCGCCGCTCGGAGGAGCCCTGGTGGACAAAGCCGAAATCGGCCGCGTGATGGAAATGGCCGCGAGCATCTTCGCCGAGCACGGGTTCAGCGGTGTGGGCATGCGCGAGCTGTGCAGCCGCTGCGGCGTGGCGGCGCCGACGATCTACCACTACTTCGGCTCCAAGGAAAAACTGTTCGAAGCGGTCTGCGCAGAGAAGTACGCCGAGGCCATGAGCCAGGCGCGCGGCATCGTCAATCCGGCCCTGCCCGTGGACCGCCAGCTCGACCTGCTATGCGAGCACCTGTTCCAGACCCTGGTGCATGACCGCGTGCTGTTCCTGCTGCTTCGGCGCGACCTGGTCAACGGCAGCATCTCCGGCCGCGAACTGCATTCGCGGCGCCAGTACGACGGCATCATCGCGCTGCTCGGCGAGATCGTCGCGCGGCGCCCGGCCGCAAGCGAGGAGGCGCGGCGCCTGGGCTTCACCATCGCCGCGCTGATCTTCGGCTACTGCGAGTTCGTGCATGTCTCGCTCAATCACCAGGCGGCCGACGGCGCCAGCGCCCTGGCGCTGCATCTGGGCGATATGCGCGCGGCGGTGCGCAAGCTGGTGCTGGTTCCGGACTGAGCGTCCGCGGCCTGAACGGCCGTTACACGGAAGTTCTCGCATCGCGCAAACGCCGCGACTATCGTGATTCACGCAGGGCCGGTCGGCATCAGCATCGACCGCCGCAAATTCGAATCACGGGAGGCGGGTCGATGTCGCAGGCGAGTTCCACCCAGGCAATGAGAACCGAGGTGGACGTCATCGTCGCCGGCGCCGGGCACAACGGCCTGGTCGCCGCGGCCTACCTGGCCAAGGCCGGGCTCGACACCCTGGTGCTGGAAGCGCATGCCACGCCCGGCGGCATGACCTGCACCAACCCGATGGCGCCGGAAGCCCCGGAGCACCTGATCAACGAGGCATCCATCCACGCCTCGATGTTCCACATGTCGCCCATCGATGCGGAACTCGAACTCACCACGAAGTACGGCCTGCGCCAGCGCCCCATCGACCCCTGCCACGTCCAGCTCAGCCCGGACGGGCCCGAGTCCCTGGCGCTGTGGCGCGACCCGCGCAAGGTCGCGGCGGAGATGGCCTACTGGTCGAAAAACGATGCGCAGAACTACATCGAACTGTGCGAGCTGTTTGGCGTGGCCATGGACATTGGCCTGCCGCTGGCGATGGAGAATCCCACCCGCATCGGCATCGGCAAGAAGATGGCCCTGCTCATGCGCGCGGCCAAGCACATGGGCAAGCTCAAGCGCCTCAAGCACCTGTTCAGCAGCACCCAGGCCGGCCTGATCGAGGAACTGTTCGAGTCCGAGATGGCGCGCGCGCCCTGGAACACCGCGCTGCCCTTCATGCACTTCAACTCGGACCTGAGCGCGTTTGCGCTGATCTATGTCGGCGTGCTGCAACGCTTCGGCATCACCATGTTCGAGGGCGGCACCGGCGCGTTTCCGGCGGCGATGATCCGCTGCATCGAAGCCAACCAGGGCCAGGTGCGCTGCAACGCGCCGGTGGCGGAGATGATCGTTCGCGGCGGGCGCGTGGTCGGTGTGCGCTTGGCTAACGGCGACGAGATCATGGCGCGCAAGGCGGTGATGACCGCGTTTTCGCCGGCCAAGGTGCTCAATCACATGCTGCCCGCGGGCACGCTGTCGCGGCAGGACGAGGTGATCGCCCGGCACATCCCCACCGCCTCGCGCGGCATCGCCGACTACAAGCTCAACCTCGCGCTCAAGGGCAAGCTCATCCCCACGCGCCACCAGAAGTGGCGCAACGATCATCGCGAGGGCCTGGACCTGCGCCTGCCCACCACGCAATGGGCCACGCACCAGCAGGCCATCGACGCCTACAACGCCTGCGTCCGCGGCGAGATTCCCCAGATCATCGCGGGCCTCGCGCAGATCACGACCGCCTTCGATCCTGCGATGGCGCCGCCGGGGCACGACACCTTCTGGTACTGGTCCGGCATCGTGCCCTTCGCGCCGCGCGAGGGCTGGGACATCGCGCGCGACCAGATCACCAACCAACTCATCAAGGAGACCGCGCAGTATTTCGACGGCATCGAATCGCTGGAGATCGCGCGCCGTCCGCTGGCGCCGCCGGACATCGCCAAGCGCTTCTGGGCCATCGACGGCAGCGTGTACCACGTCGATCCCTACCTCACGCGCTTCGGGCCGAATCGCCCGGCGCCGGGTTTCGGCGGCTACAAGACACCGGTGCCGGGCCTGTATCTGAGCGCCTCGGGCACGCATCCGTCGGCGGGGATTTGCGGGCTGCCGGGTCGTAATGCGGCGCAGACGCTGATTGCCGACCTGCGTGGGTGAGCGCGGTGACTCTCAATTTTTCCTACGTCATTCCCGCGAACGCGGGAATCCAGTCTCGCAACCATAACTGCGGCCTGGTTACGGGCCACAACTGGATGCCTGCGCACCATTCGAGCCGTCGCGGAAGCGCTCGACGGCACGGCTGCGCCGCTCTGGATTCCCGCGTTCGCGGGAAGTCATTCCGGCTAAAGGAATGACGATGTTGGTTTTTTGAGCGGTCACTGATTTCTGTAGCGAGCGAGGCGATGGACCTTCCTGGCCATACGCCCTGCCGATAACCCGATTCGGGAGGAGTAGAGCGATGAAGTACATCACCACGGCAGCGCTGACCGCACTGGGTAGCCTGGTGTCAATGTCTGCGCTGGCCCAGGACGAAATCCCGGCCGCCGCCGATCCGGTGCCCGTCGAAGCGCCTGCGGCTGAAGCGGCGGTGACGCCGGAATCCACCGCCGCCGCCGAGCCGGTCGCCACCATCCCGCTCCCGGAAGCAGAAGCCCCACCCGTACCCGAAGCCGCCGCACCCGCAGCCAGCGGCAACCGCCTGGTACAGGAAATCATCGTCACCGCGCAGAAGCGCGAAGAGAACATCCGCGACGTGCCCATCGCGATCACCGCGTTCACGCCGGAGAAGCTCGACGCCTTCGGCGTGCAGAGCGCGCAGGACCTGGAACGCATCACGCCGGGTCTCACGGTGACCAACGCGGCCGGTTTCAACGTGGCCTACCTGCGCGGCGTGGGCACCGATGCCTTCCTGCCCGGCGCCGATCCCAGCGTGCCGTTCTATCTGGATGGCGTGGCGCTGCTAGGCGCACAGGGCAGTTCCGACACCCTGGGCCGCATCGAGCGCATCGAGGTGCTCAAGGGCCCGCAGGGCACCTTGTTCGGGCGCAACGCGACCGGCGGCGCGGTGAGCATCATCACGCCCAATCCGGAGAACGATTTCTTCGCCGACCTCAAGCTCGAGTTCGGCAAATACGGCACGCGCAATCTGCTCGGCTACATCAACGTCCCGATCATCGACAGCCTCGCCGTGAGCCTGGCCGGGTTCACCAACGAGCGCGACAATTACTACACCAACGACACCGGCCCGATCATCGACACCTACGCCCGCGGCGGCCGCGCCAAGCTGCGCTGGGAGGCCAGCGACACGCTTGCCTTCACCTTGGCCGGGTCCTACCAGGAAGCCAGCAACAACGCCGGCCTCACCTTCGAGCTGACCCGGCCCGCGCCGATCCTTGGCGCGGCGCTGCCGCGCGACCCGCAGGCCGATCGCCACGTGCGTTTCGACTCGCTGTCCGGCGCGCGCAATGAAGCCACCCTGCTGTCCTTCACCGGCGAGTGGAACACGTCGTGGTTTGACACCAAGCTGATCCTGTCCGACCAGAAAGTGGACGCGCCCTTCGTGCGGGCGGACTTCGACAAGGGGCCGCTGCCCATCGTCAACATCGAGTCGATCAAGCAGCTTGCCAAGCAGAAGTCCGCGGAGCTGCAAGTCCTGTCCAACGGCGACACGCCCTTTGCGGAAAGCTTCGAGTGGGTGGCCGGCCTGTACTACCTGGAATCCTCCGGCGGATTCGACCCCATCGCCTTCGACGTGCTCCCGCAGTTTCTGCGCACCCTGCTGCCGGGCGGCAATCAAGTGGCCAACGCGGTGAATGGCGCGCTGGCCTTGCTTAATCTTCCCGCTCTGGGCAACGGCGCACGCCTGTTCAACTACGGCGTGCTGGAAAGCGAGTCGTACTCGGTGTACGCGCAGGGCACGCTGAATCTGCTCGACTCGCTCAAGCTCACGCTCGGCCTGCGCTACCAGGAAGAATCGCGCGATCTGAAGGGTTCGCGCACCACAGTGCCGCAGCCCAACGGCTCGGAGGTGGTGGTGTTCCAGGACGAGGTGCCGACGCTGAAAGCCGAGCAGTTGTCGCCGCGCGTCGCGTTTCAATGGCGGCCGTTCGACCCGCTCACGCAGATTTACCTGTCCTGGTCGCGCGCCTACAAGAGCCCGACCTACAACACCGTGAACCTGATCGGCTCCACGCTCGGACCCATCGAACCGGTAACCGAGGAGCAGGTCGATTCCTACGAACTCGGCGTCAAGACCGATCTGTTCGACTCCGCGCTGCGCATCGACGCCGCCGTGTTCTTCACCGAGCAGAAAGACCTGCTGACCGGGTTCGTCGCCGTGGCATCGGGCGGCGTGGTCAGCTACGACAACGCGGGCGATGCCGAGATTCTCGGCTTTGAAACTGACTTTTTGCTCAGCCCGCTGCCCACGCTCAATCCCGGCCTGATCCTCACCGGCGCGCTGTCCTACCTGGACACCGAATACACCGACTACACCGAGGGCCGCGGCTACGACGAGGCCACGGGCCTGGCCTTCGGCGACAACGGCACCTCGCCGCTGGAGGCGCGCGACTTCACCGGCAACCGCATCGTGCGCACGCCCAAGTGGACCTACACCGCCGGCTTCAACCAGCGCATCCAGTTCGGCACGCAGGCCATCGAACTCGGCGCCGACCTGTCGCACAACAGCGGCTTCTTCTTCCTGCCGCAGAACTCCGATCTGTATGCGCGCGAGTCCTACCACATCGTCAACGCGCGGATCAGCTACTTCTACGAGCCCTGGGACCTCCAACTCACCGTCTACGGCCAGAACCTGGCCGACGAGGTCTACAACGAAGTCGTGTTCGTCGATGACTTCGGCCGCAACCAGGTGCTGAACGATCCGCGCGTCTACGGCCTGCGCATGAACTGGACGTTCTAGGGAGACCGGCCATGCAGATCAATCCCAGTGATCGCCTGCTCGCCCTGCTGCTCAAGACCGTGCAGGAGACGCTGCTGCCGGAGTTGCAATCCGGCGCGGCCAAGGGCGCGGCGCAGATGATGTGCGCGGTGCTGATGGATTTGTCCCGGCGCGAGCACGGCACCGGCTCGATGCTGCGCGGCGTGATCGAGCAGGGCGAGGCCCTGGCGCGCGAACTGTCGGCGCAGCTCGGCATTGCGAACGTCGTGCCTACGCCGCAGGCCGACGATGCAGCCCTCAGCGTGCTGCTGCAAAAGCATGGCGAACTGACCGTGCGGCTGGCCGATCTCTGCGAGGAGCTGGCCGAGACCGCGGATGACGGCCGCGCCGTCTCCGGCCTGCTGCGCCGGGCTGCTGAGTGGGAACTGAGCTACTACACGCAGCAGGCCGCGCTGCCTCTGCCCGCGCTGCCGCGCGATCCGCCTGCGGGCGAGCCGCTGAGTGCGACGAAGTTGCAGGATTTTCTGAATCACGAGGCCGCAAGCGGCAGCGCGACCATCACGGTCACGCACTTCGAGCCGCTGGTGGGCGGGTTCGGCAAGCAGACCTTTCTGGCCGACACGCGCCAGGGCGACGTAGCGAACGCGCTGGTCGTGCGCAAGAGCGATCCGCGGCCGATCATGCAGTTCGGCGCCTGCCTTTTGCGCAGCGAGTACGCGTTGCTGCGCGCGCTGATGCCGCTCAACTATCCCGCGCCGCGACCGCAGCTTTACTGCGTCGATCATGGTGGCGTGGATGCGCCGTACTACACGATGGATCGCATCGCCGGCAGCCCGCCGGGCACCTATCTGGGTGGCCTGAATGCTCCAGTGGACGAGCGCATTTTCTTGAAACTGGCCGAATTGCTGGCGCGCCTGCACAGCGTGCCGGTCACGCACTTCGCGGAGTACATCGCGCAGCACGACGATCCGCGCATTCTCGACGGCAACATCGAGGACTGCTACCGCTACAACCTGGAAGGCTGGCGCAACTACATCCACCGCGAGCGGCACCTGCAATCGCCCTACCTGATCTGGCTGCTCGACTGGTTGCAGACGCATATCCCGCGCGATTCGCGCAAGCCGGTGCTGGTACACGGCGATTTCAACATTCACAACATCCTGGTTGACGACAACCAGGTCACCGCGATCCTGGACTGGGAGTGCGCCGGCTTCGGCGCACCGGAGCAGGACCTGGCCTACATCCAACCGCATATTTCCCGGCACATCGAATGGGAGCGATTCGTGTCGCACTACTTGGCGCACGGTGGTCAGCCGATCAGGACCAAGGGCATGGATTTTGGATTCGTGTACTCGGCGCTGCGCACGGTGCTTGCGGGCAACCGCGGCAGCAGTAATCTCCAGTCCGGGGCCAACGAGGATTTGCGTTACGCGATGGTGGAGCTGGGATTCATGGGGTCGTTCATGGGGATGGCGTTGCGGGAAAGCGGGGGAAAGGCGTGAACACCCTTTACTCCGTCATTCCCGCGAACGCGGGAATCCAGTGTCGGCCCGGAGAACGAACTGCACGTCAGTCGGAGGGACTGGATTCCCGCTTTCGCGGGAATGACGGCGTTGTAATTTTTGGTCGGCGCGCAGGAACCTGAGCATGCAAATCATCGGCGGCGGCAGCGTCATCGAATACGGTCCCGGCGAGGAAGGCCCGCACCGGATCGGCGCGCAGACGCTTTGGCAGGAATCCGTGGTGCTGGTGTGGTGGGACCTGGCACAAGGCATCGGCGGCTTTCACCGCATCGGCCAAGAGCCCAACCGCGCCGACGGCCCACACGTCACGTTGTGGAACAACTGCTGGTCGCCGCAGCACGTGTTCAAGCGCACCGCGACCATCCCGCTGCGGACCAGCGACCGGCCCGCGAATGGCTTCAACTGCGGCGACGGCACCTGCACCTTCGAATTCACCGACCACGCCATCTGGCGCATCGCCGACGAGGGCGTGGAAGCGGAACTGCACGTGCGCGATCACCACACACCGGTGGACGTGTATCCCAAGAAGGGCGCGCTGGGCGAAGACGTGGCGCCCAATCACATGGAAGTCGGTGGTCGCGTGACCGGACAGTTCCGCATCGGCGGCAAAACCTTTGACGTGCAGGGTCTCGCGTTCCGCGATCACGGCTGGGGATTGCGCGACTGGTCGGCCTTCGTCAGCCACCGCTGGGTCGCTGGTGTGCTGGAGACAGGCGACGTCATCCTGGCCGTGACCTTCCACAGCCGGGACGATGCGCTGGTGCGCTTCGGCTGCGTGATCCGCGAGGCTAAGCTGACCTACGCCAAAAGCGTGGACGTGGTGACCTACCTGGAACCGGACGGCCTGAGCCATCGCGGCGGCTTCGTGGACATGACGCTCTCCACCGGCGAGGCCCTGCATATCGAATGCCGACCGCTGGCGACCGGCACGGTGTCCTGGATCCACGGCATCGCCTGCGTGGACACGTTGTGCGAGATCGAAATCGGTGGAGTCAGGGGCATCTGCGATTTCGAGACCACCAACAACGCCCTGCGCGGCACGCATCAACCGAAACTGGCGGTGCGCGGCATCGTCGAGAACGGCCTGCACCTTGTTGCCTGAGGCGGTTTCTATTTTTTAAGTGGATGTATTTGCAAGGAGCTGAACATGTCGACCGAAGCATCTTCCTACCTGGCCCCAGCCGGGCTTCCTCCCAATGTGTGGCCTCTGCCTGCCGGCTTTGACGCGGGCCTGAACAACGAGATCGCGTTCTTCTTCATCGCCGGCGCGGCGGTGGTGATCCTGGCCTTGCCCTGGGCGCTACGCGCAGCCATGAACCGCCAATACGTACCCATCCTGGTACTGCTCAGCGGGCTGATCTGCTCACTGGAAGAGGCCATGCTCGACATGCTCGGGCACCTGCACTGGGCCGATGACCTGACACCGGTCTACACCAACTTCGGCATCACGGTGCCGCTGCTGATCCCGCTGTGCTACGTCGCCTTCCTGGGCTTGCAGGCCTATTTCTGCTACTTCGTCATCCGCAATGGAGCCAGGCTCAAGCACTTCTTCATGCTGCTGGCGATGGGATGCATCCTCGATGCGGTGATGGAGACCATCGGGCTGAACCTAGACGTCTACACCTACTACGGCTACCAGCCCTACACGCTGCTCAAGTTCCCGTACTGGTGGGGGTTCATCAACAGCGCGTCGTTCGTCACGGTGGGCGCGATCCTCGCGTACGCCGTGCCGCGCCTGCAGGGCTGGAAACAGTTGCTTCTCCTGCTCTCCGCACCCTACGGCATGGCGGCGACCTACTTCACCGTGGGCTGGATTCATCTGCTGGCCCACAACTCCGGGCTGCCGGAGTGGGCGCGCCTGATTGCCGCCACGATCATGATGATCGAGTGCGTCGGCTACATGGTCCTGCTGCACTACATGCTTGGGGTCAAGGACAACGCACCGGCGCCGAACTGGACGCTGGGCCGGATGTTCCTGTTCCCGATGCTGCTGCCCAAGGCGCGCGCGGCGCTGTGGAAGAAGATGGCGCAGGAGGGCGGACTGCCGCCCGAGCGGCAGCAGAACGTGCAGTGGGTGCCCGCTGCCATTTAAAGCGGAAACCCTTGCCGGGAGCCGCTGTTGCCGGCTCCCGGCCTCCGCCAGGACTTGCCGAAAATGAAGATCAACAAGGGCAGTCAGCTCGTCTGCGTCAATACCGCCTGGGTGATCGTCGGACTGATGGCGACCGCCCTGGTCGCCGTCGCCGGCTGGATGCCGCCGATCTCGCCGGCGCTGAATGCACAGGAAGTCGCCGCGCTGTACGAGGCGGATCGCAACTCGATCCGCGTCGCCGCGGTGATGATCATGATGAGCGGCGCCTTCATCTGGCCGTTTGCGGTAGCCATTGCCAACCAGATGAAGCGCATCGAGGGCACCCATTACCACCCCCTGGCCGACGTGCAGCTCGCCACCGCCAGCGGCACCGCGCTGGCCGTCATCTGCCCGAGCATCTGGTGGATGGTGGCGGCCTTCCGCCCGGAGCGCACGCCGGAGCTGGTACAACTGGTCAACGACATGGGCTGGACCATGTTCATCGGCTGCATTCCGCCGGCGCTGGTGCAGGTGCTGGCCATCGCCCTGTGCATCCTCACCGACAAGAGCGGGAAAAAGGTTTTTCCGCGCTGGTACGGCTTTTTCAACATCTGGGCCGGCACCGCCTTCCTGGTCGGTGAGGCGCTGTGCTTCTTCCAGACCGGGCCGTTCGCCTGGGATGGACTCGGGGCGTTCTGGATGGCCGCAACATTTTTCTTCGGCTGGATCCTGCTGACCTGGTGGATGGTGCGCCGGGCGATTCTCGAACAGCCGGATGAGGCTTGCGCATGAGCACGATCTCGCAAGCCGCGCCGCGCACGCACATTCCCGGCGAACCCGGCATCTGGCTGTTCGTGCTCGGCGACATGGTGATCTACGGCATCTTCTTTCTGTTCTATGCCCATGCGCGATCGCAGGAACCGGCGCTGTTCGCGCAGTCTCAGGCCCTGCTCAACCAGGTGTTCGGCGTGGCCAACACGCTGATCCTGCTGAGCAGCTCCTGGTTCGTGGTCAAGGGCGTGCAGGCGGCGCGACGCGATCCGCTAACTGCCTCGCCGAAATGGTTTCGGTGGGCCTTCCTCTGTGGTGTCGCGTTCTGCCTGAGCAAGGCCATCGAATACACATGGAAGATCGACGCCGGGATCACGCTGACCAGCAACACGTTCTTCATGTACTGGTACCTGCTCACGTTCTTTCACCTGGTGCATGTCCTGATCGGCATGGCGGTGCTGGTGTTCATGTGGCGCGCCACGCAGCGACCCGCCCTGAGCCTCGGATTGCTGGAGAGCGGGGCGACGTTCTGGCATCTCGTCGATCTGCTATGGGTGCTGATCTTTCCGCTGCTGTACCTCGCCGGAGCGCAAGCATGAGCGCCCTGACGCGCGACCGCGTGACCTGGGTGTGGCTGCTGCTGATGCTCATCACCGGCGGCAGCTACGTGCTTGGCACGCAGTCCGGCGCCAGTGGCTACGCCGCGACCGCCGCAATCCTGGTGCTGTCCTTCTTCAAGGTGCGCCTGATCGTGCTGCACTTCATGGAAGTGCGCGACGCGCCGCTGGGGCTGCGCGCGGCCTGCGAGATCTGGATCGTGGTGCTGCTCGCGGCGCTGCTGTGGATGTATGCGTGACGGGCAACGATTGAGACTTTCATAAACGAGTGGCAAGTCACCAAATCGAAGTCGTCATTCCCGCGAAAGCGGGAATCCAGTTGCCTCTCTCAGGTTCAAGGGCTGTTGGGACTGAGGGACTGGATTCCCGCCTTCGCGGGAATGACGGAAGTGTGTAGACCAGTTCCGTAAGACTCAAAAGAAGAGTAGGGGAGGAGCAGCATGAACAAGCTAACGCTCGCGGCATGCCTGGGTCTGGCCTGCGTTGCCAGCGCACCGGCGCATTCACAAAGCGCGCCCGAACCAGCCGCGCCCGTCGCCGAGGTTCAGTTCGAGGCGGCAAGCGTCGATACCATTCCCCTGCCCGAGCCCGCGCCACCCGACGTGCCGGAAGCCCCGGCCGAGCGCGCCGCCAGCCGCCTCACCGAAGAGATCGTGGTCACCGCGCAGAAGCGCGAGGAATCGCTGCAGGACGTGCCGATCTCGGTGCAGGCCTTCAGCGGCGAGATGCTCGACGCGCGCGGCGTGGACAGCACCGAGGACCTGCCCAGCGTCACACCCGGCCTGCAACTCTCGGGCGTCGCCGGATACACGCTGATCTACCTGCGCGGCGTCGGCACCGATGCCTTCGCGCCCTCGTCGGACCCCAGCGTTGCCACGTACATCGACGGCGTCTACATCCCGTCCGGACACGGCATCTTCCAGGGCTTCGGCGCGGTGCAGCGCGTGGAAGTGCTGAAGGGACCGCAGGGTTCGCTGTTCGGGCGCAATTCCACCGGCGGCGCGATCAGCATCACCACCAAGGACCCGGACCTCGAGGAGATGGAAGGCCAGTTCGTGGTGGAAGGCGGCAACTTCAAATCGCGCAAGGCCAAGGGCTATCTGAGCGTTCCGGTGACGGACTGGCTCGCCATCAGCCTGGCCGGTCTGTACGACAAGCAGGACAGCGTCTACACCCACGTCAACCGCGAGATACCGGAGGATCACCTGTACGCGGGGCGGATCAAGGTGCGCTTGCAGTTCACCGAAAATCTGGGCGCGACGCTGACCCATTTCCGCGCCGACCAGCGCAATCTGTCCACGGTCATCGCCAAGAACACGCAGACCAGCACGCCGTTCTTCTTTCTGCCCGAGGCCGAGGACAACTACGTCGCCGAGATCGACTACCCGACGCAGTTGCAGGGCGAGCAGGAGGTCACCTACGGCGTGGTGGACTGGAACCTGCCCTGGTTCGACGTGAAGCTCATCGGCTCCGACACCTATGTGCTCACGGATCTGGCCTCCACCGACTTCGACGGCACCTCGGTGCCCATCGTCGCGTTTGATTCCACCAACCAGTATTCGGACTACCAGACCGGCGAGCTGCAACTGATCTCCAACGACGAGTCCTGGGGCGCCGACCGCTTCCAGTGGATCGCCGGCCTGTACTACCTGCGCAGCCAGGTGGGCTACGACCCGGCGCATCTGTTCGTCGGCCCCAACCTGGTCGAGGGCCTGATCGAGAACACCCTGGGCCTGCCCTTCCCGGATGCGCTGTCCGGTCTGCTCGAACGGCTGGACCTGGACGGCACACCGCTGGGCGACGATGGCCTGAGCATCCAGTTTCGCGGGTTGCTCGGCACGCGCAGCTACTCGGCGTTCACGCAGGGCACGTGGTTCGTCAGCGACCAGTGGCACCTGACCTTGGGCGCGCGCTACCAGTACGAGCGGCGCTTCCTGGTGAAGTCCGAAACCGGCGTGCAGA
This sequence comes from Panacagrimonas sp., assembly GCA_052387695.1. Taxonomy (GTDB): domain Bacteria; phylum Pseudomonadota; class Gammaproteobacteria; order Nevskiales; family Nevskiaceae; genus Panacagrimonas. The sequence goes on along the minus strand of JBQTIX010000179.1, from coordinate 12,209 downwards.
CCGCGGATCGCGAAACCACGCTCGAGATTTTCCAGTTCCCGCTGTTCAAATCTTCGGTCAAGAACCTGTCGCCGAAAGCGGTGCTGAACTGGTTCCCGGTCGACGACACCATGATCTATCTCTCCGCCTCGCGCGGCTTCAAGAGCGCGACCTACAACGTGGTCAACGTCTACGAGCCCTCGGATTACGTCAAACCAGAGAAGGTCACGTCCTACGAGCTGGGCAGCAAGTCGGAGTTCTTGGGCGGCGCGCTGCGTTTCAACTCCGCGATCTTCCAGAACGACATCGACGACCTGCAGGCCGGGTTCGTGTCCCTGCTTGCGGGTGGCGCGGTGACCCTGGAGAACGCCGGCGCCGCGCGCATCCGCGGCCTGGAGTTCGACACCCTGGTGCTGCCGATGCCCCAGAGCAATCCCGGCCTGGTGCTGACCGCGGGCGCCGCCTACCTGCGTGCGCGCTACACCGACTACGAGATGGGCAGCGGCTTCGGTCCCGTCACCGGCATTTTCCGCAACGATCTGGACCACAGCGGCAACACCATCGTGCGCTCGCCGAAATACACGGTGAGCCTGGCCGCGGTGCAGACAATTGCGGTCGGCCAGAATGGCGAAGCGGAAATCGGCGTGGACTGGTACTACAACGACGGCTATTTCTTCACCGCGCAGAACTCGGTGCAGCAGGGTTCCTACGATCTACTGGGCGCGCGCCTGAGTTACCTGGTCATACCCTGGGACCTGCGCCTGACCGCCTTCGGCAGCAACCTGCTGGACGAGCGCTACCACATCGGCAAGTTCGAGCTAGACTTCGGCGTCAACACCACGCTGGCCGATCCACGCACTTACGGCCTACGCATGGAATGGAATTTTTAGAAAAACCATTGCTGACCATGACCAACGCCCCGCCGGTCTCCCGCCGCATCCCCGACCCTGAACGACCGGCACGCGCCGGTCCGCGATTCACGAGGAGGAACTGATCTGGCTATTCATCATCTGCGAAAGGTCGCGCCGGTCGAGGAATTCCTCGACACCGTGCACACGGCTGCGTTGCTGGCGGCGGAGTCTTAAAATATCAACTGGCTAATCCACAAGGGGACGACAGCATGAAACAAGAACAGAAGCGAATGATTGGACACGGCGCGCTTATCCTCCTGATCGGCATGCTGGCAGGGATCGGACTTTTGGTGAGTCTGCTTGGCGGAATAGAAGTGATCCCCGGAACGATCATCCAGGTCGACATTCCCGGAACCAGCGCAGGATGGGTGCGTGCACACATCGGGAGCATGTTGAATGGAATGCTGATCATCCTGGTCGCACTGGTCATTCACGCGATCGGCCTCGCGGAAGAGACGGCGCGAAATCTTCGCTGGATGCTGATTGGAACGGGCTATGCGAATACCTTGTTTTACGCTGCCGCGTTGTTCGCGCCCAACCGGGCATTGAGCTTTGCGAGCAACCGCCTGGGAACTGCCAATCTTGCGTCGATCATCGGTTTGGCACCCGCCCTGATTTTTGCAGTGATTTCTCTCATTGCAGTATTTATTCTGATGAAAAGTGCTTTTGCTTCCGCGCGGACCTAGGGCTTCTCTGCCCAGGTCTGAATTCAAGGGTAGGTCGGGTGTAGGTCGGCTCAAGGCCACGGCTTTTCGTGGCCGGAGCCGACATGCGCCGGTCGTCGTGAGCGCGCGCAGCATCGGCTCCGCCTTCGGCTTAAACCGACCTGCGAGCCGGATCGAACGGTGCAGACCTTCCCTGGCGGCCCGTTGATGACGGTGACGGATGTGAGCCGATTGAAGGAGTGTTCAAGTGTCGCCGAAGCTGAACTCCACTCCGAGCGTGATCGATCGCGGCGGATTGAATACCGTGAGAATTCCATTCGACTTCGCGGTTTCGAACACCACGCCCGGTTTGAACTCGTTGGTGAGGTTGTTGGCGACGAGGTTCCGCAGCGGGCGCCCACGCCACTTGGGGAATTGCAGACTGAGGCTTGCGCCCAGCAGACCCAGCGGCGGGTGCTTGTAGTCGTGCGGCAGGTTGTTGAAGTTGCCGTTCTGATAGGTATAGGTCGCGGTGCCCACAAAGGCAGCGGAACCGATCGGACGCGCCCACAACAGCAGCGCCGATCCGGTGAAGGGGGCTGAGCCCGGCAGCTCGCTGCCGGCCGGCGCCGGACCCTGGAAGTCGTCGAAGAAGCGGGTGGTGCGGGCATCGACATAGGCGCCGCTGAGCCTGAGTGCGACTCCCGAGGGATGCAGCACATCGATGCTCAGCTCCGCGCCGCGGTTGCGCGCGCAGCCGACATTGGTGATGTAAGGAAAGATGTCGAGGTAATCGCGCTGCTGGATCTGGAAATCGGTCCAATCGATCTGGAAGATCGTGGCGTCGATCTGCAGGGCGCCGGACAGCCAGCGGCTGCGCACGCCGAGTTCGTAATTCCAGAGTTCGTCGGATTTGAAGAACAGGGGAATATTGGGGTCGCGCAGAATGTTCTGGTTGGCGCCGGCCGGGCGGAACCCCATGGCCGCGGACCCGACCAGCGACAGGCCCTCGCTGTACCGCCACTGCAGGGTGAGCTTGGGATTGAACTTGGTCTCGGTGATATTCCCCTGATCCACGGCGTAGGGCACGGCGCCCAGTACCGGCAGCGCATCGATCAGCGGTTGCAACACGCCCAGCAGCACCGGGTAGGTGTCGACCAGGCCCTGCACGGCGGTGATGGAGACATCCAGATCCGCGATCGTGGACTGGCGGAACAGGCGCCCTCCGAGGCCCAGCTCGCAGCGTTCGCTTAAGTGGCGCGTCAGGTCGAAGAACACGGCCTGCTCCTTGGCATCGACGACGCCGGCACCGCGCAGGAGTTCGCCGGTGAGCTGGGTGCCGACGAGCGCTTCGACGCTGAGCGGAATGTCACGGAGATCGTCGCGCCGCTGCGTGGCGGTGACGATCACCTCTTCCTTCACCTTCGGACGCGGACTCCGCGTCGGACTCGGGCACCGGCAGCGGCGCGAGCGGAATCGTGCCGTAAGGCGTGCTTTCCCCGCTCGAAACCGAGTCATCGGCACCCGCCGCGCCCGCGAATATCACGCCGATCCAGATCCACAGATTACAGAGCTTCGCGCTCAGTGGCTCTGCCAGTCGTATGAGATCGTGCCGATGAGCCGGGCGGAACGAAGCGGGCCCATCAAAACTCCCAGGTCAGACGCAGTCCGTACTCGACCGGTGCCGCCAGCGTCTTGTTGATGCCGAAGTCCGTCTGAAATTGCTGGACGTGGTAGCGCTCGTCGAGCAGGTTCTTGCCGAACAGAGTCGTGCGCAGATTCCACGGTGCATGCAGATAGCTGATCCGCGCGTTGACCAGGGTGTAGGCCTTTTCTTCGACGGTGTTGAAGGCGTCGTAGTAGAAGCCGGAATTGGAGTAGCCGTCGACCGCCAGTTCGACGCTGCTGCGTTCGAGTTCGATGGCCTGCACGATGCCCAGCCCTCCGGACAGCTTTGGCGCGCGCACGATTTCATTGCCCGAGAAGTCGAGGTGGGTCGCTATCAGTCCGCTACCTGGCAGGAAGCCGCTGCCGTCGGTGAAGTCGGTGTAGGTGGCATCGACATAGGCGAGGTTGCCGGTGATGGCCAGGCCCGGGTTGGTTTGCGCCATCGGCAGCCAGATGACGTCGAGTTCGGCGCCGCGCGTGCGTGCTGCACCTGCGGTGAGGAAACGTATGGCGCCGCCCGATGCGAGGGACACGAAAGCGGACTGCAAGTTGTCGATCTCGTTGTTGAAGAGAGCGCCGTTGACGCGTAGGCCGCCGCCAAGGAAATCCAGCTTGGCGCCGAGTTCGAAGCTCGTGACTTTCTCGGGGACGATGTAGTTGGGCGGTGCGTAGATATTGATGATGTTGAAGGTGCCGCTCTTGTAGCCCACCGAATACGACAGATAGACCAGCGCGTCTTCGCGTGGATGAAAACTGAGCACCGCCTTGGGCGAGAAATTCTCGCTGATCTCCGCGTCCGGCAGCCGGAACGGCAGCAGCGTCACCTCTTCGTTGAGCAGCGGCAGAACGACGCCGGTCGAGGCTTCGATCAGATAGCGTTTCTCGCGCTGGAAGCGGCCGCCCAAAGTGAAGTCGAATTGGTCGTTGAGAAAGTAGGTGCCCTGCGCATACGCCGAATAGCTGCGCGTTTCCAGCAAGCCGCGAAGCGCGAGGTTGACGCCGTTGTCGCCCAGCGGGGTGTTGAGCAACAGCGCCGAGTCGAACAGATCGGTGAGGCCCTGCGGCAGTTCCACACCCGCGAGGCCAAAAGCGGCGTCGAGAGCCCCGGGCGCAGCCCTCAGGTGCAAGGGATCGAAGCCGGCGCGGCTGCGCAGATAGTACAAACCGCTGACCCACTGGAAGCGGTCCACACCGGGTGTGCGTTCGTTGGACAACAGTTGCAGTTCGGCGGTGGCCAGCCGTGCGAACCCGTTGGTGATCGCGAGGCCTCCAAGGGGGATCGCCGAGCCGTCGAAATCGTTCGATGCGTAGAGCTGGTGCGTCTTCTGGTCGCTGCCGATCAGCTTCATGTCCAGCCAGGGCAGCGACCAGTTCAGGGTGCCGTAGAGCAGATCCTGGCGCGCCTGCGACTCGCCTTCGAAATCCGTCTCGCTGGAATAGTCGTCCTCGGCCGGCGTGCTCAGCGCGAGGCGGCCGATCAGGCTGGGGTCCGTGTTGTTGCCGATCAGCGAGCCCTGCCCGCGTTGCAGCGACCGGGACAGGGTCAGCGCCAGCGACAGGTCGTCTGTCGGGTGGAGATTGGTCTTGATCCGGAAGGCGTCGAGCTGGTCGCCCTGCGTCTCGTAGAGCGCGGCCGTGTAGTAGCTGTCCTTGCGCAGCGAGATTCCGCTGAGGCCGGCTGACAGCCAGTCGGTGATGGGTCCCGACACCGAGAGGCGACCCGCGCGGCGGTCGAAGTTGCCGCCTTCGAGTTCGCCCGAAACCTTGAACTCGTCGCCGGGCTCCTCGGTGACGATGCTGATGGCGCCACCGGTTGCGTTGCGGCCGAACAGCGTGCCCTGCGGACCCTTGAGCACTTCGACTCTCCGCACATTGCCGAGCGCCTGCGACGTGGTTTGCCCCGCCGGCAGATAAATGCCATCGACGTAGGTTGCGACGGATGGATCGGCGGACGGAATGAAATTGTCGGTGCCGATGCCGCGGAGGAAGATCAGTGTGAATCCCGAGACCCCGGTGAACTGCAAGCCCGGCACCGCCTGACCAAGTTCGGCCGTGGTTTCGATGCCGCGTGCCGCGAGCGCCTCGCCGCTGAAAGCCTGCATCGAGATCGGCACGTCCTGAGGGTTCTCTTCACGCTTCTGCGCCGTCACCACGACTTCTTCGACCACGCGGTTGCGCGCGGCTGGCGCCGGCGCCGGCTCGACGCTTTTTTCGGTCGCGGGGTTGACGGGAATTACTTCAAGGGGCACCTCCTGCTCCATCGCCCAGGCTTGTGTCAGCAGGCCGCCGACAGACAGCAGCCACGCACTCAAGAATTTCTGTTCGATGCGCCTTCTCCCGCTGCTTTTTTGGATGCGGGATCAGTCAATGCCCGCCGAATTCGAACGACAGTCCCAGCGTGATCGACCGCGGCGGGTTGAAGGTGGTGAGAATTCCGCCCGAGTTCTTGGTTTCGAAAATCACGCCGGGCTCGAACTCGTTGGTGAGATTGGTGCCGACGAGATTCAGCAGCGGACGGCCCGGCCACTTCGGCAGGCGCAGGCTCGCGCTGGCACCGAGCAGGCCGAGCGCGGGATGTTCGTAGGTATGCGGCAGGTTGTTGTAGTTGCGGTTCTGGTACGTGTACGAAATCGTTCCGGTGAACTCGCTGGACCCGAACGGATGCGCCCACAACAGCAAGGCCGATCCGGAGAACGGCGGCGTTCCCGGCAGCTCGGTGCCGGCCGGCGCGGGGCCGCTGAAGTCGTCGAAAAAACTGGTGCTGCGCGCGTCCACGTAGGAGCCGTTGAGCTTCATCGCGAAGCCGGCCGGCAGGAACGCATCGATGCTTAACTCCACACCACGATTGCGCGCGCCGCCGACATTGGTGGTGTACGGGAACAAGCCGGTGATGTCGGCCTGTTGAATCTGCACGTCGTCCCAGTCGAGCTGAAATACCGTGGCATCGACTTGCAGGGCGCCATCGAGCCAGCCGGTGCGTAGGCCGAGTTCGTAATTCCAGATGGAGTCGGACTTGGAGAACAGCGGGATGTTCGGATCGTTCAGCAGGTTGGAATTGACCCCGGCGTAGCGGTAGCCCTTCACCGCCGAGCCGAACAGCGAGAGCGAATCGCTGTATCGCCATTGCAGCGTGAACTTGGGGTTGAAACCGCTCTCGCCGGTCTCGCCCTTGTCGCCGGTCAACGGAATTGCCGCGAGTACCGGCAAGGCCTCGACCAGCGGATTGGCCAAGCCCAGCAGCGGCAGCGTTTCGATGAGGCCATCGACGGCGACGATGGTGTTGGCCAGTTCCGTTCGGGTGGACTGGCGGAAGAAGCGTCCGCCCAGCCCGAACTCCCAGCGCTCGCTCAAGGGACGCGTGAGATCGAAGAACAGCGCGTTCTCCTTGGAGATCGCATAGCCGCCGAGATTCGCAACGCGGCCGGTGAGCACGGTCCCGATATCGAGCAGCAGAGACTGATCGGAATCGACGAAGTAATAGCCGGCAACATAGTTCCAGTCTCTGAGCAACCACCATGCGGACTCCGTGGCGCGCGTGGACACCAGGCGCAGTTCCGCACTCGGCTGCGAGGACTCGTCGAAGAATTCGCCGTACGCGCCGATCCCGACGAGCGAAGTGCCGAGGTATTGCGACTGGTCGAGAAACTGCGGGTAGTCTTTCTCGAACTGGCTGAGCACGGCGACGAGGTTGGCAAAGCCCAGGTTCCAGTCGCTGGTCAGCAGGAACAGATCGGTGGTGGATTCCTGCACGTCCGCGTAGAAGCGCTTCGAGTGCTCGGGCCGCTCTTCGTTGTTGGCGAAGACACTGTCGTCCTGGCGCGTCTCGCGGCGCAAGGCGTTCAAGCGAAATTCCAGGTTCTCTGTCGCGCGCCAGCTCAGCATCCCGCGAAGCTGGGTGGCGTCCGAGGCGTTGATGTCGTCCTTGTCGGCACGAATATCTTCGATGTAGCCGGGGCTCTCGCTTCTGCTTGCGACCACGCGGAGCGCCAGGTTTTCGGCCAGCGGCTGGTTCCACATGCCCTCAAAACGACGCGACAGCCCGTCGCTTTTCGCAAGCGTGCCGACGCCCGCGCCGAAGCTGCCGTAAGGCGCATCGAAATCCGGCCGGTTCGGCACGAAACGAATCGCACCGGCCAGCGCCGAACCGCCGAACCGCCGAACCGCCGAACCGCCGAACCGCCGAACCGCCGAACAAGGTGCCCTGCGGACCCTTGAGAATCTCGACATTCATGTCGAAGGGATCGAGATTCGGCTGCGGGCCGAAGACCGCCGGATTGACCAGCGAAACGTCCTCGTAGAGCAGACCGAAACTGCGCGGAAAAAAGTTGCGGAAAGTGTCGGTGGCGACGCCGCGGAAAATCACCTGTGCGGACTCGGCATCGAACCCCGGAAGCGCCACGACGCCCGGCGAGAAGCGCGCGATCGCCTCCAGGTTGTCGGCGCCGATCCGGCGCAGATCCTCGCCGCTGAAAGCCTCGATGCTGAGCGGAATATCGCGGATGTCGGCGACGCGCTTGGTAGCCGTGACGATCACCGGGTCCGCGATTTTTACTCTCGGCAGCGCATCGACCACCGGCGGTGCGGTTTGCGCCGCGGGCGGCAGCGGAATGAGGTCGTATGTGGTGTGTTCCGCGACGGCGGTGCCGTCATCGACACTTTCCGATGCATTGCCCCCTGCACCGTTCGCGGGATGAGCGAAGCCGAAAATCCACAAACCCAGCAGCCGGGCGGCGAGGACGGGTGTCTTGGAAGCCTGCGTTCGCATCGGCGATTGCCGATTAAACATCGTCGAAGACTTCCCGCTGGATGCGCGCGACAAGTGCATCGGTAGCGGCGCTGTCCGTGGGATCGGAAAGCGGTTTCCAACGATAACCGTCCAGCAGCGCCTGGATGTCGAGATACATGAGCCGATAGGGGTCCGGGATCGGCAGACCTTCGGCTTGCGCGAACGTGTGATAGCCCGTGCACAGGGCCGAGAGGCCTAGGCTCATCTCTAGCGCACTACGACTCTGCTGCTCGAGATCGCCCGCGCGATGCGCGTCCTCGATGATGCTCATCGGGATCGTGGCCATCGGCGCGGCCGCATCGGCATAAGCCTGACGACGCGCAGGGGAGGCCGCCTGCCACGCCACCTCGGACACCGCGTACTGCGCGATGCGGAAATGAACAGGGAGGCGGCGCACGATCTCGGAATTGGCCACGCCGATGGCGAACATGCGATCCCGCGAAGACGCCCGCCAGTCCGCGGCCCGTTGCATCAGCCCGAGGTAGTTCTTGAACTCGCGGGTGACCAGGGCCAGCAGCAGGTCTTCCTTGGACGCGAAATACAGGTACAGCGTGCGCACCGCGTACTCGGCCTTCTCGGCGATGCGGGCCATCTGCAAGTTGAGCAGACCATCCTGGCGGATCAGTTCCAGCGCGGCGTCGAGGAACACGTCCTCCCGTTTTGCCCACTCCCTGTCCCTGCGTTCCTGGCTTCCCATCAGTTATCTGCATAAAATGCACATGCGTGCATAATGAGCCATCGACTTGCGCTTGGAAAGCCCGATCAGCTGCCGGAAGTGGGCGTGATGCAGCGTGCAATCTGGAGAGCGACATGGGCGGTCTGCTGGCCAACTACCTTCGCGAATCGCAGCTTCCGGCTGAGGCGCTGCGCCACGTCCCGTGGTTCCGACGGCTGGCCGCTGCTCGGTCAGACGCTCGAGTTTCTGAACGACCCAATCGCCTGTTGCCGTCGCCTGCATGGCGCCTACGGGCCGGTGTCGCGTGGGTCCACGTTGTTCGAGCGCCGCGTCAATCTGATGAGCGCCGAGGCCAACGAATTCGTGCTGCTCGACCGCGACCGCCTGTTCTCCACCCGTCGCGGCGGGGAGCCGGCCATCGGGCAGATGCTGCGACGTGGCTTGTTGCGTGTCGGCGAAGACCATCGCTACCGCCGTCGCCTGATCCCCGTCATGCGCTGCGCCACCAAGGTCCGCACAGGAAATTCAACCGCCCCCTGCAGACGATCGTCCCGAAAGCACCCGCCCAGCCGTCGCAGGCGGCCGACCGCCTCAGCGGCCTTCTTCAACGGCAGCGCGCGTCCGAACTCACCCGGCCCCCGTCGAATACGGATCGTCGATACACAGGGGCAGACCTACGCCGATACATCGTCCTGGTACTGGGCGGCCGTGCCTGGACGCTCGATCGGGCCCTCGCGCGTGGTGACGCGGGTTGAACGGAGGGAGATATAAACTTCAGATTTGCCGGCTCGATTCACGCTCGCGGTCGGCGCAAGAGGGGATGGGATGAGGGGGCACCGGGCAAAACTTGCGGCCTTGGGCATGGTCCTGTGCGGTCACTGCCCGGCCGGTTTTGCGGCCGGGCCCGGCGGCGCGGAACCGCAGCCGCTGGATACGATTCCCGTCGATCCCTTGCCGGAGATCAACGCCGTCACCCCGGTCGAGCCGGCGCATGCCGCGGTCCGGGTGGACGAAATCATCGTCACCGCCCAGAAACGCGAAGAGAACATCCAGAACGTCCCCATTTCCATCCAGGCGTTCAGCGGCGAATCCCTGACGGCGCGCGGCATCGAAAGCACGCGCGAACTCGTCACCGCGGTGCCCAGCCTGCTGTTCAGCAGCGTGGCGACGCTTTCCATCGTCTTCATCCGCGGCCTGGGCACGGACAACATCGTGCCCTCGGTGGACCCCAGCATCGCCACCTACATCGACGGCATCTACACTCCCAACGGCGCGGCGACGTTCAATTCGCTGGCGAACGTGGAGCGCGTGGAAGTGCTGAAAGGCCCGCAGGGCACCCTGTTCGGACGCAACGCGACCGGCGGCGCGATCAGCGTGGTGACGGCCGAACCGGGCGACGAGTTCACGGGCTCGCTGCAGTGCCAGTTCGGGAATTTCGACGCGCGTTCGCTCAGAGGCAGCGTCTCCGGCCCGCTTACATCCTGGCTCACTGCAAGCCTCTCGGGGGAAACGTCGCGCAAGGATGCCCACTACAGCGATCTCTTCTACGAGACACCGCCGGACCGGCTTGATGCGGTCCGTTTCAAGCTGCATTTTCATCCGACCGATCGTCTCTCGCTCAGCCTCAGCGGCTATCGCTCGAAGCAATCGGGACTGTTCTTCAGCATCCTCAAGAATGTCGATCCGAGTCCGCTCGGCCGCGTATTGGGCGTTCGCCCACAGGACGATGACTACATCGGCGAGAACGATTTCCCGGCCCAGTCTTACGCGGACCAGAAACTGCTCTACGGCCATCTCACCTGGAGGCTGCCGTGGTTCGACCTCAAGCTCCTGGGCAGCGATCAGACGCTCGACACGCACGGTGATCTGGACTTCGACGCCTCGCCCGTGCCCTTCGCCGCAGTCAGCAGCGACCATAGCTTCACCGATTTGCAGACCGCAGAATTGCAGGTCCTGTCGAATCCGGACACTGGCGTTTCGGACCGATTCGAATGGGTCGCAGGGCTCTACTACCTGCGCAGCAGCGGCGGCTCGGATCCCGCCTACCTGCGACTGGCACCGGGCCTGATCCCGGGACTGGGCAGCGCCGCGCAGCTCCCTGCGGCGGTGCAGCTGGGCGACCGGCTTGCCGATTTATTCGACGCGTTCGGCCTGGAGAGCACCCCGCTGGGCGATGGCGGTCTGACGGTCGCGCTCAGAGGCATCCTGGACACCGCCAGTCGCGCGGCCTACGTGCAAGGCACGTATGCGTTCACCGACTGGCTGGACCTCACCCTCGGCGGTCGTGCACAGCGCGAGACGCGAACGCTCGGCACCTCGCGAACCGAGCTGTCGAATTTCAGCGGCGAGGGCGTCCTCGCCTTCCTGTCCTACGAAGCGCAGCGCGTGCACCTGTCGAACTTCTCGCCCAAGGCCGTGCTGGGCCTGCACCCGTTCGAGAACGCCCTTGTGTACCTGTCGTACGCAGTCGCCTACAAAAGCGGAACGTACAACCTGTACCCGCTGACCCGCCCACCCGACTACCTTGCGTCCGAGAAGGTGAGCGCCTATGAGTTGGGCGCCAAACTGGAGTTCCTGGACGGCCTGCTGCGCTTCGACGGCGCACTCTTCGATAACGACATCCGCAATCTGCAATCCGGTTTCATCGGCCTGCTGACCGGCGGCCTGGTGCAGTTTGTGAGCGTCCCTCGCGCACGCTCGCGCGGCGTGGAAATCGGTATGAGCTGGGTCCCCCTGCCCGGCTGGAATCCGGGTTTGCAGATGGCGACGAATGCCGCCTACATCGACGCGACCTACCGGGATTTTCCGAATGGGCCCGGCTTCTCCGAGAGTACCGGGCTGTATGCGCCCCGCCTGGATCACGGCAGCAATCGCCTGATCTACACGCCGCGGTTCTCCGGAACCCTCGGCGCGGTGCAGCGGATCAACACCGCTCGTGGCATCTTGGAGGCCGCCGTTGAGCAGTACTACAACACCGGATTTTTCACCGACCCGCAGAACAGCGTGGAGGAGCACCCCTTCGCGATTCTCAACGCACGCCTGGGATATCGCCACGCCCCGTCGAACCTGGAGGTCACGCTGTTCGGACAGAACCTGCTCGACCGGCGCTATCACGCCGTGACCGGCCGCACCGATCTGGGCGAGGCCAAGTCGCTGGCAGCACCGCGCGAGTACGGGGTGCGGCTGAATTGGGCGTTTTGAGGAATGTCGGGGGCGAGCTTTATCGGCGATGCGCTGCTGCTGGGCGAGCGCAAGAGCGCCCCGCACAATGTGCCGGGCAGCCTCTGCAAGCTCCTGGCGCTGTTGGCCCTAAACCTCGATGCCTGAACCCCGTTCTCCCGCAATCTCTTGTTTGAACCTAGGGGAGGTCTGCACCGGTTCGATCGGTAGTGCATCAGTTTGAATTCCAGAACCCCGGTTGGCCCGAGTAGCGCCGGCCCGTTCGTCCCGAGTAGCCGCGCAGCGGGCGTATCGAGGGAAGCGTCGCGTATCGAGGGCACGCCCGGCACCTCGATACGCGGCATTGCTGCGCAATCAGCGCCGCT
>JBQTIX010000178.1:0-8793 GCA_052387695.1 Panacagrimonas sp. | reverse complement strand
GGGTGGTGTGCCCCGGTTTTTGGGGCCTTGCGGGGTTGCCCCCTCTTTTTTTACTTCAATTAAACGGGGTGGGGGGCGCGTGGCGGGGCCGCAAAGCGGGGGGCAACGCGGCGATCATTCATATGTCAACAGACCCTAGAGATCGAGTTCGAGTCCATCGTAGGCCGCGGTCACGGTGAGTGGCCGGCGGCCTTCGCGGGTGAGCGCCTCCAGGCGACGGGTCTCGGCCTCGAGGGTGGCGATCTGTTCATCGCCGAACACCGGCTCGTGATGAAACAGCACCAGGTGATGGGCGCCGGCAAGCTGGCACAGTTCCACGGCGACCATGTTGCTGGAATGACCCCAGTCCTCCTTGACGGAAATGGCGTCGGCCAGCGAGTACATGGTGTCGAAGATCACCAGGTCCGCGTCGCGGAAAAAATACGCGAACCCCTCCATCTCGGCCGGCTCGTCGAGCTTGTGTTCGGAGTCGGTGGAGTAGACCACCGTCTGGCCGTCACGCTCGAAGCGATAGCCGTAGGAATCGCCTGCATGCAACTGGCGTCGGGCGGTGACGGTGAGGCCCGCGATCTCGTGCGGCTGGCCCGGTTCGAGTTTGACGAATTCGAGATTGGAGCGCAGGTACGACAGCGGCACCGGGAACGACGGCGGATCCTGTTGGCGGGTAAAACTTTCCTTCAGGTTGTCGTGACAACCGTAGATGCGTACGGTGTTGCCGGGGATGTAAGCCGGGGTGAAAAACGGGAACCCCATGATGTGGTCCCAGTGCAGATGCGACATGAAGATGTGGAACGTGTTGGGCACCGTCGCGCCATGTCGTGCCAGCACTGCGTTGCCGAATTTGCGTACGCCCGAACCCAGATCGCAAAGCACGTATTCATGGCTGGCAGCGGTGGGCGGCGACAGTTCGATCTCCACGCAACTGGTGCTGCCGCCGTAGGTCTGGCCGATGGCGAACGGGAGTCGGGCGGCAAAGGCCTCGGCCTCCTGGAGATTTTCGAATCGCTGGCCGTTTGCGGCCAGCACGGCGCGCGCGATCTTGGCCTGGACCTGCGGCGCGGTGAGCGCCACCGGCAACGATCCCCGCGTGCCCCACAGACGGACTTTCACGGGCGCGCTCCGTAGGCCGTCGCAGCCGCGGGGGACAGCGCGGAAAGACCGGCGATGACCGTGGCGTGGACCGGAAAGACGTGCTGGAAGCGACTGATCTCGAGGATCTCGCGCACCACTTTCCTGGGACTTGCGATCACCACCTTGCCGCCCCTGGGCACCACGGCCTTGGACGCCAGCATCAGCACCCGCAGGCCAGCGCTGCTGATGTAGTCCAGGTCGGCCAGGTCGAACAGCAGCGAGTCGTGCCCGCCTGCGCAGTCCACCAGGTGCCCGGCGAGCGCCTGGGAAAACGCTTCGGCGTTGGCGTAATCGATCCGGCCCACAGGACGCAGGATCACGACATCGACGTAGCGCGCAGAGCGCAATTCCATGCTGGATTCCCCGATCGATCGACAGCGACGCCTGATTCTAAACGCGTGCGCGTGCGCGGGGAGGTTTGAGCGGGGGACTACAGGTGCAGGCCGCACTCCGTCTTGGGCTTGCCCAGCCAGCGGCCGCTGCGACCTTCGCCCGGCACCGTGCAATGCGTGCAGCCGATCGACGAATAGCTCCTGGCCACCAGGGGGTGGAAGGGCAGGGCGTGTTCGCGGATGTAGGCGTCGCGCTCTTCGCGCGTCACGTCGATCATCGGGTTGAACTTGATCATGCCGCGGCGCACTTCAAAGATCGGCAGGCCGGAGCGGTGATCGGTCTGCCAGCGCATCAGGCTCGAAACCCAGACGTGGAAGCTCGGTTTGATCGCCTCCAGCGGCTCGACCTTGTTGACCGAGCAGCAGAAGTCGGGGTCCTTCAGATAGGTCTGCTCGATCTCGGTGAACTGGTGCTTCCAGTCCTCCGCGCGCACGTCCACCACCGTCAGGCCGAACAGACCGATCAGGTACTTTCGGTACTCGATCGTTTCGGGAAAGTGATAGCCGGTGTCGATGAAGTGGATCACCTGCTCCGGTCGCACCCGCGAGATGATGTGCAGGAAATACGCGGAGGTGGCGGCAAAGGAGGAGGTGATCATCACCTTGGCCGGATCGAAGTCCAGATAGAGCTGGCGCAGGCGCGCGCCGAAGTCCAGCGGTGCGTAGCGCTCGTTGAGCGACTCGATCTGGAGGTTGTCGAGACCGGCAAAGGTCGGGATTTTCTCGATATTCATATCGCCAGTTTATGGGCGGCATTCGAGCCGTCTCAATGGAAGTCGCGTCAAATACCAAAATCGATATAAGCAAATTCCAAAGGAGCCAGGAAGCTGGTGTTTGAGCCGAGCCTCCTGTGAGTCGTGTGGGGAGTAGGCCAAACCGGTTTTGCGTTCTACCATGCTCGCCGGCATCACTCGTTCCGTCCGTATGCAAGCGCTCTTCAACTATCGACTCCTCAACCTGCTGGGTGCGGCGGGCTGTGCAGGCGGGCTGCTGATGGCGATTTTCTATTTTCAGAAAACGCTCGGACTTGAACCCTGCCCGATGTGCATCTTCCAGAGAGTCGCGATGCTGGCGACCGGCGGAATCTTCCTGCTCGCGGCCCTGCATGGGCCGAAGGCGGGCGGGCGCTGGGTGTATACGCTGCTGTGTCTGCTCGCGAGCGGCATCGGAGCCTTCATCGCAGGCCGTCATACCTGGCTGCAGAAGCTGCCGGAAGACCAGCGTCCGACCTGTGGGCCAACGCTCGATTACCTGATCGACATCATGCCGCTGCGCGAGGTGGTGGAGACGGTGATCCGCGGCGACGGCAATTGCGCGAAAATCGACTGGACCCTGCTCGGACAGAGCCTGCCGGCCTGGACCCTGGTGGCATTTGCGGGCTTCATCGCATGGGCCATCCTGGTGCCGCTGATCGCGCGCAAACCCAGCTGAAACTTATCGCTCTCACCCGAAGGTTCCGCCATGATCCTTGCCACCACCGACCTGTCCGACGCACACCCTGAAGCCCAGACCTGCGAGCCGCTGTTTGGCGACTACGGCGGGCGCATCGCGTTTTACGGACCGATCAAGACGCTGAAGGTGTTCGAGGACAATGCGCTGGTGCGCGCCACCCTGGAGACGCCGGGCGAGGGCAGGGTGCTGGTGGTCGATGGCGGCGGCTCGACGCGTTGTGCACTGTTCGGGGGCAATCTCGGACAGCTCGCGGTAAAGAACGACTGGGCCGGCGTCGTGGTGTACGGCCTGATCCGCGACTCGGAAGAAATCTCGCAGCAGGATTTCGGACTCAAGGCGCTGGGAACGCACCCGCGCAAGAGCGAGAAGGGTTTGCATTCCGCGCACGCGGACCGGGTCCTTCGCTTCGCGGGTTGCGAGTTCCATCCCGGTTACTGGGTGTATGCCGATGCCGACGGAATCCTGGTGAGCGAACGAGCGATACACCCCTGAGTGCCGCGGGCGGCGGGTGCTGCGCCACGGGCCCGCCGCATGTTTTCGGATGCCCTGCACGTCGTTTCGTGACCCGGAACCGACCATGACCAGTCGTTCACGTCACAAGAATCCGGGCTCCAAATGTGACGTTGCGGTCATCGCAAAAATGCACCATCATCGGGTTCCCAGAGTTTGGCCTGATTGAAATATGAACCGGGCAAGTGATCGAGGTCGGTCGGCATGGGATGGGCCTCGATCAATTGAAATACTGTGACCGGAATATGGGCCGATAACGCGGGAAATACGGTTACTCACTGCGCACACTTATTGCAGTGATGAGACGTGAATCGGGCAGAAATGCTGGGCCATCACAATGAAGTGTGAATCGGGTGGAAAAGCTGGGCCGTCACATTGAACTGTGAATCGGGTAGACGAGTCGAGTTGTCAGCTCCGACCCGAAAAACAAGAGCATAAAAAAATATAAACCGTCGCGATTCGATGACGGAACGTCGGCCAGGATGGTCCGGCGGGGGTGAGCCATTGATGGAGTGGGTCGAGGTTATCGGCGCAACACTTGTTTCAATCTGCGACGGTGCATTTGGATCGAAATCGGGGATGGCAGGGTTCCCGGGCTTGATCGAGAGGCCGTCAACAGTTCGGGTTTGTAACCCGAGGGGGCGACATGAGGGACCTTTCACGGATGCACCTGCGCATTCTCGGTATTCGCGGCATTCCGGCGAACCACGGCGGCTTCGAGACCTTTGCGGAGCGACTGTCCCTGTACCTGCGTGATCGTGACTGGACGGTCACGGTCTACTGTCAGGAAGAAGGGATCGGCCCGACGTTTGAAGATGAGTGGCATGGCATCCGTCGGGTTCGCATACCGGTCAAGGGCAACGGTGCTGCCAGCACCGTCCTGTTTGACTGGAAAAGTACCGTGCATGCGGCCAGGGAGCGCGGGCTCGCACTGACTCTGGGCTACAACACGGCGGTCTTCTGCATGCTGTTGCGCCTGTGCGGCGTCACCAACCTGATCAACATGGACGGCATCGAGTGGCGGCGCCGGAAATGGGGACCCATCGCCAAGGCCTGGTTCTGGCTCAATGAACGTTTCGGATGCTGGCTCGGCAACCATCTGATCGCCGACCATCCGGAAATCAAGCGCCATCTGAGCACGCGGGTGCCCGCGTCGAAGATCACCACTATTCCTTACGGCGCCAATCATCTGGATCAGGCTGATCCGGCCAAGCTCGAACCGTTCGGAATCATTCCCGGCGGATATGCCATCGTGGTGGCGCGTCCTGAACCGGAGAACTCGATTCTGGAAATGGTGCGTGCCTGGTCGCGCCGGCATCGCGGTTGCAAGCTGGTGGTGCTGGGACATTTCGATCCGCGTAACGAATACGCGCAGCAGGTCATGTCCGCCGCTTCGACGGAGATCGTGTTTCCCGGTGCCATCTACGAGAAACCGGTCATCGAAGCGCTGCGCTTCTTTGCCCGGATCAATCTCCATGGACACCAGGTGGGTGGCACGAATCCCTCGCTGGTCGAGGCCCTCGGCGCGGGCAATCCCATCATTGCGCATGACAATCCGTTCAATCGCTGGGTTGCCGGCGAACAGGCGGCGCGATACTTTTCCGACGAGGCCGGTTGTGAATCGGTCATCGAGAAGTTGCTGTCCGAATCCGGCGAACTGCACCAGATGCGCAGCGCCGCGGGCGCCTTGCACGCGGAACGTTTTACCTGGCCGCGCGTGTTGGGAGAGTACGAGTCGCTGCTGCTGGATTGGTCGGGTGCTGTCGATGGGGTGCCGGTTCCCGAACGCCGCTTCCTCGGTCGCAGGGGCGGGATGGCCTCGGCCCCGATGGCCGCGGTCGCGGCGGGCTCCGATGTCAAGGATGAATTTCTGGATTCCGAATTGAATGACGACGTCGTCGAAAATGTCGCCGCTGGGTAAGCGCCTGCAGCCCCTGCTGTCGGATTTGCGTTGTCCGAAGTGCCAGACCGGAAAGCTCTCCGAACGCGGAGAGCAACTGGTCTGTGTCATTTGCGCCGCGGAGTACGCGGTCTTCGGCGGCGTTCCGCGTCTCCTCTCGGTGGACAGCCAGCTTGCTGCTGCGCGTGAGTTGCACAGCGAAACCGGCGAGGCCATGCGCGAGGAGTACACCGCGCCCAAGCCCAGTCGCCCCAGCCTCGGAAAACGCCTGTTCGGGCTGCTGCGCCCGCCGGAGGTGATGCTCAACATCAACCCGGACCTCAGCGCGCCGCACACGCGTGCGCTGTTCGAAGGCAACGGCCCCGCGATGCGCGTGCTCAACGTCGGCGGCGGGCCGCATCGGTATACCGATCACGAGGTCTCGCTCAACATCGACTCGTTTCCGAATGTCGATCTGGTGGGCGACGCGCACAACATCCCTTTTGCCTCGAATACCTTCGATTCGACTTTCTGCGTGGCCGTGCTGGAACACGTGTACAACCCGGAGAAGGTCGCCTCGGAGATGATCCGCGTGCTGCGCCCTGGCGGTTTGCTTTATGCCGAGGTCCCGTTCGTGTTTTTCTTTCATGGCTATCCCAACGACTTCCGCCGGTACACCCGCGAGGGCATGCGCAGGCTGTTCGGCGAGCTGGAAGACCTGGAGATCGGCATGATCAGCGGGCCGGTGTCGTCGTTTCTCCAGAACGGCAGCATCCTGTTGCAGATGTTCGTCCCGCAGCGTTTTCCGCTGGCGCGCAAGGCAGTGAGCGGCGCGTATCGCTGGCTCACCTTTCCGCTCAAGTATCTGGATATTCCGCTGGTGCGACATAACCCCGAAGCACATCTGCTGGCTGCCGGGTTCTATGCCATCGGGCGCAAGCCGAAACTCGCCGCCAGCGCTCAGCCGGAGGCTGCGCCTCACAAGGCCAAGGCAGCGGCCTGAACGGTTTGAGCATGATCGCCCGGGCTGATCGGGGAAATCGGATCGCCTGGGTCGAGAGGCGCCTGTGAGCCTGCAATCCAATGCGCTGCCGCCCGCGGCGCGGGTACGTCGCATCGTGGCCCTCATGATCGGTGAGATTGGCGACCTGATCGTGACCTACCCCACGCTGGCCGCGCTCAAGGCCCGCTACCCGCAGGCGCGTCTGACCCTGATTGCGCGCCCCGTCGTGCGAGAACTGGCCGAGGCGCAGGCGGCGGTGGACGAGGTGCTGCCGTTTCCAGCGGGTGCGTCCCGCTTCGACAAGGCGGTGTTTCTCGCTTTGTTGGCCCTGCGACGATGGGACCTGTGGGTGGACCTGCACACCCCCACCTGGAACACCGTCTGCACCAATGAGGAAGTCTTCCGGCGCAACGCATTGTTGATGCGCTTTGCAGCGTGTCGGTTCCGGGCCGGGTTTGCCGTACCCGAACTCGGCGGGCGGCTGACACATGCGGTGCCGGTTCCAGACGTTCAAACGCTCAAGACCGAGAATATCGTCGATACCACGCTACGCGTCACCGCGGCGGCGGGACAGGCGCAGTGGCGCAAGGCGCAGGCCCTGCCACCGGAGGTCACGCACCGAATGCGTGCAAGACTTTGCCTCGATATGGACCAACGACCGATGGTCGCGCTTTTTTTTGGTGCAAAGCAGCCGGCAAAATTCTGGCCTGAGGCGCACGTCGTCCGCTTTCTGCAGCTGGCACTGGAACGTTTCCCGGGACATCGGATTCTGATGATCGGCGGGCCGCACGAGAAGCTGCCTACCGAGCGGGTGCTGGCGGCGCTCGCACCGGCCAGTCTTGCGCGGATCGACAATCTCGTGTCCCGCTGCAGCCTGATCGAGACCGCCGCCGTGCTTGCGCTGTGCGAAGCGGTGGTCAGCACGGACAGCGGTCCCATGCATCTGGCCGATGCCGTCGGCGTGCCGCTGGTGAGCCTGTTCAGTGCCTTCAATTATCTGGTGTGGGTGCCGGTGCAGTCCCCGAACGTGGTGCTGCATCACCTGACTGCGTGCAGCCCCTGCTTCAAGTCGGTGTGCGATCGCAACAATGAATGCATGAACGGCATCCGCCCGGAGGCCGCGGTCCAGGCCCTGGAAAAGCTACTGCCCGATGCCACCGCGGCGGCATGACCAACCACCAAGTGAAAATCTGTTTTGCATGGGCATGGGCATGGGCATGGGCATGGGCGTGAGCGGCAAGCGACTGCGACTGCTGTGCGTGTCAACCTACCCGGTGGCGGGGCCCTCGGTGCGGCATCGCATCTGGGGTTATCGCGAGCATTGGGCACAGGCCGGGATCGACCTGACGTTCTGGTCCTTCATGGACCCGTTGTTCTACCGCGTACGGCGTCGTTTTGGTCTGATGTGGAGCCTCGCCAAGCTGGCGCTGTTCGGGCTGGCGACGCTGCGCCTGATGCTGCGCATTCCGTTCGCGTGGCGCTACGACGCGGTGATCATCCACCGCGAACTGTTCCCGCTTGGCCCGCCGTGGTTCGAGCTGTGGCTGGCGCGGGTGCAGCCGAATCTGTACTTCGATCTTGACGACGCCATCTGGGCGCCGCCGAGCAATGACATCAACCAGCGCGCGCTGCTGTGGGATCCGCGGAGAGTCGCCAAGACCATGGCCGCGAGCCGCCACGTGGTGGTCGGCAACGCTTACCTAGAGACATACGCGCGCCAGCACAGCCGGCGTACGCACATCGTTCCGACGAGCTGTCCGTCCAACGGCGCGGTGCGCAGCGGTCGCGCCGACGGGATTCCGTCGATCGTCTGGATCGGCAATCTCGGCAACGCCTTCTACCTGCGTGAACTGATCCCGGTGCTGGATCGACTGGCTGCTCGTCGCCGTTTCGTGTTGCGCCTGATCGGTGGCGCCGACCTGGACGAAGTGCAAAGCACGCGGTTCGAAATCGAACGCCTGGCGTGGCGCGAGGACATGGAAAACCAGTGGCTGCGCGACGCCGACATCGGCGTCATGCCCCTGCCCGATCTGGCCTATGAACAGGGCAAGTGTGCGTTCAAGCTGATCCAGTATTTCGCCGCCTCGCTGCCGGTGGTGGCCTCGCCCGTCGGGATGAATCGCGACGTGGTGGAGACCGGCAGGAACGGGTTCCTGGCCGACACTGCCGAGGAATGGGAATCGGCCTGCGATACCCTGCTGGCCGATCCTCAGCGTCGGCGCGCGATGGGCGAAGCCGGGTTCCAGACCTACCAGGCGAGCTTCACGCGACAACGCTGCGCGGCAATGTGGGTGTCGCTGCTGCGCCCCTCGTGAACGCTCAGGAAACCCTGCATGGATTCGAGAACACGGTCGCGGGGGGGGGGCGCGGCGCCCCCGGCCCCCCCCCCCGGCGACCGGGGCCCGCCCCCCCCCCCCCCCCCCCCC
>JBQTIX010000177.1:0-18827 GCA_052387695.1 Panacagrimonas sp. | reverse complement strand
TTCCAGAACCCCGTTCGACCCGAGTAGCCGCGCAGCGGGCGTATCAAGGGAAGCGTCGCGTATCGAGGGCACGCCCGGCACCTCGATACGCAGCATTGCTGCGCAATCAGCGCCGCTGTCGCGGCGCTACCACTCGGTGCGAACGGATTTCATACTGATGCACTACCCGTGATCCCTGCTGATGGCGCAGGGATGGCGTTGGCGATCGATCACTCCGCTGCGGCTTCGACCTTCGCGTCTTCACCGGCCAGCAGCTGATCCGCAAATCGATCCAGCGGTGCGAAGTCGCGGTGAACCTGCACGGCAAGGATGCGGCGGCGCGCAAGCTTGCGATCCTGATCACGGCCCTCGCCCAACGCGATGCGGGTGCGCGCACGACCGGCCAGACAGATCTGCCCGATTCGCAGCTGTTCGCGCGAGACTTGCAGGGCGGCGTGATCCAGCGGATCGGCCTGAGTCGTCGCGATGGCGTGCGCCAGGCGCGCCGCGCGCTCCCAGTCTTTCAGCGCGCGCCGATGATCTCCCAGCAACAGCCTGAGCAGGGCCAGACCGAACGCTGCGTGCAACAGGTGTTCGCGCTCGGCCGCGGGCGCCTGTTCCGCTGCGGGGAACGCGTCCGTCGCTTGCGCCAGCCAGAGGACGGCGCGGCGCCATCGCTGGCGCTGCATGGAAATGCTGGCCGCGGCGAGCGCGGTCCGCAGGCGTTGCCCGGCGCGGCACGCCTCGGGGATCGCGTCGATCCAGCCTTGCAGGCGCGGAATTATTTTTTCGCAGCGATGCAGCAGCGGGTTTCGCGGACGCGGCGGATCGCTTGCATCCGGTTCACCCGGATCGAGCGCCAGGCTGGCGAGCGCCACGAAGGCGGCCAACTGGACCTCGGGCTCTTCGGGCCATTGCTTCTGCGCTTCGAACAGGCGCTGCTTCCAGCGCTGGGCTTCCACTGACTGCAGCGCGACATCGTTCACCTGCGCGAGGAAGTCCGCGTAGGCCGGAACAGCGGGCGTTGAAGAGATGTCGGCAAGCTTGGTTTGGGCCACTCCGGCGACCGGCTCCGGCGGGGTCTCAACCTGGATCGATGGCGGATCGAGCCGGTGACGGATCCCGTTCTCGACCAGGAAGTCGCGCATCTGCGCGTAGATGCCGCCGAAGCCGCGATTGAATGCGTCGAACAGGTCGGGCGCGAGCAGCCGGTCCAGATCGAAAGGTTCGCGCTGGTAGATGTCGATGCGCGGGATATTGAAGGTGTCGGCAAATTCCTCGGTCCGCGAGTCGTAGGTGCAGTAGACCGCGGGCGTGCCATTGGCCAGCGCCATCAGATTGCCGTGCAGGCGGTAGCCAATCACGAAATCGGCGGATTTCATCAGCGTCTCGTAGTCCGCGACGCAATCCGAGTACCACAGGCTGCGCGCATAGATGTCGCGCATCCGCGCTGAGTAGAACCACTTGCTGTACCAGGGCTCCCCGTTCAGGCGTTGCTGCGCCCGGGTCTTCTGTTCTGCGTCGCCGAACAGCAGCATCTTCTCCTCCACCTCGCCCTGTGCCGCAAGCGTCAGATCATCGAAGCGCGCGGCGAGGGTCTGGATCAGATCCCGCTGGAATTCGAGATACCGCCGCACGTCCGCGGTGTATTCGCGGTTGACTTCGCGTCTCAGCGTGAACACCAGCTTGCGGATGGCGTCGGCGGACGGCGCATGGATGCGCAGCTCGGGATCGCGACGTCGGAAGGCGGTGGGACAGCCGACGATGCGCACGTTGCGCACCCCGATATCGTGCAGCGCCTGCGCCGTGTAGGCGCCGCGAACCCCGATGCTGGTGCAGCGGTCG
Source organism: Panacagrimonas sp. (assembly GCA_052387695.1). GTDB lineage: Bacteria > Pseudomonadota > Gammaproteobacteria > Nevskiales > Nevskiaceae > Panacagrimonas. The sequence continues at coordinate 17,003 of JBQTIX010000177.1, read as the reverse complement.
GCAATCTGGCGCACCACATGCAGGCTCTGCGCCGAGAGTTGCAGCGCGCCGCGCGTCGCGGCCTGCGCGCCGATGCCCAGGGCGATGATCGGAATGCGCACGTGCTCCAGCACCCTGGCGGCTTCCATCCAGTCCATGTGCGCGTGCAGGTAGTTGGAGCCGCGCAGCAGCAGGTAGTCGAAGCGCTGATTGATCTGCTCGGCGCGTCGCGCGTCGTAACTGCTGATGACGACGGGCGCGACGCTTTTGAAGTCGAGGATCTTGAGCGAGGAATCGAACACGAAGGCGTCGCCGATGTTGTGGTACGCCTCCAGGTCCGTGCGTCGGTCCAGGCGCGTCCACCAGCGCACGTTGTCGTGGTCGTAGACCTCGCCCGCCGGGATGAGGACGCCGATGCGCGCGCTCAAACGCGCGACTCCCGGATGACGAAGGGAGACCAGAAAGAAACAGTCATTGGGTGTCTGCGGAGAAGACGGGATTGGGCACGGCCGCGGCCTGCGGCGAGCGGTAAAGGTCCAGAAACGCGCGAGCGCTATCGGCCGCGCAGACCGCGGGGCGGATGCCCTCGCGCAGCCGCGACCACACATCCGGATCGCGGATCGCCACCGTCAGGGCGCGTGCGAGGTCTGCGCTGCTGCCGGCGCGGAAATGCAGCCCATCGACGCCGTCGCGCACCTTCTCGGCCATTCCGCCGATGTCGCTGCAGATGACCGGCCGGCGATGACGGAACGCTTCCTGGATCACCAGCGGCGAGTTCTCCCACCAGATCGACGGCACCACGACCCAGTCGATGGCCTGCATCAGGCGCGGCAGATCCTCGGGGCCATAGGGGCCGTGGTGATGCACTTCTCGCGGAGCGTCGTCGAGCAGCTTCGCCATCTGTCTGCGGAAGCTCTTGCTGAACATCTCTGCGCCGCCGCCGTGCACGTCCAGACTCGCCAGGGCGCGCAGGTCCACAGACAAGCCGGCAAAGGCTTTCAGGGCGACCGCGAGCCCCTTGAACGGCGTGATCTGCCCGAAATAGGCGAAGCGCCCACGCCTCTCGCAGGCCGCCAGTTCGCGCACCGGCGATTCGCTCGCGTCGGGCAGCAGGTTCTCCAGCACGCTGATGCGGGCCGGCGGCAGGCCCCAGGCGATGTAGCGGCTGCGCAGGAATTCGCTGGGCGCGACGAAGCGGTCCACCAGCTTGAAGAAAGACTTGATGTACAGCTCGCGCAGCAAATAATCCTGCGGACTGCGACCCGGCAGGCAGGCGTGGCACTCGCCCGGCGAGGCGCGATGGCACAGCGCGCCGCTGCTCTTGAGCATCTGGCCGTTCTGATTGCAGATGGCCAGGTACTCGTGCAGCGTCAGCACGATCGGCACCTGCGGCAGGGTGTTGCGCACCACGCGCAGCGCTTCGACGCCGAAGTTCGCGTAGTGGTGGAAATGCACCACGTCAGGCGACAAGCGGCGCAGCAGGTCGGCAAAGTCCCGCCACAGATCCCGCGGCTGGTCGGCTGCGAACTGGAAGCTGTCGCAGCCCCCGCTGAAAAGGATTTCTCGCGGGTCCGGCCGCAGGCCGAAGGGCGTGCCGGTGTGACGCAGCCCCGGCACGTTGGAGCGCGCCACAAAGAACGATTCCCAGCCCGGACTCTGGTTGATCGCGCGGTGCAGCGCATGCGCGGCCAGTTCCGCGCCGCCCTTGGAAAAATCCGGGTGGCCATGAGCAAGGATCAGGGCGCGGCGTTTCAAGGCGCGACTCCGGCGCTGAGCTGTTCGTGACGCCAGCAGTTGACCCGCGACAGCAGGTCTTTCCAGCCGTCTTCGCCCGCGAGTTTCTGCGACTGGCGTTCCAGGTGGTACAACTCCACGTCCTTCAGGCACCAGCAGCGCAGGCCCCGCTGGCGCAGGCGGCGGCATAGATCGCTGTCCTCGAAGTCGCCGAGGATGTAACCCTCGTCGAGGCCGCCGCATTCGAGATAGCGGTCGCGGCGCAAGGCCATGTAGGCGCCGGTCACCGCCTCGACTTCGACCGCGGACCGGTCGGCGGGATCGGGCGCGAAACCCTTGCCCGGATGCGCGTTGATCGCGTACCCGCCCCAGCCCGAGTAGGTTTCCAGTTGCATGCCCGCATGCTGTACCGAGCCGTCCTCATAGAGCAGTTGCGCACCGACCACGCCGACCTGCGGAAGCCCGGTCAGGGCCTGAAGCGTGCGGCCCAGCCACCCCGGCGCGCGAGGCATCACGTCCGAATTGAGCAGGAGCAGGTGCTCGCCGCGGGCAACTCCCGCGCCGAGATTGTTGGCGCCGGCGAAACCGAGATTGCGACCGCAGTGCACGACGGCGAAGCTGAGCCCGAACAGGGGTTGCAGGCTGGCCGCCAGGTCCAGCACCTGGCCGAGAATGCGCGGGTCGTCCACCACGTACAGCAGTTCGGCGTGCTGCATGTCCAGGTCGTCCGCGAACAGTGCGAGCTGGTAACGCAGGAAGTCGTAACGGCCGTAGAGCGGGATCAGGATCGAGACCGCCGGGTGCGGCGGCGCGGCGCCGAACCAGCGCTGCTCGACCGGTCTCGGCAGTGCACGTTCCTCGCTCCAGACCGCGGTGATGGCGGGACCGAGGTGTCGCTCGATCAGCGCGCGCAGATGCGGGTGACGCGGCTCGATCTTGCCGAGGACCTCGCGGATGAAGGGGACAGCGCCGGGGCGGTCGAGCACGGTGAGGTGACGGCGCTCGAAGGGACCGTCGCGATGCCGGACCTCCACCAGCGGCGCACCCCGCGGCGGCCCCGTGCGCGCCAGCGCGATGAAACCGACATCCGGCTCCACCCCCGACTGCTGCGGATAAGCCTGGACCACGTCCGCACGCGCGGTGCGGATCCAGTCCGCCGACAGCTCGTGCACCCCGTTGACCCGCATCGATTCGACCCTGCACCGCGGGTCCAGGCACCAGCCGGAGAGCAGATAACCGAGGCCCGGGATGGGCCAGCAGAAATCCACGTTCCACAGGACCCCATCCAGCCTCGCGGGCGCCGGCGGTCCGGGCGCCGGCAACCTTGCGCGCAAGCCCTGAACACGGCGCGCGCCCAGCAAGCGCTTGGCCCACGGAATCAGCGGCTGGAACAGGCGCACCTGGGCCAGCCGGCTGAGCGTTATGGCCAGCAGGCGGGCGAGCGTCATCGGGTACGGGCGGGCGCGGCAGTGGCCACGGCCGGCGGATCAGGGCTCATTCGTAAAAGGGAGGGCGGGACAAATCGGGCGAAGGATAAGGCCAGCGGCCCCGCACGTTGCAAACCGGAGCGGGCGCGGTTGCAATGGATGGAGTTATTCCCGACCTGCGTATCGTGACCCTCCAGCCCGAAACCACCGCGCGCCTGCTGATCTCCTGCCCCGACCGGCCCGGCATCGTGTCGGCCGTGACCACGTTCCTGTACCACCACGGCGCCAACATCACCGAGCTGGACCAGCACTCCAGCGACGCCAGCGGCGGGCGCTTCTTCATGCGGCTGGAATTCCAGACCCCGGCGCTCGACCTGTCGCGCGAAGCCCTGCCACGCGCCTTCGGCGACGTGATCGGATCGCGCTTCGCGATGGACTGGCGCATCTCGTTCGCCAGCGAGCGGCCGCGCATGGCGGTCCTGGTCTCAAAGCACGACCACGCCCTGCTGGAACTGCTGTGGCGCTGGTCGCGCGGCGAGCTGCGCGTGGAGATTCCCATGGTCATTTCCAACCATCCGGACCTGCGCGCCGCGGTGGAGGGTTTCGGCGTGCGCTTCGAACACGTACCGATCACCGCCGAGACGCGCGCAGCGGCCGAATCCCGCATGCTGGAATTGCTGCGCGACCAGGCCGATTTCGTCGTGCTGGCGCGCTACATGCGCGTCCTGTCCGGCGCGTTCGTCGCCCACTTCCCGCACCGCATCGTCAACATTCATCACTCGTTTCTTCCGGCCTTCGCCGGCGCCGACCCCTACCAGCAGGCCTGGGACAAGGGCGTCAAGATCATCGGCGCAACCGCGCACTACGTCACCGCCGAACTCGACCAGGGACCGATCATCGAGCAGGACGTCGCGCGCGTATCGCATCGCATGTCGGTGGAACAACTCAAGCGACTGGGACGCGATCTGGAACGCCAGGTGCTGGCGCGTGCGGTGCGCTGGCAGGCGGAGGATCGGATCCTGCTGGATGGCAGCAAGACGGTGGTGTTTTCGTAATTCGGGAAACGCGGTTCGGGTCCCGTCCCGGCGCATGCAGGGCCCGTCACTAAGCCGGCCGAGGCCTGTCCTAAGCGGCGTCGAAGGGGCGTCCGCCCCGAGCCGCGTCGGCGGGGATTCTCCGTTCATGACTGTCGGACCCGGCGGAGTCCGGCGTAGGTCGGTTCAAGCCGAAGGCGGAACCGACATCCCACCCATCCAGCATCGTCCCGCTTTCTACCTCCGATCCCCCGCCCGCATCCGTCGGGTCGGCCCGCGAACAGCACGCAGGCTTGACCCGACCTACGCCTTGCGCGTTGAACCTTCGCACCCGTGCCATCGGCCGCGCCGATTCTCCGACCCCTGTCAGGTGATCGATGCGAATAACCGGAAGCTCGACGCCCGGCTGTAAGTGCAGGCCGACGACCGCTTGCAGTCGGCTTACGTGTTTCGTCTTGCGCTGCGAGTATCCGGCAATATAATGCCCGACCAACTGATCACGCCCGGCGCAAATCCGATGCATTTCCGCGAACGCAACCGCATGGTCCAGGTGATCCGCACGACTTACGATCCCGCCCGGCAGAAGGGCAGGCCCGAAATCGTCGCACGCCTCAGCAAGGCCAAGCCGGCGATCACCGACGAGGTCCGCAAGGTCTGCACGCCCGATGAGCTCTTGGAGATACAGGCCTGGATCGCGGCCAATTCCCCGGTGCCGGCGAGGAGCGAGGCCGTCGCCGATTTGAAGGGTGCCCGGCGCCTGGCGAAAGGCCGGAACCGGCGCCAGGCGGCGGCAGCGGCCAGCCCCCGGGGTGGGCGCAATGCGGCCGCAGCCGCACAGAGCCGTTGGGAAAATCCAAAAGCCGGGATGATGCAACTGCTGGCGCAGCTCGATCAGGCCACCCTGTGGTTCCGGCGCAATCCGCCCACCGAGGAACGCAAACTGCTCGCCGCGGACCTCGCCTTGCGCCTGCAAAGGGTCCGCGTGGTGCTGCGCAAGAAAGGCTGGATCGCGCAGAAAGCAGCGCTCGGCAAGACCGAGTGAGGCCGGCGCAAGATCCCATCCGTCCGGCGTCGCCAGCCGTTCAGTCGTCCGTGCCCGACCGGCACATCCTGATCGTGGCTCACGGCCACCCGAGCCTGTCAAAAGGCGGAGCGGAGCTGGCGGCCTGGCATCAGTTCAACGGGTTCCGCGCGCTGGCCGGCTGGGACGCCTGGCTGCTGGCGCGTCACGCCGAGCCGGGTCTGGAGCGATCGGGCGCCGCGTTCCACCATCTGCCGGGTGGACACGAAATCCTGTTCAGCGCGGACGCAGACCCCTTCCTGTTTGCGAGCCAGCGGTTGCGCTATCTGACGCACGATCTGCCGCAACTGCTGGCGCAGATCCGTCCGGACGTGGTTCACCTGCATCACTACGTCAGCCTCGGGATCGAGCTGATCAAGGTGGTGCGCGACCACTGTCCCGGCGCGTGCGTCGTGCTCACGCTTCACGAGTACCTGGCCATCTGCAACCACAACGGCCAGATGCTCAAGACCAGCGGCGAACTGTGCCGCCGCGCGAGCCCCGCGGAATGTCACCTGTGCATGCCGGGCCGGTCACCGCAGGATTATTTTCTGCGCGAACGCTACGTGAAATCGTTCCTGGGGCTGGTGGATCGTTTCATCGCGCCCAGCCATTTTCTCAAGCAGCGATACGTGGAGTGGGGCCTGCCGGCAGAGCGGATCGAGGTGATTGAAAACGGCCTGCCGGAAGGGGCGCCGTTGCGCGAAACCGGCAACACCGCGCGGCCGCGGACCCGGTTCGGGTACTTCGGTCAGATCACACCGTACAAGGGCGTGGAACTGTTGCTTCAGGCTTATGGCCAACTGCCGGCGGACCTGCGCGAACAATGCTCGCTGTCGATCCACGGGGGCGGACACGAGCGCTTCGAGCCCGCGTTTTCCGAGAGAGTCGAGCAGGCGTTGAAGCAGGTTCCGGGACTGATCCGGCGTCCGGCGTACGCGCCTGAAGAACTGCCCGAACTCATGGCGGCGATCGACTGGGTGGTCGTGCCCTCGATCTGGTGGGAAAACTCGCCGCTGGTGATCCAGGAGGCGTTCCAGCACGGTCGGCCGGTGATCTGCGCAGACATCGGCGGCATGGCCGAGAAGGTCCGGCATGAGGTCGATGGCCTGCACTTTCGCGTGAGCAGCGCAACGGACCTGGCGCGCACGCTCCAGCGCGCGGTCACCGAACCGGGGCTGTGGTCGCGACTCGTTGCGGGCATCACGCCGCCACCTTCGCTCGCCCAGGTGATCGAGCGGCAGGTTCGCGGCTACGGCCTCGCTGGGGCGGAGGCATGAAGCGCCCGGACCTTGTTCGCATGCGTCGGCGTTTGCAGACCTTGCGCGACCTGTCGGAATCCGTGCAGCGACGTTTCGGCCTGCCCTCGCATTGGGCCGTGCTGGGCTTCGCCAGCCGCATGGCCGTGTCGCGTGTCCGCGCGGCCGCCGCCGAGGCGGCGCCCGCCTCGCGCACGCAGTCACAGGGCCGGCAAAAAGAAGTGATCCTGCGAACGTACGGCGCCGGTGCTGAGGTGAAACCGGCCACGCGCGCCCTGTTCGTGGATATGACCGGCGACCGGGTGGAACTCGCGCGGGCGCAACTCGTGATGCTGGCGCTCGCGGGCGTGCCGGAATCCCTGGCGCTGGGGCTGATCGCGCGCAGTCCTGTGATGCACGCCCAGGTCGCTGCACAGGCCGCAGACTGGGCCGCGCTGCTCGGACGCGCCCTGCACGTCCTGTACCTCGATGGGGCGAGAGCCTCGTCCGACGAGGACGGGAGGTGGCTGCTGACACGCATGGGAGTCGCGACGCTGGTCGTGCTGGACGGCGCGCTGATCCACGATCGACCGGCAGACCTCGTAGCCGGCCTGCAATCGGAATCCGGTTCGGCGCAGCAGGGCGGCGCGCCCTGCGGCCGGGTTTTCGGGCCGGACCCGGTCCGGACCGTGTTTGCTCCGGGCGCGACCGAGCGATGTGCGATCCAGCGCCCGCTCTGGTCGGCCGGAGGCGGGCGCTTCGGCGGCCTGGCGCCGTGGATGGAGCGCGGCCTGGCCGTGCTCGATGCGACCGGTCGAATGCTGGCGCGCGTGCCTCTGCCCCCAGCGGCCTCGCAGGCCCGCGTGGACCTGTGCCTGCGCCTGCCCGACGGCAGCCTGTTCGTCTGCGGCGGGTGGACGCCGGCCGCAGACCTGCCGATCCGTTTGAGTTTCGATGGTGTCGATCTGGAGTGCTGGGCGACGCTGGAGGGACCGAAATTGGACCTCGCACAACTGGGCCTGGTGAGCGAGCCCGGCGCGCGCGGATTCGTTGCGCTCGTACCGGCTTGCAGCGCGCTGATCCGCCCTGCGGCGACGTCCCGGGTCGACAGGGTGGATACGCGAAGCGCATCCGAGGAAGGGCTGCACAGGTTCGGGAGCACGGTCGCGGGCATGGCCGGCTCCTACGGGATCCGGAGTTCTGCAGGAGCGGGCCATGCCCGCGACAGATCTTTGAAGAGTTTCCCTGACTCGTCTCCAATAGGCGACCAGACCCTGGCGCTGGATTTCGCCAAGGGCCACAGCTTGCGGGTCGCGCTCACTCCGGTGGAACCCTGCGGCGAGCGCCTGCACGCGGCCAACCGGATCCTCGAACGTCTGCCCGATTCACATCCGAGGTTGCGCGAGTGGCTGGACCGGGCCTTCGGTCCGGCCATCGCCGCGCTCGGGCCGCCGCCGCCGGTGACCGCGGCCGAGAGGGTCATCCACGAGCACGGCCCGGCGATCGCGCACCCGCAAGTTTCGGTCGTGGTGCCGTTGTACGGGCGTCACGATTTCATGCGTCACCAGCTCGCGCAGTTCTGCGGCGACCCGGCGTTTCGTCAGGAGGTGGACCTGATCTACGTGATCGACGACCCGCGGCTGGTCGAAGCCGTCGAATCCGAGGCGCCGCTCCTGGCCCGATTGTTCGGGCTGTCGTTCCGCACCGTCCACGCAGGCAGGCGCAATCTCGGCTACGCGGGCGCCAACAACCTGGGTGCCGGCATTGCACGCGCACCGGTTCTGGTCCTGCTCAACTCCGATGTCATCCCCGTCGCGCCGGGCTGGTTGCGGGCTCTGGGCGACACCCTGTCCCAGGCGGGCATCGGCATGGTGGGCGCGCGCCTGCTGTTCGAGGACGGCAGCCTCCAGCACGCAGGCATGTGCAGCGCCCCGTATGGTCCCTGGGACGGACTACCGATCAACCTGCATCCGGGCAAATCGCTGCGTCCCGTGCCCCGGCAGGGCGACGAGATCGTGAAAGCCGTGACCGGCGCCTGCCTGATGCTGCGGCTGGAGACCTGGCGCGCGCTCGGCGGACTCGACGAGGGTTTTCTGGTTGGCGACTTCGAAGACAGCGAGCTGTGCGCACGCATCCGTCGGCGCGGACATTCGATCGCGCTGTGTCACGACGCGGTGCTGGTCCATCTGGAACGCCAGTCCATGCCTTCCGGCCCCGAGGCGCGGCAACAGGCGCGGCGCTCGCTCTACAACGCCTGGCGTGCCGACCGGCTCCCCTCCGACGAGGCGGTCACGGCATGATCGGCGCGATCCAGGGAACCATCGAGGAGATCACACCCCGACAGGTGTCCGGCTGGGCCATGATGGTGGGCGATCCGCGCCAGATCGAAGTGGTGGTCTGGGTGGACGATCGCGAAGTGGCGCGTGTGACGACGGACCGCCTGGCGCCGGGAGTGCGCGAGTCCGGCCGCCATCCGACCGGGATCATCGTCTGGATCGCCGCGATGCCGGACGATGTGACCATCTCGCCCGAGTCTGTCGTGCGCGCGCGTGCCGTCGGTGCGGCGCGCGATCTGGCGCTGTCGGCGCCGCTCCGGGCGACGCGGCGACAGGCGCAGCGGCAGGCGGCCCTGGTGGTGCCCGAGATCGATGTCAAGCTCCCCCATCTACCGGTGGCGCCACCGCGCAGCAGCCTGCGCATCATGCGCGACACGCTGGCCGCGCTGTTCATCCGCGAGGTGCGCAACCGCTTCGGCTCGATGCGCTACGGCTACTTCTGGGCCATCGCACAGCCTTTGCTCTACATCCTGCTGATCAACGAGGTGCGCTACCTCGTCGGCGGCGTCAGGGCGGACATCTACGGCGTCTCGGGCGCTTATTTTTTCATGATCGGCGTGCTGCCGTTCTTCATGTTTCAGCACGCCTACAGCCAGGCCATGGGCGCGATGGGCGGCAACAAGAGCATGTTCAATTACCGCGAAATCCGCCCGTTCGACGTCATCCTGGTGCGCTGCACGCTGGAATTCCTGCTGCTGTTCTCGGTAGCCCTGATGCTGATGTTCGGCATGCACTGGTTCGACCTCAACTACCAGGTGGAAGACCCGCTGAGCTTTCTCGGGGTGCTCGGCCTGCTGTACCTGTTCTCGGTCGGATTCGGGCTGCTGGCGGATGTCCTGATCGTGCTCGACGAGGAGATGCGCCGGATCATCTCCCTGGTGGAGCGTCCGCTGTTCTTCATCTCCGGCGTGTTTTTCACCGTCGAAGTGGTGCCGGAACCGGTGCGTGGATGGCTGATGTGGAACCCGCTGCTGCATGCCATCGATCTGGGTCGCGGGGCCATGCTGCGCGAGTACGACTCGCCTTGCAGTTTTCTGTACCTGTCGATGTGGGCGCTGGGCCTGCTGCTGTTCGGCCTGGCCTGCTACCAGCGCCAGTTGCACCGGTTGACCTCATGAGCACCCCGCAACGCGAAACGCTGCTGTTCGGCTTGAGCCGCAGAGGGGCGAGCGCATGACCATCAGCCTGGAAGGCGTATGGAAGTCGTACCTGATGCCGGACGGCAGCCGGCACCAGATTTACAGCGATCTGTGGCTGAAGCTGCCGCCGAAGACCAATGTGGGCATCGTCGGTCGCAATGGCGCGGGCAAGAGCACCCTGATGCGGCTGATGTCCGGTGCCGATCACCCGGATCGCGGACGGGTCCGCGTCGAGGGGCGGGTGTCGCCCCCGATCGGGCTGACCGGCGGCGTATCGCCCTGGCTGTCGGGTCGCGAGAACGCCAAGTTCGTGTGCCGCATCCGCGGCGACGACCTTGCGTTGATGCGCGAGCGCCTGGCCTTCATCCACGAATTCTCCGAACTCGGGGCGTTTTTCGAACACCCGATCAAGACCTATTCGACCGGCATGCGCGCGCGCCTGACCTTCGCCATCAGCATGGCGTTCGACTATGACTACTACCTGATGGACGAGATCACCTCGACCGGCGACGAGAAGTTTCGCCGCCGCGCGGACGCCGCCATCCGCATCAAGCGCGACCGCGCCAGCATCGTGCTGGTGAGTCACTCGATGGAGACGCTGCGCCTGTGGTGCCAGGTGGGGCTCTATGTGAAGCGCGGCACCATCCAGTACTTCGACAATATCAGCCACGCCATCGAAGCCTACCTGCGGGACAACTCGTGACATGAACCTGGCGTACCTGAAAAATATCTTCCCCCGACTGATCCGCGCGCGGCCAGCCTATGTGACGCTGATCGTCGTCCCGCTGGCGATCCTGGCGGTGTATTTCGGAGTGATCGCTTCGGACCGGTATGTGGCCGACGCGCGGATCATCGTCGAACACGATTCGGCCATTGCCGCTGCCGGGCTGGACCTGGGCCTGCTGTCGCTGGCCGGCGGGGGCAGCTCCGCCAAGGACATCGAATTGGTCAAGCGCTTCATCGAGTCGCCGGCGATGCTCGACTACCTGGACAAGACCCTGGGTTTTCGCCAGCACTACGCGGGCAGCGGATCGGACTGGTTTTCGCGATTGGCCGACGACGCTTCGCGCGAAGACGCGCTGGAGTATTACCTGGACCTGGTCGAGATCGAAGTCGATGAGGATTCGCTGACGCTGGACGTCGTCGCGGAGGCCAATTCGCCGTCATTCGCGCAGCAGATGGCCGCCGCCATGGTGCAGCGGTCCGAGCAGTTCGTGAACGAGGTCGGGCAGAGCCTGGCGCGCGAGCAGGTGGCGTTTGTGCAGAACGAAGTCGACAAGGCCCACGCCAAGGTCCAGCAGACCGCCAGCGCCCTGATCGAATACCAGAACCAGCACTCCCTGTTCAGCCCCGAGTTGGAGAACCAGGCGGTGTCACAGGTGATTCTGGGATTGCAGCAGGAGCTGGCTCGGCAGCGGACCGAGCAGAAAGCCTTGCAGAGTTATCTGAGTGCCGCGGCGCCGGAAGTGGTGGGCGTGCAGAAGAAAATTTCCGCTTTGGAGCGGCAGATTTCGCAGGAGCGCAGCAAGCAGGTCAGCATCGGCAAGTCCGAGGCGCTCAACGATCTGCTGGTCCGTTACAAGGAACTGGAGCTGTCGCTGCAAGTGGCCACGGATATCTACCAGACCGGCCTCAAGAGCCTGGAAGCGGCCAAGCTCGATGCCTCGCGCAAGGTCAAGCACCTGGTCATGGTGTCGGCGCCGACCCTGCCTGAGGAGTCGACGCGCCCGCGGCGCCTGTACTCGTGGTTCACGGCTTTCGCCCTGCTGCACGTCGCGTATCTGATCGGCGGCATCATCGTCTCCATCATCAAGGATCACCGGGAGTAGTTCACGCATGCATATCCATCAGGCCGGCTGGACGGCGGTCGTCATGACAGCGCTATGGCCGATGCTGCTGGCGGCGCAGATTTCCGCCCCCGCGGCCCCGACGACTCCGGCGCCGCCTGTGCTTCAGCAGCCGCCGGCAGCCGCCACGACGCCTTTCTTCTCGACCCCGGCTGCACCGGTGTCGAGAACACCGCTGCCAACGCAGCAGCCGCCACCCGCCGCCCCGGCGTTCGATTCCACTTCCACCCGCTTCGCGCCACCGGTGCCGGACGCGGGCGTCATCGAGAACGCCCTCGACATGGTGCCGGTGTTCGGCCAGGCGCTGTTCCAGGGCCGTTTTGCCACCGAATCGTTCCGCGGCTTCAATCCGGAGTATCTGATCAGCGTCGGCGACCAGGTGGACGTCAAGCTCTGGGGTGCCATCGACGTTCAGCTCGTGCTGCCGGTGGACGCGCAGGGCAATGTCTTCATTCCGCGGGTCGGGCCGGTACGCGTGATCAACGTGCGCAACGGCGAGCTCAACGAGGTGGTGCGCCGCCAGATCCGCACCGTGTACCGCGAGGACGTGGGCGTGTACGCCACGCTCGCAGCGGCGGTGCCGGTGAAGATCTTCGTCAGCGGCTTCGTCAACGAGCCCGGGCTGTATCCGGGTTTTGCGTCGGACTCGCTGCTCAATTTCATCGATCGCGCCGGCGGCATCAATGCCGTGTCCGGCAGTTACATCGATGTGCGCGTGCTGCGTGGCGACCAGGTCCTGGCCGAGGTGAATCTCTACGATTTTCTGATCAAGGGCAGCCTGGCGCAGTTGCAGCTGCGCGACGGCGACAGCGTGTTCGTGGGTCCGATCGGATCGACCGCACGCATCAGCGGGCTGGTCGCGAGCCCAGCGCAGTACGAGTTTCGCGAGGGCCGGCGCATCTCCGAGCTGCTGTCGATGGCCGGCGTCAGCGGTCGGGCCACGCACGTATCCATCGCGCGCAGCCAGGGCAGCAAGCGCGAGGTGATCTATGTGCCGGTCGGCGCCGCAGCGCTGGACGGGCCGGTGGTCACCGGCGACGTCATCGAGGTGATGGCCGACCGGCTCGTCGGCCAGATCGCGGTCGCGCTGGAGGGCGAACACGAGGGCGCCGGCCAGTACGTGCTGCCGTACGCCGCGACGATGGCCGACCTGCTGGCGCAGGTGAAGTACTCGGCACAGTCACAGAAGGACGGCATGCAGTTGTATCGCCGCAGCGTGGCCGAACGGCAGAAGCAGGTGCTCACCGACATGCTGCGCAAACTCGAACAGTCGGTGCTCGCCGCGCGATCGCTCACCGACGAGGAAGCCTCCTTGCGGACCAAGGAGGCGCAGTTGATTCTCCAGTTCGTGGACCGTGCCCGCCTGATCGTGCCCAAGGGTCAGGTGGTGCTGCCGCAAGACCTGGATCCCACCACCATCGCGCTGGAGGACGGCGACGTCATCCGTATCCCGCGCAGCAGCCAGTTGGTGCAGGTGCACGGCGAGGTCTTCCTGCCCAACGCATTCGTCTGGCGCAGCGGCTACAACGTGAAGGACTACATCAACCAGGCCGGCGGCGTGATCCAGAAATCCGCCAGCGACCGCGTCCTGCTGGTGCGCCAGTCCGGCGAGATTGCCTCCGAACACGGTAACGGCTTCGTGTACTCCACCGATGTGGAACCCGGCGACGAGATCCTGGTGCTGCCGGCGGTGGACACCAAGCGCTTCCAGTTCGGCAAGGACGTGATCCAGGTGATCTACCAGATCGCGGTGGCGGCGGGCGTGGTGGCGCGGCTTTGATGAAGCAGCGCGCGCTCTGATCGCGACCTCCCATCTCCGAGAGATCCAGCCATGTCTGCCCCACCCGCCACCGCGAAGACACGCCTGTCCAACATCCGGCCCGCGTTCGTCCGGGACGCGTTGGACCGGGTGGATTGGACCTACATGCCGGGCGACCACATGCTCGGGCCGACCGCCAATCATCATCATTACCGGGAGGTCGGAGAATCCGCCCTCCGCTGCATCTACGGGGCGCTGCTGATGGCCAACGCGGACGCCCCGCAATCCCTGCTCGACTTCGGCTGCGGCAGCGGCCGGGTCACACGCTGGCTGCGCGCCGGTTTTCCCGATGCAGCGATCGACGCGTCGGACCTTCGCACCGACAGCCTGGCGTTCGTCGCCGCCCAGTTTGGCGCCCGCACCTGGGCCTCCTGGCCGGATGTTTCTGCGCTTCAGGCACCGCGCACGTACGACCTGATCTGGGCCGCCTCGGTGCTCACCCATCTGCCCGAGGACGCTTCGGTCACGCTCCTGAAAAAATTCCTGAGCTGGCTGGCCCCCAATGGCGTCTGCATCGTGACCACCCATGGCAGAAGGATGCGTGAGAACCTGGTGGAACGGCGTCTTCGCTACATCGACGAGAAGAAGGAGGCCGCTTTCCTGGCGGAACTGGAGCAGCACGGCTACGCCTACGCGCCTTACCAGGGCCAGAAGATCGGGGTATCTGCCAGCACGATCGCCTGGATCATGCGGACATTGCGGGAGACCGGCAGTCGCGTCGTGTCGGTCGGCGAACACGCCTGGGACAAGCATCAGGACGTCATCGCGTTTCAGGCGCCGGGCCCCCGGTAACCATCCTCGGAATCCCTGCGCAGGGTTGTCGCGGGCATGACCCGCTCCTTCGCAACCCGACTCCTGTAGGAGCGGGCCACGCCCGCGACCGTGTTGTCGAACCTGCGAAGGGTTTCCCCGAGAACCTGTCCAAAAACCTACTGCGCTCGGCAGTTCGCTACGGTTTTTGGACAGGTTCTAAAGCTCCGAACGCAGCTTCAAAGCTTCTTCCGGAAACCACGGCCCGTTGGCCTGGAGCGCTTCGGCCGCCACACGCCGGGCCTGCTCCCCGTTGTCCAGGCGCTTGAGCGCACGGACGTGCTGCTCGGCGACCTTGAGCCGGTTGACCCCGTAGGCCTTGCTGGCGGCACGTTCGAGGTAGGGCAAGGCCTCCGAGGCGCGATCGCGCTCCAGCAGGCTGCGGCCGAAACGAAAGGCGTACACGTAATCGTCGGGCCAGGCCGCGACGAGCCGGGGCATGAGCGCGTCGTAGGCCGGCCAGTCGCCCGCGGCCTCGATATAGGCGCGCAGATCGTCGGCGAGATTGCGGTCCTGGCCGATCGAATCGCCCATGCGCGCGCTCAGGTTGGCGATCGCGCGACGCAGCAGCCGCTCGCTGGCGGGGCGGTCGTCCAGTGAGGTGTAGATATCGGCCAGCCCCAGCACGGCGCTGCGCTGGTCGGCGCAGGCCCGGCCTGCACCGCCGAACACGCCGCGTTCGACGAGCTGCTCCATCGGCTGGCGCTGCGTGCGTAGCAGTTCAGGAAACGCATCAACTTCCGGCTTGTTCGCGAGGCAGGCCTGGACTCGCGACAGCTCGTAAGGCCGCTCGCAACCGAGGTCGCCGTCCAGTACCTCCGGCGCGATGACGAGGCAGGAGGCCGCATTGCCGACCTCCGCGGCCTGCATCAGGCGCAGGCGCGCCAGACGCAGGGTCAGCGCAGCATTCGATTCGTAGGTGCGCCGGACCTTGCCCGGCAGGTCGTAGAACCATTTCAGGCCGGCCTGGGCGTCTCGCCGCGCGTGAAACGCGGCCAGCGCTTCGGTGGCAGCGTCCGTACCCGATCTGCCGCCGCGCGTGGCGACGACGCGCAGTTGTTCGAGCGTATTGCTGCGGCCGATCAGTTCATCGAGCCTGGCGTAGAAAGCTTCGCGACGCTGCTCACCGAGGATGCGGCCGAGTTCCTGTCCCTGGTCGTCGAACAGCACATAGCTGGGCAGAGCCTTGACGTTCCAGGCCTTCATCCGCGCCGCGCCCTCGGGGCTGTCGGCATCCAGTTCCAGGATCACGGCGCGACGCTGCAAGGCCGCCCACGGCGCGCCGGTGTGGACGTTCCGCGCCATGTAGT
The DNA here is from genome assembly GCA_052387695.1 of Panacagrimonas sp. GTDB lineage: Bacteria > Pseudomonadota > Gammaproteobacteria > Nevskiales > Nevskiaceae > Panacagrimonas. The sequence goes on along the minus strand of JBQTIX010000177.1, from coordinate 1,270 downwards.
AGCAGGAGTAACACCAGGGCGCGCGGAAATCGACGAGCAGCGGAACGCGTCGCTCCGCGGCCTGCGCCCGGGCGGCGGCGAAACGGTCGGCCTCCTCCGCGAGGACCACCCGGCTCAGCAGCGCCGGGATGCACAGCAGCAGGATCGCGACGACAGACCGCATGGCGGGCGGCTATTCCAGTGGCGGCAGCGTCTTGGGTGCGCTCGCGGGCGGCTTGTCGTAGTAGGCGATGCGCGCGTCGTAGACCTTGTCGGTCACCGGGTCGATGACGTTGGACGGGCCACGATATTCGAGCAGGCGCTGCTGTTCGGCGTCGTAGGTCACGGTCAGCGAAGGCGCGACCAGTCGCAAAAGCGAATTGGGCTCGACCAGGAAGCGCACCGCCGGCTTGCCGTCGAAGGTGGTGTCTTCGATGCGCTTTGCGCGGAACTTGTAGCTGTCGAGATTGCCCGCGGCGATGAAGGTGAAGCTGACGGTCTTGCGTGCCATCAAATCCGCAAAGTTCTTGCGCAGGAGATTGTGGAAACCCGAATCCGCGGCGATCGGGTCTTTCCGGGACACGCTCGCGGTCTGCGGCGCCGAGCCCTTGCTGGTCTTGGCCAGCTTGATCTCGTTGCCGATGCCGGTGATGCCCTCGCTGTAGCCCATGTCCGGCAGTTCGTACGTGTACAGCGGAATAAACGGGTCGGCAGAAAAGTCGAGCTTCTTGGTGCCCAGTTTCTTTCCGTCGGGTGCGTAGTACGCGATGGATCCGCTGACCCATTTGTCGGCGACGATCTTCTGCTCGTGGACTTCGGTGTAGATGTAGCGGTCGGTCTTCAGGTCGAAGGCGTAACCGTAGAACCGGAAGCTGCCGTCGGCGGCCTCGGCGGGCAGGGTCATCATGGCGAGGGTCAGAACAAGGGCCTGTAGCACGCGCGTCATGGACGGCATCCTCTGCGGGTGGATGAATCGAGCGGTGGGACATCGTAACCGGCGCCAAATTCCGGCGCGCGGAATCCGGTGCCCCAGGTCTGGGCCGGCCATGTTCAACTCGTCGAAACCTGCAAAGGTTTGGGACTACGGTCGCGGGGGGGGGCCCCGCCCCCCCCCACACCCCTGATGTTGGGGGGGGCCGCGCCCCCCCCCCGACCCTGAGGCGCGGCCCGCCCCCCCTCAACCCCACTGGGGGGGCCGGGGGGGCCGGCCCCCCCCCGCGACCGTAGTCCCAAACCTTTGCAGGTTTCGACGAGTTAAACATGGCCGGCCCAGACCTGGGGCACCGGATTC
>JBQTIX010000176.1:0-35427 GCA_052387695.1 Panacagrimonas sp. | reverse complement strand
TATGCACGCGAGCCGCTACACCGGTGAGTGATCGCGGGTAGTACATCAGTTTGGAATCCGTTCGCACCGAGTAGCGCCATTGCGCAGCAATGCCGCGTATCGAGGTGCCGGGCGTGCCCTCGATACGCGACGCTTCCCTCGATACGCCCGCTGCGCGGCTACTCGGGACGAACGGCCCGGCGCTACTCGGGCCGAACGGGGTGCTGGAATTCAAACTGATGCACTACCTGATCGCGGCACGCATGGCCTCTCGCCGGAGGAGTTGATCAAGGCGGGCGTGACCGATGACGCCATCCGCCTGTCGATCGGCATCGAACTCATCAATGACCTGATTGCGGATCTCGACCCGGCGCTCGCCGCTGCGTGCGCTTCGCCACCAGTCGATGCAGCGCGGCGATCATCACGTCGATCTCCTCGCAGGTGTTGTAGAACGCGATCGACGGCCTCACCGTCGCTTCGACGCCGAAGCGCCGCAGGATCGGCTGCGCGCAGTGATGACCGGCACGCACCGCGATGCCGTCCTGGTTCAGTGCCTTGCCGACCTCTTCGGTCTTGTAGCCCTCGAGCGTGAAGGACATGACGCTGGTCTTGTCTTTCGCGGTGCCGATCAGGTGCAGGCCGGGCACGGTCTTGAGGCCGGCCGTGCCGTATTCGAGCAGCTCGTGCTCGTAGCGCGCGATGTTCTCCAGCCCGATGCGTTCCACGTAATCCAGCGCCGCGCCTAGCCCGACTGCGTCTGCGATGTTGCCGGTGCCGGCCTCGAAGCGCGCGGGCGGATCGTGGTACACGGTTTTGTCGAAGCTCACGTCCTCGATCATGTTGCCGCCGCCCTGGTAGGGCGGCATGTCCTGCAGGACCGAGCGCTTGCCGTAGACCACGCCGATGCCGGTCGGCCCGAAAATCTTGTGGCCGGAGAACACGTAGAAGTCCGCGTCCAGCGCCTGCACGTTCACGCGCAGATGCGACACCGCTTGTGCGCCGTCGATCAGGACCTTCGCGCCCGCGCGATGGCCCATGTCGATGATGTCCTTCACCGGCACCACGGTGCCGAGCGCGTTGGACACCTGGGTCACCGCGACGATTTTCGTGCGGTCGCTGAGCAGCTTCTGGTACTCGTCCAGCCGCACCTGGCCGCTGTCGTCCACCGGGATGATGCGTAGCTTCGCGCCCTTCTCGGCGGCGAGCATCTGCCAGGGCACGATGTTGGCGTGGTGCTCCAGGTGCGAGAGCACGATCTCGTCGCCCTCGCGGATGTTCTGCTTGCCCCAACTGAACGCGACGAGATTGATCGCCTCGGTGGTGCCGCGCACGAAGATGATCTCCTCGGCGGAACTGGCGCCGAGAAACTTCGCGACCTTGCTGCGCGCCGACTCGTAGGCGTCGGTCGCGCGCGCCGCCAGTTCATGCGCCGCGCGGTGGATGTTGGAATTCTCGTGCGCGTAGAAGTAGGCGAGGCGGTCGATGACCGACTGCGGCTTCTGCGTGGTGGCGGCGTTGTCGAACCAGATCAGCGGCCGGCCGTTGACTCTCTCGCGCAGGATGGGGAAATCCCTCCGCACGGCATGCACGTCGAAGGTGCCGCGGCCGGCGGGAACCGCAGGCGTCTCGTCCTTGCGTGATGTCGAGGCCGGGACTTTCTGCGTGTCGAGAAAGTAGAAGCCGGGCCCGGACGGCGTTTCGCGCACCGGGTCGGCGCTGGGCGCGGGCTGCGTTTGTGGCGCTTTCAGCAAGTCCGAGCCAGGCAGGCCGAAGGATTGCGCGGTGAACAGGTCGCCAGCAGGCTGGCCGCTGGCCGCTGGCCGCTGGCCGCTGGCCGCGGCCGGATAGCCGCTCGATTCGCCGATGAAGTAGTACGGCGTCGAAGGAAACGGCGCATTCGCCGGGGCGGGGGCTCCGGCCACGCTGGGCAGGGCCGGCGACAGCGGCGCCGACGGCTCGAAGCCACTGGGCGTGACCGGCACACGCAGCTCCGGGGATGCACCGCGCGTCTGCGGCGCGCCGCTGCCTTCGCCCAGAAAATAGAACGGACTCGCAGGCGCCAGCGAAGTCGGTGCCGCCGAAGTCGAAATGGGCGCCGCCGTGTCGGCCAGCGCCGGCACTGGCGCGCTCGCCGGCAGCGACGCGGCAAAGCCTTCCGGCACGCCCGCGGTGGGTCCGGCGTTACGCGCGAGCAGGGGCTGGGTCGTGGTGGTGAACGCGTGCGCGTCCGGCGTCTGCGCCTGCGTCGGAAGTACGCGCGGCGTGATCACCGAAGGCGGTGCGAGATGGGTCGCCACCGCCGACTGCGACACCGGCAGCGGCGGCGTCATCGGCAGGGACGTGGACAGGGACGTCGCCTGGGGCATCAGGTTGGCTTGACCCAGCACCGGCACGCTGGGTACCGGCGGCGCACCGAAACTCACCGGCCGCGTCGGCGCTGCCGGAAGCGCGCTGCCGGCCGGTCCTGCACCGGGCAGGGCCTGGAACAGGTGGTTCGCGAGCTGGGTCAGCGCGGCCAGGTCAGGCAGACCGGCCGGCTCACTTGTAGCTGTCGGGGTAGTCATGGAACTTGTTCACTTCCACGTCTTCCAGCACGGCGAGCGCATCTTGCGTCAGCACCGCCAGCGAGCAGTACAGCGAGATCAGGTAGGAGGCGATGGCGTGATCGTCGATCCCCATCAGGCGCACCGACAGGCCCGGGCTCTGCTCGCCGGGCAGGCCGGGCTGAAACAGGCCCACCACACCCTGGCGCTTCTCGCCGACGCGGATCAGCAGGATCTTGGTCTTGCCATCGGCCACCGGAACCTTGTCGCTGGGAATCAGCGGAATGCCGCGCCAGGTGATGAACTGCGAGCCGAACAGGCTCACCGTCGGCGGCGGCACGCCACGGCGCGTGCATTCGCGGCCAAAGGCGGCAATCGCGAGCGGATGGGTGAGGAAGAACGCCGGTTCCTTCCAGACTTTCGTGAGCAGCTCGTCGAGATCGTCCGGCGTCGGCGCGCCCGTGAGCGGGAACACGCGCTGCGATTCGGCGACGTTCGCGAGCAGACCATAGTCCGGGTTGTTGATCAGCTCCGATTCCTGGCGCTCCTTGATCGTCTCGATGATCAGGCGCAGCTGTTCCTTGATCTGGTCATGCGGGCTGGAATACAGGTCCGAAACGCGCGTGTGGATGTTGAGCTTGGTCGCGACCTGGCGCAGCCAGTATTCGCGCGGCTGCTCGACGTAGTCGACGAAGGAATTGGGCAGTGCGCCGGACTCGGTGACCGAGCAGGCGGTGCGGATGTCGGCGGGATTGGCGACCTGGTTGACGCGGTAGACGCCGGCTTCCACCGGCAGCCATTGCAGCAAGTGCACCAGCCAGCGCGGCGTGATGATCGGCAGCTGTGCCGCGGTCTTGGTGGTGTTGGCGAGCTGGCGTGCGGCACGGTCGCCCAGCGTCGGCAGTGCGCTGGGCGCGGGGTTGGTTTCGGACATGGGTCTCTCCCGTAAAAAGATTTACTTCTATCGATAGACTGGCCCGGCTTGCGAGAACGCTCTACAGGCTATCGCCATCAGTTGATGGCGGACGGGTGACGTGGTCTCAGCCCTGCTCGCAACGGCCGACCAGCGCCGAAAGGCTCAGGCGCAACGCGATGGCCAGCTTTTCGGCCGTGACCAGGGACGGCGTGACCAGCCCGCGCTCGATCTCGCCGAGATAGCTGCGATTGAGGTCCGCGGCCTCAGCCAGCCGCTCCTGCGACCAACCCTTGTGCGCGCGCTCTTCGCGGACCACGCGGCCGAAACGTTGCTCCAGCTCTCTCATCGCGGCGCCGGTCCCGGCCCGCTCACCGCGTGGTCCAGTCGGCCCTGCGTGACCTGGCTGCCTGGCGGCACGCTGCGCGTGAGCCAGACGTTGCCGCCGATGCTCGACCCGCGGCCGATGGTGATGCGGCCCAGGATGGTGGCGCCCGCGTAGATCACCACCTCGTCCTCGACGATGGGATGGCGCGGCTGGCCTTTCTGCAGCGCGCCGTCTGCCTCAGTCTCGAAGCGTTTGGCGCCGAGTGTGACGGCCTGGTAGATGCGCACGTGCTCGCCGATCTCGGCGGTCTCGCCGATCACCACGCCGGTGCCGTGATCGATGAAGAAATGTGCGCCGATCTTCGCGCCCGGATGGATGTCGATGCCCGTTTCCGAATGCGCCAGTTCGGCCACGATGCGCGCAATCAGCGGCAGGCCGAGTTCGTAGAGCACGTGCGCGAGACGGTGGTGGATCAGCGCCAGCACGCCGGGGTAGCAGAGCAGGACCTCGTCCACGCTCTGCGCCGCCGGATCGCCGCGATAGGCGGCCTCCACGTCGGTGTCGAGCAGGCCGCGCAGGCGTGGCAGCATCGCGGCGAACTCGGCGACGATGCTGCCGGCGCGCGAAGCAAGCTGTTCGCGCGACAGTCGCGGTTCTTCGCCGCCCGCGCGCCAGCCGATCTCGAGTTGCACCTGCGCGTGCAGCAGGTCGAGCCCGATATCGAGCGCATGCCCGACATAAAAATCTTCGCCATCGCGTTTCAGGTCGGGCGGACCGAGGCGCAGCGGGAACAGCGCGCCGCGCAGCTTGAGCATGATCTCTCGCACGATGTCGCGCGAGGGAAACTCATGCGAAGCGAGATCGCGCTTGCGCACGCGCGTGTCGCGCCAGTGCTCGCGCGCCTCGCGCAGACCGGCCACGACACAGGCCAGGTCCCAGCGCTGCTGACCGTTCCCGGAATCCGCCCTCATCGACGGGAGCTCAATCCTGAGTCCAGGGCAGGCCGCGGAAGCGCCAGCCGTCCGCATGACCGCGCTGCTGGCGCTCATCGTGCTCGCCCTCGAAACCCTCGAACACGGTGAACACATTCCGGAACCCGGCCTTGGTCGCCGCTTCCGCCGCGAGCACCGAGCGCTTGCCGCTGCGGCACAGCAGCAGGATCACGGCGTGCTTGCCGACCTTGTTCTCCAGTTCGCGCACGAAGCGCGGGTTGCGAGTCAGCGCCGTGCCCTGTGCCCAGGGCACGTGCAGGCTGCCGGGCACCTGGCCGACGAATTTCAGTTCCTCGGCACTGCGTACGTCCACGAACTGCGCATCGCCGCCGGAGAACAGTTGCCAGGCTTCCATAGGCGAGACGCCGCCCGCGTAAGCCAGACCGCGTCGCTCGGCCTCGGCACGTGCGCGCCGCAGGCTCTCGGGTTGGTCCGTAGTACCTTCGAGCGGCACGCTCAACTCTATGCCGCGAGAAACGCTCAGCGATTCGGCTGGAGCGAGCATCACATTCTCCTGGTCGGGATCGGCTCAGCCGCGTGCTGCGTCTGATACCGATGTGATGCACTCTAGGTAGTGAACCGCCGCTTTAGAACGAAATTGATAGCCTTTGCTCATTCACTGGAGTGCTAAGGAAGCTCTTCAAAGGTCTGTCGAGGGCATGGCCCGCTTCTCTCAAACAAGCTTTACGCGGCGAGGGTGGCGGGTGTTCCGACGAGTTGGAATCCGAAGCCGGTTGCCTTGCGAGGCAGGGCATGGAGCTGCCGGTCTTTACGCATGCCTTCGCATGCGGCCATGTATTTTTGACGTACACCTGCCCTTGGGTGAGCGTCGCGTAGATCAGGCGCGCCAATTGACGTGCGATGGCTTTGATGGCCTGTGCTTTGTCCATGCGCGAGAACCGGGCGCGGATACGCCGCCCCGATAAAAGTCGGGCTGTTGCGCAGGTTGGCCGCCGCCTGACGCAGCGCCTGACCCAGGCGATTCCGGACCTTGGAGGCACGACCGGGTAAGGGCTTCCCGCCGGCAACGCGGGTGGGCGGTGCGACGTGCTCGTCGCCCCCTTCAAGAAGGAGCTGCTTTCGAACGCCTCGCTCGAGCCTTCGCTACCGATTCGGTGAGCATCTCCGTCGAATGAGGCTGATTAACGGGCCGCGGTTGTAAGCCGATGCCGCCGCAGGTCATCGCACAGGCAAAAAAACGGCAGGGTCACCCCCGCCGTTCATGAGTACCACTCCCGGCGTTTCGACTTATTTGCTGCGCGCCTTCTTTTTCAGAGAGGCGGGATCGAAGTCACCGTCCGAGAGCTTGACCTTGAAGTCGGTGATCTTGTCTTCATTGGCCATCGCGGTGGTGAAGTAACGGGTGCTTTGCAGGTCGTAGATGATTTCCGGCGAGCCGGTCACGGTAGGCACGAAGGGCGCGGTGATCAGGTGTGCTTCCTGCACCTTCCACAGTTGGCCGCGCGCGTCGTAGTTGTCGACGGCGGCGATCGACCAGCTATCCTCATCGACATAAAAGCGCCGCTTGGCGAAGTTGTGCCGCACCCCCGCCTTGACGGTGGCTTCCACCACCCAGACGCGATGCAACTCGTAACGCGCCTGATCCTGGTTGACGTGGAAAGGCTTGAGCAGTTCTTTGTATTTCACCAGGGGCGAGTTGATCTGGTAGGAGTTGTACGGGATGTACATGTCCTTGCGACCGATCAGCTTCCAGTCGTAGCGGTCAAGCGAGCCGTTGAACACGTCGATCTGGTCGAAGTACTGCTCGTTGTCCGTGCCCACCGCCGGGTTATCGTAGCCGACGTCCGGTGCGCGGTTCACCCGGCCCAGGCCGGGCGAGAAGATCCATGCGGCACGGCCCGAGCCGGCGTCGGGCCCGATCAGTTCATGCGCCAGGGTGAGCTGACCCGCGACCCGCGGCGGGGAAATGGTCTCCGACAGGTACAGCAGCAGGTACTTGTTGTCCGCGGCCGGCGGTTCCTGGTAGTTGGCGTACTTGAACTTGACGTCCTCGGTCAGCTTGGTGATCTGGAAGCTGCCGTCCGGCTTGACGATGGCCTGGTTGTTGTAGCGCCGCGCGGAATTGCCGCGATATTTCATGCGGTGGTTCCAGATCACCTCGGCGCCGCTGCCGGGAATCGGAAACGGGAATCCCACTGCCGCGCCGGTCACCAGATCGGTGCCGGTGAGCTTGGCGGTGGTGGCGTTCTTTTTGGTCGCTTCCTCGACCTCCTTGGGGAAGAAGCCGGTGCGCACGCCCTTGAACAGCAGCATCTTGTAGGTCGGGTATTTTTCGAGCAGCGCCTTATGGCCATCCGTGAGCTTGTCCGCGTACTTGGCCATATTGGCCTTGGTCACGGTCTCGAACGGGGTGAGCAGCTCGGGCTTGATCGCCTTCTTGAACTCGGCTTCGAGCTTCTTGACGTCCTTGGTGCGCAGACCTTCCAGGTATTCCGGGGTCCACGACTTCATGTCGTCAGGGAAGTTTTTCTCGCCGGTGTATTCCGGTATCGAACCGTCCGCACTGGCGGCGCGTATCGCGCCGATGGCGGTCAACTCCCCGCCCAGTTGGCTGGCGTCGGCACTGGATGCAAGGCCCGTCCAGGTGAGGGAAGGGGTTGCCGCGACCAGCGCGGCGAGCGCCCATCGGCGCGTGGTTGAGTCAGGCATGCTGAATCTCCTCAGGGGCACTGGAGTGTTTAGGGTTTTTCGCGGCACCAACGCATGTCCTGCCGCACCCCGCATCATAGGCTTGAAACATGAACTCGCCATGAGTCGCCGCGTCATCGACTTCTGTCGGACAGGCCAAGAGACTCATCCGGCCAAGTCGATCGCCCGGGGCGGGTGGTTGCGTTTGGAGTCGCGGTATTGCACCGGCGTCATTCCGGACCAGCGCTTGAAGGCACGATAGAACGTGCTGGGCTCCGAAAATCCGGTCAGGTAGACGATGTCTTCGACCGGCTCCCGGGTCCGGGCGAGCAGCTTGCGCGCCAGTGCGAAGCGAAAATCGGCCAGCACCTGCGAGAAGCTGGTTCCGGCACGCGCCAACTCGAATCGCAGGCGCCGCGGCGCAATCTGCAACTCGGCGGACACCACCTCCAGGTCGCAGCGGTCCAGCTCCAGGCGCTTGGCAAACACCGCGCGAATGCGCTCGATCAGGTCCTGCCGCTTGAGCGTGGTCAGGCGCTTCTCGGCATGTTCCTCGTGCAGTTGCAACAGTTCCGGACTGGAACGCGGCGAGCGATAGCCCAACAGTTCGGCGTCGAACCAGATTTCGCTCTCCTCACCCTCGAACTCGACCGGGCAACCAAAAATCGCGTCGTATTCAGCCTGTGCCGCGCGCCGGCTGGTGCGCAGTCGCACGCGCGAGGGTGCATATTTACCCTCGGTCACCATCTGGCCAAAGCGGATCAACTGGTGCGCCATCATGATCTCGGTATGCCGGAGCTGCGGCGCCGAGATGGTGCTGCCTCTGAGCACCGCGCGGGTCCCGTTCTGATCGTGCACCAGTCGCAGGTTGAGCGCATCGCTGACCAGTCGCATGAACTTGACCGCGCGCTCCATGCCCTCGCCGAAGGTGCTGCTGGACAGCATCAGGTATTCGATCACCTCGCCGCGAAACACCGGCGCGTGCAGGCACAGGTGCAGGCCTACGTCGGGGTCCTGCGTCACCGCCTCCACGGTTTCCCAGAAGAAGGCTTGCAGCTCGTGCGGCGTGCGCATCTGCCGCAGCGGCAGGGACTCGGCGTTGTAACCTAGCCGGCGATAAATCGCCTCCACGTCGAAGCCGCCCTTGACCAGGGCCTGATGGACGATTTCCAGTAACTGTCCTGAATCGCGCATTGGCGTTGCCATACTCCCGCCGGTTGAGTGCCGGCATCGTGCAAGTGTGCACAAGCCCGACCGCAGCGTGACATAGCCCATGCTGTAGCGCCATGATGCGGTTGTCACTTTGGACTTGCCGAGGACAAGGCTCTGGAAGTTCAATTCCGCAAAGCGTCGTGCCGATCCCGAAGAGGGCGGATGACGTGAGTGCATTCAGACGCTGCGCGCTCCGCCGCGGAGTTGGGGGAGGAGGGATGTCGCAACAGGAACAGGCAGGCAACGGGTCCGATGCGCAGGACGCAGCGGAGGAGCCGCGCGCGCCGGCATCCCTGATCGGGGCACTCGCCGGCGGCGTCTGGAAGATCGCCACAGGAGGGCCACGCCTGGCAGCGGACCTGGCGCATCGCGGCTTCAACCACGCTGAAAAATTGGCTTTGTCGACCCTCAAGCGCCGTCTGGACGCCGTCGGCGACGACAACGACGAAACGCCAAGCCGCACGGATCGCGGCGATTCCTTCGGGTCAAGCCGGGTGTCGGGGGACTCTTCCGCTGCGATGTCCGGCAACGCCCCATCCGGCGCAGCGGAAACGCTCGCGCGAATGATGGAAATGTCGATGGAGCAGACCCCCGAGCAGGCCCGCGAGCTGCTCAGCCTGCGCATCCTGCGCCAGCTCGTGCCCGACGAGGCCCGCATCCTGGCGGGACTCGCGGATGGCCACGCGGCGGCGCTGATGCACCTCGGCGCCGGACCTCTGGTCGGGCCGGCCAATCAGCGCTGGATCGAAAACATGAGCCCGGTCGGCAAGGAGTGCGGCGTGCGGCTGCTCGACGAGGTGCCGCGCTATCTCAAGCACCTGCGGGAACTCGATCTGCTCGAATCCGACGGCGAAGACAAGTCGCTCCAGCTCAAGTACCAGCTGATGGAAGCCGATACCGGGGTGCGCGACGCCTGCCATCAGATCGAGAAAAACGGGCTGCGGCCAAAGTTCTTTCGCCGCACCATTCGCATGTCAGAAACTGGAAAAGCCTTCTGGGCGGCCTGCGAGGCCAGTGAACAACAAAGCTGGTAATCCTCTCCGCTGCCAGGGCGGAGTCAAAAAAAACGGGGAGATGGCAACATGCAGAGCTGGGCCCAAGTCGTAGCAGACGTATCGACCAACTGGCTGCTGTACGCCTCCATGCCGGTCGTCGCCGCCATCATCGGCTTCGTCACCAAGATCGTGGCGATCAAGATGATGTTCATGCCGATCAAGTTCCTCGGCATCCCGCCTTACCTGGGTTGGCAGGGCATTGTGCCGCGCAAGGCGGCAATCATGGCCTCGATCGCCTGCGACACCATGACCGAGCACCTGATCAAGCCCAAGGACATTTTCCTGAAGCTCGACCCCAAGCGCATCGCGCAGGAGATCGAAACCCCCCTGCTGGCGGCCATCGAGGACATCACGCGGGACGTGGCCAGCCACTACCAGCCGGGCCTCTGGGAAATCGCGCCGGACGCGATCAAGAACCTGATCGTTTCGCGCATCAAGGCCGAGGCGCCCAAGCTGGTCGAGCAGATCATGCTCGACATCCAGAACAACATCGATACGGTGTTCGACCTCAAGGACATGGTCGTCACCAACCTGCTGCGCGACGTGCCCCTGCTCAACCGCATCTTCCTGGAAGCAGGCGAAGGCGAGTTCCGCTTCATCCGCAACAGCGGCATTTATTTCGGCTTCGCCATCGGTTGCGTGCAGGCCGTGACCTGGGCGTTCACGCAGAGCCCCTGGGTGATGCCCCTGTTCGGCGGATTCACCGGCTGGTTCACCGACTGGCTGGCGCTGAAGATGGTGTTCAACCCCAAGCACCCGACGCGCTATCTCGGCATCTTCGAATGGCAGGGCCTGTTCCTGAAGCGGCGCAAGGAAGTGGCGGCGGAGTACGGCAAACTCATCGCCAAGGAAATCCTCACGCCGGATCGCATCATCGACGCGGTGCTGCGAGGTCCGCTGTCGGACCGCATGTTCGGCATGGTGCAGAAGCAGGTGCAGAGACTGGTGGACGAGCAGGCCGGCTTGGCCAAACCGATCGTGGTTTTTGCAGTCGGCAGCCGCCAGTACCAGGAGATGAAGCGGGTGATCGCCGAGAAGGTCATGGAGCGCCTGCCCGAAGCGATGAAGAGCATGGAGGCCTATGCAGCGGACGCGATGGACATCCAGAACACGCTCGTCAGCCGCATGCAGGAACTCACGCCGGAACAGTTCGAGGGCCTTTTGCGCCCGGCATTCGAGCAGGACGAGTGGATCCTTATCATGGTCGGCGCGGTGCTCGGCTTCCTGGTTGGCGAGATGCAGGTGCAGGTCATGTTGAATTTCGCCGGCGTGGGGCACTGATGCGGCGCGCGATCTTCGCCGCGCTGGCGGCGGCGGGGATCGCATCGATCTCGCCGGCGACCAGCGCGTACGAAAAGGAATTCGAAAGCGGCCAGTTCGACGGCTGGCTGCTGCAATGGCGCAACCGCGCCTCGCTCGGCGCCGCCTGGCGCATCCAGGGCCGGCAGGATCGTCTGATCGGCAAAGCCAGTCTCGACCCGCAACTGTGTGCTCCAGACGACTGCATCGCACTCACGCCCGGCGACACCGAGCCCAACGAGCGATTCCTCTCTGCGCCCGGCGCGCTGTCGTCCAACACCGACGACGGCGATCTGAATTACGACAAGGGCGACCTCGTCAGCTCGGGGCTCAAGTACACCTCCAAGCTCCAGTTCGGCACGGTCGATTACGGCCTCGAACTGGGTGCCCTGCTGTACTATGACCCGGTCAACACCGACCTGCGCCAGACCCATCTCAATCGTATCGTCGAACCCGGCCCTGGGCCTGGCGTGCGCACACGCACGGACCGGCCGAACAAGACCGAGCGACAGATCGGCTACAACCTCGAACTGCGTGAGGCCAACGCCTACTACTTCTTCGAATCCTGGGATGAGCAACCGCTGGAAATCCGACTGGGCCGGCAGATCCTGACCTGGGGCGAGGCCGCGGTGAACGTCCAGGGCACGCTCAACTTCGTCAACCCGCCGGACGCCAATTCCTTGCCGCGGCCGGGCCTGGAACTGCAAGACATCTATTTCCCGCAGAACATGCTGGTGGTGCGCGGGCCGGTGCGCGGCACGCTGTCGTTCGAAGCGTTCTACCAGCTCGAATGGCGTCCGTACGGGTTTCCGGCGCGCGGTTCGTTCTTCTCGTTCTTCGACGGCGGTAACGAGCCGACGCCCAACGAGTACGTGGTCGGCCCCTTCGGCAAGACGCCGGAAGATCCGCTGCAAATCGGCTTGCCGGCTTTGGCGTTGGCGCGACAGGTGACGGCCACCAGCTTTTCCCTGAACCGCGCCGCCAACAAGGAGCCGGGCGATTCCGGCCAGTACGGCATCGCGCTGTACTTCCTGCTGGACGAGTTCATGGACTCGCCGACCTCGATCAATTTCTACCACGCCAACTATCACTCGCGACTTCCCTCGGTCAGCGCGTTTGCGGCGGACGCGGCCTGCACGCGACGCGAGGGAAATGCGGCAGGACGCGACTCGACCGTGCTGAGCTTTCTGGTGGACTGCGGCTTTGGCAACCCGGGGCCGGACACCTTCGACGCGCTGCCACTGGAAACGGGCACCTACTTCCTCGACTTCGCCGAGGACATCAAGCTCTGGGGCCTGTCCTTCGACACCGAGGCCTACAATCTGGCGATCCAGGGCGAACTGGTCTACCGCGAGAACCAGCCGGTGCAGGTCGATCTTGAAGACGTGCTGTTCACCGCCTTCCAGCCGATCTTTCCGCGCAACGACATCAACCTCGGCATCGCCACCCTGGCGGATTCCGAGCGCGCCATTCCGACCTACCTGGTGCAGTACCGCGGCGGCGTCGCGGGCGAGGTGGCACCCAACAGCTACGTGCGCGGCTACGAGCGCTTCAAAACCCTGCACAGCACGCTCGGCTTCACCAAAGTCACCGGTGCGCGTTCGCTGTTCGGCGCCGACGAGACGGTGTACCTGGTGGAACTCAGCGGCAACTGGATTCCCAGCCTGCCCTCGCTCGATCGCCTGCAACTCGAAGGGCCCGGCACGCATACGCACTACAGCCCCGGCATCGCCGAGACCGGCGATGCGCTCAAGATCAACCCGATCTCCAACGGCAAGGATGGCTATGTCACCGAGGTCGCCTACGGCTACCGCTTCGCGACCTTCTACCGCTACACCGACATCTTTTATCCCGGCTTTGCACTACGCCCGCTGCTGATCTTTGCGCACGACGTGCATGGCGTGGCGCCGGGCCTGGCGGAGAACTTCCTCGAAGGTCGCAAGGTGATCGTCGGCAATCTCCAGGGCCAGTACCGCGAATGGCGCCTGGACCTGATTTATTCCTGGTTCACCGGCGGCGGTGATGCCCACGTGCTGCGTGACCGCGATGCCTTCGGCATCTCCGTCAGCTACGAATTCTGAAGCGGGGTCTTGATGAGCACCATGAACAACAGCCGGTCCCCGCGACGGCAGCACGGCGGACTTCTTGTCTGGCTGGTCCTGCTGGTGATCTTTCTCGGGGCCATCGCCGGCGGTGCGCTGGTCGGGCTTTGGGTGTTCAAGAACATCGACGCACGCCTGCTGCTGAGCAACCAGCCAGCGAAGATCACCATCGACGAGAAGCTCAAGGTCACCGCCCGCGCACTGGAAAACCTCAACATCCGCCTCGACGACACCATCCACACCCAGGTGCCGGTGGACCAGGACCTGCGTATTCCCCTCAAGGAACAGCTCAACGTCATCGCCGAATTCGACGGCGACGTGCCGATCAAGATGGACGTGCAGGTGCGCGACAAGATCGTCCTCGACCAGGTGCTGGACCTCAACGCCGTGATCGACGCGGAGATCCTCGGCGACACGCTCAAGCTGCCCATCCGCGGCAAGGTGCCGGTCAAGGCGATCGTGCCGGTGTCGCTCGATATCCCGGTCGATCAGATGGTGCGACTCAAGTTCATTGCGCCGGTCGGCGTGAGAGTCAAGCAGGACCTGAACGTGCGGCTCAAGACCGTGATCGATGCCGACATTCCGATCCAGGCCGATTTGTCGGTGCCGGTGAAATCCGACATCCCGGCCGAAGCCGAATTCAGCCGCGACCCGATCGCCGCCACCATCGTCGAGGCCGATCTGCGCCTGCCGCTGCGCACCTTGCGCCTGGAGATGAAAGACGAGGGCCAGACGGGCGCCAAGGCTCCCCCTGCCCAGACGCAAGCCATCCCCGCCCCGTGAATCGCGACGACGATTTTTTCCGTCTGCCCAAGGCGCGCAATCCGTTGCGCCCGCAAGCGGACGCGGCCAAGCCGACCGAGCCGGCGGCGGCAAATCGCGCAACCACCGACCCGGTCGAGCGCATGACGCCGGTCGTCAGCCCGTCATCTTCGCAACCGCTCAATCCCCTGCGCCGCCAGCCTGCGCCGGTGACGACGTCGGCATCGACGCCGAAACCGGTGTCGAGTCAGGCGTCGAATCCGGCGCCCCAAGCGACAGCCAGCGAACCGCCCGCGCCCCCACCGGCACCGCCCGCGCCACCTCCGCCACCGGCTCAACCCCGGCCACCCTCCGGTCGAAAGCTCTGGCTGTGGCCGGTGTTTGGCGTGGGGATCGTGGGGATCGTCATCGTCGGCGGCCTCACCGGCTACTGGCTGTTCATGAACCTCGCTGCGCGGCTCACCATTTCCGACCAGCCGCTGACCATCCGCCTGCCCGACCAGACCGACATCGTCCTGCGCACGCAAAACAAGATCGACGTGCTGATGCAGGGCACCATCCACGCCCAGGTACCGCTCAACCAGACGCTGAGGCTGCCGGTGAAGGGCAGCTACCTCACCGAGATCGACATCAACACCACGGTGCCGCTGGAAACCGTCATCATCTACGAAGGCATCATTCCGATCGACAGCATTGCGGACATCGAGGCCAAGGCCCCGGTCAATTTCCAGAACGTGAAGAAGTACAAGAATCTGCACTTCAAGGCCAAGCTGCCGATGAAGCTGAGCCTGCCGGTGAAGCTGGTAGTGCCGGTCAAGCAGGACATCAGGGTGCGCTACAAGGGCCCGCTCAAGGTTACGATCGACCACGTCATCAACACGCCGGTCAACACCACGCTGCGGACCGCGCTCAAGGTCAACCAGCAGTTCAGCGTGCCCATCACCTCCAGCCTGCCGGCGCGCTTGAACCTGCCGCAGCATCCGGTCAAGGCAACCATCGTCGAGGCCGACCTGTTCCTGAATCTTTCGACCCTGCGACTGGAACACAAGGACCGCGCCGCCGCCGCGCCACCCACCCGAAGCCAGACGACGCCCTGATGATTCGCTCGCTCACACGTGGCCCGGCGCTATCCATCTCTCTGTTCGTCGTGGCCGGCTGCGATCAGGCAGCGCCACCCGTCGCACCGACCGCCGGTGCGCCAGAACCCGTCGAGGCTGCGCAGGCGCAGCAGGCGCAGGCGCCGACCGTGGAAGAAGTGCTGCTGACCGTCGGCCCGGAAAAAGTGCCCTGCACCGGTGTCGCGCCGCAGACCTGCCTGCGCGTGCGGACCACGCCTGGCGGAGACTGGGAGTTGTTCTACGACGCCATTGAAGGCTTCGATCACGAGCCCGGCGTCGAGACCAGCCTGATCGCGCGCCGCGAACGCATCGAACATCCACCCGCAGACGCCTCCGCACATCGTTGGACCCTGGTGCAGGTGATCGGTCGCCGTCCGCTGGTCGTTCCACCCTGAATCGCCGACCGGGCACGCATCGATGACGAGCAAGCAAACCGGTCCTCTGGCAATAGAACTGGGCCGCGATCCGCCTGCGGCGTTCGCCACCCTTGCCGCGGACGACCTCGCCGCGTTGACCTCTGCCCTGCGTGCCGCGAGGCTGCGCCAAAGCGAGCAACTCGACGCTGCGCTGACCCGGGCGCTCGAACACGTGCCGGCGCTGATGCGCTTCCCTGTCCGCAAAGTGCTCGGGATATGAGTGCACGTCGTCAACACGCCGCATGAGCCGGCTCGCCCGTCGCGCTGAAATCCTCAAGCTCGCCCGCTTGCTCGGCGTGAGCGACAAGGACCTGGGCTATCTGCGCGAACTCGATCCGGAAAGCCTGCGCAGTTTCCGCGAACAGGCGAGCGCGCGGCTGTTCGACGCCGACCAGGCACGCCTGCGCCGGGTCGCCGCCGCCAGCAAGCTGCTGCCGGTGCCGCTGATCGCGCTGATCGCCGAGCACGTTTTCGGGGCTCTGCTGTGCGCCCGAGTCGCCGGCCTGATGGCACCGGATCGCGGCGCGGACGTGGCGCAGCGCCTGCGCGTCGGGTTTCTGGCCGACGTGACCCTGGAGATCGACCCGCGCCATGTGCGCGAACTGATCGCCCGCATCCCCATTCCGCGTCTGGTCGACGTCGCGATGGAACTGGCCCGCCGTGGCGAATTCGTCACGCTCGCGCGCTTCGTGGACTACGTCAGCATCGACGCGATCCGCGCGGTGATGGAGAAGCTCACCGACAACGCCGCGCTGCTGCACATCGCGTTCTTCGTCGAGGACAAGACCCGGCTCAACGACCTGGTCGGTCTGCTACCGGAGATGCGCCTGCGCGAGATCATTTACCTGGCTGCGGACGAGACCCAGGACCTGTGGCCGGAAGCGCTCGCCCTGATGAATTACGTCGGTCCCGGCTGGCGCAAGCAGCTTGGCGAACTCGCCGCGACGCTCGACGAATCCATCGTCATGAGCATGGCGCGCTCCGCGCAGGCCAAGGGTCTGTGGGGCGCGGTGCTGCCGATCATCGCGGTGATGGGCGAGTCGCACCAGAAGCGCCTGGTGAACCTGCCGATCATGCGCGAGGCCGGGGTGATCGAATCCATCCTCGACACCGTGGACGTCGACGGCCTGTGGAATCAACTCCTGCCGCTGGTGCCGCTGATGGACGAAGCCGGTCAGGAGCGGCTTGCCGCCGCGGCCGAAAAACTCAGCGACAACGCCTTCGGCCACGCGTTCGAGGCGGTGCAGGCGTCCCGCGCCTGGGCGCCGCTGATCGTGCTCCTGCTGCGCATGCGCACGGAGGTGCGGGGACGCCTTGCACCTCTGGTGCGCAGACTCTCGCCCGACACCGCGCGTGTGATCCTGCAGGAGGCCCGCCGGCTGGGCGTGCTCGATCGCCTGGAATCGCTGTGGGCGGCGCTGGCGAAGTCCGGCTGACCTTGCGAAAGGGGCACGCTTCCGCCTGCCGGGAAACAGCGGGGCTTGCTTTGCTGCTGGCTCTCGAAGTAAAAATATCGGCAATGGTCGGCTAGGGGTCCGATCCGCGCTGCGAATGCCGGTCAGGGAGCTGGCGACCTCATGGTCATGGGGTTATACGGCGGGATAGAACCCGGGGAGGTCACGAGCTTTGCGCTGTGAACACTCCCGCTAATCGTCCTCGAACCGCCGAAGCATTAAAGGACAAACCTCATGTTCCGCCTGCCATCCCAACAGGTGTCTCGTCTGTATCTATCGCTCGCCGTCCTGCTCTTCGGCGCGCTGACGTTGTCCGCCTGCTCCAAGAAATCCGAAGCGCCCGCGCCGATGGCCACGGCTGCGGATGTCAAGGAAATTCCCTCTTTCAAGGTCTGCTGGACGATCTACGCTGGCTGGATGCCCTGGGAATACGGGGCCGCCAAGGGCATCGTCGCGAAATGGGCCGACAAGTACGGCATCAAGATCGACGTGGTGCAGATCAACGACTACGTCGAGTCGATCAACCAGTACACCGCGGGCGGCTTCGACGGCTGCACGATGACCAACATGGACGCACTGACCATCCCCGCTGCCGGCGGCGTGGATAGCACCGCCCTGGTGGTCGGCGATTTCTCCAATGGCAACGACGGCATCGTGCTCAAGGGCGCGGGCAAGAAACTGGCGGACATCAAGGGCCAGCCGGTGAACCTGGTCGAGCTGTCGGTCTCGCATTACCTGCTCGCCCGCGGGCTGGAAACCGTGAATCTCTCCGAGCGCGACCTCTCGGTGGTCAATACCTCGGATGCGGACCTGGTCGCCGCCTACGCCACGCCGCAGGTCACCGCGACGGTCACCTGGAACCCGTTGCTGGCCGAGATCCTGAAGGAGCCGGATGCGACCAAGGTGTTCGATTCCAGCCAGATTCCGGGCGAGATCATCGACCTGATGGTGGTCAATACCGCGAAGCTCGCCGCCCACCCGGAGCTGGGCAAGGCCCTGACCGGCGCCTGGTACGAGATCATGGCCACGATGTCGGCGCAGGACGCCGCCGGCAAGGCGGCGCGCGAGCACATGGCGCAGGCTTCGGGCACCGATTTGGCGGGATATGAATCGCAACTCGCCGAGACCAAGATGTTCTATACCGCAGCCGCAGCCGCGGCGTTCACCGCCAGCCCCGAACTGCCGGCGACGATGGAAAAAGTCGCGAAGTTCTCGTTCGAGCGCAAACTGCTCGGTGAAGGCGCCAAGGATGCGGGCGTGGTCGGCATCGCCTATCCCGGTGGAAAGACCACCGGCGATGCGGGCAACCTGAAGCTGCGGTTTACCGACGAGTTCACGAAGATGGCGGCGGAAGGGAAGCTGTAGACCCCGACCGTCAGTGAAAAAGCGAAGTAGGTCGGCTCAAGGCCGCGCTTTTTGCGGCCGGAGCCGACGCCGCGCTGCGCTATCGGACCGGCGCAGTGTCGGTTCCGCGGCGAAGAAGCCCGCCGCTTGAACCGACCTACACCACCTTCGATCCCGTGCGCCTGATCAACCTCGTTCCCGCCCGCGGCGCGCGGCTCTCCTTGGCCGCGCTGCCCTTCGTGCTGCTGCTGCTCGCCTACGCCATCGCCTCCGGCGTGCGCCACGCCGACAACCCCGGCGACAAGCTCCTGCCCAGCGCCGGGCAGATGGCCGCGGCGGTGCAGCGCATGGCGTTCACCAAGGACCAGCGCTCCGGCGAGGTGCTGCTGTGGGAGGATACCGGCGCCAGCCTCAAACGGCTGGGTCTGGGCCTGGGCATCAGCGCCCTCATCGGGCTGATGCTGGGCGTGGCGGCGGGCGCCATCCCGCTGTTCTCGGCGCCGCTGTCGCCAATGCTTCGGCTGCTGGCGATGATCCCGCCGCTGGCCATCCTGCCGATCCTGTTCATCGTGTTCGGGCTCGATGAACTCTCCAAGGTCGTGCTGATCGTCATCGGCGTCGCGCCCTGCATCGCGCGCGACCTGGAAGGCCACGCGCGGCAGATCCCGCAGGAGATGCTGGTCAAGGCGCAGACCCTGGGAGCGAATACCTGGACCCTGATCCTGCGCGTGGTGCTGCCGCAACTGCTGCCGCGCCTGCTGATCTCGCTGCAACTGCTGCTGGGCTCGGCCTGGCTGTTCCTGGTTTCGGCTGAGGCCATTGCCTCCACCGATGGCCTGGGATATCGCATTTTCCTGATGCGGCGCTACCTGGCCATGGACGTGATCCTGCCCTATATAGCCTGGATCACCTTGCTCGCCTGGCTGATGGACTATGGCCTGCGCCGGGCCTCGCGCCGGCTGTTCCCCTGGTTCGTGGTGGGCAGCAGCGCATGAGCATTCTCACCATCGATCGCGTCTGGAAGGAATACGGCGCACACGTGGTGCTGGAGAACCTGTCGCTGAGCGTCAAGGAAGGCGAGTTCTGCTCCTTGGTCGGCGCCTCGGGCTGCGGCAAATCCACATTTCTGCGCCTGCTGCTGGGCCAGGAACAGACCAGCCGCGGCAGCATCCGGCTCGACGGCAAGCCGCTGACGCCGGAACCCGATGCCTCGCGCGGCGTGGTGTTCCAGAAATACTCCGTATTCCCGCATCTGAGCGTGCAGGACAACGTGCTTCTGGGGCTGGAACTGGCGCAGTCCAAACTTGCCGCGCGGCTGTTCGGCGGAGCGCGGCGCAAGGCGCGGCTGCAAGCCGACGCGATGCTCGACGCGGTGGGCCTGGCCCATGTGCGTCACCACTATCCCGCCGCGCTGTCCGGCGGCATGCAGCAGCGCTTGGCCCTGGCCCAGGCCCTCGTGATGCGGCCGCGCATACTGCTGCTCGACGAGCCCTTCACCGCGCTCGACCCCGGCATCCGCAAGGACATGCACGCCCTGCTGCTGGGCCTGTGGCGGCAGACCGGCCTGACCGTGTTCATGGTCACGCATGACCTGTCAGAAGGATTCACGCTCGGCACGCGCCTGCTGGTGTTGGATAACCCGCGCCACGATCCGCAGCCCCCCCAGGCTTACGGGGCGCGCATAACCTATGACATTCCGCTGAACTGTCGTCCGCCTGGAGATCGTCCAGCCGCGCAGCTCCGCCTGCCCGGCAGCGGGCATGCCTGGTTCGTTGACGTCCAAACGACGCCTTTGCAAACTTCATAAAAATGCTGTTCCGGGGCCCCCTTCGGTTGCGCTTGAAGGGGCGGATTCGAGAGCTGTTATTGGGGATTTCGACGGGTGGACATCGCTTCGCTACAAGCTCGCTTTGCTCAGCTTTTCTCATCCCTGCTCGATTGGTTGAGCAGCCCGCAGTTCTACGCACAGGTCGCATTGGCGATTCTGGCGGTCGTCATCGCTTATTCCACTGCCGGGGCGCTCCGGAAGCATTCGTCGCTGTTGTCGACCGAACCGGCGACGGGTGCGTGGCTGCCACTCAGACGTGGCATTTACCGGGGCCGCGATCTGCTGTTCCCGCTGCTGACCCTTCTCGCGCTGGGAATAGCCGTTGCCGTGAGCGCAGCGGCCGTGGAGCAGAGCTGGCTGGTGCGGGTCTGCCAGAGTCTGGCGGTGGTCTTCCTGCTTTACTCCGCAATCAACCGATTCGTCAGGAATCCATTTATCCAGGCCCTCGTCCGGTGGATCGCGATTCCGGTTGCCATCCTGTATGTGTTCGGCTGGCTGGACGACGTGACGGCGCAACTGGAATCCGTCGACGCGGAAGTCGGCAACATCCGGATATCCGCTTACGGCCTGATCCGGGTACTGATCTTTGGATCGATCCTGTTCTGGCTGGGACGGGTCTCCAACAACGCCGGCCAGCGGGTGATCCGCAAGCAGGAGACCATTGCCCGCGGCACGCGCGAGGTTCTGGCCAAGCTGTTCGAAGTAGGGCTGTTCGTGGTGATGTTTCTCGTGCTGCTGCAGATCATGGGCATCAACCTCACGGCGCTCGCGGTGTTCGGCGGTGCCGTCGGTGTCGGCCTGGGCTTCGGCCTCCAGGCGATCGCATCGAACTTCATCTCCGGCATCATCCTGTTGCTGGATCGATCGCTGACGGTGGGGGACTACGTCGAACTGGAGAACGGGCAGGCCGGAACCATCCGGGAACTGAACATGCGTTCGACCGTGCTGGAAACCTTCGACGGCAAGGACATCGTGGTTCCCAATGAGAAATTCATCACGACGCAGTTCGTCAACTGGACCCACAAGGACACGCGGCAACGCTATTCGCTTGAATTCCAGGTGGCCTACAAAAGCGATATTCCCAGCGTGCTCGAACTGGTAAGAAAGACGGTCAGATCGCATCCGCAGGTGGTCGAAGGCCCCGATGTACCCGAGCACGAACGGGCCGACGCCGAAATAAAGGGTTTCGGTGATCCCGGCATCATTATCCTGGTGGAGTACTGGCTGGACGAAATCGATGAGGGGAAAAGCCACGTCGATGCCGATCTCCTGCTGATGATCTGGCAAGCATTCCGGGACAACGGTGTGGAGTGGCCACTGCCGTTTCGGGATGTCCGGATTGTCCCGTCATGAGCGTGTTCCGGAGCTGGGACTTTCGAATTGCCGTCGGCCGGCGTAGTCCCACCTGAGCCGCCTTCCGCGAATCACTTCTGGACACCCGTGCGGCGGCGTGAACAGCGGGTGGCGGGCGGCGCTCAAGGTCGGGTGCATCGCCGTGTACAGCGCCGCCGATCACGCCAGCCTGCAGGTCGAACGCAGCGATAAAGCGATCAGTCTCGGTGAGAGGGACGGACGGGTGAGGGGCGGATGACGTCCGCCGACTCAATCGTCGTTGTTGATCGTGCCGGTCGCCCGGGAATTGGCAAGCGTCGCACCGCGGGGGCTGGAGAGGTTCACGAAGAAGGTCTCGCCGGGTTCGCGGAGGGTATTGCCCTTGACCGTCACCTGGATCTGCTGCATCAGGGTGCCCGCAGGGAACGTCACCGTGCCGCTGTTCGGGAGGTAGTCCGAACCCGCCATGGCCGTTCCGTTGGCAGTGACAAATGCGACGGTCACCGGGCCGGTAGCGGCCGCGGAAAGGGCGAGCTTGAATCTGAATTTCGTGTTGCCCGAATCCCCTTCAGGCAGGGTCACGTCCCTGATGCTGATCGCGGGAAGCGTCGGCGCTGCGCGGGTGGTGCTGGTGAAGGTGTCAGAAACGCCGCCTACGGTGAGCGTGGTGCCGACCGCGGTGCCGGCGTTGGATGAGGAGAGGTGGCGGACGCAGACGCTCTGGTTGGCGCTGACGGTGCCCATCGCGCCGGTGAAACCGCCGGTGCAGCCGAGGGAGTAGGTCCCGCCGCTGACCGAGATCGGGGCCGGCGCGTTGATGCCGGCAATGACGACGGTGTTGGATTTCTGGATGGTGTTGGGCGCCGCGCCGGTCACATCGACGAACGTGAAACGGTTGGGCATCGTGTCCGGCGCCACCGGCGTTGCGCTCACCGGCGCCGACTCCGCGCCCGGCCCGACGGTGTTCACCGCGCGCAGCCTGATCGAAACCATCGTGCCGTTGTTCAGCCCGAAGATCGTCGCCGGCGAACCGGTCACCTCGGGAACGAACGGGGTGAAGCCGGCGCCGTCGAGTGAATACTGGTAGTTGCCGATGGCGGCACCGCCGTCGCTGGCCGGGGCGATAAAGCTCAGGCTCACGTTGCCATTCCCGGCCGAGGCCATCAGGCCGGTCGGAGCGGTGGGCACGCTGGCGTTCACCGTGATGTTCTGCGTGGCTTGCGGCGCGGGATCGAAGTCGGCATTCCCGGCCTGGTTCGCCGCCACCGTACAGGTGCCGGGAGCCAGGCCCGCGACGGTGCCCCCTGCGACGCTGCACACGCTCATCGTGAGGCTGGACAACGTCACGGGTTCGCCGGACGCGCCACCCGTGGCGCTCACCGTCCCCATTCCGCCCACGGCAAGGCTGGGTGCTGCGTCGAAGCGGATGATCTGCTCGCCCTTGCTGATGACGAGGCCCACCATCTGCTCGTCCGCCGGCAGGAAACGGCTGGAACCCATGTCCGCGGTGCCAGGGTGGTTGGCCTTGATCGTACAGGGAGCGACGGCGACGGCCGTGGCTATGGCGCTCAGGTTCAGGCCGGTGCCGCTCGCGCTGCCCAGGGTGCAGCCGGCGCCGGTGCGGCTGAGAATCGGGACCAGGCCGGAGCTGTTGCTCGCGGTCACCGACGAGGTGCTGCCGACTTGCAGAGCGGTGGAGTCGGCGCCCAGGCCGAGGGTCTGAGACGCATACGGCGCGGAGCAGTTCTCGTCGCTGCCTCCGCCGCTGCCCTGGCAGATCCAGCGCCAGGCCCCGTCGCTGCCGCTGACCGGGGTGGCGGTGCCGGTGCCGGTGCTGCACAGCATCGTGCTGGGCTCGGTGGATGTCGCAAGACCGTCGTCGGCACCGCAACTGCCGTTCACCACGGGCTCGGGAATGCGCAGCACGACCGAGGTGGCATTGACGACGAGCGCTCCGGTGAATCCCATCGGCGTGGTGCCGAGCGCGACATTGTCCGCCGTTAGGCCGGACGAAGCGGCGAAGCTGATCAGCGTGTAGTCGGCGGCTTCCGTGGTCAGACCGTTATCGATGATGTCGAACACCGCGGCACCCGTGCCGGTGAACACGAGCGTGCCTGATACGGTAAGGAGATCGGACGCGGTTCCGACCTCGAAAACGAATTTCGATCCGGCGACGACGTTCAAGTCACCATTGACCTTCAGTTCGCCGGGGCTGGTGCCCGGCGCCACGACGCCGCCGTTGTCGACGGAAACCGCGCCGGTGCCGCCATTTCCGGCCAGCGTCGCGCCGTCCCTGACCAGGACGGTCCCGGAGCCGGTGGCGTTGCTGCTGGCGTTCGTCACGACCAGGGTGCCAGCGGTGACGAGGGTGTCGCCGGTGTAGGTGCTCGCACCGGAGAGGGTCACCGTGCCGCTCTGGATCTCGACCGTGGCGAAGTTCGAGAACTCACCGGCGAACGAGAAGCCGTTGCCCAGGCCGGGATTCAGGCTCAGCGTGTTGCTGCCGGCTCCACCCGAGACGCCGCCGCTGATCGAGGCGCCGCCGCCTTCGATGACGAGCATGTCGTCGCCGTCCTGCAGGTCGATCGCCAGGCCGTTGTCGCCGATGATGGCACCGCGGTGGGTCAACGTATCGCCGCCGCCACCGGTCTGGATCGCGGCGCCCTCGCCGACAGTGCCGGCGCCGCGGATGGTCCCGGTCGCATTGTTGGTGAGGGTGTCGGCGAAGCTGCCGATCAGCTTGATGCCATACCCGCCGAAGCCCCGGATGAGACCGCTGTTGGTCACCGTCGTGGCGGCGAACGCGTTGCTGCCGCTGGAGTTGTCCACCAGGATGCCGCGGCCTTTGGTACCGCTGCCGGTGGTGTCTTCGCCGGTGATCTCGGCGCCCAGGTTGTTGACGATGCTACCGCCACCGATCGAAACGCCCTCGGGATTGTTCGGCAGACCGTCCGACCCGTTGCCGCCAGCGCCGAGGCCGCGGATGAAACCGTTGTTGGTGAGCGTCACCAGTCCGTCCACGTCAACCCCGTCGCCATCACCGGCGACATACTTGCTGGAGTCGAAATTGCCGATGATGCTGGCGTTGTTGAGGACCGTCGCGCCGCCCAGATTCGCGCCGTTGTTGTCGATGTTGATGCCCGAGCCATTGAGGCCGGTGAGGATGCCGCCGCTGCTGTTGGTCACCGAGATCGTAAACGCGGCCGATCCGCTGGCGCTGCCGGTGATGCCGTGGCGGCCCGAAACGGTGCCGGAATTGGTGACCATCACGCCCGTGTTGGACTGCGCATCGATGCCGTCGCTGCCGCTGACCACGTTGCCGGTTTCGATGACCGGCACCGCGCTGATCAGTCCAGCGTTCATGACGACGCCGTTCACGCCCGGGCGCATGGCGTCGGCGGCGGTCGCCTGAACGATCCCGGTGGCAAAGTTGTTCAGCGTGTTGCCGCCCGTCGTGATCGCGGCCCAGTCGAGTGCCTGACTCCCGCCTGCCGAGGGGTTTGGCGACACGACACTGCCGGAATTGTTGAGGGTGATGGTGCTGCCCGCGACGTTCACGCGGATCACGTCGGAGTTGGCGGCCTGGATCAGTGCGCCGGCATTGTTCGTGATGTTGAGCGTGACGACGTTCGCGCCGCCGGAGTTGTCGATCGTTCGGCCGGTGCCGGTCTGGCGGATCATCCCGCTGTTCAGGACGTTCGCCGTCCCCGTGCCGCTGACCGTGACCGCGACCGTGCTGCCGCCCACGTTCAGGTCGCCAGCGGCCGTCACCGTTCCGGTCTGCACGGTTGAGGCGCCCGGATTGAGCGTCTTGGCCGCGGAGTCACTCGCCGTGACCGTGAAGTCGGCTGCCATCATCGGCGCGGACGGCACCAGCCACGCGCAGGCGAGGATCGCCCCCAGAATATTCGGTCTGTTGTTTTTCATTGCCAAAGCCCCCGGAGAACCGTCGATGCCATGAGCGGCACCGAGGTCGGCGCGAAGTCTGGGCTTTGAGTCCGCACCGACGGATGACACTCGCATGAAGATTTCGTGATGGCCCGAAGTCGAGGAGCCATTTCGCGAAATCCATGGACGCAATCGCTCGGGCCAACGATGCGCCCGCCGACGAGGCACTATTCGGGATAGGGAATCCCGGGGAGTGGGTTGCCTTCGCGGATCAGATACAGCGTGGTCACGCTCGATCCGTCAGGCTGGTCCTCCCGTTTCCAGAATGCCTGGGCATTGGCGAAGGCATCGATGCCGCTGTAGCCCGTAATCAATTGCTCGTGCGCCTTCTGGTTGTCGCTGTGCACCTGCATGCGGCACTCCCTTGGATGGCGCCGCAGATCAGGGAACTTTTTTACTGCGGGTCAGACCAAGCGCCTCAGAATACGGCTGACACCGGCCGCGTTCCTGATGGAAAATCCGGCCGCTTCACGAGGGCCGTAGAGGTTGCAGCCGATCGAATGATCGGCTTGCGCGGACCGGAAAAACACCAACACACCATGATCGAAACCACAGAACTGACCAAGCGTTACGGCCGCATGACGGCCGTGGACCGCATCGGCTTCCGGGCTGAACCGGGCCAGGTGCTCGGTTTCCTTGGCCCCAACGGGGCCGGAAAATCGACGACGATGAAGATGATCGCGGGCTTCCTGGCACCGAGCGGCGGTAGCGCCAAGGTCTGCGGCCACGACGTGCAGACGGAAGGAATCGCGGCCAAGCGCGTCATCGGTTATCTGCCCGAAGGCGCGCCGAGTTACGGCGAGATGACGGTGCGCGCCTTCCTCGATTTCATCGCCGATCTGCGCGCACTCAGGGGCGACACCCGGCGGCGGCGCCTCGACTTCGTGATCGGACAGCTCTCGCTGGCGGGCGTGCTGGGCCAGACCATCGAGACCCTGTCGAAAGGCTTCAGGCGCCGCGTGGGCCTGGCCCAGGCGATTCTGCACGACCCCAAGGTGCTGATCCTCGACGAGCCCACCGACGGGCTGGACCCCAACCAGAAGCACGAGGTGCGCACGCTCATCAACAGCATGGCGGCGGGCCGCACGATCGTGGTGTCGACCCACATCCTGGAAGAGGTCCACGCCGTGTGCACCCGCGCCATCATCATCGCGCAGGGGCGCATTCTGGCCGACGATACGCCCGAGGGTCTGGAGGCACGTTCGCGCTATCACGGCGCAGTGTCGCTGACCACGACCAACGCGCAGGCCGCCAAGGAAGCTCTGCTGGGCGTGGCGGATGTGGAAAGCATCGAGGTCGATCCCCAGGCCGAACAGCCGCATCAGCGCCTCACCGCCTTCCCGCGCCGCGGCAAGGCGATCTTCGCGGCAATCGGCGAACGCCTGAAAGCGCAGGGCATCGCGGTGAGCGAAATCCAGCTCGAACGCGGACGGCTCGACGAGGTGTTCCGCTCCGTCACCCAGCCCGCATCGCCGGCACAGGGGGCGCGCGCATGAATCCCGTCACGATCATCTTCCGGCGGGAACTCGCGAGCTACTTCGCCACGCCGGTCGCCTACGTCTTCATCCTGATCTTCCTGATGCTGGCCGGCGCCTTCACCTTCTACCTCGGCAATTTCTATGAGCGTGGACAGGCCGACCTGCTGCCGTTCTTCAGCTTCCATCCCTGGCTGTACCTGTTCCTGATCCCGGCGATCTCGATGCGACTGTGGGCGGAGGAGCGCAAGTCGGGTTCGATTGAACTGCTGATGACCCTGCCGATCACGATGCTCCAGGCGGTGCTCGGCAAGTTCCTCGCGGCCTGGGCGTTTGCCGGCATTGCGCTGGGCCTGAGCTTTCCGCTGTGGATCACCGTGAGCTATCTGGGCGCGCCCGATCACGGTGCCATTCTCGCGGGTTACCTCGGGTCGTTCCTGATGGCCGGCGCCTTCCTCGCCATCGGCTCCTGCCTGTCGGCAGCAACGCGCAACCAGGTCGTCGCCTTCATTCTCACCGTGGTGATCTGCTTCCTGCTGCTGCTTGCAGGCTTTCCGCTGGTGCTGGATTTCGTTGGCGCCATGCTGCCGCAGTTTCTCGTCGATGCGATCGCGAGCCTGTCCTTCCTGGCCCATTTCGAGTCGGTCTCCAAGGGCGTGATCGACCTGCGCGACCTGTTGTATTTCGGTCTGAGCATCGGCTTCTGGCTCTACGCCACTGCGGTGGTGATCGACCTGAAGAAGGCGGATTGATCCCCATGAAAAAAAACACGTCAAATGATTCGGCCCGAAGCCGCTCCCTGTTCACCGCCGGTACGCTCGCGATCCTGGCAGTCCTGTTCGTTGCACTGATCGTCCTGTCTAACAACCTGCTGCGCGGCGCGCGGCTGGACCTCACCGAGAACCGTCTCTACACGCTGTCCAAGGGCACGCGCGAAGTGCTGGGTGAAATCGAGGAGCCGATCCGGCTGACGTTCTTCTACTCCGACAAGGCGGCGGCCGACATTCCGGCGCTGCGAACGTTCGCCACCCGCGTGCGCGAGATGCTGGAAGAGATGGCGGCCAGGTCGGGCGGCAAGATCGAGCTCTCGATCATCGATCCGCTGCCGTTTTCGGAGGAGGAGGACCGCGCCGCGGGTTTTGGTTTGCAGGCGGTTCCGATAGGCAAGTCCGGCGAAACCGTCTACTGCGGCTTGGCCGGCACCAACTCGACCGACGGCCAGGCCGTGCTGCCCTTCCTCCAGCCGGACAAAGAGGCGTTCCTCGAATACGACATCGCCAAGCTGGTGCATGGCCTGGCCCGGCCCACCAAGCCGGTCGTGGGTCTGATCTCCAGCCTCGCGCTCGCGCCGGGATTCGACCCCGCGACACGCCAGCGGCGGCCGGGTTGGGCGGTGTACGGCTCCCTGCGCGAACAGTTCGATCTGCGCCCACTCGATCCGGCAACGACGAAACAGATCGACCCCGCGATCCAGACCGTGGTGCTGGTCCATCCGAAAACGGTCTCCGACGAACTGGCCTACGCGCTCGACCAGTTCGTGCTGCGCGGCGGCAAGCTCGCGCTGTTCCTCGACCCCAACGCCGAGCAGGACACTGCCGGCGCCGATCCGACCAACCCGGCCGCCGCGATGATGGCCGACAAGGGTTCGGACCTCCCGAAGCTGCTCAAGGCCTGGGGCATCGAGTACGACCCGTCCAAGGTATTGCTGGACGGAAAGTTCGCGCTGTCCGTCCAACTCGGCAATGGGCAGTCGCTGAGGCACCTGGCGATTCTCGGTTTCACGCGCGAGGCGATGAACCAGGAAGACGTGATCAGCTCGCAGCTTTCCAGCGTCAACCTGCAAACCGCCGGTGTCTTCAAGCTCGTGCCGACCAGCACGCTGACGCTCACGCCGCTGGTGCAATCCAGCACGCAGGCCGGGCTGGCGGGGATGGAACAGGTCAAGTTCATGCCGGACCCTTCCGCCCTGTTCCAGGTATTCGCGCCGACCGGCGAGACCTATGTGGTCGCGGGTCGTCTCAGCGGCAAGCTCAAGACCGCGTTTCCGGACAAGGCCGGGGACACGCACCTGGCCGAATCCGCGGGCGACGCCAACCTGCTGATCGTGACGGACACCGACCTGCTGTCCGACCGGCTGTGGGTGCGCACGCAGCAGTTCTTCGGCCAGCAGATTCTCAATCCCTTCGCCAACAACGGCGACTTCGCGGTCAACGCCGTGGACAACCTCACCGGCTCCTCGGCGCTGATCAGCGTGCGCGGCCGCGCCACCTCGTCGAGGCCGTTCACCCGGGTCGAGGACTTGCGCCGCAGCGCCGACGACCGCTACCGCAGCACCGAGCGCAAACTCAACGAGGAGTTGCAGGAGACCGAGACCAAGCTCAACGAACTGCAACGCGGCAAGAGCAAGGACCAGGCGCAGATTCTCTCGCCCGAGCAGAAAGCCGAGTTGCAGCGTTTCCAGAGCGAGAAGCTGCGCATCCGCAAGGAGCTGCGTTCGGTGCGGCGGCAGCTCGACGCGGACATCGAATCCCTGGGCACGACGCTCAAATTTCTCAACACCGCCTTGCTGCCGATCGGCCTGACCCTGCTCGTGGCGGCGTTCGCGCGCTGGCGGCAGCGCCGCGGGGCAAAAGCAGGAACAGGATCATGAGC
This sequence comes from Panacagrimonas sp., assembly GCA_052387695.1. Classification (GTDB taxonomy): domain Bacteria; phylum Pseudomonadota; class Gammaproteobacteria; order Nevskiales; family Nevskiaceae; genus Panacagrimonas. Next base: position 6,026 of record JBQTIX010000176.1, on the reverse strand, counting down.
GGAACCATCCCAAAACTCGCAACCCTCGCCGCCATCGCCCTGCTCCTGGCTCTCTGGATCGGGATCCAGCGGCAGCCCGAAACCACGGCCCCCGCGCTAGGCGCAGCGGTTCCTGGACTCGAGGAAGGCATCAACGATCTGACGACCCTGCGGCTGATCGGTGCCGGCGCCAAGCCGATCGCGACCCTGGTCCGCACCGACGGCGGCTGGACGGTCACCGAGAAGGACGCTTATCCCGCCGACGTCGGCAAGCTGCGCGAGCTGCTGCTGAAGTTGCTCGGTGCGACCCTGCTCGAAGCCAAGACCACGGTTGCAACGTCCTACGCGAAACTCGGCGTCGAAAACATCTCCGGGGCAGACGCCAAGGGGGTGCAGGTCGAACTGGACGGTTTGAAGCAGCCGGTCAAGCTGATTGTCGGCAAGGTCGGCGGCCGTGGCGGCGACAGCACCTACGTGCGCGCGGCGGGCGATCCGCAAAGCTGGCTTGCAAAAGGCAATATCACGATCGACAGGACGCCCGCGGCCTGGCTTGCCCGCGAGCTGGTCGATATTCCAGCCAGCCGCATCCAGTCGGTCAGCATCAACGGTCGCGACGGCAAGACGCTACGCGTGTTCAAGAACGCTGCCACCGAGCCGAACTACCAGGTTGCCGATGTACCCAAGGACCGCAAACTGAGTTCCGAGTCCGTCGCCAACGAGCTTGCAGCCGCCCTGTCGGCCCTGAGCATCGAGGACGTGCTCAAGGCCGACGCGGCCCCGCCGCCGGTCGATACGGAGCACGTCCAGGCCAGATTCCAGGCTTTCGACGGTCTGCGGGTGACCGCACAAATCTGGCAGGCAGAGAGCAGGCATTACGCACGCTTCGAATGCTCACTCGACGAGGCGATCGCCGACGCGCTTGTCCAGGCGACACCCGCCGAAACCGATGGAAACAAGGCGCAAGCACCCACTCCGGCCACGACATCGGGGGCGACAGTGATCGACACCGCTCAAGAGCGGGTACAAAATCTGCGGCAGGAATCGGAAGCCCTGAAAGCAAAGTTTGCCGGCTGGACTTTCATCATTTCTGCCGACCGCTACGAAAACCTGAGTCAGACCAAGGAGGACTTGCTCGAACCGCTCAGCGATGACAGATAGCCGGAGAACAAGGGCCAGGGCCTTTCGGACCGGCCATTACGCCGGTGATCGCCTTGTCAGTTCCACGAGAGGTTTACACGGGCGAGACTTTGCGCGACAAAGGATGTCCAACCGGATTCCCGCCAATACACCTGGAGCCCAGGAATGAAATTTGACAGCGACATCGCGAGCAGGGTCGCAACGCTGAGTCTGTTCGAGCCGGAACGGCGCCTGGAACTATGGGCCGTCGTTCATCGGGAAAATTGCTATACGCCGCCCGAGTTGTGCCGGCCGCGTCTGAACGGCAAGGTGTACGGGCATCCGCGATTTGACGACGGGACCGTTGTGACCACCAGCGATCTGGTCGGGATCAGCAACGGCCGCGTGGTCACCGCCTCCGGTTCGATCTACACCATCGGCCGCCCGCGACCGGAGTACGAGGCCGCTTTCCCGAATGCGCGGGAGCGTCTCCTGGGGAGCAAATAGTCAACCCGGGAGATCGATTCGATCGCCTCCTCCCGAGCAAGGCGCAGCAACAGTATTCGCCAGGTGCTTATTGCGGTCTCTCTCCACTATAGACAGGACTGAGGAGGCTGGAGAATGTCTCAAGCACTTGCACCGCTGCGGCACAACCCGCGGGCCGGGCACCCTCTGATCGAAGGGGCCGAGGGACTTACGCCCGAATGGATCACCGCCGTCCTGCGTGCGCGGGGAATCGTGGACCGCGCGAGCGTCCGCCGCGTGACACAGGCGCCGATCGGCAACGGCATGCTCGGACTGAATCTGCGTCTCGCCCTGGAATACGATGCACCGGAAACCGGCGTACCCGCATCGCTGGTGGCGAAGATGGCCTCCACCCGGGCGGAGAGCCGCGAATCCGGCGCCGCGTTGGGTCTGTATGAACGCGAGACGCGCTTCTACCAGGAGATCGCGCCGGGTCTGGACGCGGGCTTGCCGCAAACGCTGTTCGCGGACATTTCCGGTGATGGCCGCAACTTCTGCATGCTGTTCGAAGACCTCTCGCCCGCGCGCGGCGGCGATCAGCTCGCCGGTTGCAGCGTCGAGGACGCCGCCTCCGCAATGGATGCCGCGGCGGCGCTGCACGCGCCGCTGTGGGGCGATCGCAAGCTGCTGGACCTGCCGTGGGTGAATCGCGAATTCATGGTGTCGATGTACATCGACAAACTGCCGCCCTTCGTGCCGGTCGTCGCAACGCGGTTCGCGGCCTTGCTCGAACCCGGCGTCATCGGGATCGCCGAGCGCTTCGGCGCCTGCATCGGCCGCTACTTCGATTTGCACGCCATGCCGTGGACGATCACGCATCAGGACTTCCGTCTCGACAACATGCTGTTCGATGCCCGCGGCGGCCGCTTGCCGGTCGCGGTGCTCGACTGGCAGACCTTCCTGCCCGGCCCGGGCGCGCTCGATGTGACGTACTTTCTGGGGGCAGGTCTGCTGCCGCCCGTACGCCGGAAGCATGAGCGGGCACTTGCCGAGCGTTATCACCAGAATCTTGTAGCGCGTGGCGTGAAGGATTACGGATGGGACCGCTGCTGGCACGACTACCGGCTACACGCGGCGCACGGATTGATCATGGCCATCGTCGGCGCCGCCATCACCGCCTCGACCGAGCGAGGCGACCGGATGCTCAGCACGATGATCAACCGCCATGCGATGCAGATGATCGATCTCGATACCCTGTCGCTGATCGAATCAGTTCCTTCTTCTCCGATGCGGCGCGGCTGACCATCTCGCAGCCATCGCGGTACGCGCCGAACGCCCTGATCTTGTCGCCCACCACCCGCATCAGCGGTTGTGAGCAGAACCTCGGCGAGCCGGGCGTGGTCATCCCCGCCGCCGTTACTCGCTATGAGCGGGCTCTCCCAGACGCCGATCCTTTAGCCGCCGTGCAGCCTTGTCCACCAAGGCCTCCGGCATCAGCGGCGCGATGACCTGTCGCGCCGCCGCCAAGGTCGCAGCATCGGCCAGCTCCGGCCGACCCGTTCCGAACGGCGGTTCCGGCGCGTATTCGACGATCAACTCGATCAGGCGTCCGGCCGGTTCGCCGCCCCATTCCGCCGCCAGGCGCAGCGCGAAGTCCATGCCCGCCGTTACGCCGCCACCACTGGCCCGGTTGCGGTCGATCACCACGCGGGCATCGTCCGGGATCGCGCCGAATTTACTCAGCAAGTCTCGCGCGAACCAGTGGCAGCTCGATCGGTAACCCTCGAGCAATCCGGCGGCGCCAAGAAGCAGCGATCCGGTGCAGACGCTGGTCACCCACTTCGCGCGCGCGCCGGCCTTGGCGATGGCGTTCAACAGCGCCTGGTCCTGCAGCGCTTCGTAGGTGGGCTGGGCGCCGCCGGGCACGAACAGCACGTCCGGCGCCTTTGATGCGTCCTGGTAAGCATGGGTAGCGATGAACTCGAGCCCCGTATCCGTGGAAACCGGACCTCTCGATGCGGCAACGAACTCGAATTGCACGCCGGGCACAAAGCTCCACACCGTGATGGGCGCGATCATGTCGAGCGAGGTGAACCCCGGGTAAAGATAGCAGGCGATCTTCATGCGGCACTCCGGTTGAAGGGCCTGTAGCTTTCCCGTCGCGGCACACACGCACAAGGACGAAGATCCGGTGATTCCGGCCATCGATGAGACGTCCAAAATCGCGTCCGTTAAGCTCGACGCACGCCCCCGCATTGTTCGCCCATGTCGCACCGTTCTCCGCTCACGATCGGCTTCTTCATCACCAACGAGTTCGTGTTGCTGGACCTCAGCGGCGCGCTCGAGCCGTTCCATCTCGCAAACGTCATTGACGGAGAGCGCTACCGCCTGCGCGTGTTCTCCAATGGTGGCGGATTGGTGAGAAGCGCCGAAGGAGTCATGCTCAACAGCGAGCCGGTGGCACTCGAAGGTCTCGATACCCTGTTCGTGATCGGCGGAGAGCGCGCGGTGTTGTACGACGTCCCTGCGGAGCAGATCGCGGTCGCTCGGGAGGCCTCCAGGAGTGTCCGGCGTGTGGCGAGCGTGTGCGTCGGCGCGTTCATCCTGGCCGCCGCCGGGTTGCTGGACGGACGACGCGCGACGACGCACTGGCGATACGCACCGGATCTGCAGGCGCGCTATCCGAGAGTGCGCGTCGACGGCGACCGGATCTTCATCCGCGACGGCGACATCTGGACCTCCGCAGGAATCAGCGCGGGGATCGACGTGGCGCTGGCGCTGGTCGAGGACGATCTCGGCCGGGATGTGGCAAGTTCGGTCGCGCGGCACCTCGTGGTCTCTCACCGCCGTGCCGGTGGACAGATGCAGTTCTCGTCATTGCTCCAGCTCGACCCCGATTCGGACCGCATTCGCCGTGTGCTGTCTTTCGTGCGCGAGCATCTCGATCAAGCTCTGACGGTAGAAAAGCTGGCAGAGGCCGCCAACCTCAGCGTGAGGCAGTTCGGTCGCGCCTTTTCGCGTGCCACGGGCACGACGCCGGCCAAGGTGGTCGAACGACTTCGAGTCGAAGCGGCCAAGCCGAGGGTCGAAGACGGTCGCGAATCCCTGGATGCGATTGCGCGCTCCGTAGGGTTCGCGGATGCCGACCGCATGCGGCACGGCTTTCGGCGCGTGCTGGGGGAGACGCCGCGGAACGTACGTCGGGACGGCTTGGCCTTCAGCGCAACGGATGCTGAGGGCCGGACGCCGCAGTAAGTATCGCCTGGCAAAGCCGGGGGCTTTGCTCGTGAGACGCAGCTTCTGACATAACCTGAATGCGGCGCGCCAACCCTCAACCATGACGCAGAGGAATCCATGTACCACCCAATGATTTCGCAGTGCACGCAGGCTCTGAAGAACCTCAGGATCTTCCTCGACAAGGCGGAGCAGCATGCTGCTGCCAGGAAGTTCGACGTCGGCATCCTGATGACCGGCCGTCTCGCACCCGACATGCTCAACTTCATCTACCAGGTTCAAAGTGCTTGCGACTATGTCAAAGGCGCGGCGGCGTGGCTCTCTGGCCAGACGCCGCCGAAGCACGAGGACAATGAGCAGACGATCGGCGATTTGCGCGCTCGCATCGACAAGACCATCGCCTTTGCGGAGAGCGTTCGGGAGGCTCAGTACGCTGGCGCGAGCGAGCGCAAGGTCAGCTTCTCCTGGGCGCCCAGCAAGACGATCGGTGGCGAGGACTATCTGCTGCAGATGACGATACCCAACACGTTCTTCCACATCTCAATGGCCTACGCCATTCTGCGGCACAACGGCGTCGAGATCGGCAAGATGGACTTTCTTGGCCCGATCAATCTGGTCGACGCCTGAGCAGTCTCCCAATTCCTGCGAAGGCGCATCCCAAACGTCTGCTTTCGAGAAGCTCAGCCTCTACCCGACGTATCGATCAGTCCAAAGGCTGGCCGTCGAGACCGGCAATCGGATGAGGCGTGAGCGAAGTGTTGCCCGCGACAGTGCGCCGCTGGGTTGCGGCGCCGATGGCGCGCGCGGAAGAAACCGTCAGCCTGATTTCGGCAGGCGAGCGGCTGGTGTTCAGCCGTCTGCGCAGCGATTCGCCGGTGCGCGCGAGGGCGGGGCGCTCTATTGGGTCGCGCTGGGCAGGACCACGCCCGACATCGCGAAAATTCTCGACAGCGGTTCGCGCACCATCAACAAACACCTGGAGCTCATTTAGAAGCTCGGCGTGGAGACGCAGACAGCGGCCACGACGCTGGCGCTGAACAGAAGTCGCCCAGTTGCCGAAGTGTGGCAATGAACTACGTCCAAGGGCGGGATGGAACTGACCCTTTCCTCGGGTAGTGCATCAGTATGAAATCCGTTCGCACCGAGTGGTCGCGCCGCGACAGCGGCGCTGATTGCGCAGCAATGCTGCGTATCGAGGTGCCGGGCGTGCCCTCGATACGCGACGCTTCCCT
>JBQTIX010000175.1:0-33722 GCA_052387695.1 Panacagrimonas sp. | reverse complement strand
TTTGGTGTCTGGTTGTTGTGTCCCTCCCGGGATTTCTTAGTCTGTTTTTCAGTTTGGCCGGGCACTGCCCCCGCGTCAGTCCTGTACGGATCGCCGATCCCCATGCCGACACTAACGGTGGGCGGTGTCTCGGCTACTTTCACCAGCACAACCGCGCTTGGCAATACTTCCCTTCAGGTTCAGGCCGTGCCGTACGTGCTCGTAACCCAGGGCTTGCAGATTCGTATCTTGCTCAGCCCTACCGCAACACTGAAGGACTCCGATACCAACACGCCGATTTCGGGACGAACGGTGATCTTCTCTGCCGGAAGTTCTTCCCTCTGCACCGCGACGACCAATGCGACCGGTGTGAGCGCGCTGTCAGGCCAACCTGCCCATCGCGCTTCAGGGGCTGCTGAATCTGGGTTACACCGCCACCTTCAATGGAGATGCGCTGTATAAGCCATTGACGCGGAAAGGCGACATTCTCGGGGTCAAACTTTTCTAAGGCGCATGGCTCGCACATGCAAGATCAAAATGCCGGGTAGGGTCGAATTCCAAGAAACCTTTGCGCAGGTTTCGAATTCATCGGTCGTTGTATGTAGGTCGGGTCAAGCCCGCGGCTTCATGCGGGCGGACCCGACATGCGCCCGCCCGAAACGGCTCTTGTACCGTGAGCCTCGCGTCGGTTCCGCCTTCGGCTTGAACCGACCTACGAGACTGATCGAACCTGCGCCGGCTTTCATACCTAACGGCACCGTGCCCAGCTCTTCCTTCCAGAGCCCTACGTGGTGCAGAGCGCGCCGCCTTGATTTCAGACTGTATCTCTCTCAACTGCGGACCGGCGAACAGGCTCAGGCAACGAGATACGTGCTATCGGCCGTCAGCGCCGGCAGATTGGCGAGGCCACGAACAAGAGCCCGTGGGCGCGCGTCATGGACGGCATCCTCGGGGAGTGGACGATTCGAGCGGTGGGACGTGGTACCCGGCGCCAAATTCCGGCGCACGGAAGGCGGCTTCCGGCAGACCTTGCCGGTCGCGCGCCTTGGCGAGATCCAGCGGCGGTTGGTGCTGACCTTCGTCGGACAACTCGAAGGTGCCGAAGTGCACGCCCATGCTGGCCGCGGAGTCGAGATCGAGATGCGCCTGCACGGCTTGCGTGGGATCCATGTGCTGGTAGTCGGTGAGCCAGCGCGGCAGGTAGGCACCGATGGGCAGGATGGCGTAGCGCATGGCGCCGAACTTTTCGCGCGTCTGAATGAAATGCGGGCCGTAGCCGGTGTCGCCCGCAAAGTAGACCGGCCCGCCGCCGGTGACGATCACGAACGACAGCCACAGGCTCCGGTTCTTCTGAGCCCCGAACCGGCCGGTCCAATGCTTGGAGGGCGCCGCGGACAGTGCGCAACCGTTCGGCATCGGCCATGACTGCCACCAGTCCAGCTCGACGATCCGCTGGAGGCCATGCTTGCGCAGCAGCGCACCCTGGCCGAGCCCGACGACATAGGTCGGATCGGAATGCTCGCGCAGTCGCAGCAGGGTAGGCAGATCGAGATGATCGTAATGGTCGTGGCTGATCAGCACGGCGTCGATCTTCGGCAGCGACTCGAACGCGATGCCGGGCGCCACGAACCGCCGCGGCCCGGCCCAGCGCACGGGGCTGGCGCGTTCCGACCAGATCGGGTCGGTGAGAATGTTCACGCCGTCGGCCTGGATCAGGACGGTGGCGTGATTGATAAAAGTCACGCGCAGTGCACCGTTGTCGACACGCACCGGCGGAGGTTCACGAGTGGACGGGTTCAGGTCGCGCACCCAGAGGCCCGGCTCACGCTCCCACCAAAAACGGATCAGGTCGCTGAGGCTCTTGTCGAAGGACTCGCCGGGATTGAAGAAGCGCGCTCCGTCGAAGTGATCCGACACGGGTCCCTGGTAATCGCTGCTGCCGCAGGCCACCAGCAGCAGGGCCAGCAGTGCGGCCGGCGCCCGACTCAGCGTTTTTCGAACAGGTAGTGCCCCACGCCCCACTGATTGCCCCCGTCGTAACCGAACAGTTCGGCCACCGCCATGTAGAACATGCGCCAGCGCTGGAACCAGGTGGCCGCGTGGGCGTCGCCGTAGCCCTTGCAGAAGACGTCCATGATTTCGCGTTTGGCCGAGTCCATGCCGGCGAGCCAATGGTTGGCGGTCTTCTCGTAGTGCTGGCCGCCGATCCACCAGTTCTGCACCAGGCGCAGGTCGTCCTGGAAATGCAGCAGCAGGTTCTCGGACGGCATCGTTCCACCGGAGAAGAAATAGCGCGTCATCCAGTCGTCGTTCTTCTTGTCCTCGAAATGATAGGCCAGGAGCTTGTGAATGAAGATGTGCACGAAGAGCCTCGCGTCGGCCTTCATCCAGCGCGCGATCTTGGCCAGCAACAGGCCGTAGTTCTTCATGTGCTCGAACATCTCGATCGAGATCACGCGGTCGAAACCTTCGCCGAGAATCTCTTCCGGTATTTCGAATTCAGCGACGTTGCCGGTGAGGATGCTGAGGTTGTCGAGCCCGCGCTCGCCCGCGCGCTTCATGATGAATTCGCGCTGGCCGTGGCTGTTGGACAAACCGACGACCTGGGTGCGGCGGAAGCGCTCGGCCAGGTACAGCGAGAGCGAGCCCCAGCCACAGCCCAGGTCCAGTACGCGCATGCCTTCGCCGATGCCGGCGCGCTCGACGTAGTGCGTGAGCATCAGCTCCTCGGCTTCTTCCAGCGTCTCGTTGCCGGCCGGGTACAAACAGCAGGAATACTTGAGCCGCGGGCCGAGATGCAGATGGAAGAATTCGGCCGGCACCTCGTAGTGCTGCTCGTTGGCGGCCTTGGCCTCGATGGCGATCGGGCTTTCGCGCAGTTCGGCAAGAAAACGGTTGAAGTTGCGCGAGCGGGTTTCGCCGTCGTCGCTGGCCTCGTCGTTGAGGCGCTTGGCCATCAGGGCGCGCATGCCCATGCGGGTCAGGCGGTCGGGAATCAGGCCGCGTTCGCAGAGGTCGATGACGTTCATGGGGGGCTTGAGGAACTCAGGATCTGGGCGGCCAGGGAATCAGGGCACTGGTCTTGCGCGCGTACTCGGCGTAACCGGGCTTGCGCTGCATCATCTCGGCTTCCAGCAGCGGCACGCCGGACATCTTCATCAGCAGGAAGGCCATCACCAGCGGCGCGCCGAGCGTGACCCACCAGAGGTCCATGCCCCAGGCTAGCGGCACATACGCGACCCAGTGCAGCGACTCGAAGAAATAATTGGGGTGCCGCGACCAGCGCCACAGGCCATCGCGACAGACCTGCCCCTTGTTGGCGGGATGGCTGCGGAAGCGCTCCATCTGGCGATCGGCAATGCCCTCGCCGGCCACCGAGGCGATCCAGATCACGATCGCCAGGATCAGGCAGGCAAAGGGCGGAACGCCCTCGCGATAGGCGATCGGCAGGAAGGCCGATGCCGACAGCAGCAGGGTGAAGATGTTCTGAAACTGGAAGAACCAGAACATGTTGAAGTCCGCCTTTGCACCCCACTGCTGGCGGAACCGGGCGTAGCGCCAGTCCTCCGGCTTGCCCCAGTTGCGGATGAACAGGTGCACGCCCAGGCGGATGCCCCACACGCCGCCCATCAAGGCCAGCGCGACACGCAGCACCGGCGGTGCATCGCCGAGCGCGACGTACACCAGCGCCAGCCCGCCGAGCGTGAGCGCCCAGATGGCATCGACCAGGCCCGCGTTGCGCGTGCGCAGTTGCAGCCACCAGGCGAAGGTTTTTGCCGCAATGACGATCGCGACCGTGAGGAGAAAAGCGTGGAGGGCGTTCATGAGGGCAAAGCCTACACCGGCCCGGGTCTACGGCCGAGCGCCGCGTACGGATGCCGTGGCGCCAGGCGACGGGTCGCCGATCAACGCAGCAACCCGACCACGCCGACCGCGATCAGGTAGAACGCGACGATGTAGTTGAGCAGGCTCGGCCGGATCAGGATCAGCACCCCCGCGAACAGGGAGATGACGGGGACCAGCTCAAAATTGATATGGAGGGACATGGCACTCAGATCACTCAGATGAAGTATGTGAACGCGAACAACACCATCATCACCACTGCGATGACGAGCTTGGCCACGATGCCGAGCAGCAGCCCGATCCAGGCGCCGATGCCCGAAGCCGCCGCCTGGCCCATCGAGCGCTGCGCCTTGATTTCCCCCAGCACCGCGCCTGCGAACGGACCGATGATCAGGCCCGGCAACCCGAAAAACATACCGACGAGGGTGCCGAGCGTCGCCCCCGCGACGGCCTGGGGACTGGCGCCAACCCTCTTTGCGCCGAGGCTGCTGGCGATGAATTCCAGCGCCAGCCCCACCGCCAGCAGCACCGCAAGCACCCCCAGCGTCCACCCGCCGACGCGCGTATAACCATCGATCCACGCCGCCAGCCACAACCCGCCGAACACACAGGGCAGACCCGGCAGGGCGGGCAGGATCGCACCGGCCAGCCCGATCCCAACCAGAGCCAGCGCCAGCAGCCACCACAGCAGGTCGATCGCTTCCATGCCGGCATTGTCGGCGATCGGTCGTGCGTCAGTTTGAAATCCGTTCGCACCGAGTGGTAGCGCCGCGACAGCGGCGCTGATTGCGCAGCAATGCCGCGTATCGAGGTGCCGGGCGTGCCCTCGGTACGCCCGCCGCGCGGCTACTCGGGACGAACGGGCCGGCGCTACTCGGGCCGAACGGGGTTCCGGAATTCAAACTGATGCACTACCGGGCGATCCGGCCAATGAGGCGGCACCGGGGGGATCGAATAGACTTGCCGGATGCTCGCCATTCGCCAGCCTCGCAATCCTCTTCCAGCCCGTCTGCGCGATCTGGAGCAGGCGCAGACTTACGCCGATTGGCGCGAGATTTCGCTCGATCTCGACCGACTGGAAGGCGCGGAAACCTGGAAGCAGGACGAAGCCAGCGAGGACTACGATCACTTCCTGATCCGCGAGCGCCTGGTCGAGATGCGTCGCCTGCGCGGGGCGGGCGACATCCGCCGGCTGGTCTACTCGCTGCACGAGGGCCTGCACGGCAATCTCGGCAACATCACCGGGCCCGGCCTGTACGCGTTTGCACGGGTGGGTACCAAGCGGCTGATCGAAGAATACGTGGCCGAGGTCGTGCGCTGTCTGGACTACGTCTGCGCCGGCGACTTCCGCGAGTTCAGCGAGGACGACAAGATCGTCTTCTTCAAGCGCACCGGCACCAGCTTCGGCCGCAGCGCGCTGCTGCTGTCGGGCGGCGCGACCCTGGGCATGTTCCACCTCGGCGTGATCAAGGCGCTGTTCCAGCAGGGCCTGCTGCCGCGGGTGATCTCGGGGTCGAGCGCAGGTTCCATCATCGCCGGCATGGCCGGCACGCGTACCGATGTCCAGATGCCGGGCATGTTCGACCCCGAGTCGCTCAGTCTCGCGGCGTTCCAGCGAGTCAATCTGCGCAAGGTACTGAGCAACAGCGGTCTGATGAATCCGGCCCAACTCGTCCAATGCCTGGACCAGAACGTCGGTTCCGAGACTTTCACCGAGGCGTTCCAGCGCACGCGCCGCATCGTCGGAGTCACCGTGTCCGGCGCGGACTCCAATCAGCAGGATCGCCTGCTGAATTATCTGACCGCGCCCAACGCGCTCATGTCGCGGGCGATCCAGGCGTCCTGCGCGGTACCTGGGGTATTCCCGGCGGTGCAGCTTGCGGCGCGCGACTTCGAGGGCAATGTCGTGCCCTATATGCCCTCGAAGCGCTGGATCGATGGCACCGTCTACAGCGATCTGCCGATGCTGCGACTGGCGCGGCTGCACAACGTGAATCACTACATCGTCAGCCAGACCAACCCCCACGTCGTACCCTTCATGCTCAACGATCACGCGCGTCGCCAGGGGCTGTTTCCGCTGGCGCGTGAACTGGCGCTCAACGCCGGGCGCGGCACCATCAGGCTGGCGCGAGAGCATTTACAGGGATCGCCGGTGCGACGGGTCGCCGACCAACTCAACGCCGTGATCGCGCAGCGCTACTCCGGTGACATCACCATTCTCCCGCGTCACACGCCCGGGCAACTGGTGCGTATGTTCAGCAATCTCTCGACGCGCGAACTGGCGCAGTTCATCCGCGACGGCGAGCGCGCCACCTGGCCCAAGATCGACCGCATCCGCAACCAGTCGGCGATATCGCGTGCATTCGAAGACTGCCTGCTGCTGCTCAAGGAACGCGCCCTCGTCAAGCATCCCCGCCGAGCCAAGCCGGGATCTCGCGTTCAGCCGGTGACGTAAGGCAGGCTTTTGTCCGAAAAGGGCCCCCCATCGAGGCCCTTTTGCAATCCGATGGAACCCTGCGGCGTTTTGCTCCGTGTTTTTGTGTGACGGCTGAATCGCCGTGTACGACCCCGAGAGTGATTCCACGGGCTACACGGCCATCCGGCATTCGACCCGCCACCGGGCGCCTTTCTTCTGGTGACGGATGCCACTCCTTGACACCGGAATCAGGTACATATGACTCTCGATCTTTCCTACGCTTCACACGACCCGGTCACGGCCCCCCAAATGCAGCCCCTGGTGCCCGCAACACCCCGTGGCGAAGCCACACGGCGCAAGCTCATGGCAGCGGCGGAGGCGGAATTTGGCGCCAAAGGTTTTCACATCGCGTCGGTGAGTTCGATCACCACGCGCGCGGGTGTCGGCCAGGGTACGTTCTACCTCTACTTTCGCACCAAGGACGAAATTTTCGTCACCCTGGTCCGCGAGATTGGCCGCGCACTGCGCCGCCATATGCGTGACGCAGTCACCGATGCCGTCGACCGCATCGACTCCGAGCGGCTGGCGTTCGAAGCCTTCTTCGAATTCGCCAGTCTGCACCCGGGCCTGTATCGGATCGTGCAGGAAGCGCAGTTCGTTGACGACGGCGTGTTCCGTGAATACTACGAACGTATCGCGGCGAGTTACACCGCCGATCTGGACGGCGCCTCGCAACGCGGGGAGATTACTCCGGGCTGTGCGGAAACCCGCGCCTGGGCGCTGATGGGCATCGCCCACTTCCTGGGCATGAAGCACAGCCTGTGGGGCGGCAAGGTGCCGGGGCCGGACAAGATCAACTGCCTGATGGATCTGGTTGCCAACGGACTGGCTCCCAGGAGCTAGCACTTTCCCTCGCGCCGGCTCGCAGCGTCTGCGCGACCGGTGCGAGGGAGATGCGCAATGGGCCTCGCTTAACGAGGACCTGCACCACCGGTTCAGTTCGGTTCGAAGGTCGTCTATGGACGCCTCCGAAGGTGCAAGCGCTGATGCGGTGCAGGCCTTCGTTAAGCAAGGCCCGTCGCGCATCTCCCTCCCTCGCCCGTCGGCTCCGCCCGCGAAAAGCACGCGGGCTTGAGTTGACCTACGCCCACTTTCGAGCTTTGCAGGCGTCGCTCGCCTGGACGCTTGGGCGAGAAGTCGAACGTGGAGCGCGAGACACAGGCTGCGTATGTAAAAGCGGCGCATGCCGGGGATTGGGTATACGCAGCATCTCGTAGGTCGGCTCAAGACCACGTGCTTTTCGTGGCCGGAGCCGACATGCGCGGGTGGATGGGCGGCAGCGTCGGCGCCGCTCCGCTTGAGCCGACCTACGCCCACTGTCCGCTCAGATAGAACGTTCGAGCAACACCGGAAGCAGAAGGGTCATCAGGCCGCGCTTGCGAACCTTGGTGCCGGCGAAGCCCACCTTTTCCGCTTTCCACTTGGAGCTCACCAACCTCGGTCTTCAGCACCGTGGTGCCGCTCCCCCGCTCTTCTTTGGACGAAGCATGCGGCGCGTGGGGAAATTTGGTTGCCGTGGGAGTCGTAGGTCGGTTCAAGCCGAAGGCGGAACCGACACGCGCACTCGGTAAAAGAGTGCCCGCTATGATCTCCCACCCTTACCCGTCGGCTCCGCCCGCGAAAAGCATGCGGGCTTGAGCCGACCTACACCAACTGCCAAGCGGACAGAGCCAGCCGTCATCGACCATTGCCGTGCCGTCGCATCTGCTTACCTAGCCGCCCCTCCTTCCCCCACCACCACGAACGGCGCCCAGAACAGCGGATGCGCATACTCGGGGTGGTCCGGCGTGTTCATCAGCGCGAGCATGGCTCGCCGGTGCACCTCTGCCTTCCCCCCCGCGGGATTGGCCTCGTAGTTCTTGAGCAGGGCCGTCGTCAGCGGCACCGTGGCCTCGGACGCCACGTACCAGTTGGAGACCAGCAGCGAGCGGCTGCCAGCGTAGAAAAAGGCTTTCGCCAATCCCGAGAAACCTTCCGCCCCTGGCGTGCCGTCCGCCGCCGCCGTATTGCACGCCGACAGCAGCACCCAGTCGGCGTTGAGCTTGAGTTGCGCGACCTCCCCCGCAGCGAGATACCCGTCATCCTCGGGCGTACCCTGCGCGGGCGGCGTCAGGATCAAACCGGGTTCGCCGAAGCCCTGAAATTCGCCGGCCATGACGCCGTGCGTGGCGAAGGCGATCGTCCGGTATTGGGTCAGGTCGAGATGCTTCACCCTGGTTTCGGTGGCGTCGCCGCGCAGCCAGATCGAGTCCGGACCTGACTTCAGTGATTGCGCCATTGCTTCAATTTCCTGCGCCGTCTCGGGCAGGCGGGACTGCTTGCGGATGGCCTCCACGTCTGCGATTTCGACGGGCGCAGCATTCGGTGCCGCAATGCGCCCCCACCCTCGGAACAGAGTGGCGGCATCTACCTGTCGCTTGCGCTTGCCGCGAGTTGCGCCATCATCATTGCCCAGCAGCGGATCGCCAAACCCCGCGAAGGGCTCCTGCTTGGGAGCCTGTTTGGCGTACTGCCGGAAAGCGCGGATCGAACTGACCGAAGGCAACACTGAAATCGCGTAGTGTCGAATCAGCCAGTCCACGTTTCGATAGTCGGCGGCGCTTTGGATCTTCGGCGGCGGCGAAGCCACCAACATCCCCAGGGGCAGGCTGAGCAAAGGACCTTCCGGCACGACCATCAGATGCTGCACACCGTCAAGTGCGGGCAGCACCGGCACGACGAGCGTTTTGTACAGATCGTGAAGTACCTCGACGCTGACCGGCAGCGGGTGGTTGGCCCCGTCGAAATCCATCTGGCCGCGCAGTTTAGCCACCGAGAGCGCGAGTGCCTTTTCTTCAACCGTTAGCGGCAGGAAGCTTGCACTCTCCCGCCGCACCACCCAGACAAATCCGCCCAGCTCGCCGCCGAAGGCGTACACCAGCATCGCCTCTGCCGGCCGGAGCAGGGTCTGAACCTGCTTCACGTCCAGCGGCTCGGGTCGCGTGAGTTCCTGGTACTCGGGGAAGCCTGCGTTCAACTTCGCATCGATGTCGTCGATGGCTTTCGCGAGATTAACGATGCTGTCGCGCAAGGCCTGTTCGGCCTTGGCTTCACGTCTTTCGGGCGGCTCGCTGGCGGCCTTGAGCAGTTGCGCCTCCGCCTTCGCGCGACCGCTGACGGCGTCCTGCTTGCTACGAGCCAGTTTGGCCAGGGCGTCGTTGTTACCGGCGAAGCGCACCGCCATCTTGGCGATCGCGCTGCCGGTGCTGGTGGCTTGCTCGAGCTGGACGACCTGCAAGGATTCACTAAGGACTGCGTCATGTGGCTCCTTGTCGGGATTTGATACGAGCAAGGACAAATGCTGGAAGAAGCCGCCCCTGTTCAGCGACGCCTCCCTTGCCGCCGCCTCGTCAACGCCGCCGGCGATGATGCGTTGGCGGTAAATGCTCGTGGCTCGTCGCGTTACCGAAAGGGCTTCGGAGAGGCGGCCGGAACCCCAATAGTGTGCCGCGAGGTTGTTCAGGCTCGTGGCCACATCCGGATGGTCCGGACCGAGTACCTTTTCAAAAATCGACAGGGAGCGCCGAAACAGGGGCTCGGCCTGCGCTCGCTGGCCTTGGGCGTAGTGCAGCGCCGCGAGGTTGTTCAGGCTTGTCGCCACATCTGGATGATCCGGGCCGAGCCCCTTTTCCCGAATCGACAGTGATCGCCGATAGAGGGGCTCGGCCTGCACGTACTGGCCTTGGGAATCGTATAGCCCCGCGAGGTTGTTCAGGCTCTGGGCCACATCCGGATGGTCCGGACCGAGCACCTTTTCCCGAATCGACAGTGCGCGCCGGTTGAGAGGCTCAGCCTGCGCGTATTGGCCTTGCGCGCGGTATAGCTCCGCGAGGCTGTTCAGGCTCACGGCCACATCCGGATGGTCCGGACCGAGCGCCTTCTCCCGAATCGACAGTGATCGCCGATAGAGGGGTTCGGCCAGCATGTACTCGCCCTGGTCATGGTGTAGCAACGCGAGGTTGTTCAAGCTCGTGGCCACATCCGGATGGTCCAGACCGAGCGCCTTTTCCCAAATCGACAGTGATCGCCGATAGAGGGGCTCGGCCTGCGCGTACTGGCCTTGGGCTTGGTATAGCGACGCGAGGTTGTTCAAGCTCGTGGCCACATCCGGATGGTCCGGACCGAACGCCTTTTCTCGAATCAACAGTGCGTGCCGGTAGAGGGGCTGAGCCTGCGCGTACTGGCCTTGGTCTCGGTATAGCTCTGCAAGCGTGTTCAAGCTCGTCGCCACATCCGGATGGTCCGGACCGAGCGCCTTTTCCCGAATCGACAGTGCGCGCCGGTTGAGAGGCTCAGCCTGCGCGTACTGGCCTTGGGCGCGGTATAGCTCCGCGAGGCTGTTCAGACTCTGGGCCACCTCCAGATGGTCCGGACCAAGTGCCTTTTCCAGAATCGACAGGGAGCGCCGATAAAGGGGCTCGGCCTGCGCATACTGGCTTTGGGCACGGTATAGCTCCGCAAGGTTGTTCAGGCTCTGGGCCACATCCGGATGGTCCGGACCGAGCGCCTTTTCCCGAATCGACAGGGAGCGCCGGTAGAGGGGCTCGGCCTGCATGTACTGGCCTTGGGCATGGTATAGCCCCGCGAGGGTGTTCAGGCTCTGGGCCACATCCGGATGGTCCGGACCGAGTGCCTTTTCCAAAATCGACAGAGAGCGCCGGGAGAGGGGCTCGGCCAACGCGTACTGACCTTGAGCATCGTACAAAAGCCCGAGGTTGTTCAGGCTCGTGGCGACGTTCGGATGATCCGGTCCACGTTCCTTCTCCGCGATTTCAATCAACTTCTTAGCAACAACGACTCCATCGTCGTAGCGGCCCTGCTGGTAAAGCGCCTTGACTTCGTCGTTGAGCTTGTCCCATTCGGTCCTTTGCGTACAGGCGGACAGACAGAAGCCGAAGGCCAGCAAGATCAATAACAGCGTAGAGTACCCACACAATATTTCCCCTTCCAAAGCGCCATTGATCCATGGTCGGAGTTCGGGAGATTGCCTAATCGGCTAGTTCGGCGTGGCGCTTGCTCGTACGGCTAGCCATCGCCCTGCGCGCATTACGAGGGTGTACTCTTCCTGAGCCTCAAAGCGATACGGCTTGCCCGTCAGCTTGCCTCGCTCCACGACGAAGGATTTGACCTCCACATGGCCACAGGCTCCGCCCGATTCCACGGGCAGAGCGCGGGCTTCCAGCGTCTGGCGCTGCTGGCTGTAGTTTTCGAGTTTCTGCACCGCGGCGACTGCGCTGTCGGCCAATTGCTGCCGTGTCAGCGTGGTCTCGACCAACGCGCCATTTGCGTCTTGCACCTTGGCCAGGATGCTTACGTCGTCGGCAAACAGTTCCAGCACGCCTTTGGCGTCGCGCCGTTCCACCGCCGCGTCGAAGCTTGAAATCCAGTCTTTGGCCACTTTTTCCGGCGCTGGGCATTCGGCAACCGCCTTGCCCTGATCGCAGGCCGCACGTGCCAGCTCCAGCTTCTGCCCGACGAGTTGATCCGCGGATTGCGAGTATTCGTCCAACTCCTTTTCGAACTGGCCACCCAGATAGAAGCCGGGCACACGTTCCAACAGTACCGGCAGCAGGAGTGTCATCAGGCCGCGCTTGCGGACCTTGGCGCCGGCGAAGCCCACGCGGCCGGTATCCACCTGCAACTCGCCGACCTCATTCTGGAGCACGGTGGTGCCGCGGTTGACCTTGTCGTACGAACCGGGCTTGTCGGGAGTTCCTGTCGCAGCTTCATCCAACAAGACGTAAGGCTCGTGATCGGTCCCGCGCACGCCGATCGTGGCGACCGGCGTGAAGATCCCGTATTCGTCGCGGTTCATGCGCGGGATCCAACCCGTAATCACTCTGAGGCCGCCTTTGATGGGCGCAGCGCCATGTGGTCCGTGGCCTGCCCCTGTGCGGCAAACGATTCGGTGACGAATTCCGCTTTCGGCCGTACGCCGATCATGCCGGCATCGTCGGTCAGCAACACCGCCTCGCCGGTGCTTCCGGTCCGGATGCGTTCGCCAACATGCAGGACATCGCCTTCGCGCAGGGTTCGGGCGGGTGCAGCGTCGTTTGCAGTGGCGGTCACCTCGCCGCTGATGCGATGGACGATGGCGAAGCGCTGGGCAACTCCACTCGTCGATTCACCTGCGAGCTTGCAGGCATCGCTGGCTCAGAGCGGCTGAATGCTGAGCATGAGAAGCAGGACGCAAAAGACAAGACGCACGTTTCGTACGTCGGTCCGCCGGAGCACCGCGAAAGATTTCTCCCTGGGTTTCGTGGTCACGTCGATTCCCCCTTTTTCCTTGGACGAAGCATACGGCGCGTGGGGAAATTTGGTTGCCGCGGGAGTCGTAGGTCGGCTCAAGCGCGGAGCCGACGGGCCGCGCGCGTGTCGGCTTCGCTTCGCTTGAGCCGACCTACGTTCTGGCGTTTTCACCTCGCAAGGGCCGCAATGTTTTCAACCCTTAGTCGAGGGACTAGGCTCGCGCGTTCCCGGCTAACGAGTCCATTCCCATGCGCTTCTCCGAGGTTCTTGAAACCCTTCGCCGCAACGACGGCGGCACGTTCATGGCGGATGTCCCCGACTCCTGGGCGCAGGGCCGTACGCTGTTCGGCGGCCTGCAGGCGGCACTGCTGGTTCGGGCTATGCGGACCCTGGTCGCCGACGAGGTGCCGCTGCGGGTCTTGCAGACCACTTTCGTCGGTCCGGTGTGGGCGGGTCCGGTGCGCCTGACGGCGCAGGTGCTGCGCCAGGGAAAATCAGTCACGCACGTCGATGCGCGGATCGTCGATGAGAGTGGTGCGGTGGGATGCACTGCGCTCGGCGTGTTCGGCACGGGGCGTCCGTCCGGGATCGTGATCGCGCCGGCCTGGCCTGCGGTTGCGAAAACGCCGGAACAGTCTTCCCGTTTGCCGCACGTCCGGGGCATCTCGCCGCAGTTCACTCGGTTCGTGGAGCAGCGTTGGGCGCAGGGCGCGATGCCTTTCTGCGGCGGCTCGGAGCCGCGCACGCAGATTTACCTGCGCTACCCCGACGAGCCCGCGGTGGTGACGGAGAGCCTGATGATCGCGCTCGCCGACAGCATCCCCTCGCCGGCCCTGTCAATCCTCCAGAAGCCGGTCGTTGCCAGTTCCATGACCTGGACCTTGGAGATGCTGGTCGACGACCCGGCTGCTTCGAACGGCGAGGGGTATTGGCTGATGGACGCGGAGGTCACGGCGGGCCGCGAGGGTTATCTGTCGCAGACCGCGACGCTTTGGAGCCCGGATCGGCGCGCGGTGGCGCTGTCGCGACAGTGTGCGGTGGTGTTCGGCTGATCCTTGCCGACTTGCCGGCCCGGAACGGTTCTACCGTTCGGGGGAACGCTGAAGCGAAGCCGCACAATCCATCCGCTACAACAACTTCACTCCCTGCTCCCGCACAGCGCGTAGCAGCGCCGTGCGATTGCCGACTTCGAGTTTCTCGTAGAGGTTGTGCAGGTACCACTTCACGGTGCCCTCGGAGATGAAACAGCGCCGGGCGAGTTGTGCATTGCTGAGGCCCTCGTTGAGCAGGCTCAGGATCTGACGCTCGCGCTTGTTGAACGTGGCCGCGACCTTCGGCCCGCTGTTGCGCTCGCCGCCGTCCTCGCCGAGTGCGATCAGTCGTTCCGCCAGGGCTGTGGCGGGTCGGCTTGCGAGCGGGCGGTGCTTGAGCCAGCGCGCAATCAGTTCGCGCAGATTCTTGCCCTCGTCGATGAACGAGCGGACATAGCCTTCGGTGCTGCCGATGTCGAGCGCCTCGCCGAGGGCGGCAAAGGCGCCGGTATCGTTTCCGCACAGCTCTTCGGCGAGGGCGAGCTGGAGCAGGATTTCGCACAGCCGGCTCTGCCGGCCCAGTTTGCGCATCTTCGCGAGGATCGGTTGCACCAGACTGCGCGCCGACGGCCCGTCGCCATCCGCCAGCGCGAGTCGCGCCTTGAGGAGCTGGACGGTGGTACGTGGGCCGCCGTCGTCGGGTATGGATTCCACGATCTTGCGCGCCTGACTGGGGGCCCCGCTGCGCATCAGAAACAACGCACGTTCCGCACGCAGAGTGAAGGTCAGCCGCGGAAAATCGCGCTGCACGCCGATCAACTCGCCTTCCGCGAGCAGGTCCAGCGCGGTGCCGAAATCGCCAGCGGCGGCACGCGCTCGTGCGGCCGCGGTATAGCCCAGGCTGACCGCGTCCACGACCCCTTGCTCCGACAGCAAGGGGAGCGACTCGCCGAGGATTTCTCGCACGCGGTCGAGTTCGTTGCGCTCGTAGTGCAGGAAAGCCTGGAGCGCGCGAAGCAGCGCACGCAGGCTGCCGAAGCCGTGCGATCCCGGGCAGCGCGTCAGGCCGCTTTCGACCTGCGCCAGGGCTGCGCGATAACTGCCCGCCTGGACCAGCATGATCGAGCCGACGACATGCGCCCAGCCGATGCCGTAGGCCGACTGCGCGACATTGAAGCAGTACATCGCCTCGCGCAGCGCGACGTGGGCCTCGTCGAAATTGCCGACGCACTTGTGGCTGAACGCATACACGGTCGAGGCCACGCCCATCAGGAAGCTGTGGCTGCCCTCGTTCTGCCGGCGCCAGCGCGTCGCGAGCTGCCCTCCTTGTGCATAGTCATCACGCAGCGAAACCAGCACCGCCCGCTGTAGCGCGGCAGTCGCCTGCTGCAATTCCTGTCCCGTCTGCTCGATGCGCTCGATGCGGGGTTCGGCGAGTGCAAATTCACGCTGGAAGATCAGCGCCCAGGCGGCGGTCTCATCGATTTCCGGATCGGTCTGGCCGGACACCTGTTCCCATCGCGTCACGAGGTCGAGGTAGGTCTGGTGCTGACCGCTGCGGAAGATGAAATTGAAGCCCAGGCTGACCAGCCATTCGCGCGCGCTCTGCGCCAGTTCGCGGCCGTTCTCCAGCGCGAGTCGCACGGCGGCGGCGCCGTAACCGTTGCGCCAGAACCACTCCGCGGCCTCGCGAACCAGCACGCGGCGACTGCGCGACCGCTGGTGTTCGAGCAGGCGCGAGGCGCCTTCGCGGATCAGGGCGTGCAGGCTGGTGACCGAGGCGTCGTCCGCGTCGCGGTTCTGCACGATGCCCAGGGCACGGAAGTGCAGCAGTGCCAATTCCACCTTGGCCGGCACCGGGTCAAGCTCCACCAGCAGTGGGACGGGCGCGCTCCCCAGGCAGGACAGCGTCCACAACACGTCCTGTTCGTCGGCCGAGAGTCCGTTCAGGAAGCGCTCGTAAATGAACTCGCGCAAGGGCCCGCTCTCGCGGATGCTCGCCTCGGACGTCGGCGATTCGTCCACAGGAGCGGCCAGCGCCAGTTGCGTGAGTGCGGGCCAGCCCTCAGTGGCGCGGTACAGCCAGTCGAGCTGCGCGCAGTTGAGCGCGTGGCCGCGCAATCGGGCGAAAGCGGCGACTTCATCCCGGGTCAGCGCAAGGCATTTGCCCTGGATCCAGCTCGCCTGTCCCTGCGCGGTCAGCCGGCCCAGTCCTACGTCCAGCTTGACGGGTTGCATCGTCAGGCAGATGCGCAGCCGGTCGGAGGCCAGGGCCAGCAGCTTTTCCAGATAGGGTCTGCTGGCGCAATTGGCGATGACATGCCCATCGTCGACGACGATGCGAAAGCCCGTCGCGTCCTCCGCCAGCCGCGCGCACAGATGGGAAAAACGCTCCGCGCGTCCGGCCTCGTCGTCCATGCCCGATTCCTGCCTGCCGGGATAGTCGGCGCCGACCGCGCGCATCCACTGCTCCAGGAATCTCACGGGATCGCTGGACGTCGCGTCCAGCGACACCCAGCAGCAGGTGCCGGTGTTGCGCTGACGCTCCAGCCACATCTCGGCGAGCGAGGTTTTTCCGTACCCCGAAGGACCCTCGATCACCAGGACCGGCAGACCGTCGTCGAGATCCAGGACCCGATCCCGGTTCAGCAGGACACGGTGCGCCTCGGCCAACGAACCATTGAGCGACTTGTCGAGATGCAGACCTTCGTTCATCTGATCCTCCTGCGCAGCTGGCGCCGCCTGCGCAGCATCGCTCTTTTCGCTTCCAAGGGTTCGAGGCCGCAGGCTCCCGGGCCACCCGCCAGGGCTGGCGGGCGGCGCGAAGGGTCAGCGGGTTGAGGACTGCGGGTGTCGCGTCCGGACGCGAGGTGGCGCCTCGACACGAGGCGCCGGGCCTCCGATCAAGTCTTCAGCGCGATGAAATCCGGCTTCTCGCGCACGGCGCAGTCGGGGCACTGCCAGTCCTCGGGTAGTTCGGTCCACCGTGTTCCGGCGGGATAGCCCTCATGCGGGACGCCGCGGGTTTCGTCGTAGACGTAGGCGCAGTTGGGGCACTGGTGCTGCGCGGGGTTGAGGATCAGCGCGGGCTGCGCGGTTTTGTCGGCATCGGCACTGTGGACGACCACCTCTTTCTCGGCCTGCGGCGAGTACCTGGCGAGCAGACGCTCGCGTGCCGAGGGTTGCAGGTTGGCCTTGGTGAGATCGCCTCCGTGGTGCTGCACCACCAGCGGATCCATCTGCCGGAACCACAGGAACGGAAAGTAGGCGATCAGGATCATGCCGGCGTAGCCGGAAGGCAGCTGCGGGCTGTCGTCGAAATGGCGCAGGGCCTGGTAGCGGCGCGTCGGGTTGGCGTGGTGATCGGAGTGGCGCTGCAACTGGTACAGCAGCAGGTTGGTGACGACGTGGTTGGAGTTCCAGGAGTGGCGCGGCTGGCAGCGCTCGTAGCGGCCGTCGGCGAGCTTCTGGCGCACCAGGCCGTAGTGCTCGAGGTAGTTCACCACTTCCAGCAGGCAGAAACCGTAGACCGCCTGCGCGACCAGGAAGACCAGCGCCCAGGGGCCGAGCCAGAACGTCAGCGCCCCGAACATCACCACGGTCATGGACCAGGCCTGCAGGGTCTCGTTATCCGTCGCCCACGCCGACTTGCCGAGGCGCTTCAGGCGATCGGCTTCAATGTGCCAGGCCGACTTCAGGCTGCCGACCACGGTGCGCGGCAGGAAGGCCCAGAAGGTTTCGCCCATGCGCGAGCTGGCCGGGTCGTCCGGCGTCGCCACGTTCTTGTGGTGGCCCTTGTTGTGCTCGATGAAGAAGTGACCATAGGCCACCGGCGCAAGCGTGATCTTGGCCAGCCAGCGCTCGAGCGAATTGGTCTTGTGACCGAGTTCGTGCGCGGTGTTGATGCCGACGCCGTTGATCATGCCCACGGTCAGCACCAGGCCGATCAGCTCCCACACAGCCAGATCGCCCTGCACCGCGTACCAGGCGCCGACGATGGTCAGCAGGTACTGCGTGGGGATGTAGAGATTGACGATGCGGCGATACCAGATGTCCTGGTCCAGGCCCGCCACCGCGGACTCCGGCGCGTTGATGCGGTCCTCGCCGATGAACCAGTCCAGAAATGGCACGATGCCGTAGAACACCAGCGGCAACAGCCACAGCAGCACTCCGGGGCCGCCGGCAACGGTGCCGAGCACCGCCACCAGACCGATCAGCGGCAAGGCCGGGCTGAGCAGCCACCAGTAACGCTTGCCGTCGGTCCAGTTCGTGGCTTCGGCGTTCGCACCCATCTTCGCTTGTACTGTACTCATGACTTGGTCCCTCCTGTTGAGGATTTCATCGTGCCGCTCGACAGCCGAGCCGACTTGTCATTCTGCGTCTATCACTTGTCATGTCGCGCCACATTGGAGATCGGAGCCCAGGCTCGTAGGTCGGTTCAAGCCGAAGGCGGAACCGACGCTGCGCGCGCTCACGACGACCGGCGCCTGTCGGCTCCGGCCACGAAAAGCCGTGGCCCTGAGCCGACCTACACCCGACCTACCCATGAATTCAGACCTGGGCATGAAGTCGCTAGCGAACGAGTGCTTCGCACAGCGGCGTGAGTTCCTTCATGGCGTGCTCGTAGCCGCGTTCGACGAGGTCGTCGAGCCGATGCCAGTCGAACATGCGGATGTCCTGGATCGGCATGCGGATGTAGACGTCGGCCCGCTCGGCGGAGGCGCGCATCAGGCTCGTGCCGCTGGTCAAGGTCGCGGTGCGCATGAGGATCTCGGCCAGACGCGGCGCCCGGCCCAGGCCCGTCCAGTTCAGCAAGGCCATCGGGTCCGGCTCGCCACTCATGCCGGCGCCGGGCGCGCGCAGATCGCCGGCGGTGCTGACGTCGCTGGCGATGATCGATCCGCGCTCCAAGCCCTGCATCACGTCGGTCGGCAGGTTGTCGACCACGCCGCCGTCGCACAGCAGTTCGCCCTGGAACGCGATGGGCGGGGCGATGCCGGGGACAGCCATGCTGGTGCCGACCCAGTGTGCGACCAGGCCGCGGTCGTGCACGCCGGTGGCGCCCGTGGTCAGGTTGGTGGAGATGCAGTAGAAGCTGCGCCGCAGCTCCTCGATGCGGCGCTCGCCGAAAATCTCGCGCAGACGCGCCAGAAATTTGCGCGCACGGATCAGGGCGACTTTCGGAACGATGTAGTCGTTGAGGTTGTTGCGCGCGACGAAGGTTTCGCGCGCGATGTGCGTCATCTCCACGCTGTCGAATCCGCAGGCGAGGAGGGCCGCGACGAAGGCGCCCATGCTGGTCCCGCCGGTGGCGTCCACGGGAATCTTCAGCTGGTCCAGCGCCCGCACCAGTCCGATGTGGGCGAAGCCGCGCGCGCCGCCGCCGCCGAGTACCAGGCCGACGCCGCGACCGGTGACCTGGCGCGCCAGCGCCGACAGGCCTTCCGGGTCCCAGGGGTGCAGGAAGTAGTGGGCGCAGGCGCCGCTCTGCGTCAACCATTCGAGCGTATGCGGCGAGGGGTCCCCCTCGGGGCAGAGCAGGATCAGCTCCACGCGTGCGAGCACGCTGCTTTCGCGCAGTTCGCGGAGGATCGGCGCATCGGAGGGAGGGCGGTTGGCCTCGGCCAGCACCAGCACGCGATCGGCCCGGCGCAGGCAGCGGCGCATCCAGCCGTCGCGATCGCTGTGGGCCGCGTGCACGAGGTAGCGATGCCCGTCCTCCAGTTCCCCCAGCCAGTCGCGCAGCCGGCCATCCTCCGCGCTGGCTGCGAGCGGGGTTTGTGCCGCGCCCTCGCCGAATTCCGCGTCCACGTGCGCGGCGCCGACCAGCCGTGCGGCGGGCCAGCCCCCGAGGCGCTCCACCAGGGCTTCCGCCAGCACCATCACCGGCACATTGGGCGACGCCGGAACGATGGTGAAATTGCCTTCGGTCTCCGTCGCCGCCTGCCGCCGCTGGCCGTGGTAGCTCTGCAGGCGGCCGATGATCATGCGCGTGATCGCCAACAGGGCCGCGGGGTGGCCTGCGAGGAATTCCATGAAGGGTGCGCCGCGGAAGCGCAGGAGCACGCTGTCGCGCACGGCGTGTGCGCTGGACGCGCGCGGCTCCATGCGAATGACGCCGATCTCGCCGACGGAATCGAGCCGGCCGACATAGCCGAGCAGCGCGCCCTTGGACGTCACGCGCAATCGTCCGCTCGCCACCACGAAGAACGCGGTGGCCGGATCGCCCTCGGCGAACAGCTGTTCGCCGCTGTGCAGGAAGGACCGCTCAGCCAGGGAGGCCAGGCTCCTCAGGACCGGGTCGGGGAGTCCTCCGAACAGCAGGGAGCGGGAAAGAATGGAATCGAAGTCCATGGGTCCCTGTCCGTTCAGTCGGAGCCCGAGACTACGCGCCCGTCGCCAGCGCGACGGCGGGCGGCGCGAACCAGGCGCCGAATCCGTGGACACCGGCGCGGCGCGTCAGCCGCGCCTGCAGGCGGGCGTCGATCTCCCCGTAGCCGTCGATCAGCTCGACGAGTTCGCGCTGTTGCTCGTCCGAGTTCCGGCCGACCAGGTCGAGCAGTGCCTCCCAGTGCTCCCCCTTCAGCGCCGCGTAGGCCGCGGGACGCAGGGCGCCGACCGGCAGGCGATCTGCAATGCGCGACACCCGGATGCGCAGTTCCTCGTTCATCAGCCGCAGCAAGGACAGCACCTCGTTCCACAAGCCGCTTTCCGACGCCGCACGAACGAAGCCTTCGAGGACGCCGGGCTCGCTCAGGACCGGCATGTTGGCGAGCCGTCGCTGGGTATCCGGCGCGAGGCTGACGACCATCGGCAGGACGTCCACCCACAAGTCTTCCTCCTGGATCGCGTGGACCAGGGCGTTGAGCACGTTCTGGCCCTGCGCCGCCGCCACCTCGCCCAGCTCCCGTTTGAGCTCGTAGCTCACGTTGGCGAGCAGCGCGAACACCAGGGGCCATAGCTCGCGGCGCGCGTCGTCCTGCACGACCAGGATCGCGTCCCGCACTTTCTCCGGCGGCATCAGGTGTACGAGGTGATCCATCCGGTTCCGCGATTCGGTGAAGAACGCGATCCTCAGCAGCGCGCCCTCATCCTCGATCGTGGCCTCCACCGCGCGGATCGCCTCGTCCGGAAGAAACTCGACGATGCGGCCGAGCGTGAGGTAGTCCCGCTGCTGCAGCAGGGATCTGGCCACCCGCACGACGCTCTCCACCGGCATCTGCTGCATCAGCTCGCGCACGCGCCGCGGGTCCACCATCGCGGCAGCCCGGGCGACGAAGTCGGGCGGCAGGTGCACGATGATCTGGACCGCCCGGCGCGCCGGCATTTCGCCGGCCAGCCGGGCCGTCAGCAGCGGGCCCAGCACCCAGCGGCACAGCAGGACCAGCAGCCAGTTCGGCAGCCAGTGCGACAAGGCCACGGCACGATGCAGCAGGGTGAGTTCCTGGCTGAACAACAGCTCGTCGAGCGCGCCGCGGAATCGTCGCAGATCTTCGGCCGGAACATCGCGCAGGAACGCGAGCGAGGCCTCGTCCCGGCCCAGGGTGTGGGCCAGCTTGATGAGCTCGGCGCGGGTGGCGAGACGGCTCACGCCTTGCGCCCGCGCAGCAGTCGCAGCACCAGCCAGCGCAGCGGCCCTGGCAGCGCGCCGCTCAGGGCCTCGTCCAGGCTCCTGTGTTGCCGCGCGCAGGCCGCGTCGACCGCGTCATGCAGGAACAGGAGCTGGTCCGGCGTCAGACGTTCAAACGCCCGCAGCGCCGAGGGCGGACGGCCCATGCGGTTCGCGAGGCGTTCGAATTCGGGTGCGTTCGTCACGGACCTTTCGTCTCCGGCTACAGAATTGGCCGCGCCGCGTGAGCGGGCGAATCCACGGCGGCACGGCCCCCCGTTCTGGATCCGCAGCGGACAGCCTCGGCCTCCATCGCTCGTCCCGGCAAGTTTGCGGAGCGTCGTGGAGAGGATCACCTATCCATCGGTCGGACTTGCAGCCGGCGGCTCGCGGCCTCCCGGGGAACCTGCTGCCGGGCGCTACCCCGAGGAACGCGAATCAGAAACCTCTCTTGGCGACGTGCAGGGAAAGCCAGCGTCGCAGCGGCCGCGGTTGCAGCCGCGTCAGTTCCACCGCCGCGCGATTGCCGGCACCATTGATGTACAGCGGCTTGCCCGCCATGCAGGCCTCGAAGCCCTGGCGCGCGACCTCGCCCGGCTCCAGGTTGCGGATGAAGGGAACGTTCATCGCCTTCTTGCCGCCCTCCTTCGCGATCATGTCGGTGTTGACGAAGCCCGGACACAGCGCCGTGACCGTCACACCCGTGCCCTGCGTCTCGATCCACAGCGCCTCCGACAGCGACAGCAGAAAAGCCTTGCTCGCGGCGTAAGTCGCGAGGTTCGGCAGCGGCTGGAACGCCGAGGTGGACGCGACATTGAGGATGCGCCCTGCGCCGCGCTTGAGCATCGGCTTGAGGAACAGATACGCGAGCGCGGTGCAGGCCGTGACGTTCACCTGCAGGAGTTGCAGGTGATCGGCCAGGGCGGTGTCGAGAAAGGGCGCGCTGTGCAGCAATCCGGCGTTGTTGACCAGCACATCCACGCGCAGCTTCTTTTTCGCGACTTCATCGAACAGCGCCTGCGGTGCCGCGGGATCGCCGAGGTCGGCCGCGATGACCGTGCAGCGCGCGCCCTGTGCTTCGTGCAATTCGTCGGCGAGCGCTTGCAGCTTCGCCTCGCTGCGCGCGACCAGAATCAGGTCATGACCTTCGGCCGCGAACACGCGGGCGAACTCGGCGCCGATGCCGGCGGAAGCGCCGGTGATCAGCGCGCTGGGTCTGCGGGTTTTCATTTCGATTGTTCTCCGAGCGCGTGTTCGAGTTCGTCCAGCGCGTCGCCGGTATAGACCGCCACCTTCTGCAAGTGCGGCAGCGTGTCGCGGCCGCCGGTGATGCCGACGGTGAGCTGGCCGGCATAGCTGACGCAGGTGATGTTCAGGCCCAGGCCCTGGAACGGGATCGACACCGGGTACATGCCCTCGAGTCGCGCGCCGCCCAGGTACAGCGGCTGGCTGGGCCCGGGCACGTTCGAGATCACCACGTTCATGGACGGCCGCAGGCGCGCGCCCAGACCGCTGAGCAGCACCGCGATCGCCGGCGCCATCGCCAGCGTGGTGTAGGCCATGCGCGCAGATGCGGGCAGGCTCTGAAGATGCTGCTTGCTGGCCTGCATCGAGGCGTGGATCGCGCGCAGGCGCGCCAGCGGATCGTCCAGATCGGTGCCCAGCGTCGCCCACAGGAAGCCGACCGCGTTCCCCGCGTCCGCTGGGCTGTGCTCGTCGCGCAGGCTGACCGGCACGCCGGCGATCAGCGAGGCCTGCGGCAGATTGCCGCCATCGAGCAGATGTCGTCGCAGCGCCGCGCTGCACACGGCGAGGAACACGTCGTTGACCGAGACCCGCGCACGCTTGGCGACCGCCTTGACGCGATCGAGATCCAGGCGCTGCGTCGCTACGCGGCGCGCCGCGGTCAGCGGTCCGTTGAGCACGCTGGCCGGCGCCTCGAACGGCCGGCGTACCGGCTCGGCGCCAGGTTCGCGTTTCAGCAGCGGTCGCAGGGCGCACGCCATCGTGCGCGGCCAGGCGAGGGCCGACACCCGCTCGCGCGGCGTGCCGTCGCGTGAGTCGCGTTTCGTGCGCGACGAGTCCTGCGTCGCGACCGCAGCCCAGGGCGGATGCCAGTTGTCCGCGCCGGGCAGCGTGCCGAGGCAGCGCGTGAGCAGCTTCATCGCACGCTGGCCGTCCACCAGCGCGTGGTGAATCTTCACGTACAGCGCGAAGCGCTCGCCCTCCAGCCCCTCGATCACGTGGCAGGTCCACAGCGGGCGCGAACGATCCAGGGTCTGGCTGTGCAGGTGCGAGACCAGCTCGCCCAGCTCGCGCTCGCCGCCCGGGTCCGGCAGCGCCGAGTGGCGCACGTGGTAGTCGAGGTCGATGTGCGAGTCTTCGCTCAGCGCGGGCGCGACGCGCCCCAGCGGCACGTCGGCCAGCTTGAGGTTGAACGGTCGCGCCAGCGCGGTGGGCGCGCGCAAGGTTCGCACCACGGTCTTCACGAAGTCGCGCGGCGCATCCGGCGGCAGCTGGAACACCTGCAGCGCGGCAACATGCATCGGCGCCTCGCGGGTCTCGATGTTGAGGAAGCTGCCATCGAGCAGCGACATCCGGCGCGCCATCACGCAGCCTCCTTGAGCGGCATCGCGGCCCTGGCCGGGATGAAGGACATCGCGCGCTCGGCCAGCGCGGTGATGGTCAGGCTGGGATTCACGCCGAGATTCGCGCCGAGCATCGAGCCGTCCACCACATAGAGGTTTCGGTAGTTGAACACGCGGTTCTGCGCATCGATCACGCCCTGCTGCGGCGTCTTCGCGATCGCGCAGCCGCCCATGCAGTGCGCGGTGAACGGGATGTTGAACAGGATCTCGGTGATGGTCGTCATCGGCGAGCCGCCGAACATCTTGGCCACCTTCTCGGTGAAGGCATTCGCCTGCGGGATGTAGGTGGGAATCGGCCCGCCTTCGCTGGACAGCAGCTTGCCGAAAGGCCGCCACCAGTTGCGCTTCAGCCGCATGCGCAGCGAGGCATCCACGGTCTGCATGACCAGGAACACCAGCGTCTGCCGCGCGAAGCCGACCGGGTTGCTCATGCGCAGGAACACGAATGGATGGCGGAGTGCCGCGATCAGCCAGGTGAAGACGCGCGTCCAGCCAGCGCGGCCGCCGACCATCATCGTGGTCATCAGGCCCATCGCGTCCGAGCCGCGCGGGTAGCGCGTCGCCTCGATGTGGGTGTGCTCGTCGATATAGATGCTGGAGCCGATGCCGACGCCGGTGGACATGTCCACGTCCTTGCCCGGAAAGCGCACGCCGAGGATGGACTCGGCATTGGTGCGCACTCTGTTGCCGAGATCGTCGGAGACATTGGGCAGCGAGCCGTTCTGCTTGAGCCGGAACAGCAGCTCCTGCGTGCCGAGCGAGGAGCCGGAGAAGATCACGTTGCGCACCCTGTATCGCCGGGCTTGCTTGCGAAACCACGCGGTGGAGCGCTGCGTCGTCACCTCGTAGCCAGCGCGGCCATCGTCCCAGCCGTTGAGTGGACGAACATCGACGACCTCGGTTTCCTCGAACACCTTCGCGCCGCGCTTCTCCGCGAAGTACAGATAATTCTTGTCGAGCGTGTTCTTGGCGTTGTGCTTGCAGCCCATCATGCAGCCGCCGCAGGCAGTGCAGGTGCCGCGCGCCGGGCCTTCGCCGCCGAAATAGGGATCGGGATAGGTCTTGCCGCCGGCCTCGCCCTCGGGCGGAAAGAAGGTCGCGACCTGGGTCGGCTTGAACGTGTGGCCGACCCCTGCGGCCTCGCCCATTTTCTTCAGCATGTGATCGGCGGGACCGAGCAGCTTGTTCTCCGTCACGCCGAGCATGCGCTTGGCGCTGTCGTAGTGCTGCGGCATCTCGCGCTTCCAGTCGGCGGCACCGGCCCAGGAGCCCTCGTCCCAGATGTGATCGGGCGGCACCAGCAGGGTGTTCGCGTACGTGATCGAGCCGCCGCCGACCGCGTTGCCGCAGATGATCATGACGTGGCGGAACGGCCGCATGTTGAAGAAGCCGAACAGCTTCAGCCCCGGTCGCCAGACCCAGCGGCGGGTGTTCCAGCTCGTTTTCGGAAAGTCCTCCGCGTTCCAGCGCCGGCCCATCTCCATCACCGCGACCGAGTAGCCCTTCTCGGCCAGCCGGCAGGCCGAGACGCTGCCGCCAAACCCGGACCCGACGATGAGATAGTCGTAGTCGAGAGCGCCATTGCGCTGCGACCCGGCCGCGTCCTCGCGTGATGACGTCATGTCTTCTGTCAGCCCTCGCTGGCCTCAGTCCGACCTTTGCCTGGCGGACGCCTTCCGGCTCAGCCAGGTCACCCGCAGGGTCACGAGCGTGCCGATGGCGCCGGCAAGGACATACCAACCCACCGCTGCCAGGCCGAAGCGTGTCGTCAGCAGGAGCGCAATCAGCGGGGCGAACCCGGCACCGAGCAGCCATCCCAGGTCCGATGTGTAGACAGCTCCGCTGTAGCGGAAGCGGGGAGGGAAAGCCGAATTGACCGCGCCCGCGGCTTGCGCATGAGAAAATCCGAGAAGAGCAAATCCAATGAGGATATACACGTAGCCACCCTCGACACTTCCATCAAGAATCACGGGAGCGAGCGCGCCGAATACAGCGATCATCAGCGCCCCGATCTCCAGGGTTCGAGGCCGGCCGATGCGGTCGGCCACGACACCCGACACCAGCATCGTCAGAATGCCGATCGTCGCGCCCAGAATCTGCACCAGCAGAAAATCGACGAGTGACGAATGTTGATAGAGCATCACCCATGACGGGGGGAACACGGTCAGGACGTTGAATAGTGCATAGCTCGCCAGGGGTGCGAGGGCTCCGAGCACGATGTTCCGGCTCTGAAGCCGAAACAGTTCGGGGAGCGGAGACGGTCGCAACTCGCGTTTTTTCATCGCCTCCGTCATGTTCGGCGTCGCCACCAGGCGCAGGCGTGCGAACAATGCAACGACGTTGACGGCGAACGCGACAAAGAAGGGGTATCGCCAGCCCCAGTCATTGAAGTCCGCGACTGACAGCGAGGCGACGAGGTAGGCGAACAGACCGGCCGCCATCATGAAACCCAGGGGCGCTCCGAGCTGGGCAATCATCGCGTACCAGCCCCTCCGCCCGGCGGGCGCGCTCAGGGCGAGCAACGACGGAAGCCCGTCCCAACTGCCGCCGACCGCGGCTCCCTGGACCACCCGAAGGACGGCGAGCAATACGATCGAGGTGCTGCCAAGCACCGCGTAACCCGGCAGGAACGCCATTGACACTGTGGCGGTGCCGAGAAGAAACAAAGCCGCCGTCAGCTTGGTTCCGCGACCGTAGCGGTTGTGAATTTGCCGGAACAACAGAGTCCCCAGGGGACGGGCAATGAAGCCGAACGAGAAGACAATGAAGGAATAGAGAAGTCCGTCCTGCGGACTGGCGAACGGGAAGAACACCGCCGGGAACACCAGAACGGACGCCAGGCCGTAGACAAAGAAGTCGAAGAACTCCGAAAGGCGGCCGACCACAACCCCGACGGCGATGTCGCCCGGCGTCGCAAGGGGGCCGCCGCCGCCGGAGGCGTCCGCAGGTGACCCGGAGTGGGAACTGGACGACGAAATGCCAGTGGCCATGTTCGATCGACTCCACGCCAGCGCACTCCTGCAAAGCTGCCGGCAATCCAATCTGATACTGCAAGTGCGACGAAGCGTACTTTGACGTGCGCACGATGCAACCTGCCGAAAGATAGGTTGATTCGCGGCAAAGCGTCGGTAAAGTCCATCCCGCGACGGAACGGGGAGTGCCTGACATGTCGACTCGAGGGCTGATTGCGGCACTCCTGGCTGCTTCGGCCCCGTCATTGGCAGGCTGCAAGGTGGTCCTCCTGCAGCCCTCCGGCGACGTGGCGGTTCAGCAGAGCAATCTGTTGGTCGCTTCGACCCTGCTGATGCTGGTCATCATCGTGCCGGTCATCGCGCTGACCTTCGTCTTTGCCTGGCGCTACCGACGGGCCAACACCGAGGCGCCGTATGAACCGGACTGGGACCACTCCACTCAGCTTGAACTCTACATCTGGGCCGCACCGCTACTGATCGTCATCGCGCTCGGCGCCATGACCTGGATCTCCACCCACACCCTTGATCCCTATCGCCCGATCCAGCGGATCAGCGCACAGCAGCCGCTGGCCGCCGGCACCAAGCCGGTCCGCATCCAGGCGGTTGCGCTCGATTGGAAATGGCTGTTCCTCTACCCCGATCACGGCATCGCGGTGGTCAACGAGCTGGCCGTGCCGATCGATGTCCCGATCGCGTTCCAGATCACCTCGCCCACGGTGATGAACGCGCTCTTCATCCCGGCGCTGGCCGGCATGGTCTACGCCATGCCTGGCATGGAGACCCGCCTCCATGCGGTGATCAACGAGCCGGGAGACTACGAGGGCATCTCCGGCAACTACAGCGGCGCCGGCTACTCGGGCATGCGATTCCGCTTCAAGGGGCTCTCGAACGCCGACTTCGAGCGATGGCTCGCGCAGGCGAAGGAGCAAGGCGCCGCGCTCACGCGACCCGCTTATCAGGAGCTCGAACGGCCTACCGAGCGCGAACCGGTTCGGTACTACAAGGCCGTCGCCGAAGGTCTCTACAAATCCATCGTCAACCTCTGCGTCGAGCCGACCAAGATGTGCCTCCACGACATGATGGCCATCGACGCGCGAGGAGGGCTGGGGCTGGGCGGCATTCCCAATCTGTCGCGGCTGAGCTACGAGCGTCCACACCCCTCCGGAGACATGGTCGTCGCGATGCGCACCGAGTACGTCACGGCCCTGTGCGCACCCGAAGCAGCCGCCAGCACCCTACAACGCTGAGGGAGGACGCAAGCCCATGCAAGTCACGGCGACCGATGAGCGATCCGAGCTGATGCAGTTCCTGTTCGGCCGCCTGACCTGGGAGGCGATCCCGTACCACGAACCGATCCTGGTCGCGACCTTCGTGGGCGCCGCGGTCGCGGGCCTTGCCGTGTTCGCGTGGGTCACCAGGCTCGGCAAGTGGGGCTACCTGTGGAAGGAGTGGTTCTGCAGCATCGACCACAAGAAGATCGGGATCATGTACCTGGTCCTGTCGCTGGTGATGCTGCTGCGCGGCTTCGCCGACGCCATCATGATGCGTGCTCAGCAGGCCGTCGCCTTCGGCGACGTCATGGGTTACCTGCCGCCGCATCACTACGATCAGATCTTCACCGCGCACGGCGTGATCATGATCTTTTTCGTCGCCATGCCGCTGATCGCCGGCTTGATGAACTGCATCGTCCCGCTGCAGATCGGAGCACGCGACGTCGCTTTCCCCTTCCTCAACAACTTCAGCTTCTGGATGACCACGTCCGGTGCGGCGCTGGTGATGATGTCGCTGTTCGTCGGCGAATTCGCGAAAACCGGCTGGCTGGCCTTTCCGCCTTTATCCGGCATGCAGTTCAGTCCGGATGTCGGCGTCGATTACTACATCTGGTCGCTGCAGATCGCGGGCGTGGGAACCCTGCTCACCGGGATCAACTTCCTGGTGACCATCGTCAAGATGCGGGCGCCGGGCATGACGATGATGAAGATGCCGGTCTTCACCTGGACCGCGCTGTGCACCAACATCCTGATCGTGGCCGCATTCCCGGTGCTCACCGCGGCCCTGGCGTTCCTGTCGCTGGACCGCTATCTCGACATGCGGTTCTTCTCGCACGACTTCGGTGGCAACGCGATGATGTACGTCAACATCATCTGGATCTGGGGCCACCCCGAGGTCTACATCCTCATCCTGCCCCTGTTCGGCGTCTTTTCCGAAGTGGTTCCAACGTGCTGCCGCAAGCGTCTGTTCGGCTACGAGTCGATGGTGTACGCCACCCTCGTGATCACCATCCTGTCCTACCTGGTGTGGCTGCATCACTTCTTCACGATGGGATCCGGGGCCAGCGTCAACGCCTTCTTCGGGATTACCACGATGATCATCTCGATCCCAACCGGCGCCAAGCTGTTCAACTGGCTGTTCACGATGTACCGCGGCCGCATCCGGATGGACGTGCCGATGTTGTGGACGATGGGATTCATGTTCACGTTCACCATCGGCGGCATGACCGGCGTGCTGCTCGCGGTCCCGGCTGCCGATTTCCTGCTGCACAACGGCCTGTTCCTGATCGCGCATTTCCACAACGTCATCATCGGCGGCGTCGTGTTCGGTGCGTTCGCCGCCATCAATTTCTGGTTTCCGAAGATCACCGGATTCAAGCTCGATCCGTTCTGGGGCAAGGTTTCGTTCTGGTTCTGGCTGGTGGGCTTCTGGGTGGCGTTCACGCCCTTGTATGTGCTTGGCCTGATGGGGGTGGCCCGTCGCATGAGCCACTTCGACGATCCCGGATTGCAGATCTGGTTTCAGATCGCCGCCGTGGGTGCGCTGCTGATCGGCTGCGGCATCGCGGCCTTCCTGATGCAGCTCTACGTCAGCATCCGGGATCGGGAGGCCTTGCGCGACACCACGGGCGATCCCTGGGACGCCCGATCGCTCGAATGGTCCACGTCGTCGCCACCGCCGCCTTACAACTTCGCGTTCACGCCCGTGGTGCATGACCGGGACGCCTGGTGGGACATGAAGCAGCGCGGATATCAGCGTCCGACCTCGGGCTTCATTCCCATCCACATGCCGAAGAACACCGCCGCCGGCATGGTGCTCGCAGGTCTGTCGACGGTATGCGGGTTCGCCCTGATCTGGCAGATCTGGTGGCTGGCCATCGCCGGCTTCGTCGCGCTCATCGGCAGCGCCATCGCACACTCCTTCAATTACGACCGCGACTATCACATTCTCTCGGACGAGGTCACGCGCATCGAAGCGGCTCGCACCCGTGTGCTGGCCGCGCAGGGAGCCTGACGATCATGGCCAGCGCCGCCAATCCAGCAATCCGCGCAGACGAGCCGCCGGTCTTCTACCTCAAGGAGGAACCTCATCCCGAGAACGGGACGATGCTGGGCTTCTGGCTGTACCTGATGAGCGACACCCTGATCTTCGCGATCCTGTTCGCGATGTACGGGGTGCTCGGCGGCAGTTACGCCGCGGGTCCGGCGCCCAAAGATCTGTTCGACCTGAAGCTCGTCGCGCTCAACACGGCGTTGCTGCTGATCTCGTCGATCACCGACGGGTTTGCCATGCTGGAGCTACAGCGCAAGCGGGTGCGGGCCATGCTGGCCTGGCTGGCCGTCACCGGGCTGTTCGGCGCGGGCTTCATCGCCATCGAGCTGTGGGAGTTCCATCATCTGATCGTTGAGGGCGCCGGCCCCTCGCGCAGCGCCTTCCTGTCCAGCTTTTTCTCGCTGGTCGGCACGCACGGCCTGCACGTGAGCTTCGGCATCGTGTGGCTGATCGTGCTGATGGTACAGGTGAGTCAACGCGGCGTAGACAGCGTCATGCAACGCCGTTTCGCCTGCCATGCCCTGTTCTGGCATTTCCTCGACATCGTGTGGATCGGCGTCTTTACCTATGTGTATCTGATGGGAGTCCTGCGATGAGCGATGCCGCCGCGACGCCGCCGGGCCACGACGACAGTCACGTGCACGGGCACCATGTGGATCACGGCCCGCTGCACGGCACCCTGCGCAGTTATCTCACCGGATTCGGGCTGTCGGTGGTGCTGACGGCGATTCCGTTCTGGCTGGTGATGGGCAAGGTGCTGGACAGCAACACCTGGACGATCGTGATCATCCTCGCCATCGCCGTCGTCCAGATCTTCGTGCACATGATCTACTTCCTGCATCTGAACACGGAATCCGAGAACGGCTGGAACGCCATGGCACTGACCTTCACGCTGGTACTGGTGATGATCGCGCTGGCCGGCTCGCTCTGGATCATGTTCCATCTGGAGGCCAACATGAGGCCGCCGTCCGTGAACGAGATGCGCAACCTTTCCTGACACAGGCACCGGACGGAGTGGGACTCCGTTGCGACCTCTCCTCCTGCTGCTCCCGGTTCTGGCGCTGTCGGTCGCGTTCTGCGCCCTGGGAACCTGGCAGATACATCGCCGGGTCTGGAAGCTCGATCTCATCGAACGGGTCGAGCGCCATCTGCGCCAGGCGCCCGCCCCTGCGCCGGGTCCAGAGCGCTGGACACCGATCGGCGAAGCGGATGCGTATCTGGCTGTTCAGATCGAAGGGATCTTCCTGCACGAGCGCGAAACACTCGTACAAGCTCTGACCGTCGAAGGGCCGGGCTTCTGGGTGCTCACACCGCTGCACACGGATGCGGGGTTCACGGTCCTCGTAAATCGTGGCTTCGTCCCACCGGAACTTCGTACGCCCAGTACGCGGGCGAGCGGGCAACTGAGCGGACCCGTCAAGCTTTCCGGGCTCTTGAGGCTGAGTGAGCCCGGCGGCGGATTTCTCCGTCGTAACGATCCCGTCAACGATTGGTGGTACTCGCGTGACGTATTGGCGATTGGCCATGCGCGTGGCTTGGACCCGCAGCATCTCGCACCGTACTTCATCGATGCCGATGCCGAGCCCAATCCGGGTGGCTCACCTCGAGGCGGCCTGACCGTGGTGAGTTTCCGCAACAACCATCTTGTCTATGCCATCACCTGGTATGGGCTCGCGCTCCTCTGCCTGACTGGCGTTGCTGTGATCGTTGCCGATACACGACACACGAGAACGACGCGGCCCTCGCTATGACGGGTACTCCCTTCATCCCCTGACGGCCATCCAAAGTGCGCCGGGGATGTCGGCCTGCTCGGGACACTCCTACTGGCATCGATGGACGGTAGTGGTGTAAACCGTGAGCGCGAGTGGCCGTCGATGCGGCGCCTGGTCAAGGACGTCATTCCGAGAGTCGGCAGCGCCATCTCGGTAACGCCGTCGCGACAGGAGCACCGCGTGGCCGTCTGAAGCTTGCTGCCGCACTGCAGGAACCAACCCGGTGGTGCCTACACAACAAGTAATGAATGGAGGAGAGTTCGCGACATGAACAAGATCCCGACACGTCCCCTTGCCAAGACCGGACTGAACGTCACCACGCTCTCCCTGGGCACCGTTCCTTTGAGCGGCTTCGGCGCGCCCTCGACATTCCAGGACTTCGAAGACGTGGTACTCGATGCGTACGCAAACGGGATCCGCTACATGGATACCGCGCCGATGTACGGCTCGACCCGGTCCGAGCACTTCCTCGGACACGTCCTGCGCGTGAAGGAGTTGCGCAAGTCGGTCGTCGTCAGCACCAAGGTGGGACGCCTGATGCGCCCGCACAGCAAGGCCAAGGCGTCGGGCCACCTGGTCTTCGGTGTCACCTGGCTCGACGGGCTGCCCTTTGTCGAACAGTTCGACTACAGCTACGACGGCATCATGCGCTCGTTCGAGGACAGCCAGCAGCGGTTCGGGCTCGACGAGATCGACATGCTGTCGATACATGACATCGGTCGCGTGGCTCACGGCGATCAAAATGTCCGTTACTGGAAGCAGCTCCTCGACGGAGGGTTTCGGGCGCTCGACGAGCTGCGCCGAAGCGGAGTGGTCAAGGCCGTCGGCGTTGGCGTCAACGAGTGCGAAGCCGTCATCGAAGTGGCCAGGGAGTTTTCGATCGACTACTGCCTGGTCGCCGGTCGCTACACGCTCATCGACCAGACGGCGCTCGACAGCTTCCTGCCGGAGCTCCAGAAGCGCGGCATCGCGCTGGTTGCAGCCGGGGTCTTCAACTCCGGGATTCTCGGTGGTGGCAGCCGCGGCTCGACGAAGACCTTTGACTACCAGGCTGCGCCGGCACAGATCATCCGCAAGGTCGAGCAACTGGAGGAGGTCTGTCGCGAGTTCGATGTCGCGCTTCCCGCGGCGGCCATCCAGTTCGTCGCCGCTCATCCGGCCGTGACTACGGTCTTGCAGGGCGCCAAGAGCGTCGCCGAGCTCCGGCAGAACGTGAAAGCGATGTCGAGTCCTATTGCGCCGGCATTCTGGGCACGACTCAAGGAACGTGGGCTGATACCGGCTCATGCCCCAACACCGGCGGCGTGATCGCCGCGCCTGCACAAAAATTTAGAACTTTCCAGTCACACGGAGGAGTCAGTCATGAAGGCAGTGATCTACGGCGGCAAGAACAGCGTGAAGGTCGAGAACATCGATGCGCCCAAGCTGCGCAGCGATACCGACGTGCTGGTGCGCGTGAAGGCGGCGTCGATCTGCGGCACCGACGTGCGCTTCTACTGGGGCACGATGAACGAGATGTTCGGCTACGAAGCTGGCGACCCCATGGGTCACGAGTTCGTCGGCGTGGTCGAGGAAACCGGCAAGGCGGTGCGCAACTTCAAGAAGGGTCAGCGCGTCGTCTCCCCGTTCTCGACGCATTGCGGCCACTGCTACTACTGCGAGCGCGACCACATCACGCATTGCGAGAACCTCACCGCCTTCGGCTTGGGCAAGCAGTGGGGTTCCTTGGGTGGCGGCCAAGCCGAATGGGTCTGCGTGCCGAACGCCGACCGCACGCTCC
>JBQTIX010000174.1:0-39220 GCA_052387695.1 Panacagrimonas sp. | reverse complement strand
GGGGGCGGCGCTCCCGGCCCCCCCCGCCCCGCCCGGGCCCGGGTATGGCGGGCGCGGGCGCGGCCCCCAACAACACCCCCCCCCTGCGCTCCGCCCCCCCCCCGCGACCGTGTTCTCAAACCGGAGCAGATCTTCCCCAGGATGATGTCCCCGCTCAGAATCTGAACTCGGCCTGTGCAAACACCTCGCGGCCAGTGATGTCGTAATGAACGGTGTCGAAATACGGGAAAAAGGTTTCTTCCGGGTCGCGCTCCGGTTTCCTGTCGAAGATGTTGTTGCCGATCACGCTCAAGGTCAGGATGTCGTTGACCTCGTAGCGGATCGAGGCGTTGTAGCGCAGATAGGCCGGCAGCCGGCGACTGCCGGTCTCGTTCGGAATGGTGCCGAACCGTTGTGCGAACAGCGTCAGATCCCACTTGTCGATGTCCCAGTTGACCGATCCACGCATGCGGCTACGATAGTTGACGCCGTCGTTGACGGTGTCCGTCACACCATTGATATCTTCGAGCGGATCGTCGTCGAACTGCTTGAACTTGAAGTGCACCGTGTGCGTCCAGCCGAGATCGAACTTCACCACCCCGCGCTGGCCCAGGTTCCAGCGGTACTTGGCATTGACATCGACCCCCTCCGTCCGGAGGACCGACTGGTTGACCGGGCCCACATCGACCGACAGCAGCGTTTCTCCATTCTCGTCGCCGGTCGCGGGCAGACGCGATACCTTGTCCAGAGCGTCCCGGCAACCCTGCGAATTGGCATCCACCGGCTCGCCGTCCTCGTCCACACCGAGGCGGCAGTCCGCCTCCCGGATCAGCAGGTCAGTGATCGATTCATCGCCCACCAGATCCTCGATTTCGATATTGAAGTAGTCCACCGTCAGATTCAGGTTCTGGGTCACGTCCAGGACGATGCCGGCCGTGTAGGTAATGGCGTCCTCCTCTTTCAGATTCCGGTTGCCGCGACGCGTCCCCGACGGATTCTGGTCCGCGTAGGAACAATCCTCCAGCGCGGCATCGGGTTCGAACTGGCGGCACTTGTAATAGTCATCGACCACGGTGAAAAAGCCGCTCTCACCGGCAAAAACGAAATGCATGTCCGGCGCGCGAAACGCCGTGGCGGCAGTGCCGCGCAGCAACAGATTGCTCATGGGCCGGAATTCGAAGCCGAAGTTGTAGCTCAGCGCATCGTCGACATCGGTGACATCGTCGTACTTGTCGTAACGGAAAGCGGCCGTGGTGCTGAGCTTCGCGACGATCGGGATACGGAGTTCCAGGCCTGCGGCATAGATGTCCCGCTCGCCCACGCCTCCGGTTGCGGACGTGCCGAAGTAGCGCATCTGGTCCGGGAGCTGCCCCGGATCGGGGTCGAGTTCGTAAGCCTGCTCCTTGACCTCGAGCACGCCGGCCATCTGCAGAGGACCGGCGGGAAGCTGGAACAGCGAACCCGTCACCGTCGCGTTGGCCACCTTCTGGCTGGTGAAGTTGCGGCTGAGCGAAACATCCGACAAGGATCGGTAGATGTCCGGCGTGATCGGATTGTTCAGCGCATTCATGTTGGGGATGTACGTGTTGATGCCTGCGCCTTCCAGGAACCCGCCGGCCTGGCCGGTGGGCTGCCCGAGGAAGAACGCCTCGACCGCGTCGAACACCAGCAGTCGCTGGATCTCGTCTGCCGAGTTGCGGGCACTGCTGACATACACGTCGTACTCGAAGTCGCCGGCGATCGGCCCCCGCAATCCGCCGCCAAAATCGTAGTTCCGCTCGTTCAGACGCGTGACGCCATCTCTGAACGATCCGGTTTCCTCCGGAGTGAACAGGCGCTGGTAGGTGACGGCCTGCCCCCCGATTCCGAACGCATCGGGCCTGCTCGCGTCCACGATGGTTCCCGCCCGGCTGCCGGAGAACCAGAACGGGGCCCCTGACAGCGACTCGGCCTGCTGGTCATAGATGCTGCCAAACAGATAGACCTGGTGCTGTCCCACCACGTCGTAGGAGAGCTTCAGAATCCCGCTGTAGGCGTCGTCTGAATTGCGGAACGACGTGATCGAGTTATAGGTCGTGGAACCGCAGTATTGCCCCTGCGGGTCCCGCGACGTGTAGCGCAGCCCGGTGGCCAGGAAGTTGTTGCAGACCTCCGCGCCCGGGTCGATGTACACGGTGTCGCCCTGGCCGAAGTCGTCGAGGATCAGGTAGGCCCGTGCAGGCGACCGCCCGCTGACTGTCGGCGCGTCGAGCGAGGAGTCGGCCTGGTCCCGCTGGAAGGCGTAGATCGGATTGCGTCGCAGATACTCGACTCCGTACACCGACTTGAAGCGGTTGCCGAAGAGATTGATTCCACCGCCGAGCTGGTAGCGCAGTGACTTTCCGCCACCTTCGGTGGTCTCGCCGACCCGTGCCGACAGATAGGTTCCGTCGTACTCCTCTTTCAGAATGATGTTGATCACGCCCGCGACCGCATCCGAACCGTAGATCGCGGACGCGCCGCCCGAAAGAATCTCGATGCGTTCGATCAGGACCGTGGGAATCGCGCCGACATTGACGGCGTCCGACTGTCCGTTGAACGCGCCCGGGTAATTGGGAACACGCCGTCCGTCGACCAGGGTCAGCGTGTAGGCCGGGCCCAGGCCGCGCAGATCGACCGGGGTGAGGTTCTTGGTGAAACTGTTGGTGAGCTGATCGCCCGAGAACACCGCCGTGTTGTTCTGCGACAGCGAATTGAGAACGTCGGCGACGGTGGTGAAACCCTCGCGCTCGATCTGCGCACCGGTGATGACGGTCACGGGCGATGGCCCTTCCGCCTGGCTGCGACGGATACGCGAGCCGGTCACGGAGACCTTGTCCACCGTCACCACCGCGTCATCCGCCTTGGTCTCTGCCCCCGCCGCGGCCGCAGGTGGCGACTCGGGCGTGGCCTGTGCAAACGCCGAAGGCGTCGCGAACACCGCGGTTGCAAGAAGAACCCCGAACCACGATTTCGCAAGCGCATCACGTCTCGGATACATGTCGACGACTCCCTGTGGAAGAAAGATCTTTTTCGAATGCCCTTGGCCTACCGGAACCTGCCGGAGCCCCTTCCCTTGGACCGTATTCCTCCGTCGCGGGATCGTCAAGACAAGACGCCGCATCGTCGCTGTGCCGTTCGCGAAATGAGCACAGGGTGGCCGGTGTAATGAGGATCGGCCTGACTACAATGCCGCCATGAACACTCGCACGCTCGGCATCGTCATGGACCCCATCGGGTCCATCAAACCCTACAAGGACACCACGCTGGCGCTGATGCTGGCGGCGCAGAAGCGCGGTTGGGCGCTGCGTTATCTGGAACTGTCGGACCTCTTCATCCGCGACGGCATCGCACTGGGGCGGACGCGGCCGCTGGAGGTGTACGACGACCGGAAGCATTGGTTCGACTGGCGTGGCGAGCCGGGGGTCGAGCCGCTGGGATCGCTGAGCGCGATCCTGATGCGCAAGGACCCGCCGTTCGATCTCGAATTCATCGCCGCGACCTACATCCTGGAACTCGCCGAGCGCCAGGGCGCGATGGTGGTCAACCGGCCGCACAGCCTGCGTGACTGCAACGAGAAAGTGTTCATCGCCTCGTTCCCGCAGTGCACCGCGCCGACCCTGATCGCGCGTGACGAGGCGACCCTGCGCGCCTTCCACGCCGAGCAGGGCGATATCGTGCTCAAACCGCTGGATGGGATGGGCGGCGTGGGCATCTTCCGCGTCCCGCGCGACGGGCTGAACCTGGGCGCGATCATCGAGACGCTGAGCGACAACGGTCGTCGCTTCATCATGGCGCAGCGCTACCTGCCGCAGATCGCGGACGGCGACAAGCGCATCCTGGTCGTCGACGGCGAGCCGGTGCCCTACTGCCTCGCGCGCGTGCCAAAGGCCGGCGAGACGCGCGGCAACCTTGCGGCCGGCGGCACCGGCCGGCCGCAGCCGCTGACGGAACGCGATGGCTGGATCGCCGCGCAGGTCGGGCCGGAACTGAAGCGCCGCGGGCTGTTGTTCGTCGGACTCGACGTGATCGGCGACTACCTCACCGAGATCAACGTGACCTCGCCGACCTGCGCACGCGAGATCGACGCGGCCTATGACACCGACATCGGCGGACGGCTGATGGACGCGGTCGCGGCGCGCATGCCTTCGTAACGCTCAGATGGCGTAGACAAAAGCTTTCAAGAACGGCTATTGCCACGGATTACGCGGATGAACGCGGATCAAGAGCAGGAGCCGTTGCGCTGGAGCTTCGGAGAAAAGATTCTTCGCTCCGCTCTGAATGACGGACCCCGATTCTTTCAAACTGACCCACTACCTCGAATCCGCGTTTATCCGCGTAATCCGTGGCCAAATCGCTGTTGATCTACACCCTCAGCCCTTCCCGGCCAATTGCGCGACGATGGCCGGATTCTCCAGGGTTGAGATGTCCTGCGTGATCTCTTCGCCCTTGGCGATGGAGCGCAGCAGGCGCCGCATGATCTTGCCGCTGCGGGTCTTGGGCAGGTTATCGGCGAAGCGGATGTCGTCGGGCTTGGCCAGCGCGCCGATTTCCTTGGCGACGTGATTGCGCAGTTCCCTGGACAGCGCCTCGGCGTCGGCGCCCTGCGGACGCGGGCCCTTGCAGGTCACGAAGGCGAACACGCTCTCGCCCTTGACCTCGTGCGGACGGCCGACCACCGCGGCCTCGGCGACCCGCGGATGTGAGACCAGGGCGCTCTCGACCTCCATCGTTCCAAGCCGATGGCCGGAGACGTTCAGCACGTCGTCGATGCGGCCCATGATCCAGTAGTAGCCGTCGGCGTCGCGATGGGTGGAGTCGCCCGCGACATACAGGTTCTTTCCGGGAAACTGCCCGAAGTAGGTCTTGATGTAGCGCTCGTTATCGCCCCAGATCGTACGTAGCATCGACGGCCAGGGTTTGGTGATGACCAGGTACCCGCCGGCCTCGGCGCCAGTCACCAACTCGCCTGCCTCATCGACCACGTCGGCAAAAATGCCGGGCAGCGGCTGGGTGCAGGAGCCGGGCTTGGTCGGCGTGGCACCGGGGATGGGGCTCATCATGATGCTGCCGGTTTCGGTCTGCCACCACGTATCCACGATCGGCAGTTTCTCCTTGCCGATCACGCGGTGGTACCACATCCAGGCCTCGGGATTGATCGGTTCGCCGACGCTGCCGAGCAGGCGCAGTTTCGACAGA
The DNA here is from genome assembly GCA_052387695.1 of Panacagrimonas sp. GTDB lineage: Bacteria > Pseudomonadota > Gammaproteobacteria > Nevskiales > Nevskiaceae > Panacagrimonas. Next base: position 34,024 of record JBQTIX010000174.1, on the reverse strand, counting down.
TCGTATTTGTTCGGCCATTCCTCGCCGAGCCGCATCAGCGCGCGGATCGCGGTGGGCGCGGTGTAGAAAATGGTGACGCCGTGGTCCTGCGCGATCTTCCAGAAGCGGCCGGCGTCGGGGATGGTCGGCGCGCCTTCGTACATCAGGATGGTTGCGCCGTTGGACAGCGGACCGTAGGCGACATAGCTGTGGCCCGTGACCCAGCCCACATCGGCGGTGCACCAGAACACGTCGGACTCGTTGAGATCGAACACCCACTGGCTGGTCATGTGCGCACCCAGCAGATAGCCGCCGGTGGAATGCTGGATGCCCTTGGGTTTGCCGGTGGAACCGGAGGTGTAGAGCACGAACAGGGGATGCTCGGCTTCCACCCATTCCGGATCGCAGCGATCGGACTGCCCGGCGGTCAGCTCGTGCCACCAGACATCGCGGCCGGCACTGTGGCCTACCGCGTGGCCGGTGCGCCTGTGGACCACGACTTTCTCGATGGTCTTGCAGCCCGAGGACAGGGCTTCGTCCACCGCCTTTTTCAGCTCGACGATGTTGCCACCGCGCGTTCCCCCGTCTGCGGTGATGATGGCCTTGGCACCGGCGTCCTCGATGCGGTCTCGCAGCGAGGCGGCCGAGAATCCGCCGAACACCAGCGAGTGGATCGCACCGATGCGCGCACAAGCCTGCATCGCGATCACCGCCTCGGGCGTGTGCGGCATATAGATCACCACGCGATCGCCCTTGGCGATGCCGAGTGACTTGAGACCGTTGGCGAGCTGGCAGACTTCGGCGAGCAACTGCCTGTAGGTCCAGCTTCGCGTGTCGCCTTTCTCGCCCTCGAAGCGGATTGCGATCTTGTCGCCGCGGGTTGCCAGATGCCGATCCAGGCAGTTGGCCGAGGCGTTGGTCTTGCCATCCACGAACCAGCGGTAATTCGGCGCGGCGCTGTCGTCGAGCGCGATGTGGAACGGCGTCTGCCAGGCGATGTGCTTGCGTGCCAGATCCGCCCAGAATCCGACGGGGTCCTGCGCGGCCTCGAGCTTGAGCGCTTTGAGCCGCTCCGCGTTGAGCCGCGCCGCTGATGCGAACGCCGCCGAGGGCGGAAACAGGCGCTTCTCTTCAAGCACGGACTGGATGTTGCTGCTCATCTTTGGACTCTCCACAAGTCTTGCGAGGTGCGAAATATAGCGGCGAGCACCGTTTGCACACAGCGTGCCGGCCCTCGGCGTACGGCCGGCCCGGTGGATGCGCTTCGCTTATCCACCCTACGGTTGGCGTGGCGTAGGGTGGATAAGCGAAGCGCATCCACCATCGCAGGCCAGGATGTCGCGGCACCTACTCCAGCGAACGCCGGTCGGTATTGCGCAGGAACAGCACGCCCACCACCACCGTCACCAGCGCCACGCCGATCGGGTACCACAGTCCCTGATAGATGTTGCCCGAGGCCGCGACCATCGCCGTGGCCAGCAGCGGCAGCATGCCGCCGAACCAACCGTTGCCGATGTGGTACGGCAGGCTCATCGATGTGTACCGGATCCGGGTCGGAAACAGTTCCACCAGCCAGGCTGCGATCGGCCCGTAGACCATGGTCACGTAGAGCAGCAGGAGGACGAGCAGGGCCAGGGTCATCGGATAATTGATCCGCGCGCGGTCAGCCTCGGTCGGATAACCGGCCAGTGCGAGCGCCGCCTTGTAGGCCGACTCGTCCCAACCCTTGAGCGTCTGGTCGCCGATCCGCGTCACCACCGTCGCGTCGCCTTCGGCCGGCAGCGACTGGAACGACAGGCCCGACTTGGTCAGGAAGTCCTTGGCCTTGTCGCAATCGGTGAAGCGGGTCCCTGGCAACACGAAGATGTGGAAGCTGCAATCGGTGGCCGCCACGCTGAGTGTCGTGCGCTGTTGAAATTCTTCCAGTGCCGGGTTCACGTAGTGGGTCAGGCCCTGGAAGATCGGGATGAAGCTCAGCGCGCCGAGCAGGCAGCCGGTGAGAATGATCTTCAGCCGGCCAATCCGGTCCGACAGCGCGCCGAAGACGACGAAGAACGGCGTGCCGATGAGCAGGCTCGCCGCGATCAGTCCGTACGCCGTCAGGTAATCGAGCTTGAGCGTGATGGTCAGAAAGAACAGCGCGTAGAACTGTCCGGTGTACCAGACCACGCCCTGCCCGGCCACGGCGCCGAACAGCGCAAGAAGCACATATTTATTGTTGGGGTAGCGCAGGAAGCTGTCGGTCAGCGGGCTTTTCGATCCCTTCCCTTCGGCCTTCATCTTCTGGAACAGCGGGCTCTCGTTGAGCTTGAGCCGGATGTAGACCGAGAACACCAGCAGGATGATGGAGACCAGGAAGGGGATGCGCCACCCCCAGCTCGCGAAAGCGTCCTTGTCCATCGCCAGGCGACAGCCGCCGATCACCAGCAAGGACAGGAAGAAGCCCAGGGTCGCGGTGGTCTGGATCCAGCTCGTCGCGTAACCGCGCCGGCCTTCGGGCGCATGTTCGGCGACATAGGTCGCCGCGCCGCCGTATTCGCCGCCGAGCGCGAGTCCTTGCAGCAGACGCAGGCTGACCAGGATGATCGGCGCCACGATGCCGATCTGCTCGTAGGTCGGCAGGAAACCCACCGCGGCGGTCGCGGCACCCATCACCAGGATGGTGATGAGAAAGGTGTACTTGCGACCCGCCAGGTCGCCAATCCGGCCGAACACCAGCGCGCCGAAGGGCCGCACCAGAAATCCCGCGGCATAGGTGGCAAACGCGGAGAGCAGCGCTGCGGTCTCGTTGCCCTTGGGAAAGAACAGGGCGGCGAAGAACGGCGCCAGCGTGGCATACAGATAGAAGTCGTACCACTCGAACACCGTGCCCAGGGAGGACGCGAAGATCACGCGCCGCTCCTCCGATTTGCTGACGACGGGAACGGCGGTGGAGGGTGCTGGGCGGGCCGCGGCGACACTCATTGAAACTTTCTCCGTGTGGCGTTGCGGCGACTTTGCCACGACGCGGGATGCATCGTCAGTCGCGACCGGTGATGCGGGTCGATATCGACATGGGCTGCCTCCCGGGATCGGGCTCACGGACCGGTCTCGCAAAAGTGTGACGCAGTTCACACTTGGACCGATATTTCGTATCTGGTAGATCCAAAGTCAGGAATTATTCAGGAAAAATTCAGGATTTCGTCAGGATTGAGGACCGGCGTCGCCGTACCTTGGTCGGTGCCGGCTCCGTCGGGGAGAGAACAGGTCCCGCGCAGCCGCACCCGTCGCCGTCGGTGGCGGAACTTTCATCCTCAACTGGAGATTCAAAATGCTCAACTCATTTCCGTCTGTGACCAGGATCAGCGGCGCCCTGCGATCGACCCTTCCTGCGGCCCTCCTGGGTCTGGCATGGGCATCGGTCACCCCGATGGCCTCGGCCATCAGCGACTCCGGCAATTACACCGGCGCCGCCTGCCAGCCGCTCGGAAACCAGGCCGATATCCGCTACGGAACCTTCGGCGAGGCAACCAACAGCAGCACGACCAGCGCCCGCAGCGTGGTCTGCCCGCTCCGCACCGACAGCAACCTGGCCAACGCTGGCGGATTCGTAACCTTGCGCAAGCACACCACCGCAAGCACCTCGTGCACGCTGCACTACCGTCGGTTCGACGCCCAAAGCGGAGTCACCCAGACCCGATCGACCAGTGGCTCCGGCTTTCGCGAAATGAGTTTCTTCCTGCCGGGCTTCCTCGATGGCCAGATCCACTACATCTGCTCCCTGCCCGCGGCCAGCGGCGGTTCCAATACCGGCATCATCAGCTTCGAACTCGATCAGAACTAGAGCTTACGTCCGGACCTGAACCGAGGGTTCCGGCGCTGCCGCGCGGGAACCCTCCTCGATCCAAAGACTGCCGAAGACTCCGATGAAAACCAAATTTGCGGTCGCCGCGTGTGCTCTCGCCGCCGTCGTCACCACGCTGGCCGTGTCGCAATGGCCGACCGAGCCGCCGCACCCTGACATGTCTCCCTCGGAATCGGCCGAAATCCGGGCCGAACTCAGGGCGCTTCGCGATGAACTCGCCGCGATACCGCCGGTGTCACCTTCCCCCGCCACCGGCAGGGTCCTCTCCAGCGAGGCGAGCAACGCCAAATACGCCGCGATCCTTGCGCGCCTTGCCGATGCCGAACGACAGCTCGCGGCGCTTCAGCGCGGTCCCGGAGCGGCACCCGCAAGGGCTTCTGAACCGGGCCCGGACGAGCAGGCAGAGGCCGCACGTGTGCTCAGGGAGGAGCGCCGGCAACAGGACGAGGCCTATGCCCTTGGCTTGCAGAATGCCCTCGAGTCGCAACTCTTCGACGAAAGTCTGGATCCGCAGTGGGCGCGACAAACACAGGAAAGTATCTCGCGCGGCCTGCTGGCCACTGCTTTTTCAGGGAATCAGCTCACCGATCTGCGATGCCAGAGCAGCCTCTGCCGGATGCAGGTTCGCAGTGCTGACCGCCAGGCCCAGGAACGCTTGATCATGGGCTACGGCGACATCGATGCGTTTCATGACTCCCAGGCGTACTGGCAGCGTCAGGATCAGCCCGACGGCTCCAGTGTCACCACCCTGTACATGATGCGTGAAGGCGCAGCCTTGCCTACCGTTCAGCGCGTCGGGAAGTCGGGCTGAAGCCCCCCGCGGATCGACTCGCCCGCCTTTTCGCCGCGATCGTCATCCTGGCGACGGATCCGTCGCCACTCCCCCTGGATCTTGCCGAGTAGCGGCAACACGGACGCCGGTCCGGCCCGCGCTTCTCCCCGGCGCTCGCGCCGTGCGCCGCTCCCCCAGGCGATGCGGGACAGAATCCCGGCGATCTGCCTGGCCGCACCACAACATCGAGCCACAACTGTGACGCAGTTCACGATATTCACGATCTTATGGATCACAAGCGGTCGATTTCAGGATTAATTCAGGAAAAATTCAGGATTTCGTCAGGATTGAAGCGCCGAGGATGCGTAACTTATTCCTTACCGGCAGGCGTCGGGGAGAGCCCAAATCCTGACCTGCCGGCCCCGTCTCCATCTCGGCGACGGGATTGCCATCCTCAATCGGAGATTCGACATGACCAGAGCTTTGAATGGATTGACCCGCCACTCGGTGGCGGCCGTGCTGCTGGCCAGCACCCCCCTCCTGGCCCACGCGGGCGCCGGACTCATCGACCGCACCGTGGACAACACCAACACCCTCAACGCGGGCGCGCAGATCGTCAACGGTCGCTACGTCACACCCAACGACAGTCGCCAGACGGCCATTCCCTGGGTGACGCCGATCTTTGCCGGCGCCAACGAGTGCGTCCGCATCCAGTTCACCAACCAGGCGAACGATCTTGAGGCGGTGCTGGTTGCCACAGACGGCAGGGCCTGGCGCGACGACGACGGCGGCGGGTCGCTGCTGCCGCTGCTCAAGGTGCAAACGACCACCGCCGGCTGGTACACCCTGGCGGTCGCCAATTTCGCCGGCGCTGCCGGAAACGGCGACTTCACGTTCTCCTACGGACGATTCAACTCCTCGAGCGCCAATTGCAGCGGCGCCACGGCTCCGGCGATCTCGGCCGAACAGGCCCGCGGCGAGAAGTGAGACCGGTCGCACGGTCGATGAATCCGCTGTTGTAGTCCTCCCCTGCTTCAGGGCTCGCATCGCCAATCGCAAAGGCCTATGCCATGCGTCCAAGGCAGCGCAGCCCAATGTCCTCGTTACACGATCAATCCCAAATGGAGAGTCAACATGTTCAAATTCAAGCATCACGCTCTGGCCGCCCTGGTACTGGCCGCGCTTCCCCTGGTTGGTAACGCCGGTGTCGGGCTGGTGGACCCAAGAAACACCTCCACCGGCATCAACTCCAGCTCCGTTGCCATCCGAGGCAATTATGTCGTCGATTTCAACAACCACAGCCTGCCCTGGGTCAGCCCGGTCTTTGTCGGTAGCGGCGAGTGCCTGCGCATTGACGTGACCACGCAGAACTCTGACCTCGAAGCAGTGTTCGTGGATGCCGCCGGCAACATCTTTCGCAACGACGACCGCGGCGGAAGCGGCAGCAACTTCCTGTTTCCGCTACTGAAGATCTCGAGCGCCGCACGCGGATGGGGCACCCTGCACATCACCCATTTCGCCGGTGGCGGTATCAACGGCGAGTTCGTCTTCAACCTCGGCCGCTACAACTCCGGCAATCCGAACTGCGCCACGCCGACCGCCCCGTCCTTCAGCGCCGACCCGCAGGCCGCGGAACGACGCACGCAGAAGCAGTACCTGCATTCCTTGCAGCAGTAAGCGAGGAGGCGTCCCGCTCCCGCTCCGGACGTCGCGCTGCCCGGCGTCGGGGCCTGGCTTCGGGAGAATCCGCAAGGACTCTCCCGAAGCCGATCACACTCCCATTCTCTGCACGGGGCTCATAGCGTCAGAGCCTATCCCCCTCGTCCCCGGGGCTTCCACGTGCAGAGGCTTTTTGGCGGAGGATTCGTCGTCAGCCCAACACCCGCCGCGGGCGTCCCGCGCGACCCTCAACGGTCCCGGAACTGCGATTCGGCGCGTTCGTCCTGGCCCTTGATATCCACGCACACGGTCGCGGTGGGCCGGGCCAGCAATCGCGCGATGCCGATCGGCTCGCCGGTCTTTTCGCAATAGCCGTAATCCTTGTCCCGGATCCGCCGCAGCGCGTCGTCGATCTTCTTGAGCAGCAGGGACTCGCGCTCACGCAGACGCAGATCCAGCCAATGCTCCTCTTCGGCGCTCGCCCGATCCGCCGGGTCGGCGAACACTTCGCGCTGGTGCAGTCGCTCCTTGACGTCGAGTTCCCTCGCCAGCACCTCGTTGCGCATCTGGATCAGCCGCTCGCCGAAAAAATTGAGCTGGTCCTCATTCATGTAGTCCGATTCCGGCGCCTTGCGGATCTGCTCTTCCGTCATCGTCGAGCTGTTGCCTTTTTCCGTGGTCGCTGCCGCCGGGGCAGTGGCCGCCTTGGTCACCGCCGCGGCACCGGGCTTGCGCGACGGCCGGGCTTGTACCGCAACCGCCGACGGCTGCGGCCGATGGCTGGCGGCCACCGCGCGACGTGGAGCAGGCTTCGCCAGCTTCTTGACCGCTGGCGCAGGCTTCGCCGCGACCTTCGTCGTCTTCTTTGCAGGCGTCGCAGACTTTGCCGCGACCTTGGCGCCTGCCTTGGCGGGTTTGCGCTTTGTGACCGCTGCAAGCTTCTTTGCAGGGGCGGCCTTCCTGGCCGGAACCTTGGCGCCCTTGGCGACTGGCTTGACCGCCGACTTGGCCGATCCTGCAACAGCCGGCCTGGGCTTTCGAGCCGCCGGCTTGGGCGCGGTCTTGGCGGCTTTCCTGGAAGCCACGGGAGCCTTGTTCTTTGTCTTGGACTGCGCCATGAGTGAATCTCCGATGATATGGCCTTAGTGTAGTGCTGCACCCTTGCTCGAACTCGATTGCGGCGTCTTTTTGCGCCTGGCTGCGTTACTCCTCCTCGCCATAGATCCCCTATGACTCGTCGTCGCGCCTTGCCAGACACAAAAAGCCGCTCACGAATAATGTCCTCGAAGAATGCAGCACGACACTCATTGATTTGACGGCTTCCGGAAGCGATCGTCGGATGTCCGCCGAGTGCTGCCCTGGTGTATCGTCTCCAGTCGAAGTTATCGTCAATCCGGCCGAAGTGAATGCGGGATTCTGGCACAAGTCGCAGCGGCCTAGAGCACCTCGATGAGCGGCACCGACCCAGCGATCGCAACCCTGTTTTCCCGCTTCGTTCCCTTGGGGGGATTACGACGCGAGCGTCAGGTCGATCTGGCGCGCAAGTCCGTATTGCTGCACCGACGCCAGGGGGAATATCTGTTCCGGATCGGGGACATTTCCGGCGGCGCCCTGTTCCTGGTCGAAGGAACCCTCGATCTGCTCGACCAATGGGGTCACGGCACCGTGGGCTTGTCGGCCGGAAGCGAAGAGGCGCGGCACCGCATCGCGCACGCATCACCCAGAAAATTCGATGCCCGCTGCGTCACCGATGTGAGCTGCCTGCAGATCGATGGCCACCTGCTCGACGTGATCCTGACCTGGGATCAGTCCGATTCCTTCGAGGTCGGCGAATTGCAGTCCACCGCGCCCCGGGACAGCGACGACTGGATGACGCGCCTGTTACAGATGCGATCGTTCCAGAGGGTGCCACCGGCCAATCTGCAGGCGATGTTCCTGCGCATGGAGCGCATCGAGGCCCGTGCGGGCCAGGTGATTGTGCGCCAGGGCGACGAAGGGGACTTCTTTTATGTCATCACCAAAGGGCGTTGCCTGGTCACCCGCGAGCAGCCCAACCAGAGATCGGTGCGATTGGCCGAACTCGAAACCGGCTCCTGTTTCGGCGAAGAGTCCCTGATTGCGGACGCGCCACGCAACGCCACCGTCACCATGCTCACACGCGGCAGCCTGATGCGCCTGGCCAAGCAGGACTTCCAGATCCTGCTCAACGAACCGCTGGCGCGGCGCACGCCGCACGCCGAAGCGGCGCAGCGGGTGGCGAGCGGGGCAGCGCGTTATCTCGACGTGCGGCTGCCGAGCGAGTTCATGAACCGCCATCTGCCCGGCAGCTTCAACATCCCGCTGTACATGTTGCGCATGCGGACCGCCCAGCTCGATCCGCAACTCAGTTACATCTGTATCTGCGATACCGGCCGCAGGAGTTCCGTGGCCTCGTTCGTCCTGACCCAGAAAGGTTTTGACGCCTGGATTCTCGACGGCGGGCTAGGGGGAGTCTGCTGAGGCTCCGCCTCGGGAAACTACTCCTACATCGTGTGCGTCGGCCGCTCCACCCCCAGCGAACCTGCCAGCAAGGTCTCGATCTTCTGCTGCGTGGCACCCGAATCCTGCATGCTGAACTGCACGCCGATGCCCTGTACACGCTTGCCCTGCGCGGCGCGAGGAGTCACCCAGACCACCTTGCCGGCGACCGGCAGCCGCTCCGAGTTATCCATCAGGGTGAGCAGGATGAACACCTCGTCTCCGAGCCGGTATTCCTTGGCCGTGGGAATGAACAGCCCCCCGTTCTTGATGAACGGCATGTAGGCGACGTACAGCGCGCTCTTGTCCTTGATGTTGAGCGTCAGGATGCTGGGCTGGGTGCCGCCGGGACGCGGGGGGGGCGTACTCATGACGATGCGGATGATGCGCGCGAGGATCGGTTGGGGGACGGGACGGGCAGCGTGCGACGCCACCAGCCGATCATAAGAGATTCGATCAGCAACGCCGGGTTGGCGTTACCGGCCAGGCGGCGCTGGCCTTCAACGGTCTCGGCCAGCATGGACTCGGTCACCTCCGGTCCCACTGCTTGCGCCAGACGCGCGAGCGCAGCGTTGGGCTGACCGATCCCGCATTGCGCCCGCAGCAACTGGTGCAGGAAACCGACCAGGGATCGCAACCAGTCTTCCACCGTCTCCTTGTCCACGCGGGAGGCCGCGGTCAAGGGATCGATCCGCTGCTCGGCCAGTTCTGCCAAGGTTTGGCGCCATTGACGATGTCGATCGAGCAAGCCTTCGCGATGGGCTGCAAGTGCTGCCAATGGCGCGCCGCCGGTCTCGGCCAGCGCGGCACTGGCGTCGATACCCGGTTCGGCCGCACGCAACCAGACGCAGGCGGCATCAGGGTCAGGCACCGAAAAGCTCAAGCGCTGACAGCGGCTGCGCAGCGTCGCCGCCAGCGCCATCGGTCGCTCGGAAATCAGCACGACGTGACTGCCGGCCGGTGGTTCTTCGATGGTCTTGAGCAGGGCGTTGACGCCCGCTGTATTCAGGGCGTCGGCCGGATCGATCACCACCACCCGCGACTGTGCGTAATGCGTCGAGAGCGTCAGCCGCTCCATCATCGTGCGCAACTGCTCCATCGAAATATCGCGCTTTTCCTTGTCGGTTTTCTCGTTGATTTCGCGCGCCAGCCAGATCAGGTTGGGATGCGTCCCCGCCTGCTGTTGCACGCATCCGCGGCAACGGCCGCAGGCAGCGCCATCCGTCAGGCGCGCCTCACACAGCAGGCTCGCCGCCAGCCGCCTTGCGAAGGCCTGCTTGCCCACACCGCGTGGCCCCGATAGCAGCAAAGCATGAGCGAGTCGTCCCGCCGCGCGAGCCGACTGGAGCTGCGACCAGATTTGTGCGTGCCAGGGCAGGATATCCGGGCTCATGCGATCGTCCCTCCGGGATTCAACCATGAAGCAGCTCTTTATTTTGTGGGGTGCTCACGCCAGCCGCGACTCCAGCGCATGGATCACGGCTTCGTGAACCTGCTCGATCGACGGCGTCGCGTCGATCACCGCGTAGCGTGCCGGATCAGCAGCAGCACGATCGAGATAGGCCCGCCGCACCCTCGACATGAAGGCGAGGTTTTCGGCCTCGAAGCGGTTGGCGTCGCCGCGATGTCGGGCGCGCGCCAGCCCGGTTTCCGGCGCCAGATCAAAAACCAGAGTGAGCGTCGGGCGCAGATCCCCGAGCACCAGGTCTTCGAGCGCCGCCAGATGCGTCGAAGCAATGCCACGCCCCGCGCCCTGATAGGCCCAGCTCGCATCGACAAACCGGTCGCAGACCACATCGTCGCCGTGATCCAGCGCGGGACGGATCAGACCCGTCACATGCGCCGCGCGCGCCGCGAACATCAGCAGCAACTCGGTTTCGGCGCTGACCCCCTCCGCCCAGTCGCCGAGGACGATGCCGCGAATGGCTTCCGCGAGCTTCGAGCCGCCCGGCTCCCGGGTGGGCACGACCCGGTGCCCGCGCGCTTCGAGCCAGGCGGTGACCGTGCGCACCTGCGTGGACTTGCCGGCGCCCTCGCCGCCTTCCAGCGTGATCAGTCTGCCCGCCGCTTTCATCCGCCCCCCTGCCCGAGCTGAAACTTGCGCACCGCGGCCTCGTGTTCGCTCAGCGTCGTCGAAAACTCGTGCGAGCCATCGCCGCGCGCGACGAAAAACAGCTCGGTGCCCGGCTCGGGATGCAGCGCCGCCTCGATCGCCGCGCGACCCGGCAGGCAGATCGGCGTCGGCGGCAGGCCGGTTCGCGCATAGGTGTTGTATGGCCCGTCGGCCAGCAGGTCACGCTTGCGCAGATTGCCGTCGAAACCCGCGCCCAGACCGTAGATCACGGTCGGATCGGTTTGAAGCCGCATGCCTTGCACCAGCCGCCGCACGAATACGCCCGCGATGCGCGCGCGTTCCTCACCCCGTCCGGTCTCTTTCTCCACGATCGAAGCCATGACCAGCGCCTCTTCCGGCCGGGCATAGGGCAGGTCCGGCGCACGCGCGGCCCAGGCCTCGGCAAGGGTGCGGTTCATGGCCTCCAGCCCCTGACGCAGCACCGCCACATCCGTGGTGCCGCGGGGAAAACGATAAGTATCCGGAAAGATGCGGCCTTCCGGATGCACGCCCGGCGCGCCCAGCGCGGCCATCACTGCTTCGGGATTCAGGTCCGTCAGGGTTTTCCGAAGCTCTGGATGCCCGGTCACGAGTTTCAGTGCCTGGTCGAAGCGCAGACCCTCGACCAGGGTGACTTCGTGCAGCACGATTCTGCCGCTGACCCACAGCGCGAGGATGTCGAGGCTGGACAACCCAGGTTCGAGCGCGTACTCGCCGGCCTTGATCATCTGCGCCTCGCCCGAGACACGCGCCCACAGTTCGAAGTACAGCGGCTGGCGCAGGTTGGCAAACATCCCGCGATCTCGCAGGGCGGCGACCCCCGCGCGCAGGCGACTGCCCGGGGCAATCTCGAAGCGCAGCGGCGAGGCAATCGACAACGGCGCGCTGAGTTGTTCGCGCGCGTCGAATCCGATGAGGGCGGCACCCGCGCCCAGCATCAACACCAGCAACAGAAACCGCAGGAAGAAACTCTTCATGCTCCGCTCCAGGGATGCGCCAGCAGCTCCATCACGCGGCGCGTGACCGGGCCCGGCGCGGGCAGCTCCAGTCTGCTACCGATGCGGCGCAGCGGCCAGATGCCGATGAGACTGTTGCAGACAAATGCCTCCGACGCGTGCCGCACTTCGTCCGGAGATACGACGCCGATCTCGCAGCCGATGCCGTTGGCACGCGTCAACTCGATCAGACGGGCGCGCATCATTCCCGCAACACCGGCGCGGGAAACCTCCGGCGTCACCAGCAGATGGTCGATCACGAAGAACGCGTTGCTGCGCGTTCCGCAGGTCACCCGACCCTCGGCATCGCACATCAGCGCCTCGTGCTGATCCGGCTCCCAGTCGCGACTCGCCAGCACCTGCTCCAGGCGGTTGAGATGTTTGATGCCGGCCAGGCGCGGCTGGATGCCGAGCAGGACCGGACTCCAGCGAGCCTCGATCCCGTCGGTCCAGCAGCTTCGCGGAGAAGCGGGCAGCGGGCGCCGATGGATCAGCCGGTCACAGGTTCGACCGGCAGGCGCGTAGCCGCGTCCGCTGTCTGCACGACTCAGGGTGACGCGCAGCGCAGCGTCTTCGTCGGGGGCCTGCGCCAGGGTTTCGAGTTCCCCTCGAAGCAGCGCATGGTCGGGAGGATCCAGGTCCAGCGCCTGCGCGTCATCCCGCAATTTCTGCAGTTGCCGATCGAGATCGACGAGACATCCCCCGATCACCAGCAGGGTTCGGAACACGCCGTCGCCGTAATTGAGCCCGCGCGTCCCGGCCAGCACCGGATCCAGTTCACGACCGTTGAACAAGGCTTGCAGACTCACGGCACCGCTCCCAGCGCGAGCAACAATCCGTGCGCCTTGGCGCGCGTCTCCGCCAGTTCCGCCTCGGGTTTCGAATCGGCCACGATGCCGGCGCCCGCACGCAAGGTCACTCGACCTCTCTCGACCACCAGGCTGCGAATCAGGATGCTGGTGTCCATGCGTCCGCAGCGCGAAACGTAACCCATTGCGCCGGTATATGGGCCGCGCCCTTCGCCTTCGAGTTCTGCGATGATTTCCATGGCGCGCAGCTTGGGGCATCCGGTGATGGTTCCGCCCGGAAACACCGCGCGCAACACCTCGCCCGGGCCGATGCCGGGACGCAGGCGGCCCCGCACGTTGGACACGATGTGGTGCACGTGGGCATAGGTCTCCAGCTTCATCAGCTCGTTCACCTCGATGCTTCCAGGCCGGCACACGCGGCCAAGGTCGTTGCGTTCAAGGTCGAGCAGCATCAGGTGTTCGGCGCGTTCCTTGAGGTTGCCGATGAGCTGGCTCTGCATGTGCGCATCGTCGAGCCCCGCGCCGCGCGGACGGGTGCCGGCAATCGGCCGCGTCTGCACCCGGTCTGCATCGAGTTCGACCAGGCGCTCGGGGGAAGAACTCAGAATCGCCACCCCATCGATCAAGGCCAGTCCCGCGAAGGGCGCCGGATTGGCCTTGCGCAACGCCTGAAAAAGTTCACCGTAGCCAACGCCCTGCTTCAAATCTGCGCGCCAGGCCCGCGACAGATTGACCTGGAAAGCGTCGCCCGCATGCAGATAGGCGAGGATGCGGCGTACGCCGTCGAGAAATCGCTCAGGATCATCCTCGACCAGGTCTTCGACCCGATCGGAACGCCGGGGCAATGGCACGGCGTGACCGGCATCCAGTACCACCTGCCGCAAATATCGAAGCTGCTCCGGATCGCCCTCCGTCACCAAGGTCAGCAGATCGCGCTCGCGATCGTGAATGATCGCCGCGGTACAGCGCACCGCGGCAAAGTCGGGCGCGCCGAAGGGCGACGGCGGCAGGCGCAGGCGCGGCTCGATGAAAGTCGCGGCCTCATAGCCCATCAGGACAAACCAGCCGCCGCAGAACGGCAGTTGTGCCGATGGCGCAAGCTCGCCTGCATCGGACACGGCCCTCGAAAATGCCGCAAAACCTTCCGCGCCGGACAGCCGCTCGCCAGGAAATCCGAACAGGATGTCGAAGCGACCCGACTGCGCGTGCCCGGCCACGCTTTGCAGCAGGAATGGAAACACCGCCGGGTCTCGGCGGTGAATCTCGAACAGGTCGAGGAAGCCCGGAATCTCGGTGCGCAGGCTCATGTCGTGGCCGATGGTATTACTGCCGGCTGGTTCAAGGCTTGACTTCAAAAGTGACGAAGATCGGAAAATACATGGCGCAGGGCCGTCCGGAACATACAGCCGGCTTGTATCGGGGTTCCATCGCGACGAAGGCCATCGCCGTGTTGATCTCCGGATCGGGTGTTTGGTAGATTTTCATCGATTGTCCTTTGCCGGTTTCATCGACGAGGACAGCGACGTAGAACGCTCCTGAAGTCAGGACCTGTTGCTGAATGATCTGGAAGTTTCTCGAAATATTGCGCATGCCGTGCATGTAAAGCCAACGCGAAAGCATCGTGCGTTCCCCAAAATGACGATGTGAAAGCCCGTCTCTGTGTTGCTTGACCCTTCCTGGCTAAACGGGGTTAAGGCGGCCTCCGGAACTGAACGCAACCGCGCGGGCACCCGCAGGCTCAATGCCGTTCGTTAAGTTAAGGTTGCTCTCGGTTTCCGTTCGCCCTGATTTGACGGCATTGGCCGTAGGCTGGGTTGGAGCGAAGCAAAATCCAGCGCATTCAGACTTTGAGCAATGCCGGGATTCGGTAGTTCATCAGTTTGAAATCCGTTCGCACCGAGTAGCGCCATTGCGCAGCAATGCCGCGTATCGAGGTGCCGGGCGTGCCCGATACGCGACGCTTCCCTCGGTACGCCCGCTGCGCGGCTACTCGGGACGAACGGGCCGGCGCTACTCGGGACGAACGGGGTTCTGGAATTCAAACTGATGCACTACCCGGGATTCGCTTCGCTTCATCTCAGCCTACTCGAACTGTTAGAATTAGTGCTCTAGCTCGACAGGTTGTTCATGAAGTGCTCCGGTTAGGTTGAACCGAATTACTCCGGGACGTTTTTAAGTTTTAACCTATTGAGTAATTTAAGGTTCCGGCTCCGGTACGGTAAAGGGACTGCAAGTTGACGTGGGGTTGCTAGCTCAATTGGTAGAGCAGCTGACTCTTAATCAGTAGGTTCCCGGTTCGAGTCCGGGGCGGCCCACCAATGTCTCACGTCGCAAATTCGCCCGGCGCTCATCACGCTGGGCTTTTCTTTGCGCGGCAACTCGATGAACGAGCGGCTGAAGAGTCCCACAAACGCGCTGCCATCTCAGGCAGCAACCTCAGAAGTCAACGGATTCCAGCAAAGATTTCGCGAAAACCCGGCATCAGCAGGCTACTCGCGCGAGACATTACCGTCAACAATCGGCGGCTTGGGTTTTTTGGTGCCGAGGTTCGAGACCAGATCGCGCATTTCGTCCATGTCTGGGTGGACGTAGCAGAACGTGGTTCGCACGTCGCGATGGCCGAGGATGCGTTGCAGTGTCTTGATGCGTCCGGTCTTCGCCAGCTCGGTCGCGAAGGTGTGCCGCACCTTGTGCGGACTGGCCTTGAAGCCGTGATGCGTCTGGAGTGCGCGGAAAAAGTTGTTGAGGTGCCACTCGTTCATCAGCTTGAGCTTCGGATTGCGACGGCGACGCAGAAAGAGCGTCAGGTTGAAGACCTGACCATCCCTCATATATTCCTCGCCCACCAATGCCCGCGTCTTGGCCGCCACGGTGCGCAGATCGCTGGCGACCGCCGGCATCATTGGAACCGCCCACTCCCGGCGGGTCTTGCTGGTCTTCGAGCGCAGGATGATTTCGGACTCTCCGAAATCCACGTCGGCCCAGGTCAGGCCGATCAACTGGCGGCGGCGGATCCCGGTCATGAACAGCGTCCGCAACACTGCTAGCCAGAACCAATGCGGTTCGATCAGCGATCCTTCGCGTCCCAACGAGGCGATGATGTCGTTCAGTCGATCAATGTTGACCGTCTTGGGCAAGACCTCATCGACCGGCTCAGAAGCGACTTCCCAGAGGCTCTCAGCGATCAGCTTTTTGCTCACCGCATAGCGCAACAGCACCTGCACATGGCGACGGTAGTTATTCCACGTGACCGGCGCTGCCCGCTCTAAAATCGTCTCCCGCCACAGTACCTGCTTGTCGGTATTCAGCTCGCTGGGCCTTGTGACGGCTACGTCCTCCTCCATGAGCCTGATAACTAGATCAAGCTGCCGTTGCATGGACGCACTTGCCCGGTGCAGGCGCACGTAATTGTCGAGAATTTCACGAAAGCTGTGATCCGGCAGTTCGTCGGACATAGGTTCTTTCCTCCGCAGACATTGCGGACCCTACTGAGCACAAACCTCTACAGGTATTTTTTGAAATAGGCCGTGGCGTACCGGATACCCGTTGCAAAAATGACGATGAGCGGTGGTAGGAGCCACTGAGGGTTCATGACCGACGGCGGGACCAGGTAAATCGCTGCGGTGACGACGAGGCTGTAAGCCACAGCCCGCTTGGCGCGGTGGTAGATGAACCCGGACTCGCGCCCGCCGCCTGTGCGCCGCAGAAACCACACGACCAGACCGTCGGCGAAGCCGCCCAGGGCCGCGAGCAGCAGCAACGGTGCCGTCAGCACCAGCACTGCAAGACGCGCGGCAAAGAGCTGCAAGCCTGTGGCCGCTGTCTCCCAGAACTCGCGGGTCGCCAGCACGAACTTGCGCATCAGCTCGTCACTGTCGTTCATTGGTGCTGGATCAAGCGCCTGCTTCAGCATGTAGTCGAAGCCTGGAGCCTTGAAGAAGGCGGCGTACAGCCGGTCGTGGATGGCGTAGGCCAGCGGCGGAAAGCGCGCATCGCCGAGTTCGATCAGGGTCGCCCACTCCTTATCGAGATTGCGTTGCAAGGCTGCAACGCCCCGCGCTTCTCCCTGCGGGTAAGGCCAGAGCGTGTAGAACAAGTGGGCGACCAGGGTGAGCACGAGGATGATCGCGCACCACTTCACCCACCAGAGCAGTCCCGTCCAGCGCGATCTATCCATCGACTGCGCGACCGTAACGTGTCCGTGCCCAGGCGCGGATGTCCTCGACGCCCGGCGGCAACAAGGGATCAGCACCCACCAGGGGTAGCCGCATCTTGTAGAGCCGGCCCCCGTCCAACAGTGCGAAGGCTTGTCCCTTCGGTAGTTGCACGAGGTCGGCGGGCTGAAGCATCTCGGCCTCGACTTCGGTCACGCGATCTGCATTGGCCGAGGTGAAGTCAGTCGGCGTTTCGGGGTCGTTGTCGTCGGTAGTGCGGCTTTCGGCGAGCTTGGTATAGACCCGCACCTTCGGAAGCTGCGTGGTGAGGAACTCGGCCGTTTCCTCGTTCTTCACGCGCATCATGATGAGCGTGTTGAGGTTCCCGGAGATCTGCCCGGCCTTTGCCTTGTCCCCGATGCCCGCTTCGATGTCAGAAGCGGTCTGCGTGTACGCCGTGATCTGCATTCCTGCACCGCCGCCCTTGTTGAGCAGCGGGATGAACTCATTGCCCACCAGCTCGTTGAACTCGTCGGCGTGGATGCAGACCTTGCGGCGCCGGTGTCCCGGCACGTCCGGCAGGCCCTGGGTGTCGCCGAACTTGTAGAGCGCGCCCGACACCGAGGTGAGATCGGCAAACATCGAGTTGCCGACGGCGCTGGCCACTTCGTTATCCGACAGCGCGTCGAGGCCCACATAAACCACCCCGCGCTGGCGGATGATGCGCATCCAGTCCAGGACGGGACGCTTGTCGGCGAGGTCCGAATAAATCGGCGTTAGCAGCGTGCCGGAGCGTCCACTGGTGAGCTTCTCCAGCAACGGCAACAGACTGGCCGTGAGCTTGTCGAAATAGGTCTTGTCGTATTCAAAGGCGCTGCGCAGGCCATCGGCAACCGGGTCGTACAGGTTGCGCTCCTTGGCGAAGCGCACCATCCCAATCGCACGCGGATCGCGGCCTCGCAAGGCCATTGGCAGGTTCTTCTCGTTGACGTTGGCGGCGATGTTGGCAACGGCCTCGCGCCAGTCCGACGGCCCCTCGGTCTTGAACCATAGCTCGTGATACTCGATCAGCAGTGGCTCGATATGCGTCACGTAGCGCGCGATGTCGGCGTAGGCCGGCTTGCGACCCAGCCCCACCAGCGCCCGCGCAACGATGTTGGTAAAGCGCCAGGCGAACTCGCGGAAGGCTGCCGAATTGCCCTCCGCAGGAAGCTGCGTAGCAATGCGCGAAGCCACTTCCGTGATGCGGCCGAACTCGCCGACCGGGTTGTAGCGTTCCGAAAAGTCCGGGTAGCCGAGGTGGAAGATGTGGAACTGCTCCAGCCGCCCCGTGCGCTTGCACTCGCCAAACATGCGCCGCATCAGGTCGAGATCGCCTTTGGGATCGAACACGATGACGGTCTCGCCGCGCCGGATGTCTTGCGCAACCAGCAGTTCGGCGAGCCGGGTCTTGCCGACGCGCGTGGTGCCGAGCACCAGCGTATGCGCCTCGCGGTCGCCCAGGTCCATCCAGACGTCGGCCTCGTCTTCCAGGCCCACCCCGTGCAGACAGGCGTTGCCTCCCACTGGCGGTAGCGGCCGCAGCGGATTCCAAGGGCTATCCGTGCGCGTGAGTCGTGCCAGCGGCTCCAGCCAGAGCCGATGTTCCGCTGTCATTTCCAGTGCCCGTGCACCGCGATAGAGCGGCCCGGGGACGAGCCAGCGGCGCTTGGCGGGATCGAGCGTTTCAATTAGTCGCTGGCTATGCCGCTGATCCCAGCGAAAGCCCCGCCCCAGAAACAGCTTGGCTTTCGAGAGCGGAATCGCGTCCGCATCGAGCACGTAGCGCGGCAGCTTTCTCAGATTGGAGCGATACCGGACGATTTTCACGCCCTGCCAAGCCCGCCACAGCGCGAGACCGGCGAAGATGCCTGCCATCGTCGAGGCCACGCCCGGCATGATCGGAAAAAGGGAAACCGACTCCTGCCACAGCGCCAAGGCCGTGCCGCCCAGCACCGCGGC
Source organism: Panacagrimonas sp. (assembly GCA_052387695.1). Taxonomy (GTDB): domain Bacteria; phylum Pseudomonadota; class Gammaproteobacteria; order Nevskiales; family Nevskiaceae; genus Panacagrimonas. The sequence continues at coordinate 15,181 of JBQTIX010000174.1, read as the reverse complement.
CGGAAAGAACTCAAAAGCCGGTCGCAGGCGGTTGTCGAAGTATTCGCTCATGGCTCACGCCGGAGGTGTTTCCACTGGAAACACCTCAGCCGAGGATGGCGTGGTGGCTACGCCCACATCCGTGACCCGGTGCAGCACCGGATTGATGCGGGTGACGACGATCCCAAGCCGCGTCTGCGGATCGGGAATGACGATGCCGCGCAGCAAAGCTCCCGACTTGGTTTCGCCGACCACGCGATAGGTCCAGACGTTGGTTCCCTGCGCGGTCTTGCGGTGTATGCGCAGCTTCAGCAGTTTCTTCTGCGCCGACTCCCAGCCGGTGACGCCTGCGAAATCGCGGAATACGGCCGGGGAGACCAAGAGCAAGCCTTCCTCAACGTAATGAACACGGGCGTCGGCGGCGTTGGTTTTCAAGCGGCCGGTGACGATGCCTTCACGCAGCCAGGCGACGAACCCGCTCTCATGGCACAAGACTTCGCGGACCGTTTCGGTTGCGTTGACGGCAATCTCGTCGTGATCTGCTTCGACGGGGAGCGGGTCCGCCGCGATCTCTGGTGAGAGCATCGACGACGCGGCTGCCATAGCGACCCGTGCGCTGTGAACAGGTGCGAGTGATTCCGCGGACCCCGCAGGCGACGGCGAACCCATGACCACCGCCTGCTCGTCGGTGGGGATGCCGACGTCCGGCACTACGGTCCCATCGAAGGTAGGCGGACGGGATTCCGCCTCTGGCCACAGTCTGGCGAGCGGCACCCGCAAGAGAGTCAGCGACACCGACCAGCTACCAACTTGCACCGTGGCGTTCCAGATCGCGCGGTCGCCGTTGACCGAGACGAGACCGTGGCTTTGCAACTCGTCCATCAGGCGGTCGTTGCGGGCGGGCACCCCGCTCTGCGCTTCGTTCAGAAGGTGCTCGCGCAGCGCATCCAGTGCGCGCTTGCTCACCAGCCAGAGCGCATCGCCCGACACCCAGCCTGCCGCACCGGGCTTGTTCAGCGGCAAGCGGCCCTGATCGACCAGGAAGCGCAGTCCAGTTGCCAGACGTTCCGCCAAAGGCTTCGGAGCACCTTGCGGCGCGCGTGTGACTTGCACGCCGGTCAGATCGGAGGCGACCGAAAGTCCATCCGCCGAGCGAATCAGCTTGCCGAGTTCGCCGGAGATTTCGTCGTCAATACCGGAGATCGTCGCCACCCAGGCTTCGAACACGTTCATGTCCGACGTCAGCCAACGCAATCCGGATGGGGGCACGATGTGATGCACCAATAGTGGCGGCAGCCGGGCGTGCAGCCGGTAACGCCGTCCGCGCCGGAACTGCATGCGATATGCGACCGCCGGCGCCGCCATCCGCCCCGACAGCCCATCCCAAAGGCCCAGCGACTTGCCGTTCACATCGAACAAGGCGATGCGTTGGTCGCAGAGCGGTTTGCCAATGTCATGCAGCAGCGCGGCCGTCGCCGTCGCATACGTCCACACGTCCTGCTTCTCGGCTAGTTCCTCGGCACTGGCTCCCGCCGGCAACAGCACGCCCCTTCGCAGAGTCAGCGCGCTCAGCGTTACTTGCAGCCCATGTGCAAGCAATCCGCCTGGATCGTGGTGATGATGTGCTTCAGACGCAGGAAGCTGCTGGACGAATGCAGCGAAGGACTCGAACAGCCTGTAGTACAGCGTGTTCCAGTGGGCTTCCGGGACACCCACTTGCCGGCGAATGGCCGATAGCAGCGAATCGTGGGCCAGCAATAGCTCCGGGGCACTACGCAAGACGAGCAGATCGCCTGCCGCAGGTGCCGTCGCCGTCCCGCGGTTCAGCCAACGCCTCAGCAGTCCCATGACTTCAGCCACTCCAGAGTTTCAGGAACTGAGGGGCACAAGTCGCCGTCCAGCCAGAACACCAAGTCGCCGTACCGCTCACGAAATTGGTGCAGCGACTCGCGCAGCGGCTGCCACACCGCGCGTCCCGTTACCGCCCCGGCCCGGTAGCGGAACGCCGGAAGCCCGACGCAGACCTGCATGAGGAACACGCGGGCCTCGGCGGGCGACAGATGCACGCACTCGGCGAGTTGCCGATTTAAGACCGACTCCGCGCGCTCCTCGTCCGCATCGAGCACCATTTCGATGCCGGCGAGGCGCTCCAACAGCAAGCTCAGCGGGGCCGCAAAACTCCGCAGGCCCAAGCTCTCAAGGATTTCGACGATTGGCATTCCGGTGCGCCTCCTGGGCCGGATTGTTTTCGGCGCGCAGGGGCCTAGACGAGAGGAAACCAGTCTCACCGGCTTGTGGGTTTATCTATCCCTTTCGACACGCCGCGCGTGACGGCCCTTTCGGATTGGGCCATTCCCCTTGATCTACCCTTATCGTTTGATCGAGCCCGGGGCCCTGACGCAGTGATTTCCCTTGACCTTTCGCGCGTAGGAATAAAGGGTCGTTCAGCGCGAACGATGTGTCACAAAGAAGCTCCAGGGCGCCATCACGAAATCCGGTGACGAAGCGATCTGTTTCACTATATCGAGGTCCACTGCAAACGCCGAAGGAGACATTCCTCCATCGACTACCAGGTCCGTGTGCAACCACGCGGTCAAAACCTAACTTGTCTGTCCATTGACACACACCCAGATCACTAGAGATTCGTCGAAGGTACCCGATTCCAATCTTAAGGGACTTGATATACCCTCCAGCGGCAGGTGACTAAGAAGCACTTCGCTGTGGGAACAGCTTTTCGCGTGATCGGCATCACCTTGGGGGGAGTATGCGTCCATTTCTTGCGGCTCGATCTAACTTCGTGCGTTCGACATTGACCGTGATTTTGTGGGCATGGGGCGGATTAGCTTGGTCATATCCCATACTTGATGCGGTAGTGGGTCTCCCTCATCCCGAGTTGGTAACGGTGTATCCCGATGACGCGAATAAATCTCTGTATTACTTCGTACCGACCTCAGTAGCTCTGGCTGTTGATCCAGTCACGAAGAAGCCGAAATTGGGGGTCCAATACTGGGGATTGACGGGGTCTGATCTGGACGGCGCCGGCGCCGCATTAACGTTCAGTGTGAGACCAGCATTCGACAAGGAGACCGTAGACGAGGTTGCGAAGGGTTTGAAAAAGGTCGATGCAAACGCGAGTTATGCGTTTCCGACCCTCGTTGATAGCAAGATGGAAATGATCATAAATGGTCATTTCGTACCTGAAGCCCAGGACAAAAGTACGCCGAGCCTGAAAGGGGGAACGGTCGATGCGACTCAAGTTTTCACTATCGGCCTAAGTCGGATTGGCGCTAGAGCGTTCGCGAATGGCTCTTCGCCAGATATGGACGTTATGGGAGCCCGATATACGTACAAGTTCACCGGAATCGCGAAACGGCTTCACGCAAAAATAACGATTTACCACAAGCGCGTGTACGACCACTTCAAGATCCGCTCTTCCAGCACCAGTTGGTGGGGCCTTGTTAAATCTGATTGGTCAGCCGACTGGCAATCATTGACTAGCGACGGTTCAATTAAGCTCGAAATCCTCGAAGGAGGAGAGACCGATACAGACGCATATATGTTGGAAGTCTTCAAGTCCATCGTGAATGCAAAGATCAATGAAACCGGCATGTTTGCTCCCAAGCTTAAACCCAACGGGATCGAAGCGGGTGGCGGTAGTAGCGGAAGTTTCGGGTGGAGTTTTAGCGGTGGTGGTGGGTGGGAGCACCTGGATGAAACGGTCAATTTCGCCTTCAACATCAGCACTCAAAAACTAGAAGATCGTGAGTTCACCGTCGGAATGTCATTCAATGCGGTGTGCGCCAAGTATCCAGACAATTTTGCGGACTTGACGACAATCGGAAACAAGTGCATTGATAAGGCGAAGTACGACGAGACGGCGAAGCAGCAGGCGCAGTGTCTAACCGCAAAGCTCGCTACATTGCAGGCACTGCTAGACGCCGGCAAGATAACCCAAGAGCTCTGGGAGAAGCGGCAGGCTGCAACGATGAAAGAACCGTGCTTGGGAACTACGTTCGCAGGAACTGGAGCGGCTCCGACATCGATGCGAGCTGCCACGGCTGAAGATGAAAAGTCGAATCAGAGTTGTCTGCAAGAACGCATGGCAGCGCTGCAGAAGGACCTGCCGTCAGATCGACTTCCAGCTGGCATGGGGGAAGATCTCGCCAGCCATGCCTTAGCTGTTCCGTGCAGACGAAAGTACGAGAAACAGGACCCGCTCGTTGCCGGATTGCGTAGGAGTTATGTGGGTGCTCTCGCCGCCGAGTGAGGCTTGTGCGCCTCTTTGAAAGGCTGGTTGTATTCATTCTCGTCTGGATGGGTTGGGGCTGCTCTGCACACGGACAGAACCTTTCACCCGTTTCCGGCCAATATCCCGAGAGCAAGACCTACACGCTGTACCGTGACCTTAGTCAGGCAAACGTTTTCGTAGTTGCTCCAAACCTCGTTAAGCTTGATGTTGATACAACTGGAAAGGTGCGAATTGGCGTTCAGTTATTTGACCTCAGTGATGGCACGAAGCGAAACAATTTGGCGATAACCTTATCATTCCGGTTTGACTCGGATGACACTCGTTTAGGCAATCTCGGAAAATGGGTTAAGTCTACATATGGAGCAGGGGCAACGTCGGGCACCACCAGCGGCTTGGCCTCCACCTGCAATTTCTACCTTGCTGACGACTCGGACGCAGGGGCAAAGATTGTCGCGGCGTTCGAAGGCGATGTGACTGCCGATGCAGTCAGTCAGTCAGCTGCCACGTATACCGTTGGCTCGCTTGAAGAAGCTATCGACGTTCTTCGATCAACCGACAAATTCGGTCTCCTTTGCCGGATAGCGCACAAACAGATTGGCGAGAAGAAACAAGAAGTTATTGTAACGCCAGAAGCGTTATGGGAACAGTTTCAAGACGTTGATTTCGTCGGACTCGACGAAGATCTTGAGGCCGTCGCCAAGGCGATTTTCGACAAGCTGAAGATCGATCCTTCTCTTCGACCACTCGCGGAGCCGTACTTTCGAGGTTGGTTTAGGCAGTTTATCGGACTACCAACCCCAAAAAGAAAACTAATGGGCGGCGTAGAATGGGGATGGCGGTTGGCTGAAAAAACGTACAAGGAGAAACTCGATAAGCTCGGTCGGGTTACCCTGCTGTCGATCGGTCCGTTTGTCTCGAATCGATATAAGTATTCAATAATTCCGCTCAATAATCTCTGCGCGAAATACCCGAGTCATATTCTAAATCTCGATACGGGGGCTATCGGATGCGATGAAGACAATTGATGTGGTGAAGGTCATTTCGACATGCATTGCATTGGCGCTGGCAGGCTCGGCACCTAGCGTTGCGCAAGTTGTTCCGAACCCACCCCAAACCCCACATTTGGGCGAAATGATAGATTTCGACTCGGCTGTTGGATTCTCCACACCCCGCCAGGTAACACTCTTCACAAGCGTCGACAAATCTAAGCATCTATATTTTTTGATGCCTACCGCAGTCGAGTTTGTTTTAAAGAATCGAGGCTCTTCTGCAACTGGTCTGTTGTACACATCGGAAGCGGCTGCAAAATTCCCAATCGGTTACCTCACCTTTACTGTGGTTCCTGTTATGGATACCGCGGATTATGAGGAAGCGATTAAGGAGATCAAGCAACGCGATCCCTCGGCTAAGTTCGCATATCCAAATTCCACGAAGAATGTACTGACCTTCACGGGCATCGACATGCCCGAGAAGAGCCTATTCGGTGATGGAATTGCAGCCCCAATTCCCTCTAGAAACTCGTTCACACTTCTTCTTAGTCGGCTAAGCGCCCGTGCACTCCTACTTCCGCGGGCATATGAATCTCCGAGCGCGTCGTTTCAATATTCGTTCAGCCTTCGAGGCGCCGTGCGAATGGCGGATGGCTCTTTTCAAGTACTAGAGCGCACTTATCGAATCGGCGGCGTCTTAGCTGGCTTTTGTGCAAATGTTCCAGAGAGCACGTGGGACTTGCGCTCTGCGCGGCGCGGATGCCCGCTAGTGTCTTTCAATACCAAGTTGGTCAGGGAAATCCAGAGGGAGCTGAAGAGACTAGCCCTCTACGCAGGACGTATTGACGGTCGGTTCGGGGAGTTATCGGAATTGGCTGTTAGAAAATTCCAGAAGTCGGCAAAAATGTACGTGGACGGATATCCGACGCGGGAGTTGCTTGAGGTGCTGACGTCGACACCATCGGGACCGGCATGAGAACCGTGTCCGCTTGGTCTATTCCAATTGCCATCTGTGTTGCCGCAGCCATCCCGATTGGCGGGATCACCGCAGACCCTAACCAGACTCTAGCGGAAATCGATGAAACGATAATTATCGGGCCGTTTCCTGGCGTGCACCTCTCATCGGATATGTCCTGGAAGAACAGGGAAGCTCAATTGGATACTCATGATTTACGCCGTAAGTGAGACTGTGCTGAGAGCTGCCCGCAGGCTTTTCATGATTCAAAGCTGCACTCCGCGCACCCGCTTTTGGCGATCTGCGATCATTTCCCTCGCGCTGTTCGGCCCTCAGGCGTGGAGCGGCGAACCAACGATCGACGACACAGAGGAGAAAATCGTCGTTTGGCGCAGCCTAAGAAATGACTTCCACAATCCCAATATCGCGGCCGCAGATATCGCGGAGATCGTGGATAAGACTCCGCCACGCGTCATCAGAATTGAGGAAGGTCAGACGCTGTCCGGTCGCCTGCAGGACTCCTTCAACATCAGCGCGACCTGGACGCCAGTGATTTACCAAAAGATGCTCGACCGGATTGTCGATTTGAATAACCTGATCGACGCAAATAGCGTCACGGCGAAATCGGAGCTGTTGGTTCCTCAAGTTCCTAGAACCGGCAAACGCTATTTCCGCACTCCGCCGAAGGTGACCGGCCAGAACATCAAGCTGGCGCTGGATTGGGACAAACGCGGGATCGACGAGACGTCAACGGGAGTTGCCGCTCCTGCGAACCGCGCCCCGCAGTCCGAGGTGCAGTATTTCGTGATTGCCAAGAAGGATCTTTCGAAGTATGTACTTGACGGTCACACAGAACAGGGCGTCAGCGGCACTATTCCAATTACTTTGGAGCAGGGCGGAGCTGCAACAACGCAGGCATCCGACAAGGTGCTCAAACCTCTCGAAGCGCAGTTGCTGCGTACGAGACTGCAGACTCCTGGAACGAACCGCCCGAAGCCTATCCTGATCGTTGTTGACGATTCAATTCCGGACAACACGGAGTATCAGAAGACCAAACGGTTTGTACTTCAGATGTCTTCCGCCATTAGGGACAAATACAAGCTTGGGGAGTCGCCCTTCACAAGCGACATTGAGTCGTTGGACGCGAAGATGCTCGAAGATGCTGCGACTCTCTACCCCAACCAGAAAACGCACTCGTCGCTGATTAAGTATTCCTTGGATGAGTTCGAAGCTCTTGATCCGCTGGATCGGATCGAGGTTGTGTACTTCCCTCTCGCGCATTCTCAATTGGGAGTTGCGCCTCTTCTGAAAGAAGTCGTCTTCTTGGCGCAGTTTCTGAAGCTAACCAAACCTAGCCTTCCGCCCTCTCTGACTGCCGATGTATACCAACGGGCGCTCGCGCGAAGTGCCACGAATTCAATTGTCGATCTGAACAGCGCTGTTTTCCAATACAACGCTGTTGCGCCGATATCGAGCGGTCCGGCTACGATAAAAACCGACCGGATGCTTCTGGAGTCGCTCAGTATCGTGATGAGTTACTACTCTGATGCCACCGGTCGGCCGCACTCGTTCTCGTTTTCCTGGACCACGCCCAAGCTCGATGTCCCCGCCTACTTCCAAGCGAGCGCGTATGGCTGGAAGTTCGCTGCGGCGGGCAATCAGATTGCGAACGGCGACGGAATCGACTTGCTTGCTGAGGAAATCCAGTTTGCAGCTCGTGCTGTAGAGCCGAAGGACTTCGTGGTGGTTATGAACTCTATGGGTTCCACTGGCCAATGCCCTAGCAATCTGTTCAAAGACGACGGCCTCGATGTCACCGGATTGGCATACCCCGGTAATGTCAACAGTCACTTCTGCGGCACCAGCTTTTCGACCCCTCGTGTTGCCTGGTTATTGGCAGCCAAGGAGGCGGTGGACGGAGTCAACCTGCCGGCTCCGGTCTCGGCATACACCAAATTCCTTTGGATCGCAGCTCAAAGGAAGCGGATTCTCGATTTGCGGGAAAGTAGTAGCGGTTTTTTTCAACGCTACGCACTGAATGTAGAGAAGCTCTTCGCTCTTAACTAAAAAGGGAGATTTTAATGGCTTGGTTCAAAGGGGTATTGACAGTTTGCGGCTTCGTCACGCTGAGCGCATTCGCACAGGAGGTGCCAACGACGGAAGAAGATCTCGCAAAACAGACGGCCCTGCTAAAGGCCCAGCAACAGTATTTTGATCAGTTGGCAGCAACTGCGAAGAGCCAGGCCCTAGCGAATGAGGCGGCGGCCACTGCCGAAGCAGCGGTGGTTAGCGCTGAGAACAGCCTACAGACTGCAAAGCTGACGGGCGACCTCGCGGTCGCGACCGCAATCAAGGGCTCCGGCCTGTCCGCGGCTACCGGCAAAGATGGAACTTTGACTATCGCAGCCTCCGATAAAATGTTACTTGGACTCCAGCAGGGCAGCTTAAAGGTCATCGATACGCTCAGTACATCGGTCTGCACGGGACTCAAAGAAAAGGGTGTGTCAAAAGCATTTATTGCCCCGACGAATTTCGATCTGACTGTGCAAAAGAGCGTTGCAGATGTTGTCCATTTGCACTCTCTTCATTCGGTAGCCAAGCAAGCTGATAGCGATTTCAGCGGGGCAAGCCTGCAATTTGCGCCGGCTGCTGTTGCGGGGGCAATGGTCACCGCACAATATCTCGCTGGTGGCGTCCAATCCCTCTCCAAGCTCTTCCGATCCGATCAAACGATCAACTTTACGTCTGCGAACCGCCAGGCTCTGTTCGAGCAAGCTCTAGCAAAATCGTGCGGCGATATCGTACTGGTCAACGTCGAGATGCAGTTGCGACAAAGCGCCGCCTCGATTCTCAGACAATGGATCCCCGATATGGCTCGGTTTGTTCAGGGGTATGAGGCCGCGAGCGAACGGATCGCCGTGACCAAAGCCTCCCTATCCGCCAGGCGAACCGCGATCGCGGCCGACGCAAGCCTCGATGCCGGAAAAAAGGCGAGCAACCTTGCCCAAGTTGATCAGGCAATTGACGCCCTGAAGTCGAATGAGGAACTCCTCGCAAAGTACAAGCTGGCGGCGGCTTCCACCAAGACCTACCTAAGCGGACTCAGCACCAGTTCGGTCTACGATTCGATGGTGTGGGGTCAGGAGCATTTACACGTTTTGGGAGGCATACCTGTTGGAGTCGTTGACCTGAAGCTGAGCCAAGTCGCAAGGTTGACCTTCAGCCTTGCCACGCAAGATGCGTCTGTGACCATCAAATCCACCTTCTCGGCTGACAAGCTAAAGATTTTCTCCACTGGCGAACTGTTCTACTCTGTGGTCGAAAGTTCTGGTAAGACTTTGATGGCGGGCGTTCACTCGACCACTTCGCCGACGGTTCAGATGAACTTGAAGGATTTAACAATCCCCGACTACTCTAAGAGTTACTAGGGCGGCGGCTCGACGCCAGGCGCTACTTAGGATACCAACCTGTAATCAATACGATTCTCCAGAGTAGCTCTTGGCGTCGAAATGCACGACATCCTGCTGAGATCGCCTCCGGGGCCCTTGAACTTCGAGCGCGGTAGGAACAGTATTTAGGCTGCTAACCTAAACGCTCAGCCACGTCCGGGTGAGGTCTCATAAAATCCGGTGAGGTGCCCCGCCATGAAGCTCAATCTGGTTCAAGTATGTGACGCTGGCCTCGTGGCTTTGTTCACGGCAGGAGCTGCAGCGCTTGCAGGATGGCCGCTAGCGCTGGCCGCGCTGATTGTTGGTTTGATCTTCCTGCGGCGTGCGAGCAAAGCCCCCGATGAAGGCCCGGAAGAAGCGGCGGAAGGCCGTCAGCGCACCTACGCGCAGTTTCAGAAGGATTTGCACGATCCGACCGGCACTCCTGCGGTCTCGATTTTCCGCGATCTGAACTGATTACTTGCGGCGCTCGTCGCCGAACAGTTTGTCGGGAATGTCGCTGAACTTGTCTACGAAAGGAACGACCTTGCCCGCGCCATCCAGCGCGGTGCCGAGCAAGCCCTGATTCGCCGAGTCCGTCTTTGTTTCCACGGTGTCGCGAAGCGGCTGTGACTGTGCGCTCGCCGCTCCGTCGCCCTGCTTAGCCTGACGTTCCAAGTCTTGCCGCTGGACTTCCGCACTCGCAGCCGTGCCGGTGACGCGATCCAGAACTTCATCTTTGCCTTGCGTCACGCTGATCTCGCGCGCGGTCTGCACGTCTCGGCGATTCTCTTGGTCACGGCCCACGACAGATCGGCGTGAATCGCGTTCCAGCGCATCCAACTCCACACCACCGCGAGCTTCCAGGTTGCCCGCAGTGGGCGGATTCCCGATCCCTGCGATCTGAGTCGCGGCCTCGCGCGCAAAGTCGCCTGCGGCACGCAGGACCGTTTCGCGGTCTGCTTCGCTGCCCATCTGCGCGCGCTGGAGCACACGATCTGCGGCCCGGAGGTCGCCACCTCCGACAACCTCCGCGAGATACTGTCGGAACGGATTGTTGAGGTCAGTGGAGAACGACACTTCCGACGATTCGAGACGCTCGCGCGCGCTGGTGAAGGTTTCGGCGCGCTCGACGCTGGCCTGAGCGGTACGGCGCAGGTCTTCGCTGGATTGAAAGCTCGCCTGCACCTGATCCAGACCGGACTGTGCAGCGTCGCCGCGAAAGCTCGCGGTGAGTCGGCTGCTAGCCTCTTGTGCGTCGGAGAATCGTTCGCTATAGCCGGTTTCCTGGGCGAACTGCTGGGCGCGCTTGAATAGCTCGCTGTCAGTGGCTTGGCTGGTTCCGCGAATCGACCCCTGCGCTGACAAGTCCACCGGATTGACCAGCTTGAGGAGGCCCGGCTGCGTAACCGACAACGTAGCGGCGCCCAGAATCTGCGCGGCTTGTTCCTCGCGCAAGTCGTTCTCCTGCGCAAACTGTCGCGTGAGCTTCTGCACGTCGTCCGTCTGCCGCGTGGCGTTCGCCGACAGACCCGAATCGAACTGCTGGGCAAAGCTCTGGTTGTTGGTGATCTGCTCCGCGACTGCGGTCAGATTCTGGTACGCGGCCGAGGTCGCCGTCGTGAATGCTGCCACGTCGTTGCGAGCCGACTTCACCGACTCCGCCTGCTGCGCGCTCAGGGACTCGCGCATGGCCTGGTCGATGCCTACGTTCACCGACAGCTTTGACTCCGGGAAGCTCACGTATTCGCCGGAAGGCGTGACACTGCGGCGGATGCCGTCTGCGCCCTGCATCTCCACCGGGCCGGTCGTGGTTCGAGGTGCGGTGTTCTGCGCCCACCAACCCGCGTTGCCGAAGCTGGTATTGCCCAGCGAGAGATTGCCCGACGTGGCCTCGCTCGCGCCCTGGCTGACCGGCGATTCGTAGCTTTGCAGGATGCGCCCGCCGATGCTCGCCGCCACCGAGCCGCTGAAGCTCACCAGCATGTAGGCGATCATCGGGATCGACAGTGTGAGGTAGCCCGCGAGAATCGCGTGATCGGCCATCACCTGAGCCAGGCCGGTGTAGTTGGCCAGCGAGAGAATGGTTTCGGTGGTGCCGGTGGGTGTGATGTAGTGCAGGCTCGCTTCCGCCGGCCAGCGCGAATAAACCGTGATGGCGCCGTGCAGCACCGCGTAGAGCGGTGCCCACAGTTGAACCCAGAGGATCATCTTGAGGTATGACGCCGCTACCTTGTGCGCCACCGGCAGCATCAGCAGCAGGCCGATGATCGGAAACACGGCGTAGATGAACGCTTCCATGATGTTGCGGATCAGCGGCAACATCCGCGCGGCCAGCTCGCCAAGCGCACCGTAGGACGTGCGGCGCTCAGCCTCGGCACGGGCCAGCGCGAAGTCCTGCGCGGCCGCGGGCGCGTCCACCTTCGCCGCCCAGGCCGAGACGCCGCGCTTCATGGAGTTGGCCAGCGCGTTCTCGCGGACGATCTGCTCCGAGGACATCGAAAGGCCGGTGAGGAACTGGTAGCTAACCGGCATCGAGGCCGCGAACTTGACGACGGCGGCGTCCACCGACTCGGCGCGCACGAGCTGCGGACCGTAGAAGCGTTGGGCTTTCGTGACGGCGTTCTGCACGTCCAGCGCCAGCGGGCCGCTGGTCGCGTCCAGCGCCTCCTTGCAGATGGCGGTGCCGCGTGCGCCGCTTTCCGGCAGGTAGGGAAAGGCGCGGACGGTGGAAGTTCGATCCTGCACGAACAACCACATCGAGTCGTAGCCGCTGTGCCAGTACAGGTCTTCCCAGGTGTAGCGGCCTAGCAGGATGTCGTAGAACACGCACTGCTGCCAGAACTCCGACAGGTTCTCTTGCGTGCGCACATCGGTCAGCTCGAAGCGCGTGGAGGCTTCCACCAGCTTGGAGCCGAACAGCAGGCCGTTGCCGGAATAGCCCATCTGATCCGGCAGCGCGAACAGCAACTCGAAGCCCCGTGTGAGCCAATCCCCGAACAGGCTCGACAGCCCCGCCGTCGCGGCCAGGCCAATCGGCACGTTGGAAACCACGGCCGACTGTGAGGGATCAATGCGGTCGGTGATGATGACGTTGGAGCGCGGCAGGATCGCCACGTAGTAGGCCATGATGAAGCCGAGAATCCATTGGACGTTCATGGCGGAACCTTTGAACGCCGCCTGCACGAGCACCGCCAGTAGCCCCATCGTGGCCGCAACCTTCAGCGCGGTGATGTAGTCGCCGTTGCCGAACAGCGCGGCCACGGCGTTGAAGGTGATGCGCAGAAACTCCCCGCCGCCGTAAGTGAAAATCTCGAAGTCCATCGGAAGTTACCGGCGCTCAGCGGGCTGAGGTCCACATCGCCGATTGCAGCACCGTCGGTGACAGTCGTCCCACCAGCGCGCGTTCGTAGTCGCGCGCCTTGACCACGAAATTCAAGGCCCGGTCGTAGTCCTCGCCGAGCTTCTGCTGGCTTTCGGCGAGCTGTTTGCGGGCTTCGCGGATGTCGGCCTGAAACTGCGTAACCGCCTTGCCCTTGGTTTCTTCGAGGCCGCTCGCGCCGTCGGCGATCTTCTTGAGTAGATCGAGTAGGTAGGCGTGAACGATGTCCTTCGCGATCAGTTCCGAGAAGGTGGCGATCTCGGATTCCACATTACCCGCGAAGTAGGCGGTGGAGACGGTGAGGAACTTGTAGACCGGCAGGCTGGTAGCCTGAATCAGACCGCGCTCCTCCAGGGTGGGCGGCGCGCTTTCGGTGGCGATCTTCTCGGCGAGGCTGCTCAGCAGACGTTTGACCTTGCCGTCGAGCGCCTGAGTCGCGGCAATCGTGAGGTCGCTCTTGCTACCGCCGAACACCACGCACTTGCCCGCGTCCACCTCGGCATCTTCGCAACGGAAGATCTGGACGGTGCCGCCGTTGAGCAGCGCGGCGATCAAGGGATCGCTACCGCCCTGGGCGGAGAGCTGCGACGGAATCACTTTGGTGGTGGTCCGCGGATCGGCGTCGGCGCTGCGCGTCGTCACCACAGTTCCGGTGATGTTCATCACCAGTTGCGCGACTTCGAGGTCGCTGCGGAAGAAGCTGTTTTTCATCATCGCCTGCCAGGCGACGTTGCCCTCGTGGAAATTGATGTCGTCCTCTTCGGGATCGAGTGAGGGCTTGTCGTTGGGGTTGTTGCGGCACTTCACCTTGGCCGAGCCGTAGTCCTCGCCCAGCTTCGACACCCGGCGGGTGATACAGGCTTGTTCTTCCTGCCCCAGCAGTTCCAACGCGCCGCCGATGGCCGCGCCTGCCGCTTGGCAGGAGTCCATCGTGAACTGGTTAATCATCTGCGACTTCTCTTGCAGCCAGGCGATGGTCTGCTCGATCTGCGGGCTGACGACTTTCATCGCCAGCATGAAGGCCAGGCCCTTGGCGTTCTGGCCGACGGTGCGCAAGAACTCCACGAACGCATCGGCGTTGATGAAACTGAAACCCCCGGTGTAGACGTCGATGCCGCCGCAACCGGCGCGGAAGCGTGGCATCTGCACACCCACCAACTGGAAGTCACGCACCGGCGTGCGCGCATAGAGACCGCCGCCGGTGAAGTAGCCGGCCTGCTGACCCTCATACACGCCGGGGCGCGTGACGTTGACGTAGTTCATGTCGTTGAAGAACGCCTCCAGATCGCCGCCGACGCTGGCGGCGGCTTGGTGCGTCGCGAACAGACAGGACGCGGCGATAAGGGCGATGGCGATGCGCCTCATTGCGGTGCTCCGTTCAGGGCAACGCCCTGGGTGGTCTGCTGCTTGCCGATTTCGCCGAGTGCGAAGTCCACCCGCTGGGCAAGCTCGGAGAACCCGACATAGCCGAAGGTGGCTGCCGCGACGGTGCGTGTGCGCGGCTCGATGAGGTAGACGGCCGGCACGCTCTCGACCTGGAGCGCGGACGCCGCTTCAACATTGCCCTGCGGGCTGGGAAACTCCGGCAACACCCCGCCGTCCAGCGACACCGGCAGGATGTCGAAGCCGTAGCGTTCGGCGAAAGCCTTCAGCACCGGGGCGAAGCGATGGCAGTGCGGGCAACTGCCGCGGAAGAAGAACATCAATCCGTAGCGTTGCGCAGCCTCGGTCAAACGCTGATCGAGTTCGGCGGACTGCACATCGGCCTGGATGTAGGCAGCAGCGCCGGTGGGCGCGCGCAGGGTGTTGTCGTACTCCGGCGTGGTCCAGACCACGCTCTGCCAGGTATCCGCGAAACGTGCGGACTGTTCCATCAAAGCCACATGCTTTTCGAGATAGGCCGCGACGTTTTTCCGCGTCGGCTCAAGAATCGCGAGGGCTTGCAGGCGTTCGAGGTCTTCCTTCTGGCGCGCGAGACGTTGTAGCGGATCGCTGGCGGGCGGCACGGCCTCGCTGCTTGGGGGTGCGGCGGGCGGAGGATTCGGCGCCGGCAACGTCGGCTTGGATTCCTTGGCGGGATTGCGATACCAGAACCAACCTCCTTCGCGGTCGCGGAAGTACGGCGGCGCTGCGGGTGTTGTCGGAGTCTGCAACAAGCCTTCTCGCATCTCGGGCGATAAGGGAATCGGGATGCGGATC
>JBQTIX010000173.1:0-12734 GCA_052387695.1 Panacagrimonas sp. | reverse complement strand
AGTCCGGCGCCACGATCTGCATGCGCGTGCTATCCAGCTTGATGCGCCGGCCCGCCGAGCCGTGGGTGATGGAGAACGTGCCCAGCGCCGCAGTGCGCACCACGGTCCACCAGTCCTTGGCCGCCACGGTGGTGGCCTCGATCTGCAGGCTGCCGCCGGTGACCCGATCGGTGAGCAGGATTTCCTCGCTGCTGTTGACCAGGTTGCGGTGCACCAGCGCGTTGTTGAGGTTGATCTCCAGGCTGCGCAGCAGCGCGCCGGTGTAGCCGTGCACGGTCAGCGCCGTGGTGTTCTGCGCGTTGCACACCTCCGGCGTCTGGTAGCCGGTGAGCGTGACCGAGGGCAGCGCCACGTCCGTCACGCCGGCGTACAGGCCCCAGATGGTCAGCTTGTAGACCGGGATTTCGTTGATGCTGAAGGCCAGCGCCAGATTGCCGCGGCAGCCAGTCGCCTTGTGCAAGGTGCCGTCCTGGTAGAAATAGATCGTGCCGCTGGACAGCGCGGTGGACGCCAGCGAATAGGTCACGCTGGTGCCCGCGTTGACGGTGCGGGACATGCCGCAGATGCGCAGCAGGGTGTCGTAGCCGGCGGTCGGCGAGGCCGGTCCTGCGGTGCCAAAGCCCACCGCTTCCAGCTCGATCTCAAACTGCACCATGCCCTTGGTCGGCAGCTTCTCGTACCCGCCGAAGAACGGCCGGACCAGGGTGCGATCAACCGTCTCCTGGTTGAGGGGAGAGGTCTTGACGGAGCGCAGCAGCACCGCGTTGGCGGCGCCGGTGGGCACGGCATCGGTGCCGTAAGTGGTCTCGATTTTCGCCAGGATGGCGCGCAGACGGGATTGCAGAGCCATGTTGCGTTACTCCGATTGTGCGTCGCCGTCGTCGGCATCTGACGGCTCAGGATTCGAACTCCCTCCCCCGCGCTGCCCGGGGTCCCCACGAAGTAGCTGTTCACTTCGTGGGGTGGGCTCAGTGGGGGAGGGCTGGGGTGGGGGCGCTTCTGATTCCGGAAGCCGCTTGCCATCGACCATCACGTAAGTGCCGCCCATGCCGTGGTAGCGGTCCGGCAGGTCAGCCGGCACCGACGTTTTTTTCTTAACAGCCATTGGGGATCACCAGTTGGTACGAGGTCGTGAAGCGGTCGCTCCACAGGATTCCGGGCGGGGCGAAGCTCACCAGCTCGCCACCGACGTAAGCGAAAGGATCGTCATCGGACGTGGGCTGCCAGTTGCACAGCGCGGCGATGATTTCGTGTCGACGGTCTTCCATCTGCACTCGCGCCTTGCCGCCGGTGGCATCCCCGGCATGCACCGACCACTGCACCACCGCGAGGGTCGCCTCCACCTTCTGACGGTGTGCATTGATGCGCTGGTTGGGCGAGGCGCGCTCGCCGAAATCCACCACGTAGAGATCCGCGGAAAACTGCTGCATCTCCGAGGCACGCGACAGATCCACCGCGCCTTCGATGCGGCGCGCCCAGGGCAGCGCCGCCTTCAAGCGCGCGATGACCGGATCGAGTCTCACGTTCAGCCCCGACCACGGCCGAAGATGCGGTCCTGGTTGTTAACCAGGATTTCGCCGCCGATGATCTCGCCACCCGCCGGCACGCTCGCCTCGGGCAACCCCAGGCTGATGTCGCCGCTGCGGATGCCGATCAGCAGCTTGATCGCGGCCTGATAACGCAGCCGCACTTCCTCCGGCGCGCGCTGATCAAACAGGTTGTAGCGCACGAGGTCGCGAGAGATGCGCTTGAGCAGCGCCGGTACGGTGGCCAGCGGCAGCGCGTAGCGCGCACCGACGTACGCGTCGATCTCGTTGTCCGCGTCCGCAATCGCCGAGGCCAGCGTGGCGGAATCGTCCAGTCCATCGCTGTCGCGGTCAGTGAGCTGGATCAGCTCCTGCTCGCCGTGGCGATCGATGTAGTCCTGGCGGACGAAGTAGGTCACGAAGCACGCGCCTTACTTGGCCTTCTTCGCAGGACCGTCGGGCACTTCGATCTCGATCTCCTGCACGACGAGCATCTGCTCGGCCTTCAGGATGTCGAGCTGCTCGCGGCTAAAGCGGACCACGTCGTAATCGGTCGGCTCCGCCGAGTGGGCCACGCCACAGCGGCGAAAGCCGTTGACCTTGGCGGTGATGCGGATGATGTTCTTTCTGGCCATGTCGGACCTCGGTGCATTGCCCCCTCCCCCGCGCGGTTGCGGGGGAGGGTTGGGGTGGGGGCGGAAGTCCGCGGGGCGGCGGGATGCGGCGCGAAAAGCCGCGCCTTTCCCGCCCTACGGCCACTACGCAAGCCAGGGCGTGATCAGCAGCTCCACGGCCTTGTAATTGATGTTGTTGGCGCCGGCGTTGTCGTACTCCTTGAGCACGTTGAGCGCGGCTGAGCGATTGGCCGGACCCACCACCAGGTGCGTCGGCTTGATGCCCAGCAGCTCACCCTCCGAGCTGCGGCCCACCATCATTGCGGCCATCGCCGCGTTGAAGTTGGTGGCATCCAGCGCGGCCTTGCTGCCAAAGGCGACCTGCCAGAAGCCGAAGCCGGCGTTGACGCGTGCATCCACGCCGAACAGGAACTTGTCCGTCATGAAGACCTGCGCATCGTTGAGGTCCGTCATCTGCCGGAACGCGTAGTCACGGCGCGTCTGCCAGATGATCGGTTTCAGTGCCGTGCTGCTGTCGATCAGAAACCACGGCTCACCACCACCGGCCTGCACGTTGCTGACGCTGGTGGCCACACCGTTGATCTCCACCGGGTGGTCACTGTCGAAATAGAACTGACCATCGAAGCAGGGCGTGCTGAACCCGTTCTTGAGCAGGTCGAACACCATGCGGTTGGGATGCCGCGCCGCGGCCTGGCCCATGAACTTCATGCGCGGCGCGTAGACGCCGTATCGGTCATCCTCGATCGCGTCGCGGTCCACGCCCACGGTGGACTCGAACTTGCGGTTCTTGATCCGGTAGTCGTGGCTCTGCAGCTGCTTGATGTAGCGCTCGCCAATCCACTCACGCAGGCCCGGCCAGTCGCCGAGCCAGGCGTAGTGTTCCTCGCTGGTGGAGCTGGGCACCGACTCCGCAATCATGCTCCAGTCCGCCGGAACGCCCCGGAAGCCGTCGTTGAACCGGGCCTGATAACCGACGAAGAGGTCGGCGAGATTGCTGCGATTGATGATCACGATGAACTCCGTCTGTGTCTTGTCTCCCTCCCCCGCGCTGACCGGGGTTCCCCACGAAGTAGTTTTTGACTTCGTGGGGTGGTCATTGCGGGGGAGGGCTGGGGTGGGGGCGTTGGGGGTGGGGGCGTTTTTCTGGCGCTAGCCGATCTGCACCCAGACGCCATCGGCTTCCACGTCGATCACCTTGCCGGCGATCGATCGCGTGGAGCCGCCGGACGTCTTGGCGACGGTCTCGTCATCGACGATGTAGCAGTCGGTGCGGATGTCGGCGCGGGCAATCAGATCGCCCGATGCCGAGTTCTTGAACCGGAACAAACCGGGCTCGGTATCCACGCTCAGCGCCCCGTTTGCACCCAGCGTGTTGTCGACCGAGGCAACGGCCACGCCGCGAGCCTTGAGCGTGGTGGCAACGATGCCCGGCCGCGCCCAACCGGCGGCGTCCAGCACCACCAGCGCGCCCGCGTAAATCTTGGCGCCGGCCAGCACGGGATCGTTGTAGGCGCGATTGAGGCGGGTGACTTTCGCTTTGTCTGCGGTGAGAGCCATTGATGTCTCCGTGTTGCTTGTCTCCCTCCCCCGCGCGGTTGCGGGGGAGGGTCGGGGTGGGGGCGTTCGGGGTGGGCGGTGCTAGGCCGCAACGCCCAGCGACTTGAGGTAATCCGCCTCGCTCACGCCCATGCGGGCGCACAGCGATTTCTGCTGCTCGGTGAGCGTTCCGGGAGCGGCCTTCTTGGTCGGGTCTCCCTCGGCGCCGCTCTTGGCCGGGTCCAGAACCACCGGCGTATTGGCGATGAATTTCTTGAACAGGTCCGTGTTGCCGTCGCGGCGGCACATGGCGATGAAGTCATCGCGCGTCGCCGGGGCGATCTTTCCGGCCTTGAGCGCCGCATCCACCTCGCCTTCGATCAGCGCGGTGAGAGCCGCGTCCTTGATGGACTTGAGTTCGGCCTCCGTGGTGCTGGCGCGATTCATCGCTGCGTCGTACTGAGCCCGCGGTACAAACTTTTCCAGCGGCGGTGAAGCTGCGGAATTGAGTGCGGTCTGGCGTTCGGTCTTGAGCGCATTGATGGCCGTGACGGCATCCGCCTCGGTAGCCGTGGCGGCCAGGCCGAGTGCGGCCAGGAGTGCAGTGAGCATCGTTGAGTCCTCGTCATTGACTCCCTCTCCCGCGCTGCCGGGGTCCCCAGGAAGTAGCTGTTCACTTCCTGGGGTGGCTTTGCGGGAGAGGGCTGGGGTGAGGGCGCCTTGATTCAGCGCCAGTTTGAAATTGGGGGTGTTGGTGAGGCCCGCACTGGTCAGCGCGTGGATCTCGCCGCCGACGCTGTGCGTGAACACGGGCGAGATGAAGCGGTACTGCTTGCCGCGCACGGCGCCGGCACCCAGCTCCGTCCACTCGGTGCGGCCCCACAACGCGCCGTTGCGGGCCTGTAGCTCCTCAATCCACGCAGCAGCCGGCGCCTCCCCGCCTTTGGGGGCGAGCAGCTCGGTGGAGTGGTTGATGTCCAGCGGCAGGCGCAGATCGAAGCGCGCGGCCACGGTTTCAGCCGAAGGCATGCGCCAGGCGCGACCATCGCGGCCGCGCACCAGGCCATCCGCGCCAGGCGCAGGAATGAGCTCGATCCAATCCGGCGGATCGGCGACCGGCGCGAGGGAGAAGCAGAGGGCGGCGAGATGCTGCATGCCGCGCAGTGTCCCGATGCGGGACGGCCTTTCTAAGGCTAACCGCGGTTAGCGGGCACTTGGGCTGAGCGCGGGTCTAGCATGAGCCGGCACCCGCCACCTGGTCAACGCCATGCCCAAGAAGTCAAAAAAAGCCGACCGAAAATTCTGGAAGCGTCACATGCCACCCAAGGGCTGGGCGGTGCAAAGCGCTACTCGTCAACGGCCTGAAGATTCTCAGCCAGCGACCCGAGTAGCGCCGCAGCCTGCGACTCGCCGATCGCGACGAGCTGCTGACGCGCGCTCCCGAGCTGGGCCATCAAATCGTCCAGGTTGAGCGCGCCGCTCTTGCACAGCGCCCTCACCAGAGCGGTATACGCGTAAGTAGTTGGCGAGGGCTTTTTCATCTGCGTTGCTCATGTGGTGTTGTCCTGTGATCCTGAGACTTCAGAAGTTCCAGCAGAACCTCAAAGCTGAGCCGGGTCATCGCTATCGCTCCTGAGGGGACGGTAACCGCTTTAAATGCCCTTTAAATTCGCGCAGGCGGCGAGATGAGGGGTGCGGTGGTGTGGTGACCGCAGCTCAGAGCGCTGCGCGGCGCCTGGGCGCGCGTAGGGGTTCACTCAAACTGTCGAAAAGCCGTGCCGTCGTAAAACGGACAGCAATCCACACCGAACTCGACAGCTCCCGCCTGAACTTGGTCTTCCCATTTGGATAGGTGGCTGCGATCCAGCCAGCTATAAGTTGCGACGATCTTGCACGGCATCGTGAATCGCGGTGGTGGCGGTCGGGGATCCTGCTGAAGCTCCCGGGTGAGGCTCAGTGTCAGCGGGTACCCAGAGACGATTCCTCCCCCACGGAACGCACGATCCGTCACCACATGGCAGTGAGCCCTGTTGTCCACGCACGACAGGGCGGTCTGATAGCAATCCAGCATTCGTTGCAGCCGGGTCATGTCTCGGACGAAGCGGCCGCCCACAAAGACCTGGGTGGTGTTCCAATCTGCCACGTAGCGCAGCAGCACCATCGCTCGACCTACTTGGTCCTGCGATTTTCCAATCGCGGCGATGTTGATCGTGGTCTTGCCCGCTTGCGTCTGCGTGAATCGCGTAGCGCCCTGAGCCACGTTCAGCGCCAGATCGTAGTACGGGCTGCGCACATTGGTGAAGACAACCACCACCAGCTGCTCACGAGACAGGGCGGAATAATCGACCGATCCAGTCGCTACCTCTGTAGAGGCTCCGGTACTCACCGTTCAGACCAATTTGCCGTGAAACACGACGCGACCAACAACCCGAATTAGGGCTGCCTGCCCAGCCGTAAGCGTATACGTCTCGAAGTCTGGATTCTTGCTGATAACCCTGATGCCCCGGCCCGGCAACCGCTGTAGGGTTTTCACGAACATCCCGTCCTCGGTCTCGAAAACGTACAGCGCATCGCGTCGCACTGTGTTCTCGCCGGAGTCCACGATCAGCACGTCGCCTGGCCGTAGATCGGGCTCCATGCTGGTGCCCTGCACCACGATCAGCTGCGCATCCTGCGGCTTCACATGAAGCGCAGCGCGCAACCAAGTCTCGCTGAATTTCATCATCGAGCGCAGTTCGGGATGCTCGTCCTGGACTGCACCCCCACCGGCACTGGCTCGTACATCCAGGAGCGGTAGCGCAATAAGATCTCCTTCAGGAATGTGGGGCGATTCGACTGCCGTCTGTGCTGCGCGAAGCGCGCTCTGGATGCGCTCGCGTTCCGGGTGGGCTTCCGGGAGGAACATCTCTCCCACTCCGTCGAGCACCCAATCTGGGTTCAAGGCGAAGTGCGCCTTCCCACGATGCAGCGTGACCACAGGAATGTCCCGCTCGCCGCGCTCGTAGTACTGGTACCCCTTCGTTGAGATGTGCAGGAGCCCAGCCATTTCCGCTTGGGTCTTACCCAAGCGCTTGCGGAGCGCTTTGAGCCGCTGTGCCTGCCCGTTCAGATACGATCTTGACATTGTGCCTATTTCGCTCCTACAGTGTTCCTATATTGAACCGTTCGAGGCACGAAAAATGAAGGCACCGCACATCAGGGCAGAACTCCAGGTGAGAGGTTGGCGATCACGGCGACTCGCCGCAGAGCTTGGCGTCACGGACAGCGCTGTGTACCGCGTTATCCACGGCAAGGCCACGAGTCGTCGCATCGCCAACGAGATCGCTCGCATCACCAGCATCCCGGTCGCGCGGCTGTGGCCCGGTCGATACGACGGCCAGCCCCGAAAAGCCGCCTGATTCATCCCCTCACCCGGAGTCCTGCCATGCACGCCGATCTGTTTCCTGAGTCCCTGCTGGTCGAGTGCCGCGAGGGTCGTGCTTACACCACCTCGTTGAAGGTCGCAGAGCACTTTCACAAGAGACACGACAACGTGTTGCGCATCATCGCGGATCGAATCTCGCTCCTCAAAAGTGAGGAGCGAGATTCTCGGATCACCGATTTCTGGCGGCTCAATTTTGAGCCGCGAGATCAAGTCGACGGGCGCGGCAAGACCCGGCTCATCTACGAGATGACGCACGACGGCTTCGCGCTTCTGGCCATGAGCTTCACCGGCAACCAAGCCGAACTCTGGAAGATCGACTTCCTGCTGGCCTTCAACGCGGTAAACACCGGCCTGCAGATGGTGACCGAGCGCTACGCCCGAGCCCTCGACCAAATACGCCCGGTATTGCGTCCGGTTGTGCAAGGCACCGAACGCGGCCTCGATCGCATCACCATCGGCGCTCCGCTGGGCAAGTCTCCCGGCGCCGTCACCTACCACCGCCGTAGCGCCCGGCGGCTGGGACTGTTGTCGGTGGTGGGCGTATAGGTTCATGGCGCCATCATCCCATAGCCGCCGCGCCGGATCACTGGCCAAGCCAGCGCCAGCTTCTTCCAGCGCTCAGCCTGACCTATTCCAGCAACTGAGCGCGCCTGCCCCGACTCCGGCCAACGCGGACCTGGACATCGGCCCCGAACTGCTCGGAGCCATCAACACTGCGCTCCGCCTGGCGCGCACCAGCGGCATGAGCAGGGATCGCATCGTTGATCGGATGAACGAGCTGCTGCCTGACCAAGCGATCACGCTGCGGCAGCTCAACGCCTGGACCGCCCAGAGCAAGGAATTTCACGAGTTTCCGGCGCGCTACATGCCCGCGTTTTGCGCGGCCACCGACTGCGATCTGCCGCTCCGCGTGCTCGCCCAGGCCTACGGACGCGACTTGATCGACGCACGCGAGGCCACGGCCAAGCAGCTCGGCGAGACGCAGATCGAGATTGCCCGCCTGCGGCGGCACGCCGGCTCGCTCACCCGGACGCTGGGTCAGTGAGCGCATCAGCCCTCTCCTCCAGCGCGGCATCTGCCGCGCCCCATTCCCCGGCGGCGAAAGCCGCCGGGGCTTTCTATTCCGCCTCCGAACGCACATGACGCAGACACGCACCCCTGGAACTTCGCTTGCCACCCGGGTGGCACCCGGAATATCCGACGCACTGCGGGGCTACCTGGAACGCATGCAGCCGACTGCACTGCTCACACCGGCCAACGAGGCGGAAGCATGGGACATGGCGGTGCGCGCCCTGCAGATCAGCACGGCTGGTGCCATCACGGCCGGATATCAATTCAAGCGGCTGCGCGCACAACTACCCGCGGGCGGGTTCAGTGCAGGGCTTGCCGAGCGGCAGATTCCACGCAGGACCGCTTATGACGCCATAGAGGCGTTCGACCTCTTTTCTGCGTTTCCAGAAATTGAGTTGTGCGAACTGTTCGCACAACTCGGACTCAGCCGGGTCCGATGCCTTAGCGCGCTTTCGCTTGATGAATTCTTAGCCCTCGCCGCAGGCCAGGAGGTGCGGGGCATCACATACGAGCAAGCCGCGGACATCAGCGTCCGCGACCTGGACGCGCACCTCAAGGAGTGGCAGGCCAATCACGATACCGAAGCCAACACCTTGCGCGAGCAATTGAAGCGAGCGCAAACCGAAGCCGAAGTCGCGCGGCTTGAAGCGACAGCACTGCGGCGCCAGCTCGGCCAGGAAGCGGACGTTTCCCCGAGCCCCGCCTGGTATCGATCCGCGCGGCGCGAAATCTCGGCGGTGTGCGAAGGCCTTTCGCTTTATCTCGCCGAAGCCCAGCGGGTCAGCCAGGAGCTCATCTTTGCCGCGCCAGGGTGGGGACAGACTGATTGCGAGTTTAGGACCCTGCTCGCCACACTGGGTTTCCATCAGCTTAGAGGCTTGTACTCCGGCCTGGCGATGCTGCTGAGCGATTACGAGCGGGCGTTCTCCGGCCAGCTCGACGACGCCACCCATCCGCTGCTGAAGCTGGACGACGATGAGCGCATGGCTCTGCTAGAGCATCGGCAGCGGATTGTCGGCGACATCGACACAGGCCGAAAGAAGCGCGCCGTCGAGAATGCGGCCGACGTACCGCGCACTCGCGGCCGTCCGCCCGGCGCCAAGAATAAGCCCAAGGCGAAAGCCTGAGCCCGGCCATGAGCGTCGCCACCCTCCCCACGGTTTTGACGGCCTATGCGCGCCGGCCAGTCGCGGAGAAGATCGGCGATCCCTTTGCGCGACTGCCGGAGCAGACGCAGGACCGCGCCTATCTGCGGTATCGGCTGGTTGCGGCGGTGATCCTGGAGATCGATCAGGGGCTCAAGCCGCGTCTGGCGTCGGAGCTGGTGTGGTCCCGCATTCATTCGCGCAAGGCCCCACAGACGCTGATCGAACTGGCTGATCGCTGCACCTGCCTGAGCGCCGCCACCCTGGAGACCTGGACGCGGCTGTACCAGCGCGGCGGTCTGCTGGGCCTGGCGCCCAAGAACAAGGGCCGCGTGCGTCAGCCCAAGGATTGGGAGATGCGCGCCATCGCGATGTTCGCGCAGCCGCAGCGGCCAGGCTATAGCACGGTGGCGTACTGGCTGCGCGGCGAAGGTTTCCAGCACGCCAGCGATCACCTGGTGCGGCGCTTTCTGCAGTCGCTGCCCAGCAACGTCAGTGACACCAGCCCCAAGCGCATGGGCAAGCACTACTACGCGCAGAACATCAAGCCGTACGTCGTGCGCGATACCAGCGCCTTGCCGGTGGGGATGATCTACGAAGGCGACGGCCACTGCTGCGACGTCTACGTGCAGCACCCGGCGCGCGGCCACTTCCGGCCGGAGCTGACGGTTTGGCTGGACATCCGCTCGCAGATGGTCGTGGGCTGGTGGATCTCCGAAAGCGAGTCGGCTCAAACCACGCTTTTCTCGCTCAGCCAGGCACTGGTGGCGCACAACCACACGCCGGCCTACGTACACACCGATCCGGGCAGCGGCTTCATCGCGCGCCTGATGGTGGACGACGTCACCGGCTGGTTAGCGCGCTTCTCCATCGACGCCATCCGCGCGCTGCCAGGCAACGCCAAGGGCAAGGGCCTGGTGGAGGGTTGGTTCCGATGGTTCGAGGAGCGTTGCGGGAAGTTGTTCCCCACGTTTTGCGGCCACTGCCGAACCGACGACGATCTCAGCCGCCTGAGCGCGAAGATCAAGAAGGGCGAGCTGCAACTGCCCACGCTGCCGCAGTACATCGACGCCATCAAGCGTTACATCGACGCCTACAACAACGCGCCCAAGGATGGGCTAGACGGCCGCTCCCCGGCCGAGTTGTGGGCCCAGCTGGAGCGCGTGCCGCTGGAGACCCCCGCCGCCGCCGTACTGCGCCCACGCGAGGCGCGCACGGTGCAGCGCTGGGGCGTGCGCCTGGACAACCGCAGCTACCGCGCCGCGGAGCTACAGGGCTACGAAGGCCGCGAGGTGGTGGTGGAGTACAGCCTGCACCAGGACGAGCAGGTTGCCATCTACGACGCCAAGGGCCGCTTCGTCTGCGACGCGCTCCTGGTGGAGAAGGCTGCGTGGATGCCGGCCAGCCGCATCGAGCAGGGCCAGCAGAAGCGGCTGGAGGGTCAGCGCAAGCGACACATGCAAGCCATAGAAGAGCAGCAGGCACGGGCGCGTTTGCCGCTCTCTGCCGCGTCCGTGCTGCACGCGCTCGACGCGCCGGAAGCGCCGCGCGCCATCGAGCACGCGCCTCTGCACCAAGGCCACAGCGTCACCGCGCCGATCTTCCCCGCGGCCGCTCCTCGCGTGCTGGCGCCGGTTGACCTGGCTCCTCTGCGTGCCGAGCTGGATGAAATGCACGCCCCGCAGGAGTCCGCCGAGCAGCGCTTCGCACGGGCGCTGCGCCTGGAGCGCGACGGCTACGCAACCGATGCCGACGCCACCTGGCTTTCCATCTACCAAACCTCCGCCGAGTACCACTCGCGCATGGACCTTCACGAAGCCTTTTCGGCGGCTTGAAGCCGCCTTCACAACGAGGAGAAGCACGTGCTCAGCAAGATCGTTCCCGTCAAGAATGTGGCCCGGCTCAACGATGCCGGTGAAGCCCTGCGGCGACGTCCCGCCGGCATGCCCGGCATGGGCCTGGTGCACGGCGAGACCGGCTACGGCAAGACCACCGCCGTCACCTGGTACGCCAACCGCTGCAACGCGGTGTACGTGCGGGCGCTGGCCTGCTGGACGCCGGCGGCGATGCTCACGGCCATCGCACGGGATCTGCGCATCCAGCCGCGCGGGAGCTGCGCCGCGATGATGCACGACATCATCGAGGCTTTGTCGTTGAGCAATCGTCCGCTGTTTGTGGACGAGGCGGACTACCTGATCGACAGCAAACGCATGACCGAGAGCCTGCGCGACCTGCACGACATGACCACGGTGCCGGTGGTGCTCATCGGCATGGGCGGCATAGACCAGCGCCTGAGCCACCGCAAGCAGCTCACCGGCCGCGTGATGCAGGACGTGCAGTTTCAGCCGCTCGACCTGGAGGACGCGCGCACTCTGGCCAGCACGCTGTGCGAGGTGCGCGTGGCAGACGATCTGCTGGAGCGTCTGCATCGCCAGGCTGGTGGCAGCGCGCGGCTGCTGGTGGTGGGCCTGGCGCGTATCGAGCAACGCGCCAAGAGCCAGGGCGCTGCCGAGATCAGTGCGGCGGCCTGGGGCAAGGCCGATAGCTTCTTCACCGGCGATGCGCCGGTCGCTGCTGCGGCGGGTCTGCGGGCGGTGAAGTGATGGGCGGAGCCAACGCCATCCGAACCTCGCCGATGCGCGACTACCAAGCGCGCCCGCGAGTGTGGGCGTCCATCCGCATGCTGCGGAGGTTCACGGTGGCCGACCTGGAATCAACCGCGGAGGTTGGGCGAAAACACACCGAGATGTACGTGCGTGAATTGGTCAGACATCAATACGTGCGCTTGGTGCAGGCGCAGAAACGCGGTGGCCTCGGCGGCCAGGCGGCGGTGTACCAACTTCTGCGCGACACCGGCCCACACGCGCCGCGCATTGGCAAGCAGGGTCTGCTGGATCCCAACCTGGTGCCGGCCAAGCCGGAGCCCGGCGACGAGCCGGTCACCCTGAAGCGGCGCGACTACGACCGCGCGCTGCTCTGCGTGCGGGCCTGTGCCGGCATGAGCGACGAAGAGATTCGCGTCAAGGCGGGCGTGCAGCCGGGGTCCCCGCGAAGTAGCTGTTCACTTTGCGGGGTGGCCCAATGAGTACTGGACCCGATTGGATCGCCGTGCTGCGCGCCGCCTGCCAGGCCAGCACGCAGTCGCAGATTGCCGAGCGCATCGGCTACTCCGCCGGTGCCATCAGCGCAGTGCTCAGCGGCACCTACAAGGGCGCGCTCGACCGCGTGCAGCAAGCCGTGGAAGGGGCGCTGATGAACAGCACCGTGGACTGCCCCGTCATCGGCGAGCTGCCGCGCCAGCGCTGCATCGAGCACCAGCGCACACCGTTCACCCCAACCAATCCATCGCGCGTCGCGCTGTTTCGCGCGTGCCGCGGCGGGTGCGTGCATTCCCTTA
>JBQTIX010000172.1:0-9230 GCA_052387695.1 Panacagrimonas sp. | reverse complement strand
TTGTTTGTATTAACAACCACACCGCTCATCTCTCCCCTCCGCCCTGGTGGGGGGGGGCCCCCCCCGCCCCCCCCCCCCCCCCCCCCCGCGGCCCGCCCCCCCCCCGCGACCGTGTTATCGAACCTGTGCAGACCATCCCTAACGGCCGCGCGCGTTCTCAGACGTTGAGCGCTCCCATGAAGGCTTCCGGATAACGGGTGCCGGCGACTTCGCGGGATGCGAGCACCTCGGCAATCCACCGCAACTCCGGCTCGCTCAGTTTCAGGTGAACGGCGGCGGTGTTCTCGTCCAGCCGTCCAATGCTGCGGGTGCCGGGGATCGGGACGATGTCCGGAGCCTGATGCAGCAGCCAGGCGAGCGCGAGCTGTGCGGGGGTGCAGCCGCGCGCTTGCGCGATGGCGGTCAGGGCCTCGACCAGGCGCAGGTTGTGATCGAGATTGCCTGCCTGGAAGCGTGGATTGGCCTGGCGCCAGTCGTTCGGGGCGAGGTCATCGGTCTTGCGGATGACTCCGGTCAGAAAGCCGCGACCGAGCGGGCTGTAAGGCACCAGGCTCACGCCGAGTTCGCGACAGGCGGGCAGGGCGTCGTCCTCGATGTCGCGGGTCCACAGCGAGTACTCGCTCTGAAGGGCGGCGATGGGATGCACGGCGGAGGCGCGGCGCAGGGTGCTGCCCGAGGCCTCGGACAGTCCCAGATACCGGACCTTGCCGGCTGCAACGAGTCGCGACATCGCTCCGACCGTCTCCTCGATCGGAACGGTCCTGTCGACCCGGTGCTGGTAATACAGATCGATGTGATCGACCCCGAGCCGTTCAAGGCTCGCGTCGCAGGCAGCGGCCACATACTCGGGGCGGCCATTGACGCCGAGGAACTCGCCCCCGGGGCCGCGCACATTGCCGAACTTGGTGGCCAGCACCACGTCCTGGCGTCGTGTCTTGAGCAGCTTCCCGATCAGGCGTTCGTTGTCACCGACGCCGTACATGTCGGCGGTATCGAGAAAATTCACGCCGATGTCCAGCGCGTGGTGGAGGACGGCGAGGTTGGTCGCCTCGTCCGCTGCGCCGTAGAACTCGGACATGCCCATACAGCCGAGGCCGATGGCGGAGACGCACAGGCCCTGGCGGCCGAGCGTGCGTTGCGGGATGGGGTTGCGCATGAGTGACTCCGGTTTTTCGGGAAGTGACGGATGTCGATCCAGAATGATGCCTTCGAGGATTCGAGTCGACAGGTGCTCGAGACTTATTCCGATCTGATCTTTCTATATATTCGCCTGTGGCTGTAGCGGGTCTAACACCCCTGCTAGCCTGCGCAGCCCTTGACCGATGAGTGTTCCTGCCCTCGATGTATCGCTACGACCAGTACGACCAGACGCTCGTCGATGAGCGTGTGGCGCAGTTCCGTGACCAGACGCGGCGCTATCTTGCAGGTGAACTGCCCGAGGACGAGTTCCGCGGTCTGCGCCTGCGCAATGGCCTGTACATCCAGCGATTCGCACCGATGCTGCGCATCGCCATCCCCTACGGCCTGCTCGCCAGCGCGCAGTTGCGCATGCTCGCACACATCGCGCGGACCTATGACAAGGGCTACGGGCATTTCACGACACGCCAGAACATGCAGTTCAACTGGCCGGAACTGGCGCGGGTGCCGGACATCCTGGCCGACCTCGCCACGGTTGAGATGCATGCCATCCAGACCTCGGGCAACTGCATCCGCAACATCACGTCGGATCCGCTTGCCGGCGTGGCCCGCGACGAACTGACCGACCCACGACCCTACTGCGAACTGACGCGGCAGTGGGCGACGTTTCACCCCGAATTCAACTGGCTGCCGCGCAAATTCAAGATCGCGTTCTCCGCATCGCAATCGGATCGCGCCGCGATCCGCGTACACGACATCGGTGTGCAGATCGTTGCGAATGCGTCAGGCGAACGCGGCTACGAGGTCTATGTCGGTGGCGGCCTGGGGCGCACGCCCATCGTCGGCGTCAAGATTCGCGACTTCCTGCCGGAACTCGATCTGCTGTCCTACTTCGAGGCGATCCTCCGGGTCTATAACCTGCTGGGGCGGCGCGACAACATCTATAAGGCGCGGATCAAGATCCTGGTCAAGGAAACCGGCGCCGAGAAGTTCCGTCAGATGGTCGAGGAGGAATGGGCGAGGGTGCGCCAGTCCGAATTGCGACTGGACCCGGCCGAACTGGAGCGCATGCGCCGGCAATTCGCCGCGCCCGCGTACCTGTCGCAACCCGCCAGCGATCCCGGATACGAGGCCAAGCTGTGCGAAGACTCTGCCTTCGCGGCCTGGACCCGGCGCAATCTTCATGCACATCGCCAGCCGGGATACGCGGTGGTGTTCGTCTCGCTGAAAGCCAATGGCGTGGCCCCGGGCGACGTCACCCACGAGCAGATGGATTCATTGGCTGACATCGCCGATCGCTACTCCTTTGGTGAATTGCGCGCGACGCATGACCAGAACCTGGTGCTCTCGGATGTGGCCCAGGCTGACCTTTACGCTGTCTGGCTGGGCTTGCGCGAGCTCAACCTGGCGACGCCCAACATCGGCCTGCTGACTGACCTGATCTGCTGCCCTGGCCTCGATTTCTGCTCGCTCGCCAACGCCAGTTCGATCAGCGTGGCGCAGGACGTGTTCGACCGTTTCGAGAATCTGGACGACCAGCACGACATCGGTCCGATCAAGGTCAAGATGTCTGGCTGCATGAACGGCTGCGGTCACCACAGCGTCGGCCATATCGGTATTCTCGGCGTCGACAAGAAGGGCGAGGAGTGGTACCAGGTCACGCTCGGCGGTTCGGCGGAAAACGACGCCAGCCTGGGCGACCGCACCGGTCCCTCGTTTTCTCGCGAAGACATCGGCGGCGCGGTGCAGAACATCATCGAGGTCTACCTCGACCAGCGCAGCAGCGAGGATGAAACCTTTCTCGAAACCTACCGGCGCGTGGGCATGCCGCCGTTCAAGACCCGGCTCTACCCGCAGCGGGCCGCCGCGTGAGTACATCGGTGTTGATTCGTGGCGGGCGCGTTGTCGAGGACGACTTCATTCTTCTGGCCGATGATGTGGAATGGCCGCAGGATCAGCCGGTCATCGTCTCGCTGGCTCGCTGGGAGCGTGATCGGGACGCTCCGGTTTCGCGCGCGAGTTTCGGTGTGCGTCTGCCCAATACGGCCGATGTCAGGGTCCTGAATCCGGCGCTGCTCCAGGTCCAGGCGATCGTCCTCGAATTCCCCGGCATTTCCGACGGGCGCGCTTACTCCCAGGCACGGCTGCTGCGCGAAGCCCTGGCTTATCGCGGCGAGATCAGAGCCACCGGGGCCGCGGTGGTGCGTGATCAACTCCTGGGCATGGTTCGATGCGGGATCGATGCGTTCGAATTGCGGGCCGATCAGTCGCCCGAAGGCTGCATCCAGGCCCTGCACGAGTTCTCGCTGGCCTATCAGCCCGGCGTCGCCAACGATCCTCTGTCACAGGTGCGACCCCGTCGCCGGACTGCCGCGGGCTGATCCGCGGAACTGCGGTGTGGCGCTTTCCAGATGGCTTCGTGGTAGTGGGTCAGTTTGAAAGTCGTTCCCACCGTTCATCCCGGGTAGCCGCGCAGCGGGCCGCCGCATATCGAGGGAGCGCCGGTGCCTCGATACACACTGCCCCCTCGATACGCCGCTATCGCGGCTACTCGGGAGCAGAGGCTACTCGGCACGAACGCAATTCAAACCGACCCACTACCGGCTTCGCCGCAGCCTTGTCACGCCAACAGGCTTGCGATTACATTGGTTGCGATGCTGCGTTGCGATCGTCGCAGTCCAGAATTTTCCTATCAGATTTGTGGGGATACCAAGCAATGAAGAATAAGGTCGTCGCGGTTGCCTTTGCCCTCAACGCGTTCGCACTGGCCGGCGCGAGCGCCCAGGCACAGAGCTCGACCGTCGGTTCCGCCGTTCCGCAAACCCTGAGCCAGTCGTACGCGGGCGCGTCGTTCGGATCACCGATCGCATTCGGGGCGGACTGGGGCACCGTCGGCATCGGCGTGTTCGGACAGACCTTGCCCGATGAATTCAACGGGATCGAGGTGGACACCAAGGACGACGTGGACGGCAGCGCCGCGCTGTTCTTCGGACTCGGCGACGCCGACAAGTACGTGGGCCTGGAAGTGGCCGTGGTGAGTTCATCCTTGACCGGATCGGGTGACACGAGTTCTTCCCCCGATCCGGACGAATTCGGCGAGGCCGGCGGCATCTCTCTCAAGCTTCATACCAACCTGCCCGGCGGCGCGGCGGTGGGTTTTGGCGTGACCGGCACCGGTCGCTGGGGCGAGTCGGAAGACCAGAACACTTCCAGCGTGTTCGCCAACGCCAGCAAGGTGTTCGCGATCGATACCGGCTCGACGAAGCATGCGCTGGTTCTGACCGTTGGGGTCGGCGACGGCATGTTCACGGACGATATTGCGGAAGACGGCATCAACGTGTTCGGGTCCGCAGCGTTTTACCTGACGCGCCAGTATTCGTTCATCGTCGACCACACCGGCCGCTTCACCAATATCGGCGTCTCGGCGGCGCCGTTCAATGCGGTCCCGGTGACCGTGACCGTGGGCGCGGTCAACGTGGGTGAGCGCTTTGATTCCGACGTGCAGTTTGGCGGCACGCTCGGCTATACCTTCAGCTTCTAATCCACCAGGACATCATCGATGAAGACTTCTCGTTTTGGATGGCTCGGTCTTGCAATGGCCCTCGTCAACGGCGGCGCGGTTGCGCAGGTCGGCGGCGGAATCAGCGCGATCAGCGGTGTGAGCGGCGGGCTGGGCATCGACTTCGCAGGCAGTCAGGTGGCCGGAGCCGCGACCGAGAACGACGGCGGCTTGGCCAAATCCCTCGATGAAGCATTCGACGAGTCCAAGTCCAAATCCAAGTCCAAGGACGCCAAGGCGGCACCCAAGAAGTAGGGGGGCCCTGTTGCCGGAAGGCGAATCGCCTCAGCGGCGAATCACGTCCAGACCGTTGAGGTACGGGCCCAGCGAGGAAGGGACACGGATCGACCCATCGTCGTTCTGATAGTTTTCCAGCACCGCCACCAAGGTCCGTCCCACCGCCAGGCCCGAACCGTTCAGCGTGTGAACGAGTTCGGGCTTCTTCGTTTCCGCGCTCCGATAGCGCGCGAGCATGCGGCGCGCCTGGTAGTCGCCGAAGTTGGAACAGGAGCTGATCTCGCGATACCGGTTCTGCGACGGCAGCCACACTTCCAGGTCATAGGTTTTCGCCGCGCTGGCGCCCATGTCCCCCGCGCAGAGTGCGACCACCCGATACGGCAGTTCGAGTTTCTTGAGAATACTTTCGGCGTGGCCCGTCAGCTCTTCGTGCGCCTCGCGCGATTTCTCGGGCAAGGTCGCCATCACCAACTCGACCTTCTCGAACTGGTGCTGCCGGATCATGCCGCGCGTGTCCTTGCCGGCGGCGCCGGCCTCGGCGCGAAAACAGGGGGTGTGCGCCACCCATTTTCGCGGCAGCGAATCGGCTTCCAGGATCTCGTCGCGCAGCAGGTTCGTGACCGGTACTTCGGCTGTCGGAATCAGGCGCCAGTCCTGTTCGCCTGAACCGGTGTTCTTCAGCGCAAACAGATCCTCGCCGAATTTGGGTAACTGCCCGGTGCCGCGCAACGAGGCCGCGTTGACGATATAGGGGACGTACAACTCCTCGTAACCATGCTCGCGTGTGTGCACGTCGAGCATGAACTGGGTCAATGCGCGGTGCAGGCGCGCAAGCGGTCCTCGCAACACGGTAAAACGCGCGCCGGTGAGTTTTGCCGCGGCCGCGAAGTCCATCTGACCGAGCGCCTCGCCGAGATCCACATGATCGCGGCATCCTTCGGACGCTCGCGGCTTGCCCCAGCGGCGCAGTTCGACGTTGTCGTTCTCGTCACGGCCTTCGGGCACCGAAGCATCGGGGATGTTCGGCAGGCCCATCGCGAAGTCGTCGAACTGGGTCTGCACCTGACCCAGCAGGGATTCGTTGGTCGCGAGTTGCGACTTGATGCGATCCATGTCGGCCAGGATCGGGGACGCGTCCTCGCCCCTGGCCTTGGCCTGGCCGATGCGCCTGGAACCCGAGTTGCGTTCGGCCTGCAAGGCCTCGGTCTCGATCTGGATCTGTTTGCGCCGCGATTCGAGTTCGCGGAATCGCGCGAGGTCCAGCGAAAAGCCGCGACGCGCAAGATCTCGCGCGACGGCGTCGGGTTCCGCGCGCAGGCGGCGGGGGTCGAGCATGGGAATTCCTTCACACTTGATGATCCTCGCGACGCGCGAGGGACACGATTATCGCGTCCGCCGCAGGTTCAGGCGAGCATCATCCGCGCTGTCCACAGGCCGAGCGCGCAGGCCGCGAGGCCGGTCAACAGCGTCGCCGCGATGTAGGCGATCGCAGCCCCGGAACCGTCGGAGCGAAGCAATTCCAGCGTCTCGATCGAGAACGCGGAGAAAGTCGTAAATCCACCCAGCACGCCGGTGATCAGGCCCAGGCGCAGCCATTCCGCGGCGGGGCGCGCCGCAAACCAGGCGAACAGCAGGCCGATTGCGAAACTGCCCAACACATTGACCAACAAGGTGCCCCAGGGCCAACCGGGCGCAAACGCGCGAGCTGCCTGTCCGACGCCATATCGCGCCAGGGACCCGACCGCGCCGCCGACCGCGACCGCCAGCGCAATCGACGGCGTCATTTCGATTGCCGCGCCGCCCGCAGCGCGGACAGCCGCTCGCCGATCTTTGCCTCGACGCCACGCGTCGTCGGCGCATAGAACTCGGTGCCCACCAACCGGTCCGGCAGGAACTGCTGACCCGCGGCATTCGCGTCGGCCTCGTCATGGTCGTAACGGTAGGCCCTACCGTAACCGAGATCCTTCATGAGCCGGGTCGGCGCGTTGCGGAGATGCATCGGCACTTCGAGGGAGCCGAATGCCTCGACCGCCGCGTGTGCCGCCTTGTAAGCCACATAGACCGCATTGCTCTTCGGCGCGCAGGCCAGGTAGACGATGGACTGCGCCAGGGCCAACTCGCCTTCCGGACTCCCTAGACGCTCGTAGGTGTCCCAGGCGTCCAGGCACAGGCGCAGTGCGCCCGGCTCGGCCAGGCCGATGTCCTCGTAGGCCATGCGCGTGACCCGTCGCGCGATGTAGCGCGGATCGCACCCGCCATCGAGCATGCGCGAGAACCAGTACAGCGCCGCGTCCGGGTCGCTGCCGCGCACCGATTTGTGCAGCGCGGAGATCTGGTCGTAGAAATTCTCGCCCTGCTTGTCGAAGCGGCGCAGGCCGCGCCCCAAGAGGCGCTCCAGGAGCGCGTCGTCAAGCTGCGCATGTTTTTCCAACAGGGCGTCGGATTTTTCACGCGTGGCGCGCGACAGCTCGACGGCGGTGTCGAGCAGGATCAGAGCCCTCCGGGCGTCCCCATCCGCGGCTTCGGCGATGCGGTCCAGCCAGCTTGCGGGAAGCGTGTCGGCCGCTTCGCCCAGGCCGCGATCCGCGTCGGTCAGCGCACGCAGGAGCAGTTCGCGGATCGCGGATTCATCGATGGAACGCAGCACGAACACGCGCAGCCGGGACAGCAGGGCGCCGTTCAACTCGAAACTTGGGTTCTCGGTCGTCGCGCCGACCAGGATCAGGGTCCCGTCCTCGACGAAGGGTAGCAAGGCATCCTGCTGGCCCTTGTTGAAGCGGTGAATCTCGTCGATGAACAGCACCGTGCGACGGGCGATGAGACCCGCGGCTTCAGCCTGCGCACGGGCGACGGATTCGCGGATGTCCTTGACCCCGGCGAGCACCGCCGACATCGTGATGAATTGAGCCTCGACATGCTGCGCCACCAGCCGCGCCAGGGTGGTCTTGCCGACGCCGGGCGGACCCCAGAACACCATCGAGGGGATGCGTCCGGCCTCCAGCAGCACGCGCAGCGGCGCGCCCGGTGCAAGCAGATGATCCTGACCCAGCACCTCGTCGAGGACACGTGGTCGCATGCGCTCGGCGATGGGCGCGACCGGCTTCATCCAGAGCAGCCTGTCGGACTTGATTTCGCGTCCGCGACGGAGGTCCGTCCGGTGCAGTGAGAGTGACGTTTAGTCACTCTCACTGCACCTACCGTCACGCAGCGCAAGGAAGGAGCGACGAGGTGTACTTGAAGTACATGAGGAGCGACGGACGCCGCGATGCGCGAAAACGGCCCCGTCCCCGGTTGGGTCCCAGCGCGGGAGTGCCACAAGGGCACTCCCGCGTAAACCCAACCGGGTGGCGCCCCATTTTTCGCCTGGCGGCGTTGCTCGTCGCTCATGTACATCGAGTACACCTCACTCCTCGCGCCTTGCCAGGCGAAAAATGGGACTGCCACGCGGACCCGAAATCAAGTCCGACAGGCTGCTAGTGAGCCGCCACGCTCTCGACCACTTCGACGCCCTTGGGCGGCGTGAAGCGGAATTGCTGCGCGTCGATCGCCGCGTTGACTTTCAC
Organism: Panacagrimonas sp.; assembly: GCA_052387695.1. GTDB lineage: Bacteria > Pseudomonadota > Gammaproteobacteria > Nevskiales > Nevskiaceae > Panacagrimonas. Next base: position 734 of record JBQTIX010000172.1, on the reverse strand, counting down.
GTCGTGCAACTCGACGTCCGTGGTGCCGCCGAGTGGATCGTTGAAGCGCAGCCGGGCGGGCACGCCGGCCTTGAGCCAGAGCTCGATCGACTTGAAGTCGCTCTCCGCTGACTTGGGCTCCAGTCCGACCTTGCGCAGCCCGTTCTGCTCGCCGCGATCCTGAACCGAGAAGTTGTCCGACAACCGCGCCCTCGAAGCCAGCAGTTCGGCCGGTGTGCCGGCCAGGGCTTCACCCGCCGGCCGCACCGTGACCTGCGCGAGGTCGGGGTCATAGGCCCAGATGCGTTGCCCGTCGCAGACCATGAGTTGCGTGTAGGGCTGCTCGTAGGCCCAACGGAATTTTCCGGGCCGCGCGAGCGCCATCTGGCCGGCCCCCGAGGAAACGACCTCGCCGTGCTCGTCGGTCTGCGTCTGCACGAAGCGCGCGCTGAGCGTGTTGACGTTCTCCACGAACTGTTTGAGTTCCGCTTCGGCAGAAGCCGCCCAGGCCGAGGACGAAACACAGACACCACAAACCGCCGCAATGATCGATTTCATCATCGAAGTCTGCTCACCGCGCCTGAAGCCCCACCGAACGGATGACCATAGGAGCTGGTAGCGCCCAGGTTCGCGCCGTTCTCGCCAAACAAACGGGTGCTCTCTGGTGCCATGCCGTCCCCGGTGGATGCGCGTAGGCGATACACCCAACCCTGCGCCCGCCGGTAGGGGGGGGTAGCGGCCGGCCGCCACCCAAC
>JBQTIX010000171.1:0-6264 GCA_052387695.1 Panacagrimonas sp. | reverse complement strand
GGGCGGCAGACCCGCGCGCGGCCGCGGCTTCGCCCTTGCGGCCTGACTTTCCGGCCCGACTCGCCACGCGGGCTCGGCACAGGTCGGTCGCGGGCATAGCCCGCTCCTACCGGACGACGGGTCGCGTAGGAGCGGGCCATGCCCGCGACCGTGTTCCCGAACCTGTGCAGACCTGCCTTAAATGGAATCACTCGTCGCTCGCTCATATGGTTCCTACCGTCCTGGCTCCTAGCGCTCACCCAACTGCGCCTGAAACCGCTCCGGCAATTGCGGCTGATCGGCCAGCGCTTCCAGCGGTTCGCCCATCGCCTCGTCCAGCGCGTCGAGCCGCGCGGTCGGCGCCGGATGGGTCTGGAACAGCAGGGCCACGCTGGAGTCGTTGGTGGCAATCGACTCGATGGTCTGGAGCACCGACGGCAGGCCGAAGGGGTCGTAGCCGGCGCGCGCGGCGAGCACCACGCCCATGCGGTCGGCCTCGTACTCGTCGCTCTTGTCGAGGCCGCGCAGCATCACTTCCTTGGCGCCGCTGAGCAGCTTGTTGGAGGCTTCCGCGTAATCCGTCTTGGACAGCCCGAACTTCGAGATCAGCTCGGCGCCGATGCCGATACCGCCGCCTTTCTGGATCGCGGCCAGGTGATGCTTCTGCACCACGTGGGCAATCTCGTGCCCGAGCACGCCGGCCAGCTCGGCCTCGTTGTTGAGCCGCAGCAGCAGACCCTTGGTGATGAACACGAAACCGCCCGGTGTCGCGAAGGCATTGAGGTTGTCGGAGTCGAGCACGCCGAAACGCCAGTTGAGCTGCGGACGCTCCGATTGCAGCGCGACCCATCTGCCGACGCGGTTGACGTAGCGCTGCGCCTTTTCGTCCGCCATCAGCGGCGCAGCGCCGGTGAGCATGGCCGCCCACTGCTGGCCGATCGCGAGTTCCTCGTCCTCGGACTTCGGCGTCACCACCTCGTCGGTCCTGGTGATGACCTCGGTGGTCTTTTCGAGAATCGAGCCGGCTTTTTCGAGCATGCCGCCGAGGTCGAATTCCGCGAGCGCTGCGCCGCTCGCCAGGCTCAAGCCGACCACCGCCGCCACCATCGATGCCGTTTGAGGTTTCATGATCTCACTCCTTCGCAGCGCTGCCGTCGGCCGCGACATAGGGAACCGTGGCCGCGCTCAGTCCCGCCTTCTTCTCCGTGGCGAACTTGCGGGCATCGGCCTCGGAGGCGACATAGCCGTCGAGCTTGGCCAGCTCCGTGGGGTTGGGCGTCGCGTTCTCGATCTGCTCCTTGTCCAGCCCTCGCACGCCGGTGGTCGCCACCGCGCCGCTCGACCCGCTGCGTGCCACGTTGAACAGCTTGCGCAAGCCACTCTCGCCGCGTCGTTCGGCGCCCGGCGCGCCGGGTCGCACCACCAGCAGCCGCACCCAGCCGGTCTGCTGACCGTGCCGTACCTGCACCCAGGCGCCCTTGCGGGCGAGCTGCACCAGCACCGTCTTCTGCGGCAGCTCGGCCAGGGTCTCGGCGCTGCGCGAAGGCTCGCTCTTGAGGCTGGTGGCGGACGAGGTGTAGGCCGGTTCTTCGGCGGCTGCGAACGCCGCGCCGGCAGCGGCCAGCAAGGCAATGCCGGCCAGTCGTTTGAGGATCATGAGGGGGGTCTCGGTTCGTACAGATGCACCGCCTGCGCGCGGCCCTTCACGGGAAACGCGCCGCGGGCGGTGAATTGCAGGTCGTGGCCGCAGGCGTCCATGGTGTCGCGGCTGACCAGGATGCGCGCCACGTTCTTGGTCAGCCCTTCGATACGACTGGCGAGGTTCACCGTGTCGCCGATGGCGGTGTAGTCGAGCTTCTGCTGCGCACCGATGAAGCCCACCACGGCGCTGCCGCTGTGGATGCCGATGCCGACGTCGAAGTCGCGCCCGGCCTCGCCCAGCTCCTTGCGAAACTCGTCCAGCTCGCGCGACATGTCGAGCGCGCAATCGACCGCGCGGCGGGCGTGTCGCGGGTCGTCGATCGGCGCGCCCCAGAAGGCCATGATGCAGTCGCCGATGAACTTGTCGAGGGTTCCGCCGTGGCGGAACACCACCGCGACCTGGCGGCTGAAATAGCGGTTGAGCAACTCCACGATCTCCTGCGGCGGCCGGGTCTCGGACAGCGAGGTGAAGCCGCGGATGTCGGAGAACAGCACGCTGAGCTGGCAGGTGCGGCCGGACAGCGATTCGATGGTCTCACCCCGATCGACCAGGCGGCGCACCACTTCCGGATCGAGGAAGCGGCCGAACAATTGCACGGCGTGACGCCGCGCCTCGCGTTCGCGGCGCCAGGCCATCAGCGCGGCGAAGACATAGAACGCCGCGGCGAACGCCAGCGGCTCGAACACCGGCAGCACCACCAGACGCTGCATCAGCAAGCCGGAGGCCGCCACCAGCAGACCGATGACGATGGCCAGCACCAGCCCGGTCACATAGACGTTGACACCCAGCGCAAACGCGATCGCGACACCGGCGATCAACACGACCGCCAGCCCTGCAGGAACCAGCGGCGACAGCTCTTGCAGACCCCGGCCATTCTTCAGGTTCTCGATCGCCGTCGCCAGAATCTCGACCCCCGGCGTGAGGCTGGCGATGGGCGTAGTGCGCAGATCGCCGAGCCCGCTGGCGGCGGTACCGATCACCACGACCGCGTCGCGGAACTCGTCCGCCGCGCGCTGCGGCGTCTCGCGCTGAAAATCCTCATACAGCTCGGCGTAGGACACGCGGCGAAAGCCCGGCTTGCCGCTGCGATACGCCAGCCGCAGGCTCTCCTGATCGGGCACCGACCAGCCCAGATCGCGCGCGACCACGGCCGGCAGTGAAGGCAGCCGCCAGCCGTAGAGATCCAGGTACAGGTAATAGCGGCGGCCGACGCCGTCCGGGTCTTCCAGATAATTGATCGCGCCAGTGCGCCATAGCTCGGGCGGCAGCGCGCCGGGCGGCAACAGGGAGGCGCGCGCGCCCGGCTGCGCGGCATCGGTCCGCTCCAGTCCGAGGACCTCCGCCACCTCGGCCAGCGGTACGCCGGTGGCGTCGTCGCGCTCATCGAGTCGCACCATCGGCACATACGCGTTCGGCGTGTTTTCGATCGCCTCGATCAGGGCCGCATCGGACTCGGGACGGAAGCTGTCGGCCTCCGCGAACAGCACGTCGAACACGATCGCCGCCGGTTTTTGTTCGGCCAGCCCTTCCAGCAACTCGGCGTGGATCGCGCGCGGCCAGGGCCAGCTTCCGGCCTTTTCTTCGAGACGCGCGAGGCTGGTCTCGTCGATATCGACGATCACGACTTCCGGGTCCGGCGCGGCCGCGCGTGCGGCGATCTTTTGCAGCGCGTCGGTCAGTCGATTGCCCAGCGGCTGCATGCCGTGCAGCACCAGGATATCGAGCAGCGCGAGCGCCACGAATGCCGCTGCCGCCAGTGACTGCGAGCCGATTCCGCGCATGACGGCATCAGCCGCAGCAGCCCGCGTCGGCGCTGCAACTCGCGCCCGCGGCGACGAGACTGTCGGCCTCGATCCTCATCGTCGGCGGTGCATCCGGCATCGCGCCCTGCACCCGGATGCAGAGCCGCTCCAGCAGCGCGCGGTCCTTCGCGTTCTGTGGGTTCTCGGTGGTCAGCAGCCGGTCGCCGTAGAAGATCGAGTTGGCGCCAGCGAAGAAGCACAGCGCTTGCAGCTCGTCGCTCATCGCCGTGCGACCGGCCGACAGACGCACCATGGAGTGCGGCATGAGGACGCGCGCGACCGCGATGGTGCGCACGAAATCGAGCGGATCGAGCGCCTCTATTCCATTGAGCGGAGTACCTTCCACCTGCACCAGATTGTTGATCGGCACGCTGTCCGGATGCTCCGGCAGCGTCGCCAGCTGGCGCAGCAGCTCGGCGCGATCCTCGGGCTGCTCGCCCATGCCGACGATCCCGCCGCAACAGACCTTCATGCCGGCCTGGCGCACATGCTCCAGCGTATCGAGCCGGTCCTGGTAGGTGCGGGTGGTGATGATCTTGCCGTAGTACTCCGGCGAGGTATCGAGGTTGTGGTTGTAGTAATCGAGCCCGGCGTCGGCGAGGCGCTGCGCCTGCGAAGACTTGAGCATGCCTAGGGTCATGCAGGTCTCCAGGCCCAGCTGCTTGACCTCGCGCACCATCGCCTCGACCTTCCCGATGTCACGATCCTTGGGCGAGCGCCAGGCCGCGCCCATGCAGAAACGCGTCGCGCCATTGGCCTTGGCTTCGCGCGCGGCCTCGACCACCGTTTCAACGTCCAGCAGCGGTTCCTTTTTCAGACCGGTCTCGTAGCGCACCGACTGCGGGCAGTAGCTGCAATCCTCCGGGCAGGCGCCGGTCTTGATCGACAGCAGGGTCGAGAGCTGCACCGTGTTCGGCTCGTGGTGCTGGCGATGCAGCGTGTGCGCGCGGAACAGCAGGTCGTTGAACGGCAGGGCGAACAGCGCCTGCACCTCCGTGACGGACCAGTCGTGACGGACGGGATTCATGCTCGACTCCGGGTTGCGCGAAGGGGAAAGACGTGTTCGAGTTTCCCGGGCCGCGTCGGGAGCTGTCAACTTGAACCGCAGTGTGTGGGTTGACGACTGGATCGCAACGATTGCTCCGGATCGCTGCGCCTGGTGCGGCCAGCCAGCCGGCGGCGCGGGCATCTGCGGCGGCTGTCGCGACGACCTGCCGTGGAACCGGGTCCACTGTCCCGGCTGCGCGCTGCCCCAGATTGCGCCCGTGTTATGTCGACGATGCCAGCGTCGCGCACATCGATTCGATTCCGCCTGGACGCCGTTCGTGCTGGTTCAGCCGGTGCAGCAGGCGATCCACCGCCTCAAGTACGGCGCCCGCTTTGGCCCCGCGCGCAGCCTCGGTCGCCTGATGGCGCAGCAGCTTGCCCGACGCCCCGAACCGCTGCCGGACCTCGTGATCCCGGTGCCGCTGCACCGACAACGCCAGTTCCAGCGCGGCTACAACCAGGCGCGTGAACTGGCGCGCGGCCTGGCTGGCGTGCTTGCAATCGAGGTGGACGAGCAGGCTGTGAGCCGCACCCGCGCCACCCCCGACCAGATCGGTCTCAACGCCGCTGCACGACGGCGCAATCTGCGGGGTGCATTCGCTGTCACGCGCGACCTGTCGGGCCTGCATGTCGCCTTGCTCGACGACGTGCTGACCACCGGCGCGACCCTGGATGAACTGGCGCGAGCGGTGCGGGCCGCAGGCGCATCACGGATCGAAGCCTGGGCTCTGGCGCGGGCGCCGTGATGGGCCACTTCGAAATCTGCGAAGACCCCAGATCTCGCAACCACAATCCGGTGCATCAATTGCGCACCTGCTGCCGAGTGGAGCGCGCTCAGGCGGCTTGCTAAGCCGCCCGTCCGAGCCGCTCCGCTTCCCAGCCGCGGCAAGCAAGGACCACGGTCCGCGGTACGGGGCGCTCGCCGGACTCGTAATAGTTCAGCATTCTTCGCGAGATGCCCACCGCGTCCGCGCCCTGCTGCTGGGTCAGGCCGTGGCGCAGCCGCCAGTCCTGCAGCAGAACCGCATCGTGCTTGCCCTGCGCCCGCAGGGTATCCCGCCACAGGCTGTCGGCACCCAGCTCCAGGTCCTCGCCCCAACTCACCGAGTGGCCCCACTCGCCCAGCACAGCGCGCTTGAAGCGCCGGCTTTCGGCGAGCGGGCGCAGCGTCTTGGATCGGCGCAGTTCCGGCTCCAGGTCGATCACCGCCTCGACCCCGTTGTCCCAGGTGAGCTTCAGGCGGGATCGCGCCAGGGTGCGGACTGCGGCGATACGTCGGGCTTTCATGGATTGCACTCTTTCCAGGTACGGTGCAGCAGGCTTCGATGGGTCACAGCCCAGACGCGCGCTTCAGCCAGGATCGAAGCTTTCACCGCGCCGACCAGAACCTCGAGGCTATCGATGGCCACCGAACAGCGGGATCCATCAGCGCATTCGAGGTGAAAGTGCGGAACGCCATGATCGCGACCATAGACGGCAAGCTTCCAGCTTGCACCGCGGTGCAGGGTGGGCATTTCCCATCATGTGCAATGGTTGCGCAGCCGTCAAACCGTCCCGCGAATCGGTAGTGCATCAGTATGAAATCCGTTCGCACCGAGTAGCGCCTGCCCGTTCGTCCCGAGTAGCGGCACAGCGGGCGTATCGAGGGAAGCGTCGCGTATCGAGGTGCGAACGAATTTCATACTGATGCACTACCGCCTTTGGCGCCCCGACTTGTCCGGCCGCACTCTGAAC
>JBQTIX010000170.1:0-42393 GCA_052387695.1 Panacagrimonas sp. | reverse complement strand
CCGAACACCGCCATGGTCTGCGGCAGGTCCGGCCAGACGTTCTGCAGGTAGCTGGTCAGCAGCATCGTCTTGAGCGAGGCGCCGTTGCAGTTGATGGCGCGGTTGACGAACTCCGGCGACGAGCCGCGGAAGTCGAGCGTCATCTTGTCGCCCTTGACCGTCACCGCCATGCTGAACTTCAGCAGCGCGTTCTCGCGCAGGGTCGAATCCGGGAACGTCAGCACACGCGTGGTGCCGTCGGGCAGCTCCTCGATGCGGCGGCGCACTTCCTCCTGCACGTCCTCGATGTGCTGGCGCAGCGCGATGGTCAGCGCGTCCTCGCCGAATTCCTCGAGAATGGCGAGCACGCGCTCGCGCAGACGCAGGCAGGAGTGCTGCTTGACCTTCATGTCCTCGAGCTGCAGCTTGGGATCGCGCACCATGTTCTGCAGGAAGTTGACGAGATCGCGCCGGAGCTCGAAGTTCTCGATCACCTTGAAGGGTGACATCTTGAGCCCCTCGTCGTAGCGGCTCTCGGCCGATGGCGGCATGCCACCGGGCTCGGTGGCTCCGTTCTCGCCCTCGTGAATCGTGTTCGAGACCCAGCACACCAGCTTGCCCTTCCAGAACACCGGCATGATGCAGCTCTGGTCGGTGCCGTGGATGCCGCCGTAGCGCGGATCGTTGTGGATGAAGCCGTCGCCTTCGCGCACGCCGACGGTGGGCTCGTCGGTCCAGTACTTGATGATGAACTTGATCGGGTAGTGCACGCAGGCGGCGAAGCCGACCACGCCGTGCGGGGCGATCATCGACAGGTCGCCGCTGGCGGTGAAGATGGACGCGACGATGTCGCCCCATTTCGCCCCGGGCGCGGCGCCCATCTGCTCGATCATGGTGTTGCTCTCGTCGAGGGCGGCGAGAACGCGACCGCGCACCTGGTTGACGAGGTGCGGATTGGTCGGCCGACTGAGCAGGCGTTCCTCGTCTTCGGAGCGCGGTCCGATGTCATGGTCACCCATGATCTCCGGATCGGGCCCGTAGAAGAGCTGGTTGTCCTTCAGAAACTTGTTGAGCAGCGCCTTGTCATCGGCGGTGATGTTCATGTCATTCATAAGATGTCTCCGGTATTGCGCTGCAGCGCAGATCAGGATTCGATGTGAGTGAACCAAACCGCATTCTGTTCGGCCGCCCGATAACGCCAGCCCGGTTCGATCAGGTAGGTCGTCGCACGCGTCACCACGATGGCGGGGCCGTCGATCTCGGTTTGCGACGCCAGGGCCGCATCGTCATAGATCGGCGTGCTCAGCGCATCGGCGTGACCCACGAAATGGCACTTGCGCTCACCCACTGCCGCCGGCGGCGCCTTGCCCTTGCCTGATGGCTTGATGCCCTTGAATTCGACACCCGGACTGTTCACGAATGAGCAGACGCGCAGCGTGTTCACGCGCACGCCGGCCTCCGTCACCTGGCTGCCCTTGCCGAAGCGCTCGCCGTAGCGCTGGTGGAACTGTTCCATCAGCTTGAGAACGTCGCTTTGGCCGTTGAGGCGCAGCACGTCCGTGACCACGGCGGTGGTCACGCGCTGGTTGCCGTAACGCATATCCAGTTCAAGCCGGTAGCCGATCTCGGCCGACGTGAAGCCCTGACGCAGCAGGTCCTCGCGACCGCGTCGTTCCAGCTCTTCGACGAAGCCATTGAACTTGGCGTAATCCCTGAACAGTGATTTCCGGTTGGCGTCGAAGAGCACCGTCCAGGTGGACAGCTCGTGGATGTGCATCTGGCTCATGTTGCCGGCACCCACGGCCGAGAACACGGACGCGAACGGCGGCGCCAGGATCTTCTTGACGCCCAGCGCGCGCGCAATGCCGCAGGCGTGCAGAGGGCCATTGCCACCATAGGCCAGTGTCGTGAAGTTCACCGGCTCGTAACCGCGCGTGCGGAGTTCGCGAGCGATGCCGTTGGCCATGTTCGCGTCGACGGTCTGCTTGATCAGCTTGCAGGTTTCGATGACGTCCACGTCCAGCTCGTCGGCAAGCTCTTCCATCGCCTGCTTGGAACGGCGGGGATTAAGCTTGATGTGACCGCCAGCGTAGTTGGCCGGGTCAAGATACCCGAGAATCAGGTCCGCATCCGTCACCGTCGGCTTCAGGCCACCACGATCGTACGCCGCGGGGCCCGGATCGGAGCCCGCAGACTCGGGTCCAACCTGCACCGTCTTGTAGATACGGTCGTACTGACAGACTGATCCGCCGCCCGCACCGAGCGTCGCGAGATGCACCATCGGCACCGCCACCATCCAGCGTTCGATCTCGGGGTTGAAGTCGTAATACTTCACGCCGCCTTCGACGACGATACCGATGTCGAAGCTCGTGCCACCCATGTCGGTGGCCACGATGTTGCCCAGTTCGGTCTGCAGCGCGAGGTGCTCGCTGGCCGCGATGCCGGATACCGGGCCGGAGTGCACGGTCTGCAGTGCATCGGTGGAGTTGAGCTGCGCCATGCCGCCGGAGTTGTGGTTGCACAGCATCGGCTTGGAATAGCCGGAGTTGCGCAGGTTCAGTTCCAGCGTTCCCAGGCCGTGGTACATCGTCGAGTGCAGGAAGCCGTCCATGATCGTGGACATGGCGCGGGCGTATTCACCCTTGCGTCCACCCACCTGGTGCGAAAGCAGCAGCGGAATCGCACCGAGCATGTGGCCCGGATATTCCTTCAGGAACACTTCGCGGACTCGCAACTCGTGCTCGGGATTGACCACGGAGTTGGCCAAGGTGACGACGATGGCTTCAGCGCCCTTGTCCACCAGCTGCCGCATCTTGGACCGCAGGTCTTCCTCGTCAAGCTTGAGCAACACCTCGCCGTTGTAGTCGACGCGCTCGCGCACCTCGAGAATCATCGGGATCGGCACGATGGCGTCCGGACGTTGCGCGTTCGGCACGTCCATCTGCTGCATGTGCGGCAGGCCGGTGGCGTAGCCCTTGGCGCGAGCCAACGGCACCGAGCTGCGGAAACCCATCGTGGTGAGCATGCCCAGGCGCGGACCCTTGCGCTGAATCAGCGCATTGGTGCCAAGCGTGGTGGCGTAGCGCACCGAGTCCACTTGGGACAGCAGATCGTATTCGTTCAGGCTCAACTCGTCGCACGCGTTCTTGAGCGCCTCGTTGAAACCCAGCGCGAGGTTCTGATGCGTGGTGAGTGCCTTGGACTCTATGTATTTATTGTCCCAGGCGACGAAGCAGTCCGTGAACGTGCCGCCGATATCAACCGAGACGCGCCTCATGACCGAATCTCCTGGAAGGTCTCTGACTTCGACTCAGCGTGCGCGGATGCCTTGGACTCTATGGTGCTTATCATTGCCCAGGCGACGAAGCAGTCCGTGAACGTGCCACCGATATCAACCGAGACGCGCCTCATGCCTTGTCTCCGGTGGCCACGCGTGCCACGGGCTGGCCGGCATGGACGCGGCGACGGGCCGGTTCCTTGCCGATCGCCTCGACCAGCACTTCATCGCGGGTCTTCCACTGCTCCTTCATGGCGTCGATGTCGAACTCCATGTCGCGCAGCGGCGGGTGACCCGGCGGCAGGTACTCGGTCTCCATCATCGTGCCGCATTGCGGGCAGTAGTACTCGATCAGCCGGCACCAGGTCGGGTCCGGCGAGTACGTGAGCGTGTACTTGGTCGGATCCAGCAGCGGCTTGTGGATTTCGCGCGGGTCACGGTCATAGGCGAGCAGGCCGCGCTTGTAGTTGTCACGTGCAGAGATCAATACCTTGTTGCAGTGACGGCATTCCCACATTTCGCTATCGAGATCGATGCGAAGATTTTCGGTCATGAGGACTTTCATGGTGTGTCTCAGTTGATTACGTTCAATCCCGGCTTCGCCGGGTACGTCATTGTTTTGGACGGTTCCGCGATCAAGTACGGCTCAGCAGGATGTCGCCGCTGTCGTTGACCTCGAAGCTCCAGCCGGCATCAATCCGGCCAGTGAAATAGGCTTCTTCGAGCACGGCAGGGCCGGCTGCCGAAGCGCCCGCCTTCTGTTCTTCCACTCGGTACAGTGGCAGGTCCTGGCCACCGACCTTGCGCTTGGCCTTGGAGACTGCTTCCGCCTTCTTCTTGCCGAACTCGCCCTTGAGCTTCGGGTGCGGCAGCTTGCGCGTGGCCGACACGGAGATCGACAACAAGGCATCGGCAGGCAAGCCTGAGGGCAGGGACCCGTTGGCAAGCGAGCGGCGATCGTCAACATTCTTCGCGGTGACCAGCAGCGTCTTGTCTATCACGCAATCGGCCATTGCAAAGCCTTCGGCGTACATGCCGCGTTCGGCCTGCTCGTTGAGTTCGGCGAGACAGGCTTTCAGACCGGCCGCATCGCGTTGACGCAACGGTGCTTCGTACTGATGACCAATGTCGGAAAAGCCGAGGCCGAACGCAGAGAACACTGCGGCCAGGCCGGGAATCAGCACGCGCGAGATGCCGGCGGCTTCGGCCACCTTGCACACCACAAACGGACCTGCGCCACCGAATGCGCAGAGCACGCTGTCGTTCTCGACTTTGGTGAATTCCTTCAGGCTCACCGCCACCTTTTCCACCCAGGCCTTTTCCATGGCGGCGGCAGCGGCTTCTACGGATAGGTTCAGCGGCTTGGCGACTCTGTCCTGCACCACGCCGCGGGCGCGTTCCAGGTCGATATTCAGATCGCCGCCAAAGAACGACGCCGGATCGAGCAGGCCGAGCACGAGGAAGGCATCGGTGATGGTGGCTTCGGTGCCGCCAAGTCCAAAACACGCAGGACCCGGGGCGCTGCCCACGGACTGCGGGCCTACCCTGATGTGCCCATCGACGACCTTGATGATCGAACTGCCGCCAACGCCCACGCTGTGCACGTCGCTCAGCGGGAAGGACACCTGCACCCCTTCCACGTGGCCACGCGCTTCGGAGCGCACGGCACCGTCACGGATTTCGCCGATGTCCGTCGTCGTCCCCCCGACGTCCATGCTGAGCATGTGCTTGAAGCCGTAATGCCCGGCGATGGCCTTGGCGCCTTCCATGCCGCCGCGCGGACCCGAGCTGTAGGTCTTCAGCGCTATGGTCTTGGCCACGCGTGCCGAGTTGCCGTCGTTGCGGAAGATCAGTAGCGGGTTCTGCGCCTTGTTGGTACGCAGCTTGTGCTCGGCGTTGTAAAGGAAGCGCTCCATGGCCGGATGCAGGAACGCGTTGAAGATCGCGGTCCAGGTGCGGCGCACGTCGTTGTCGTCTTCCACCACCTCGTGCGTGTAGAGGATGGGTACCGCGCCCAGCAGATGCTGCGGAAATTTGCGCAGCAGCAGGTTCTTGATGCGCGTCTCCTGCTCGGAGCGATCCGAGCCGCCGTGGGCGACGATGATGCGGTTGGCGCCGGCCGATGAAAGCGAGTTGACGGCCTTCACTGCGGCCATCTCGAATTCGCCACCCTGCAGCTTCAGATCCAGGGTGGTGGCGCGCTCGCCGATCACGGTGTCGAACAGGTCCGCGGCCTTGCCGTCTTGCGTGAGCGCCGCGGCAGTGAGGCTCCCGGTGAAGACGATACCCAGGCGCGGACCCTTGCGTTCGATCAGGGCATTGGTTCCCTGCGTGGTCGAGTAGCGGATATGGTCGGTGCTGGTGATCAACCCGATCAAATCTTCCTTGCCGTAGATCGCTTTCGAGGCCTTGGTCAGGCCGTCGAAAAGGCAGCGCGACAGGTCGTGCGGCGTCGTGATGGTCTTGGTGCGATGCACCTGGTCGCCGTCTATCACACAGATGTCGGTCAGCGTGCCGCCGTTGTCGATGTTGATGAGCTTCCCCATCCGGATCCTCCTCGTGGTCTGGTTTTATCGATTGCCTGCCCGCAATTTAGAAAGGCCCGGCATCCCCGACCCTACCCGCCCGGGTAATCCGGCAGAAGTAGGGATCACCCTTGGCTGTGGTAGCCGGAGCCAAAAAAACCGCAGGCCCGAGGCGCGGGTCTGCGGCAATCCCGGACGGCTCCGGGAGGAGGTTCGATCCTGCGATTGCCTATCGAGGCGGAAAAAGAAAGCCGACGGACCGAAACGGCCGCCGGCAGGCTCTGGCACGAGCGAACAAAAGGAAGGCGGAGACTCCCGCGATTGCGGTGGAAGTCCTGCCAACGGGATTCACGGGCGGGTCGTCATGGAGACCGACGCCGCGCCGCTGCGTGTGGCTCAGGTACCGAGCCGGTTCATTGCGCTCGTCGTGAGGAACTGGTTGTAGAAGTCGTAGTTCGGATCGTATTCAGACTTGTACCCGGACGGGCTCGCCTGAGCGTGATGGAGACGCGTCATGCGGTTGGACTGGATGTCGTGGACAAGGCAGTAGTCCCATGACCATGCGGGCGTTCCATCCTTGTTCTTGTGAACGAAGTCGCCTTTCTGTTGCCGGCCGGATCCCGTTTCGAAGGACTTCCAGACCTCGCCCCGGCGATCGAACGTGACGCTGGAGTTGTACATGTTGTTGCGTGTGTCGATCCAGACCCGCTTCTTGCCGACCGGCGCCCGCGGAAAGCCGGTGGGCTTGGTGTCGAACACCACGCACTCGGGCACCAGCTGGAAGTTGGTTTCGTAGAAGGTGAGGCCCTTGGGCCCACCGTGCACCTTTTTCTGCCAGTTCGGCTGATCGCCCTGCCAGTTCTCCGACATGGGCGCCAGGTGAGGCTTTCTCTCGATCATCTGGTAATCGCCCCAGGTCAGCATGGGGTCGCCCGACGACCACGCGTCTGAGAGGAAAAAGGTCATGCCGGGCACGACGGGCTCAAAGCGCTGGTTGGTGGGGAACTGGCGCACGCGCTTGAACGCCGGGAAATAACCGTGCAGATCGGGAAATTTGCGCTGGTCGTAGTACCAGACGGACAGGAACGAGGACCCTTTGACATCGTTGGGTCGCGTGAACCATATCGACTGCAACCTAAGCAGATCATTGCGATCGAGGAACACCTTGCCGTCGGCTCGCGCCTGGCACTGCAGTTCCGCCCACATGAACTCACGGTCGTACCCGATAGTGCCGTCAGGTCTGAGGTCGACGCTGGGGATCGCGTAGAGAGAGAAGTTGTGGCGCCCCCAACTCATGGTGATGTTGGCCAGCGCTTCCTTGGCGTCCGCCGGTTCCATGAAGGGAACCCCGCCCAACCAGTTTTCGCCGGTGTCCGCGACCAGATTGCCGTCTGGCGCCCACTTTGCCCTGCCCTTGTTGCGGAGGGTCGCCTCCAGGTGATCCTTGTTGTACAGGGTCGTAATGTCCCGTGTCGTCGGCACGATCTTGATCCGGCGCCCCTGCTCCTTGAGGTTCTTGTACTGGATCGGGTCGAGCAGGTCCTTGACGACATCGACGTTGTTGGCGTCGATGTAGTCCCCGGTCTTGATCTTGCCCTTGGTGTACATGTCGATCGACATCAACTCGTCGGGATAAGCCTTCGTGATGTCGCCGTTGCTGGCGGCGCTGGCCCACAGCGGACTCAGCACCCCCAGGGTGCCGATGCCTTTTGCCGTTTTTTCGAGAAAGGCGCGTCGTGAGTAATCAAAGTCGTATTTGCGGATGCGCATCTGCTTCTCCTCGTGTTGGAATAATCTATTCGCCCGTTGGGAATTCCCACAGGCTCATCTTCCACGCGTGCCAGATCGCTGTGCGCCGGATTTTTCGTGTACAAGCGGTGCTCCGGCTGCGAGGCTAGTATCGGAACACTGACCGCCGTTTCCCTACCCTTGAGGGTAGTTCTGATACCAGGCTCCAAAGCAGGATTCGTGCATTCCAGAACAACGATCGAGAGGAGGTCGGCATGAGTGCCGTCAAGGAAAGTGCAAGGCGTCTGCGCGAGAGCCAGGCTGGATTTCCCCAGCAGGTTCTCAATCACAAGATTTCTGCGCCCAAGGCGCACCGCCATGCGGTCGAGAGGGAGAAGTTGCTGGCGCGGATTTTCGGTGCCGCGGAATCCAGGGTCGTCGTGTTCCAGGGGCCGGCCGGTCATGGCAAGACCTCCTTGATGCTTCAGGCTCAGGAGGGGTGCCGCCAAAGGGGCATGCTGACGGGTTGGATTTCCCTGGATGAGACCGACAACGACGTGACCCGCTTCCTCGGGCATGTCCAGGAAATGGTCGCCGGCCTGCGTGCGCGGGCGAGCTTTTCCGATGCGTACACCGATCCCTCGCGCAGCGCCGATGCCACCTCGCGCACCGACTGGCTGGTGGGACAATTGGTGGGGCTGCGGCGACCGATCGCGGTGTTTCTCGACGACCTGCATTTCGTCAGCAGCCGCACGATGCTCGGGTTTTTGCGTGAACTGCTGGCCAGCGCGCCTACCGGGATCCGCTGGTTTCTCGCCAGCCGCCTGGTCCCCGAGGTCGGATTGCCGAGGCTGGTGGTCGGCGACGAGGCGATGATGATCCGCGCCGAGGAGCTGCGCTTCTCGCGTCAGGAAATAGGCCGATTCTTCGAACGCAGCGGTGATGTCGTCGTGAGCGAGGCGGAAGTCCAGGCGATCCACGAAGGCACGGAAGGCTGGCCCGCGGCGGTGCAGCTCTATCGCCTGGCGCTGGACAGCCCCGCGGTGCGCCTGTCCCTGAGCAAGGGCCGCGCGCACCAGCTGCGAGAGCTGGCCGACTATCTGGCAGACAACGTGCTGGCCCGCCAGGAACCGAAGGTGCAGGAGTTCCTGCTCAAGACCTCGGTGCTCACCCGCATGTCGGTGCCGCTGTGCAACGCGGTGCTGGATCGCGACGACGCTCACGACATCCTGTCCCTGCTTGAAAGCACCGGGTTGTTCGTGCGCCGGGTGGAATCCGACCAGCAGTGGTTCACCTACCACGCCCTGTTTTCGCGCTTCCTGCAGGATCACCTGCGTGCCGCGCATCCCGAGATCGTCGGCACCATTCATCGGAGAGCGGCGCAGTGGCACCGCGAGCGCGGCCATTTCGAGGAAGCCCTGCAGCATTTCTCCAGTGCGGGCGATCATTCGGAGGCCGCGGACGTGTTCGAGCTGTGGGCCGAGCGTCTGGTTCCCGACGGGCACATGGTCACGGTCGATCGCTGGTCCGATAGCGTGCCGATCGAGGAGTTGGAGAAGCGGCCCGGCCTGGTCGTCAAGATCGTCTGGGCGCTGGCCTTCCTGAGCCGGCATCGCAAGCTGCCGCCCCTGCTGCGTTTGCTGCGGGCGATTCCGGCGGGCGGCGGCGCGACCACCGGCGACCCGCGGGTCGCATTGAGTATGGTGGCCATCATCGAGGATGACCTGGCGCATACCCCGGATCCGATTGCCGCCATCGATACCAGCGTGGCCGGGGCCTCGCGCTTCCGCAGTTTCGAGCTCAGCGCCGTGTCCAACGCGCGCGGCTACCACGCCATGGCGGCGGGTCGCTACGACGAGGCCCTGCGCTTCCTGGCACGCGGACGCGCCCTCAGCGATCTGGCCGGCGCAACCTTCACCTGGGCTTACTCGATCGGCAAGACCGGCCTGACCCTGGTCAGCCAAGGCCAGTTGCAGGAGGCCCTGACCCGGTTTCGCAACGCACTGTCCGATCCGCGGATGTATTCGGACGAATCGGTATCCACCGCCTGCCTGGCCTGCGGACTGATCATGGCCCTGTACGAGGCCGACGAACTGGAACTGGCGATGAGCCAGTTCAGGCAGTTCCGCGACATCATCAGCGAGGCCGGCATCCACGATTATCTCGTCGTCGCCTATCGCGCGATCGCGCGCATCCATGATCTTCGTGGCGAGCCGGCCGAAGCGCTTGCGGTGCTCGATGAAGCCGAGCAACTGGCCTACAGCGGGCAGTGGCCCCGCGCGGTCCGGCTGATGGGCTGGGAGAGGGTACGGCGCGAACTTCTGGCGGGCCGGCTGGACCGGGCTCAGATCATCGCCGGGCGCATGGATGGCGAGGAGCGTTTGGCGGATACCGACTGGGTCCGGATTTCAGAGGATGCAGAGGACACGATTATCGGGCGCATCCGGCTGCGGATTCATGCGGGGCAGGGCAAGGAAGCGCTGCGCCTGATTCAGGCCTGCCTGCGCCAGGCCAGTCTGCGCGCTCGCGTGCATCGGCAGATCAAGCTGCATGCGCTGGCCGCCCTGGCCTACAAGCAGCAGGGCAATGATCACCTCGCTCACCGCAGTGTCGAACAGGCCGTGATCCTGGCGGCCCCAGGAGGCTATGTGCGCAGCTTGATCGACGAGGGCGAAGGCATGTCGCAACTGCTGCTGGAGCACCTGCGCCCAAGAGTCAATACCGCCGATCCGCAAACCGGGTCCGAGACCTACGCCTTTCTTGCCCGGCTCATCGGTACCGGCAACCCGGAAATTCCGGCGCGACCGGCCTCGCGGCCGGAGTGGGTTGGACTCAACGGCACCGCAGTGATCGAGCCGTTTACCGACCGGGAGAGGAAGATTCTCTCCATGATCGTGAACTACCTGTCCAACGAACAGATCGCTGCAGCCATGTTCGTCACGCGCGATACGGTGAAATATCACCTCAAGAACATCTACGCCAAACTCGGCGTGAAGAGTCGCCTCGAGGCGATCCGGGCGGTCCGGGAACAGGGAAGCAGCTGATTCCCTCTGGCGTCTCGCACTACGGGACAGAAGGCCGCCCTCCGCTCCGACGTCGGCGCAAGCTGTGCTGCGGGCAAAAAAATTCGTCCGCGTGATTTCTTTCCGTCGTCGGGTCTTGAGAAAGGTCTGCACAGGTCCGATCCGGCTCGCAGGTCGGTTCAAGCCGGAGGCGGGACCGATGCTGCGCGCGCTCACGACGACCGGCGCCCGTCGGCTCCGGCCACGAAAAGCGGTGGCCTTGAGCCGACCTACATCCGACCCATGAATTCAGACCTGAGCAGAGAATCCTCGAGCATGACGGGGCGACGGGTATCGGACCGACACATGGGAGCGATCCTTGCGGAACTCCCCTGTGCAGTCCCGCAAAGCTGTCACCGCGTTGGTCGATCCAATCGGGTGGTCAAGTGCCGCCGTTGTCACCCGATGGATTCGAATGTCCCCAACGCACACACCGCAGCACAACCGGCTCCTGGCGGCCCTGCCGGCCGAGATCCAGGATCGTATGCGGCCTCACCTCGAAAAGATCGTGCTGCCGCTGGGCATGGTCCTTTACGAGTCCGGCGATACACAGCATCACGTTTATTTTCCGACCGATTCCATCGTCTCGCTGCTGTACGTGATGGAGAACGGCGCGTCGGGAGAAATATCCGTCGTGGGGAACGAGGGTCTGGTGGGTATCTCTCTGTTCATGGGAGGTGACAGCACCTCGAGCCGGGCGGTGGTGCAGAGTGCGGGCTCGGCGTACCGGATGTCCGCCCAATGGCTGAAGAACGAGTTCAATCGCCACGGGGCGCTGCTGACCCTGATGCTGCGGTACACGCAATCCCTGATCGCACAGGTCGGTCAGACGGTTGTGTGCAACCGACATCACTTGATCGATCAGCAGTTGTGCCGCTGGTTGCTGCTGTCTCTGGACCGTCTGCCAGGCAATCGCCTGACCATGACGCAGGAATTGATCGCCAACATGCTGGGCGTGCGCCGCGAGGGTGTCACCGAGGCCGCCGGCAAATTGCAGGACCTCGGCGTGATCAAGTACGTCCGCGGCCAGATCACGGTCCTGGACCGGCCGAAGCTGGAGCGCCTGTCCTGCGAGTGCTATTCGGTCGTCAAGAAGGAAACCGATCGTCTGTTGCCGCATAACGTGGGTTCCGCTGCGCCCGAGCAGCACGCGATGGCGTGATTTGACGCGCGACACAGGTCGCGCAGGTCGCGTCTGTGCCACAGCGCACGGACGACCGGACGGCGGAGCACCATGCTGTCGCACCGAGCGCGATCCAGCACCGCGCTCGCGCCATTTCCCGGCCTTCCTCCCGATGCTGCGAAGCGATGCCGTGTCAGCCAGCGTACCGCCGGTATCCGTCGTCAACGGCCTGATCGCAGGCCTGCCGAGCAGGGATCGAAACCGCATTCTGCGGAGCTTCGAGACGGTGGAAATTGTGTTTGGAGACATCCTTTGCGAGCCGGAACGGCCGGTGCGGGAGGTTTATTTCCCGGTGACCGGCTTCATCTCGCTGGTGGCGATGGTGGGCAAGCATCCGCCTCTGGAAATGGGCTTGATCGGCAACGAAGGCGTGCTGGGCGCGACCCTGGCGCTGGGCGTCAATACCGTTCCGCTGCGGGGCGTGGTGCAGGGTTCGGGTACGGCGCTGCGCATGAAGGCCCGGCAGTTCCGTCTCGAAATGAACGACAGCCCGGCCCTGGTTCGCGCGCTACACCGCTACCTTTATGTGCTGATGGCGCAGTTGTCACAGACCACCGCCTGTACGCGCTTTCACGAAGTCGAAGCCCGACTGGCGCGCTGGCTGCTGATGACGCATGACCGGTCGCACGCCGATCATTTCTATCTCACGCATGAATTCCTCGCCGACATGCTCGGCGTGCGCAGGAGCGGTGTCACCGTCGCCGCCGGTGCCCTGCAACAGCGGGGACTCATCAGCTACACCCGGGGCGACATCCACATTCGCGATCGCAAGGGGCTCGAAGCCGCGTCCTGCGAGTGTTACCGCGCGGTGATCGAGGATTACGTGCGCCTGCTCGGCTGAAAAAATCAGCGCGTGTGTGCGGCATCGTACAGACGTGGGTTCCGGAACAAGCCAGGGTGGCCATCGAAACGACAGCGAAGGTCCAGAACCGGTTCACCTGAGTTCGTACTCCCCAACGAGCCACGCCCCGTTCCTCCCACGAGGTGTCTGCTCACCGCGAACTCAGCTTTCACCCGTTGACCCGCACAGCGCGTCAACGGGTTTTTTCTGGGCCAGTTGCGGTTCTGAACCTGCTATCACACCTGATGCTCCTGTCTGCGATACGGCGGCCCCGGCCCCGGCCGTCGTCGATTCCGGCGAGGCGACCGCCAGTGGCGCGGCTCCGGACCCGCGCAGACGCGAATATTCGTGGGTGAATTCGGCGCCGAGCAAAAAGATCTGTGCCGAGTAGTACACCCACACCACGATCACCACGAGCGCGCCGGCAGCGCCGAACGACGACGAGATCGCCGCGGTCCCCAGATACAGGCCGATCAGGTACTTGCCGGCTGAAAACAGCACCGAGGTGAATGCGGCCCCGACCCAGACGTCGCGCCAGGGGATGCGCACGCTGGGCAGGACCCGGTAGATCAGGGCGAACAGCGTGGTGATCACGGCGAAGCCGAGCACCGCGTTGAGAATCTGCAACAGCACTTCGGCGCCGGTGAACCACCGGTTCCATACGCCGCCGATTGCGCTGATGGCAGCGGTCAGGACCAGCGCCACCGCGAGCAGAAAGCCGACGCCCAGAATCAGTCCGAAAGACAGCATGCGTGCGCGCAGGAAATAGCCGACCAGGCGTTTGGGGTCGGGCGTGAAGCGCCAGATACGGTCCAGATCGCCATGCAGTTCGGCCACCACCGTGGTCGCGCCCACCAGCAGCAACGCGATGCCGATGGTCAGCGAGACCAGCCCGCCGTCGTGATTGCTCGACGCCACCAGCACCGCTTCGACGGCCTGCGCGCCGGTGGTTCCGAACAATGCGCTCAGCTCGCCGATCAACGCGCCGCGTGCCGCGTCCTCGCCGAAGAACAGGCCCGCCACCGTGATCACCATCAACAACACCGGGGCCATCGACAACAGGCTGTAGAACGCCAGCGCCGCGCCCATGCTGGACGCGCCGTCGTCGATCCATCGGGCGACACTCAGGCGCCCGAGGTGGACCCAGCCGGTGGCGTGACGGCGTATCGCCGGCGAAATCCGGCGCGCGCGCGGCGGAATGGCCCGTGCCGCGCCGGTCAAGCTCCGCTCCATGTCGCGCTCAGGCAGCGTGCTCGAAGCCCTTGCGCAGATCGCGCACGCGGTCGTGGTTGCGCACCACCCCCTGGTACTGCTCATCGACCAGGGTTCGGACAGTTTGTGGCAGATCGGTTTGCAGGGCCTTGCGGTAAACCGCCTGGGCGTGGTCCTCGCCGCGTTCCACCTCTTCGAGCACGGCCACGTCGCTGTTGCCGAACGCGGCCTTGACCGCAATCCATCCACGATGAACGGCGCCTTCGATGCTGCCGCCGTGTTCGGGCTCGGCACCCAGCGAACGGACCATGGCCTGAAGATCCTGTGCGGCCTTGGCGCAGAGATGCGAGCGGTTGTGCAATTCAGTCTTCAGCGGGAAGTCGGTCGCCTTGCTGGCGGCCTCAGCAAACCCTTTCATCCCGTCCTCCGAAGTCTGGATCAGCTCGTTGAGGGTGTTGACGATGTCGGGCGTTTCCATGGAATTCTCCGGGTGTGTGGCGGGCGTTGTGCAAGGGGACCTGGGTCATCGGGATCGCGCGATGACGGGTCTTGCGGTTCCACAACAAATGCCGTTCCCGCATCCCCATAGCCGGTCGACGTGCGGGTTGGTGGGATGAACCGGTCCGTTCGGACACAGGCCGGTCGTGCGGATTGCATGAATACCCGGGCGCCACCCTGAAAACGGCACGGTGACGTTCCCATCGATCCGGCACCGGCATCGCGGTGAGGAGCCGGCCCGCATCGACGGTCGCCGCGGAGGCTGAGCCCTTTTGGCCGGATTTTCCGATCGGTCTCCTTGAGTTGCGCGCTTTTGACCTCGGCAGACCGAAAAATGCGGTTCGAAATCGACATGACCCAGCCCGCACGGCGCCTCCCGTTCAGGCGCCGGGTCGCCAAGCACGGTTCCTGCATTGCGGCCCCTCTCGACCGGGTTCCGCGAAGGCGGACCAGGCACTCGTACGTGTCTGCATCTCGCTGGTCGATCATCCGCGCCCTCGCTGATAAGGATGGACCTCCCAACAAGAACAGATCGCCCGGCGCTGCGTCGCTTCCTCTTCGCGCTGCTCGCCAGTGTCGTCGCCCTGCTGCTGCGGTATTCGATCAACGGCCTCATGGGCGACGCCCTGCCCCTCATGAGCGGTCTGTTCGCGGTGATCGTCGCGAGCTGGTATGGCGGCCTGTGGCCGGGCCTGCTGGCCACAGCCCTGTGTGCGATTTTCGGCGTCTCCCTGTTCGTCGATGGCGGCTGGGCGCTGCTGGAACTTGGCGACCGCTTGCGGCTGGCCGGCTTCCTGCTCATCGGCACGGTGACCAGCCTGCTGTTCGAGGCGCTGCACGCTGCGCAGATCCAGATTGGCTCGGAGCGCGCGAGTGCGCGCTCGTCGCGCGAACAGCGCGAGCGCAGCCAGATGCAGGCGCGCGACACCGAGCTGCGCCATCGGCTGGCGCTCGAAGCCAGCTTCGATGCCATGTACGAATGGGTGGCCGAGACCGATCGCATGAGCTGGAACGAGGGTGTGCGGACGCTGTTCGGGTACACCGACAAGGAGGTGGACGGCAGCCTCGCCTGGTGGAGCGAGCGCATTCACCCGGCCGACCGCGAATCCACCCTCGAGAGCTTCCACCAGGCGCGGCAGGCCGGACGCGGCAAGTGGTCGGCGGAATACCGGCTGCGCTGTGCAGACGGCCATTACGTCTGGGTGCTCGACCGGGCTGGGCTGGTGTTCGACGGCGCCGGGCACCTGCTGCGCACGGTGGGCGCCGTGCAGGACATCAGCGAGCAGCGACGCGGCGAAGAGCGCCTGCGCGGCATCCTGGACGCCATGCCGGCGCGGGTGGGGACGGTCGCCGCCGATGGCCAGGTCGATTATCTGCATCCGTCCTGGGCCGCCTATACCGGCCTGGGTTTCGACGAGGTCAGCGGCGCCAACTGGCCGCGGATGTTTCATCCGGACGATCTGCCCGAGTATCGACGCGCGCGAGAGCTCAGCCTGACCTCCGGCGAACCCTTCGCCCACGAGGTTCGCGTGCGCCGCCACGACGGCGAGTATCGCTGGCACCTGGCGCAGATGGCGCCGGTGCGGGATGCCGCGGGTCGGGTCCAGTCCTGGGTCAGCGCGGTCACCGAGGTGCACGAGCTCAAGCTGGCGCAGCAGCGACTGCGCGACGCGGACGGCGCCAAGGACGAGTTCCTGGCCACGCTCGCACACGAGCTGCGCAACCCCATCGCACCGGTTGTCAACGCGGTGCAGTTGCTGCGCGTCAAGGGCGCCGA
This sequence comes from Panacagrimonas sp., assembly GCA_052387695.1. Lineage (GTDB taxonomy): Bacteria > Pseudomonadota > Gammaproteobacteria > Nevskiales > Nevskiaceae > Panacagrimonas. The sequence goes on along the minus strand of JBQTIX010000170.1, from coordinate 26,311 downwards.
CGACCGGCTGCGTGCATCGACCCTGGAGCTGATGTCGCGCCAACTCGCGCAGATGGTGCGACTGGTCGACGACCTGCTCGATGTCAGCCGCATCACCACCGGCAAGTTGGTCCTGCAGCGCTCGGAGGTGTCCTTGGCCGAGGTGGTACGCAACGCGGTGGAGAGCGTCGATCCGCTGATCCGGGCCGGCGGACACCGGCTCGAGCTGGTCCTGCCCGATCATCCGGTCATGCTTCACGGCGACGCCGCGCGCCTGGCCCAGGTGCTCGCCAACCTGCTCAACAACAGCGCCAAGTACAGCGAACACCCCGGCACCATCTGTCTCAGCGCCTCCGTGGACGCCGGCGAGCTGCACATCGTTCTGCGTGACGAGGGCATCGGCATCGCCGCAGAAGCACTGCCGCGCGTGTTCGACGTGTTCGTGCAGTCCGATCGAACCCTGTCGCGCTCGCACGGCGGCCTCGGTATCGGACTTTCGCTGGTGCGCCGGCTGGTGGAGATGCACGGCGGCCGCGTGGACGGCGCCAGCGAAGGGGCGGGGCGGGGCAGCACCTTCACCGTGCATCTGCCGCTGGTAGACCGTATGCCATTGCAGCCGGTGTCGGCGCCCGACGCAGGCCAGGGTTGCCATGCGGCGAAGGTCACGTTGCGCCGCCGCGTGCTGGTGGCCGACGACAACCCCGACAGCGCAGAAAGCTTGGCGGCGCTGCTCGACATCTGGGGTCACGAGGTCATGATCGCGCGTGACGGCGTCGAAGCCCTGGAATGCGCCGCTGCGTTCAAGCCGGACGTGATGGTGCTGGATCTGGGGATGCCGCGGCGTGACGGTCTGGACACCGCGCGCGAGGTGCGCGCTCAGCCCTGGGGGGGCGAGGTGACGCTGATCGCGCTCAGTGGCTGGGGCCAGCCTGCCGATCGCGAGCGCACCCGCGCCGCCGGCTTCGACCATCACCTGGTCAAGCCGGTGGACGGCACGAGGTTGGAGAAGCTGATCGAGGCGGGGACGTCCCGCCCTGGCCGCGAGGAGCCTGGGCGGTAGAAACGCGCACGTCACTTCCTGGGCGAGCAGGTGATGTTGTAGAAATTGCCTCCATCCATGTTCAGGCCGATTCTAGGGCCGGCCATCAACTTGGCGTTTGCCTCCGTAAGGGGGCCACTCTCGAAGACGATCTTGCCGGAATCCTCCAACCGGTACTTGCCGGACTTGCCGCTCTTGTCTCGATACTCGTCGGAGCCGTCGATGCGGATGTCGATGAACGCGTAGTTGGTGACGCCGCCCGCCAGTGTGTAGCACTGGTACAAGCCCTTGCCCAGTTTGTCGGAGGTTTGGGCCGAGGCGCCTGCGGGGCGCAGATACCAGTGCATGTACGAGCGGGTTTTGCCGTCCGCGTCCTTGCGCACTTTGCACATGCCGTTGTTCAGCTCGACGATCTCGCCGATGTTGCCTTCGCGGTCGACGACGCGGACGCCGACAACGCACTGTGATTCTTTGGTGAACTCCTGAGCCAAGGTTGTTTCCGTGGCCCCGACAAGCAGCAGCACCGCAATCATTCTCTGCATCCGACTTCTCCCAGTTGCCCCGCTGAAATCGCGCTCGATTTATGACACCAGCGGCGCGACGCCGCAAATGGCTGCCTGGCTCGATGGACGATGACCATAAAACAAAAGTCGTGTCGGGCGCACTGAGTCGTGCATAGCCAGCACCAATACCCGCTATCGCGAGGAATCATTTTCAGTCCACGCCCAAGGCGGCTAACCTCTGGGCTCTCGAATCACCTGCGGAGGGTCGGATGGCCAGAAAAGAAAAGAACACGGGGTCGAAGGGCGCGAGCATCGACATCGGAATAGGCAAGGATCAGCGCCAGGATATTGCCGATGGACTGTCGCGGTTGTTGGCCGACGAGTACACGCTCTATCTCAAGACCCACAATTTCCACTGGAACGTGACCGGGCCGATGTTCAATACGCTGCACCTGATGTTCGAGACTCATTACAACGAGTCGGCGCTGGCGGTGGACCTGGTGGCCGAGCGCATCCGTGCGCTGGGGTTTCCGGCGCCGGGCACGTACAAGCAGTACGCCTCTCTGTCGTCGATCGAAGAAACCGATGGCGTGCCGGAGGCGATGGAGATGGTACGGCTGCTGGTCAAGGCGCACGAGGCCTGCGCGCGCACCGCACGCTCGGTGTTCCCTCTGGCCGACAATGCCAACGATGAGCCGACCGCCGATCTTCTGACGCAGCGCTTGCAGGTCCACGAGAAGACCGCGTGGATGCTGCGCTCGCTGCTCGAATGAGGAGATGCACGGTGAATATCTTCAGACGCTGCTTGTTTGCATCCTGGATCCTGCTTGGCTCGGGGATGGCCGTTGGCGGTGAGGAGCCGCTACCGCTGACGCCGAATCAGGAGCAGGGCGACATGCCCGCCGATTCGCGCTGCCTGCGCCAGACCGGTTCACGGATCAGAGCGGAACCGGGGAAGTGCCTGCCGATTGCCGGAAGGGTGATCACGCAGGACGAGTTGCGCCGCAGCGGGGCTTCCAATGCCGGAGAAGGCCTGCGAAATCTGCTGCCCTGATACTCGGTGCGGGTGTCGGATCAGGTTGGCGGTCTGCGACAATCGCGGATGCCTGCCGATCTGCTTGCCGTCCGCCGCCTCAAGGTCCACTACCGTCTCAAGACCCGCTGGCCCTGGAGTCGTGGCACCTGGCTCAAGGCGGTTGACGATGTCGATTTCAGCCTCGCCCCCGGCGAGACGCTGGGGATCGTCGGTGAATCCGGCTGTGGCAAGTCCACGCTCGCTCGCGCGCTGATCGGATTGCAGCCGGTGACCTCCGGCGCCATGCAATACGCGGGAACCGACCTCGCCAAGCTGGCGCCGCAGGCCTGGAAGCCGGTCCGGCGTGACATCCAGATGGTGTTCCAGGATCCGCTCGCCAGCCTCGATCCGCGCATGACCATCGGCGCCAGCATCGCCGAACCGCTGGAGGCGTTATGCCCCGAGGTGCCCCGAGCGGAGCGGATCGATCGGGTGCACGCGATGCTGGAACGGGTGGGCTTGTCCGCTTTCATGGCCGACCGTTATCCGCACGAATTTTCGGGCGGGCAGTGTCAGAGAGTCGGCATCGCGCGCGCGCTGGTCGTGCGGCCCAAGATCCTGATCTGCGACGAGCCGGTGTCCGCGCTCGACGTATCGGTGCAGGCGCAGATCGTCAACCTGCTCGGCGACCTGCAGGCCGAGTATGGCTTGGCGATGCTGTTCATCGCGCACGATCTGGCGGTGGTGCGACAGATCAGCCGCCGGGTGATGGTGATGTACCTGGGCAAGGTGATGGAGCAAGCCAGTCGCGACGTCCTGTTCGAGTCGGCGGTGCACCCGTACACGCGGGCCCTGCTGGCATCCGTGCCGGGGTCCGATCCGGTTTCGCCTGCGCGGGAGGATGAAATTCAGGTGCTGGAAGGCGAGATCCCGAGTGCGGCGAATCCGCCGACGGGCTGTGTGTTCGTCACCCGTTGCCCCATCGCCGATGCGGAGTGCGGACGACGTATGCCGGTGCTCGCACGGGCGATCCACGGCGGATCGTCGGCCTGTCATTTCACCGCGACGACCGCCGCATTCCCGAGTGGGGTATTGAGGGCCTGACTCAGCCGCAGCGCGGCTTTTCGCCCCTGCCCAGCGCCGCCACGTAGAGGTTCAAGGCCGACTGCATGCGGCCATTCAGATTGCTGATGCGGGTTTGATCGGAAGGGTGGGTCGAAAGCATTTCGGGCGGTTTGGCGCCGCCACTCTTTTTGGCCATGTTCTGCCACAGCAGCACGGACTGGCGTGGGTCGAATCCGGACAGCGCCATCAGGTCGAGTCCCAGCAGGTCGGCCTCGGTTTCGTGACTGCGCGAGTAGGGCAGCAGGAATAGTGTGTTGATGCCCATCCCATAAAGCTGGCCGAGACCGTAGATCGAGGCCACCGCGCCTCCCAATTGCGCGGGAAGATTGGCCGAGGCGCGCTCGGCCGAATGACGCGAGAGCACGTGCGCAACCTCGTGGCCCACCACGGCCGCGAGTTGGTCCTGCGTGGTGGCGACCCCGAGCAGCCCGGTGAACACGCCGATTTTTCCGCCGGGGAGGGCGAAGGCGTTGACGTCCTTGCTGTCGAACACACCGACTTCCCAGCCGGCCGGCACGGCCAGCTTGCCCTCGGCATTGAGGCCCTTGATGTTGGAGGTGATGCGGTTGGCGACACACTGGACGTAAGCCACCTGGCGCGTGTCCTTGGACGCCGGAATCTCCTTCTGCATCTGCCGAAACGCGGCGACGCCCTGCTGTGCAATGGAGTCTTCGGAAACGATCATCAACTGGTTGCGACCGGTCGGCGAGGTCGCGCAGGCGGTCAGGAGGGTGAGGGCGAGGAAAGCAGAGGTCAGGCGCATGATGAAGTCCGGCGGTGGCTGGCGTATCGTGATGTTATTGAGACGGGCACTATGAACCTTAAAACGTACGGGCGGGTCGAGTTGGTATCTATCCAGGAGACCGGCGCAGGCCGCCTCGATAGCACGGAGCAATGTGGGGTTCTTGACACGGTCGCACCAACCCGCCGTTGCTCGTCGATTTCAATTCATTTGTGGCCCGGTCAATAACCATGGGGAACCGCGCGCATGTGGACCGCTTGAAGCTGATTTCGTCGCGTGCGCGTATGGTGTGAATGGCCGCCGCACGGCGCCTCACTTGCAGGAGCGATGCTTGAACAACATGACAAAGACCATGATCACCCGGATCCGCACCGCTGTGCTGATGACCTTGCTGGTGGGTATGCAGGCCACCGCACAGCCCGTTCCCGCCGTGGGCCCCAACCCTGCGCTGGATCCGCCGCAGGTCGTCGAGGCCATGCTGGCGGCGGTGAAGAAGAATACGGAGCAGGGCATCGCCGAACTGTTCCGCTTTTCCTCGCCGCGCAACCGTGAGCAGAGCGGGCCCTACGAGCGCTTCAGCGTCATGATCCGCGAGGGCTTTCCCGACATGCTGGGGCATCGTTCTGCGCGAATGGCGCCGGCCTTGATCGACGGCGACCGCGCCATGCTGCCGGTGGAGATCGTCGGCAGCGACAACCAGACGCATCGTTACGTCTTCCTGTTGTCGCGCCAGCCAGGGCCCGAATGCGAGGGCTGCTGGATGGCGGACGCCGTGTTCAACCCTGAGGCCGAGGGCGCGGAGCCGGCGCCGGAATATCCGACATAAGCGCGTTTCCATACCGGTCGGGTCGACTTCAATCGCTCCTGGAAATGGTCAGCGTGTAGGCCTCGGGCGAACCGCGTACCGCGTTGGTGGGCGTCCCGATCGTCACGACTGCGGTTTCAGCGGGCTCCTGCCGGTTGTCATTGACGACGGTCATTCGAAGATCCGCCCCCGTCGCTCCTGCGGGTATCGATAGGGTGGTGGAAGGTACGGAGTAATCCGACGGCCGTGCAGCGGTGCCGCCAAAACTCAGGGGGACGGTGACCGTCTGATCGGACGCCTCCGACAGGTTGACACGAACGGTCACGACGCCGGCCGATTCGGATACGGTCGACCCGGACGACGAGAACCGCACCGTCGGAGTCGGGGTGGGGTCGCGAAGGTCGTTGTCGTCGATGCTCAGCGTATGCGTGACGATGGGACCCTTGGTCGCGTTGACCGGCGTTCCCATCGTGAGGATCACCGTTTCGGTGGGCTCGCTGACGGTGTCATTGATGATCGTCACACGCAGATCCGCACCGCTCGATCCGGCTGGAATCGAAAGGCTGTTGGTGGATCGTGTGAAGTCTGCGGGTCGTCGGGCGGTGCCGCCGAAGGTCACCGGAACGGTGATGTTGCGCGTGGAGACCTGCGACAGGTTGACCCGGATCAGGATTGCACCGGCAGATTCCAATGCCCTCGCGCTGGCAGTTGCGAAGCTGACCGTCGGGTTGCTCGAACTCCCGCGGATCGTCAGCACCGCTGTCGAGGGTGTCCCGAGTCCTGCACCGCTGGCGTTGGACAGCGCGAGGAGCACGGTTTCATCGGGCTCGTCTGTCGTATCGGACTGAATGGGAATGGTCACGGACTTGGCGCTGACATCGCCGCTGGCCCAATTCACGGTCTGGGTCACGGCGCCGTAATCACTGCCTGCGACGGCGCTGCCATTGGAAGTCGCAACCCGAACGCTCGCCGCGCCAAACGACCCACCGCTGCGCGTCAACGTGAGCGTGGCGTTGCCCACGGACTCGGCCACCGAATAGGTCGCGGCGCCGAATTGCACGACACCAGCACCAGGATCGTTATCGTCCGTGATCGTCAGGATCGCCGTCGCCGGAGTGCCGAGGGCGGCGCCGGTGGCATTGGACAGCGTCAGGAGCACCGTTTCGTCGGGTTCGTCGGTCGTGTCGGACTGGAGGGGGATGGATACCGCCTTGGCGCTGTCATCGCCATTGGTCCAAATCACGGTCTGGGTGACCGCACCGTAGTCGCTGCCGGCGATGGCGCTGCCGTTGGAAGTCGCGATCCGGACGCTGGCGGCACCGAAGGACCCCGCGGTACGCGTCAGCGTGAGCGTGGCGGTGGTACCGGACTCGCCGATCGAGTAATTCGCGGCGCTGAATTGCACGAGGCCGGCACTCGGATCGTCATCGTCCACGATCGTCAGGATCGCCGTCGCCGGAGTGCCGAGGGCGGCGCCGGTGGCATTGGACAGCGTCAGGAGCACCGTTTCGTCGGGTTCGTCGGTCGTGTCGGACTGGATGGAGATGGATACCGACTTGGAACTGTCATCGCCACTCGTCCAAGTCACGGTCTGGGTGACTGCACCGTAGTCGCTGCCGGCGATGGCGCTGCCGTTGGAAGTCGCGATCCGGACGCTGGCGGCACCGAAGGACCCCGCGGTGCGCATCAGCGTGAGCGTGGCGGTGGCACCGGACTCGCCGACCGAGTAATTCGCGGCGCTGAACTGCATGACGCCGGCAGCAGGAGTGTCATCGTCCGTGATCGTGAGCGTCGCCGTCGCGGGCGTGCCCAGGACCGCGCCGGTAGCTTCGGATAAGGTGAGGAGCACCGTTTCGTCCGGCTCGTCGGCGGTATCGGACTGGATGGGAATGGACACGGCCTTGCTTCCGGCTTCCCCATTGCCCCATTCCACCGTTCGGGTCATCGCGCTGTAGTCGCCACCGGATTCGGCACTGCCGTCGGTGGTGGCGATCCGCACGCTGGCAGCCCCGGCGGATCCGCCTGTCCGGGTGACCGTGATGGTGGCGGGGGAGTCCGACTCTCCCACCTGGAAGCTCGCCGCACCGAACTGCACGACGCCGACGGCGTCGTTGTCCACGATCGAGAGTACCGCGGTCGCGGGCGAGCCGAGAGTGGCGCCCGTGGCATCGGACAAGGTGAGCAGAACGGTTTCGCCGGACTCGTTGGCGTCGTCGTCGTTGATGGAAACGGTCACGGTCTTTCCGCCGCCTTCTCCGTCGTCCCAGTTCAGCGTTCGGGTCACCGAACTGTAATCACTGCCCTCGGCGGCGCTACCGTCGGCGGTGGCGATCTGCACGCTGGCGGCACCCGATGATCCGCCGGTACGCGTGACTCTCAGGGTGGCAGTGGCATCGGATTCACTCACCGAGTAGCTCGCTGAATCGAACTGCACGGCGCCTGTGCTCTCGTCGTCATTGCGCACGGTGCCGGTGCCCTGATCGATGCCGATCGAGACACCGACCGCATCGGACAGATCGACGGTGAAGGATTCGTCCGGCTCGAACACCGTATCGCCGTTGACCAGGACCGAGATCACCGCCGTCGTCTCGCCCGCCGGAATCTCCAGCGTGCCGTTGACGGCCTCGAAATCGGCAGCATTGGCGGTGCCCGTCGCGGTGGCGTAGGACACGAACACGTTGTCGTCGATGGCGCGATTCAGCCTGACCGGAAAGTCGAAGCTCGTCGTGCCGTCATCGCCCTCGTTGCGCTCCACGTCGGCGATCGAGACGGTGGTCTGGCCGACGCTGACCTGCTCGTCCTCGACTTCGCCGTCTGCGGCATACCCGGTCGGGCCGTTGACGCCAGCGGTGCTCAGACGCGCGCGGGCAAAGCTGTTGCCGGCGACCGCGTTGCCGGGCACGGTGAACGACAGCGCGTTGTCGCCAGAGACGACGCTCGTCCCGTTGGCAATCCGCTCGCCGGAATCGTTCCAATCTCCATCGGAATTGAAGTCCACCCAGACGTCGGCCAGCGCCGGACCTCCGGTCACGAACAGGTTGACTGTCGCGGACTCGCCTGCGAACAGGGGCGGGAAGTCCACGCCATCCTCGTCGTCGGATAGTGCGAGGTCATCACCGGTGGCGCCTGAATGGGGCTGGCCGTCGAACTCGGCGTCGATCCGTGCGCCGAAATACAGGTTGCCGGGCAGGTGACGCGCGCCGTTGGAAGCGCGCAGGGTCGGAAAACCCGGATCCGGGGCGTCGCCGTAGTCGTAAGCCCGCACGTCGAACTCCAGCACGTGCAGGGGCGTGCCGCTGGGGCGGCTGGGGACCGTGCTCCACTCCTGGGCGAAGATCGAAAGCACGTCGTCATCGACCAGACGATCCTGGTCGATGAAGGGTTCGCTGATGAAGTCGCGGTGATCGGTGAAAACGATGGTCCAGTCGGCGTAGTTGGCGGCTTTGGTGGCCCTGGCAATGATCAAGTCCCCCTCGGTCGAGTCGATCTGGGTGCTCTGGTCGCGGGGGGAGATGTAGACGCCATACACGTTGCCGTGGCGGTCGTAGCCGATCGATGGCCGCGATACCACCCTGCGCGTCACCGGCAGCTGGACCCGGGTCCAGATGCGGCTGTCCGGGTCGCGGAAGTAATGGTAGTGGGCGGCGTCCTCGGTGTGGTAATCGGTGCCGTCCGAAGGCTGCCACTCATAACCCGGCTCGTCGCGGCGATGACGGACCAGCACGTGCACGCGGCCCTCGCGATCCACCACCTGGCCCTGCTGGTTGCCAAGCCCGTTGGTGCGGTCCATGGCGGCGATGACGATGCCAGGAGAGTTGACCCTGATCGGTGAGGCGACTGTACCGACGACGGTGCCGGCATTGTTCTTCCAGGTGTTGCCGCGGTCCTCGCTGTACGCATATAGGATGTCGTGGTTGCCTCCGGTGGAGGATTCACGCCACGTCCAGGTGATGTGGATCGTGCCGTCGGGGCCGAAATCCAGTGCGTTGAGATAACCGTTGCGATTGCTGGACGTGCCGAGCCGGTCGGTGTACGAGCCGGTGCGGTTGATAATTTGATGAGGCGTGTTCCAGGTGCCGGCGCTGGCGTCGTACGTGCTGAGGATGACGTCGCCACTGCCGCTGGCGGCAAAGCGGTAGGTCATGGCCAGATTTCCATCCGGCGCAAGGGAAAATTCCGGATAAGTCACCCGGGTGAGGACCTGTCCCGGTGCGACCAGCCAGTTCCGGTCGGCGTTGAAGATGCTGCTGTTCCACGGCGTCGACTCCGGGTTGAGGGCGACACCGGGTATGGAATTGAAATACTTGAGATCGTTGCCGTGCATGTCGTAGGCAAGGTGCAGACGCCCATCGCCGGAGATGCCGAGCGAGACGACGTTGTGGCCGTCCCAGCTGTTGTCGCCATTGATCAGGTTCCGGCCCGTGTCGAAGTGCTGCCAGGTCTGGCTGCCCAGAACCCGCCGCGCGATGAGCACGTGTTCGTTCGGACTGCCGTCGTAGGTATACCAGACCGCATATTGGTAGCCGTTGCGAGTCACCAGCGGTGCGTCCTGAAAGGCGACGCCGTTGATCACCCGGTCGAACGAGGCGAACGCCGGCAGGTGTAGCGCGCTGCTGTCCAGCACCATGTCGGCGGATAACTCCAACGACTGCTGGGCACGAGCGGGCGAAACGGCGGCAAGAATCGCAAGTAGCACAACAGGCCTTGGAAACAGATGCTTCATGCAAAAAGCAAGCTGTCTCGTGCAAGTAACAAGGTATGTCATGCAAAAAATCTCCGCGATATATGCTGGTTGTCAGGTCAACGTTTACGTGCGTCCATACAGTGTGGACGTACCTCAAGGAAGATTTGTTGCGATGCGGCCGGAGTGTTGACCCAATGCAAGTCCGGGGCCGTCACAAGAATGAGTCGTGGAAATTGTACGGTTTGCCATCGCCGTGGTCGCGTCGTGTTCCAACCGCTCCAACGGTCCAGACTGCCGGCCGTCAGCAGGGCGAGGCTGCCGGCCGGTATTCAGAACCTATAGGGACAGGCTCTCACGGCGCGACCGGAATCCGCCGGCGTTCACGCGCTTTGGCCAACCCCAGCACGGCCAGCGTCAGGGCCAGACTGTTGAGCAGATGCCAGATCCAGTGAGTGCCCCAGACCCATTGCGTACACTGCGGCAGGTCCATGCTGCGCAGGCTGATCGATACGAAAAACAGCGGCGATGCGAGCAGGAAATAACCCGCTCCGGGGCGCGTTCGCAAGCGCAGGCCCGCACCGATCAGGACGAGGCCGCCAAGCGCCGGAAAATAACTGATCGAGCCGCTGAATGCGGAGCGGTCGAAAGGACCGGTCACGAAAACACCGAAGGCCCAGAACGCCGGCGCCGCCATCCAGGCGAAACGCCAACGCACGTCGAGCACGTAGTGCGCAAAGCAGATGACATAAAAGTAGACGAACAGGCCGATCGACAGCACGTCCAGCATTTCCGCCCAGCGCGTTGCAAAAATGTGAAACGTCGCCGAGCCGACGCCAATGACGACGATCAGGCCGGCGAGGAGGTCGTAGGGAAGCGGGGCGATGCCTGTAGGAAAGCGCCGCGGCAACGTCGCGGCAAGCCAGAACCCGGCGACAACGAACGCCAGGTTGGAGATTGCGTTGAGCGGCTCGGCAAGCAGTCCGGGCGCGATGCGTTCGCAATACAGGTCGATCGGCTGCTGCCAGTCCACGGGGCGGGCGTCTACTGCTTGCGCCATTCGCCCGGGGGCAGGATCACCGCGGCGGCCGGCCGCCAGTCCGGCGCGCGGTGCTCCGCGACCACGTGGGTGAAAATACCGCCGCGCACGCCAAAGTCGCCGGTCAGACGCATGAAGCGCGGGCTCGTGGCGGCAACCAGATCATCGAGAATCCGGTTGGTCACCGCCTCGTGGAAGGTGCCTTGGTCGCGGAAACTCCACACGTACAGTTTGAGCGACTTCAGTTCCACGCAAAGCCGGTCCGGGATGTATTCCAGGTACAGGGTACCGAAGTCCGGCTGGCCGGTCTTGGGACACAGGCAGGTGAACTCCGGCATGCGCATGCGGATCACGTAATCGCGATCCGGATAGGCGTTGGGGAAGGTTTCGAGGCACTTGGCAGGCTGCTGCGACATGGAGGCGATGGGTCTGTAGCGCCCTATAATTTACATACATTTACACTAGCGGACCCGCCGGCCTGGCGGCCTGCCCACCCTGTCCGTGCGCCTGGGCCGCCCCCAGCCTTCAACCGAGCGTCTCGCCCTGAATGCGTTTATCCGGACTTAAACTGGCCGGCTTCAAGTCGTTTGTCGATCCCACCGAGCTGCCGCTCCCAGCCAATCTCACCGCCGTGGTCGGCCCCAATGGCTGCGGCAAGTCCAACCTCATCGACGCGGTGCGCTGGGTGCTGGGCGAGGCCAGCGGCAAGCAGCTGCGTACGCAGGATTCGGACGACGTCATCTTCAACGGATCCAAGTCGCGCAAGCCCGTCGGCCGCGCCAGCGTGGAATTGCAGTTCGACAACAGCGACGGCCAGATCCAGGGGCCGTACGCGGCGTATACCGACATCGCGGTGCGCCGGGAGCTGACCCGCGACGGCAACTCGCAGTATTACCTCAACGGACACAAGTGCCTGAAGCGAGACGTGACCGACCTGTTTCTAGGCACCGGACTCGGCGGCAAGAGCCAGTACGCGATCATCGAGCAGGGCATGGTTTCGCGCATGATCGAGGCCAAGCCCGAGGAGCTGCGCACCTGGCTTGAGGAGGCTGCCGGTATTTCCAGATACAAGGACCGGCGCAGGGAAACCGAGTCGCGCATCCGCCAGACCCGGGAGAATCTTGCCCGTCTGAACGACCTGAGAGTGGAGCTGCAAGGACGCCTGGACGTGCTGCGCAAGCAGGCTGCCAATGCGGAGAAGTACCGCGATTTCAAGCAGCAGGAACGCCGACTCAAGGCCGAGATACTCGCGCTGCGCGAGCGCGTTCTTGATTCCGATGCCGAGGGCTATGAACTGAAGCTCGAAGCCCTGGGGCAGGCGCTTGAATCGGCGCGCGCCGCAGTCGCTGCCGCGGAAGCGGGCCGCGAGCGGGCCGACACGGATCGTCGGATCTCGCAGGACAAACTCAACGCCGAGCAGACCCGGGTCTACGAGGCCGAAGGCCAGGCCAGTCGCCTGGAACAGGACCTGACCCACGCGCGCGAACTGCGCGCGATCAAGGCGCGTGAACTGGAGCAGCTCGATCGCGCGCTGGCCGATCTCGATCGTCGTCGCAATCAGGACCAGGCACGGCTCGAACAGGCCTTGCGCGAAGTCGAGACTCTTGAAAAGCAGGCCGAGAGCGCGGGTTTCATGCACGCCGATGCCAGGGCCGACATTCAGCGTTCCGAAGACGCCCTGCTGGCCGAGCAATCGCGCTGGGACGAGTTCAGCGCCGCGTCCGAGCAGCCGCTGTTCGACACCGAAGGCGAGCGCGTGAGGGTACAGGGCATCGAGCGCGCGCAGTTCCAGATCGAGGAGCGCTACAGGCGCCTCGGCGCCGAACGCAGCGCACTCGACGCCGCGCCGATCCAGGCCTCGCTCAACGAAGCGGATGCGGAACTGCAGCGGCTGGACGCCGATCTGGCCGTCAACCAGGGCCGGCTGCAGGCTCTCGATCAGAGCCTGGCTGCACTGCGTGAGCAACGCGCTGTACTCGACGCCGGGTTGCACGAATCGCGGCAACAATCGCAGGCGGCGCGAGGCCGGCTGTCGTCGCTGGAAACGCTGCAGCAGGCGGCGTTGGGGCAGGACGATGCGGAGCTGGCGGGCTGGCTGCGACAGCAGGATCTGGACGGCGTCCCGCGACTTGCGCAGCAGCTCACGGTGGCGGCGGGCTGGGACACGGCGGTCGAGCACGTGCTCGAAAGTCTGTTGCAGGCGCCAATGGTCGCAGCTCTTTCCGTGCGCAGCACCGGGAGCACCTGGCCCAAAGCCGGTGTGGCGCTGGTCGGCGCGGACGCCGATGATTCGGACGGCGATGAAGGAACGCTCGCGGCACAGGTGCACGGGCCGGTCGCAGTGCGGGATTTTCTCGGCTCGGTGTGGTGCGCGGCCGATGCGACAGAGGCTGCGACCCGCGTTGCGGGATTGGCGCCGGGCGGATCGGTGATCACACCCGATGCAGTGTGGCGCGGTCGGGGCTGGCTGCGGGCGCCGCGCACCGATGCCGCGCGCTCCGGTGTCATCGCGCGCGAAACCGTGCTGAAACAATTGCGCTCGCAGGTGGAGGAACTCGGCGCCGTCATCGGCGGGCGCGAAGCGCAGCTCACCGAGCTGCGCGCACAGCAGCAGCAGGCCGAGGCAGAGCGTCGCGAACTTGCGACTCGTTTCGAGCAGGCACGAAGTCGTCAGGCCCAGCGAATGGCCTTCCGTCAGGCGCAGGCGGTGCGGCTTGAGCAGACCCAGACGCGTATCGCCGCGCTGGCTCGCGATATCGAGGCGCTGAAGCTGCAACGCGAGAGCCTGGCGGCGGAGCTTCTGGCTTCACGTGAAAAACTGGCGAATCTGGAGGCGGTCGCTCAGCGTCTGCGCGAGGAACGGATCCAGCACCAGCAAGGCTTGGCGCGCGCGCGCGACGCGGTGACGCGCAACCGCGCGCTGCTCGCGCAGGCCGCTCAAAACGAGAATGCGCTGCACGTGCAACTGGCCTCGCGTCGCAGCCATGTCGCCGCGCTCAATCAATCCGCGCACGACCTGGAGGCCGGCCGCGATCAGATCGTCCGCGATCGTGCCGCGCGGGCGCAGGAGGCCGTTGAGCTTGATGCGCCGCTGGTCGACCGCGCCGCGCAGGCGCACACCGCACGTGCGGAGGTCGATATGGCGCGAGAGAGGCTGCGCACGGCGCGGCTGGCGGTCGAGGCCGCGGAGCGCACGCTCGGTCAATCCACCCTGGGTCTTCGCGAGGCCGAGAGCGCCAAGGACGCCGCCCAGGAACACTTGCAGCAGGCGCGGATCGAATTCGAAAACCTGCGGGCGCGGCGCCAGGCCGTTCAACAGCAGCTTGCCGAGGCCTGCGCTTCGGCGAACGTCGATCGGGACGCGGTGTTTGCGGCGCTGCCCGTCGACGCCACCAGCGAAACCTGGGACGAGAAGCTGGCCGGCTTGGGCCGGCGCATCGACCGGCTGGGTGCGATCAACCTTGCGGCGATCCAGGAGCTTGAAGAGTCCGAGGGCCGTGAGAAATATCTGGGCGAACAGCACGCCGATCTTGCCGGTGCGCTGGATACGCTGGAAGACGCCATCCGCAAGATCGACGCGGAGACGCGGGAACTGTTCAGGCAGACGTACGACAAGGTCGACAGTGTGTTCCGCGAACGTTTTCCGCAACTGTTCGGCGGCGGCGAGGCGTATCTGGAACTGACCGGCGATAATCTGCTCGACACCGGCGTGCGGGTGATGGCGCGGCCACCGGGCAAGCGCAATTCGTCGATCCAGATGTTGTCCGGCGGCGAGAAGGCGATGACCGCGGTGGCCTTGCTGCTGGCACTGTTCCAGCTCAACCCGGCGCCGTTCTGCCTGATGGACGAGGTCGATGCACCGCTGGATGACGCCAACGTCAGCCGCTACTGCGAGGTGGTGCGGGAGATGAGTCAGAGCGTGCAGTTCATTATCATCACGCACAACAAGATCACGATGGAACTTGCCAGCCATCTGCACGGTGTCACCATGCAGGAACCAGGCGTCTCGCGGCTGGTGAGCGTGGACGTGCAGGAAGCGGTTGACCTGGTTGTCAAGCCCGAATCCAAGGAATAGAGAGGCTAATTTTTTATGGGCGAACTTCAGTGGGCCCTGCTGATTGTCTGCGCGGTCCTGGTGGTCGCGTTGTACGTGTTCAGCCGGCGCAGCAAGCGGACCGATCGCGAAAGCGGCGATTTCGAGGCGCCCGGCGATCCGGCGAGCCAGATGGATCTGCTGACGCGGCCCGATCCCGCGTTCGACGAATTCGGCGTCGGGCGCGCCCGTGCCCGCAACAGCCCGCTCGCGTCCGATCCAGGTGCGTCACGACCGATGACGGCTGCGCCTCCCGCACAACCCTCGGTTGCCGCCCTGCTCAAGCCGCCCAGCGTGGGGCCCGGGGCGGGGGCAACGGGGTTTGCCGCACCCAACGAGCCGCGCTCCCCGCCGAGCCTCGTGTCCGGCCGAGCCGCTGCGTCGGCGACGGTCGCGTCTCCCCCCGCGACGACGACGGCAAGGCGCGCGGCGGCCTCGCCGTCGAGCCCGACCAAGCTGGTCGCCTTGCTGGTGGCGCCGGTCGAGGAGATCGACATCGGGGGCGTGCAGTTGCACGACGCGCTCAGGGCGCAGGGGCTCAAGTTTGGGGCGGGCGAGCTTTACCATCGCCTGATCGGTGGGCAGGTGGTCTATTCGGTAGCCAGCCTGATTCGCCCCGGGAAACTGGTTCCGAGCCAGGCCGAGACTTTTTCCACCAAGGGCCTCACCGTCATCCTCAATCTGCCGGGTCCGGTTTCGGCGGCCATCGCGTTCGACGACATGGTGGCGACCACGCGAGCGCTGGCCACCGCGCTCAAGTCCGAGATTTTCGATACGAGACGCGAGCGTCTCAGCGATGAACTGGCCACCACGCTGCGCAACGAGGTGCGCGAATGGGCCCTCGCCAGCAGTGCGGCGGCGGCAGAATCACGCGACTGAGCATGCCCAGGGGTGGTGTTGAGGGCATGCTGCCGTGCGCTTCAGCACGATGAACCCGGCTGCCAGAGTCGCCGAGTTGCGTGAGCAGATCGCAAAGCACGATCACGATTACTACGTGCTCGATACGCCTGGCATTCCAGATGCGGAGTACGACGTGCTGTTCCGCGAGCTTCAGTCGCTGGAGGCAGACCATCCCGAGCTGATCGTTGCCGACTCGCCGACCCAGAGGGTCGGCGGAGCCCCGGTTGCGGCGTTCGCCGAGGTTCGCCATCGACTGCCGATGCAGTCGCTCAACAACTGTTTCAGCGAAGGCGAGTTGCTCGAGTTCGATCGCCGGGTGCGGCGGGGGCTCGGGCGCGAGGCGGTGACTTACGTTGCCGAGCCCAAGCTCGATGGCCTGGCCGTGAGTCTGCTGTACGAGGCCGGTCGCTTCGTGCGGGGAGCGACGCGCGGCGATGGCAGCACCGGCGAGGATATCAGCGCCAATCTGCGCACCCTGCGCGGGCTGCCGCTGCAACTGCGGGGCGAGGCCTGGCCCGAGTGGCTGGAAGTCCGCGGCGAAGTCTTTCTTCCGCGCGCCGCGTTTCGGCGCATGAACCTCGATGCGGCCGCGCGCGGAGAAAAGGTATTCGTCAATCCGCGCAATGGCGCGGCAGGTTCGCTGCGCCAGCTAGACCCGCGCCAGACCGCGCGCCGGCCGCTGGCGATTTATCTCTATGCGCTGGGTCTGACCGACGGCTGGATGCGACCGGCGACGCACTGGCAAGTCTTGCAGCAGCTTCGGAACTGGGGCTTCCCGGTGAGCGAACTGGCCGAGAGGGTCGAGACGGCACAAGGCTGCCTGGATTATTACCGCCGTACCGGCGAGCGCCGCGCGAGCCTGCCGTTCGACATCGACGGCGTGGTCTACAAGCTCGACGACCTCGCCGGCCGCGAGGAACTCGGCAGCGTTGCGCGGGCGCCGCGCTGGGCCATCGCGCACAAGTTCGCGGCCGAAGAGGCGCGCACGGTGGTCGAAAACGTGGAGTTTCAGGTCGGTCGCACGGGCACGCTGACGCCGGTGGCGCGCCTCAAATCGGTATTCGTCGGCGGGGTGACGGTGAGCAACGCCACCCTGCACAACATGGACGAGATCGCACGGCTTGGGCTGATGATCGGCGACACGGTCACGGTGCGGCGCGCCGGCGACGTGATTCCGGAAGTGGTCCAGGTCAGTCCCGAGCTGAGGCCCGCGGACGCCAGCGAGGTGACGATGCCGGCGTCTTGTCCGGTGTGCGGCAGCAGGGTCGAGCGGGCCGAGGGCGAGGTCGCCGCCCGCTGCACCGGTGGGCTGAGCTGTCGTGCGCAGTTGCATGGCGGCTTGTTGCTGTTCGTGTCGCGGCGCGCGCTCGATATCGAAGGCATGGGCGAGAAGCTGCTGGCGCAGTTGATCGAGCGCGATGGGGTGAGGTCGCCGGCCGATCTGTTCCAGCTTGACGTGGTGCGGCTCGCGGAGCTGGACCGAATGGGTGAAAAGTCCGCGCAGAATCTGGTCGCGGCGCTGGAGAAGGCGAAATCCACGACCTTGGCGCGCCTGATCTACGCACTGGGAATCCGCGACGTCGGCGAAACCACCGCCGAGACGCTGGCGGCGCATTTCGGTTCGATCGAGGCGCTGGTCGAGGCGGCCGAGGCGGACGCGCCCACGGACACGGACCCCACGCTCAGGGACAAGGATCGCTTCCCGCATCTGCGCGCGGTGCCCGACGTTGGGCCGGAAGTGGCGCGTTCCATTCTGCGTTGGTTCATGCAGCCGGCGCACCGGGAACTGCTGGCACAACTTCGGGCGGTCGGTCTGCGCTGGGAAGCCGAAACGCCGGAGAGGGTGGGCACCACTCTCGCCGGGAAGACATTCGTCATCACCGGTACCCTGCCGGGTGTGTCAAGAGACGAGGCGACTGCATTCATCGAGTCCCACCACGGCCGCGTCACCGGATCGATTTCGGCGAAGACGGATTTCCTGCTGGCAGGCGAAGCGGCAGGGTCCAAGCTGGCGAAGGCGGAAAAACTCGGCGTCAGCGTTATCGACTGGCCTGCCCTTCAACGACTGGCGCTTGATCCGGCATAGGTCGAGGTGCGGCCTGCGAGGAGGAAAGCATCGTCACGGATTGCGCGGACGAACACAAAATCGCTCCGTATCTTTTTGAATGACGCCTGCCTCTCGCCGGAGAGCTGAGTTCGCGGCTATAGCGCGCTGGCCTTTTGATCCGCGCAATCCGTGGCAATTGCTTTTTCGCGCAGTCAAGGGATCGGCGCATTCGGCCGGCGGCCGCGCATCGGCGTCGAACAACCGTTCACCCCAGGCCGGAATGACTGGTCGGCCCGCGAACGCCGGCTGTCTTTCGTCCTCGGTGGCCCATTCATCCGACGCCAATCTCCTGCAATCGCTGTCGGCTTGCGACCGCGATTACCCCTTTCAAAACCGATTTGTTCAGGAGATTGCCCATGCTTCAAAAATCTTTGATGGCGCTGGCCCTTGCGGGCTGCGCGGTGCTGGCAGGATGCGGTGGCGGTGCCGGGTCCGATGCGGATTCCGGGACGCCGGGTGGCCCCCCGCCTGCGGCTCGCAACGATGTCGTCGGTCCGCTCGATGTCGTGCAGGCGCCGCTGAGCACCCAGGTGCTGGCACCGCTGTCCGCGGCGCTCGCGGGCACGCCGCTGGCCAGCGTGGTGGGTTGTGTCGAGGAGACGGTGATCAACGATGTGATCGACGTGGTGGATGCTCTGGCGCTGGGCATCCAGCCGGGCGCTTTGGGTGGATCCGCCGTCGCCCTGCCCGCGGCGGCTGCCAGCGTCCAGGCGGAGGTGAGCGACCTGGTCGCCGATCTCCAGGGCCTGGTGCTGTCGATGGCGGGTGGTGGTGCAGGTTGCACCAGCAACGCCGCGCCCCGCGCCGGCTTGGGCAATCCGCTCGCCGGAACCCCGCTCGCAGCCTTTGGAAATCTGCTCCTGCCGGTGCTGGCCCAGGTTCAGGGCACGCTGGACGGTACGGCCGGTTCGCCCGCCAGTGCGCTGTCGCTGACCCAGCTTACGACCGTACTCGGCCAACTCTCGGATGCCTTCGATACGGCCTTCGCGCTGGTCCCGGCCGATGCGCTTGCCGCGCCCTTCGTGGGCCCCTCACTGGGATTGGTGCAGCAGAGTCTGGCCGACTTGCAGACTTCGGTCGGCATGGCCGCGGTCGGTAATCCGACTGCGGTGGCCACGGCCATTACTTCGACGGTGGAGAACCTGCTGACCGGACTGCTGGTCGATCTGGTCCCGATCAACCTGATTGAAGATACCTCCGGCCGTTCCGGTGCCGTCAGCGGCCCGATCCAGTCAGCGATCGCGCAGGTGACCTCCGTACTCGGCGGAGGCGTCGGAACCCTGCCCGGTGTGGCCCTGGTGACCTCCCTCACCGCGGCGATCGGGCCTTTACTCAATCCGCTGGAAGGCGACGTGCTGCCGCTGATCCTCGACCCTATCCTGGCGGCGATCGGCGGAACCTCGGGCGGTGGCCTGATTCCGGGTGGCGTCACGGGAACACCATTGGACGGCGTACTCGGTATCGTCACAGGCATCCTGTCCGGCGGGGTCGGTGGCGATCCGCTGACCAGCCTGCTCGGTTCACTGCTGGGTGGTGTGGGTGGCTTTTGCCCGCTGGCCGGCACTCCACTGGCGGGCCTGTGTGGCCTGCTCGGAGGCTGATCAGCCGATCCCGTCGCAAGCAAGTCTGAAGAAGGCCCCGACCCGCAAGGGTCGGGGCTTTTTCCTGTTCGCGCTCCAGGCCAGGTACTTCCAGACGCGAGGGAGGTCCGTCCAGGAACAGCAGTTATCGTCATCAAGCGACAGCGTGGAGCACTGGGTCCGGCTCATGGATGTTGGATGTTCTATATAGAAGACAAGCACTTGCAGGAGGGCACAGGTTTCGCAAAGCCCTTCGATCATTGATTGAAGCCTATCCCCACACGGGTGCTGATTTGAATATGCTTTCTGGAACAATCCCCGGCCTACCGACGATGTTTCACGGTCATGGCTGGGCCCGTGCCATTTTTTTTTCGTCTTCGCTCGTCGCATCCGTTGCCGGCCAGGCGGAAGCGCCCAGAGCGGTCCCCACCTTCGAGAGCATTGGCCTGTACTGGAAGCCGGACGTCGAACTCGCGCTACCGGCGCTCGGCTGCGAGATCGAATATAGAGAGGTTTCGGATACCTCCTGGAAAAGGGGTTTTCCCGCCTGGTACGACGCCGACGAGATGGAATGCCGTGGCAGTATCGTCAAGCTGCGTGCCGGACGCCGATACGAAGTTCGCATGACGGCGGCAGGTTCCCAGCCGGTCAGCCTGGAAGTGTCGAGTTGGAGCGATGATCTGCCTGTCGCCAGAACGATTTACCTGGACGAGCAGTCTGCCGTCCCGCTGATCGTCAACGAATCGGGCACCGACGCTGGCTACGTCGTGTATGAGCCGCTGCCGGGACGCACCGCGACGATCGATGTCCGACGGATGCACGATTACGCGGTGATGCTTGATGCCCACCATGTGATCGTCCGGGGGCTGACCATCCAGGGTGCCCGCAAGAGCGCGATTCTTCTCGGCGGAGAACCCGATGGAACCCAGGCAGAAAGCAGACTGCTGCTGGATCCGGATTATGTGATTCCTGAACACCCGGACGTCCACGACATCATCATCGAGAACAACGATATCAGTCAGTGGGGCAGTCCCGGCCGTGATCCGCGGTACGGCGCCAATCTACAGTCGGCGGTCCTGTCGGCGTCGTCCAAGCTGCGACGTCTGGTCGTGCAGCGAAATCGCATGCACCATCCTTTCACCGATTCCAATAGTTGGGACGAGGTCAACAAGTCACACGGCGGAACCCACCCCAATGGCCCTCAGGCCATCACCTTGCTGAACAGCCTCGGCAACCACGTCATCCGCTACAACGAGATTTACTCGGATAACGAACACCGCTTCAACGACGGCATGGGCCAGCTGGAGAATTTCACCAATCGGGGATTCCCGAGCCGCGACAGCGATATCTACGGCAACTATATCTCCCACATCCGGGATGACGGCATCGAGGCGGAGGGTGGCAACCGCAACGTCCGGATCTGGGGTAATTACCTGGACCAGACCTACCATCCGCTGGCGATTGCGCCGACCGCGGGCGGGCCGCTCTATATTTGGCGCAACCTCAGTCACGTGAGTGTCACCAGCGATCGCCAGATCGACGGGCAGGCTTTCGTCAAAACCCGCCCGTACGGCAAGCGACGCAACTGGGGCGGGGGTGCGGTGTATCTGTTCAACAACACGCCGCTGCGGCCGCGCTTCGAAGGAGAGGGAACCGCCAGCTTCCTGCGCGAGATCGACAACAACAACCGGATCCCTGCGTTCCACACGCGCAACAACCTGATGCAGGTGTTCGATGCTGCCAAGGACTTCAGCCTGCGCGTCAAGTACGGCAAGGACACATCGTTCGACTACGACCTGTTCAACGGTCAGGTCTACCTCGCCGGGCGCCAGGGCGAGCAGGAAGCTCATGGAATCGCCGGCACTGCCGAGTTCGTCCCGGACTGGGGGCTGGATCTCTACCGATTGATCGGACAGTTTTCGCTGCTCGCCGGGTCGCCTGGGCACGATCAGGGCTTGGCGATTCCCAATTTTGCCGACGACTACCGCGGTTCAGGCCCGGACATGGGGGCGCACGAAGCAGGTGCGCCCCTGATGGAGTTTGGAGTCAACGCGGCCTCGAAGATCTTCGTGCCGATCGACGGCGCGCTGCCGGGGGAACTCGTGGTGTCGAACAGTGTGCGTCTCGACCTCCCCCCGGGTCCGCACCCGGTTTCGGTGCTGGCCGGCGATTACTCCGTCAACGGCGATGATTTCAGTGGCGAAGCACGCGAGGTTCGCGACGGAGACCAGATCCGGCTGCGGCAGCGTACGGCGAATGCGGCGTCAACGACCAAGCGCACGCGAATCGACATCGGCACCACGCACCTGGAATTCCGGACGACCACGTTCGGGGTCGATGGAGAGCCAAATCCGTTCTCGTTCGCTGCCCGGGAAAATGTTCCGGTTTATGCCCTGCTGGCTTCGGAGTCGGTCGTCCTCACCGGTCTGGACGCGCCCGCCGAGGTCAGCATCATCGGGGGCGAGTACTCGATCAACGGCTCGCCTTACACGCTCCGCACGACGCAGGCCCGCAACGGCGACCGATTGCAATTGCGTCAAAAGACTTCGGAGGATTTTCTCGCGATCACGGAAACGCTGGTGACGGTCGGCGGTGTTTCGGCCAGCTTCCGGAGCCGCACATTTGGTCCCGAGAACGCCGATTCGACGCCCGACCCCTTCTCCTTCGGCACAGTGGAAGGCGCTTTCCCGGGCGCAGTCCAGTTCTCCGACGCGGTGGAGCTGGGCGGCTTCAACCGGCCGCTGGAAGTGTCCGTGAGCAACGGCCTCTACAGCATCAATGGGCAGGCCTATACCGATGTTCCGACCGTTGTGCGAGAGTTCGATCGGGTCCGTCTGCAACACACGACGCCCCGTCAAGCCCGGGTGGAGACGGTGACGACCTTCACCATCAACGGCGTCGCAAAAACCTTCAGCAGCGTCACGGCCGAGATCGATTCCGAACCCGATCCGTTCACCTACCCGACGCTATTCGATGTCGCCCCGGGTACGCTGGTGAGAAGTCGCAACACCGAGCCGCAGGGCTTCAACGTTCCGGTGCCGATCAGCGTGGTCGGCGGCGAATACTGCGTCAACGCCCTGCCTTGCACCTCCGAGCCCGGAATGATCCGTTATTCCGACAACGTGACCCTGATCCACCGGTCGGCCGATACGCCTCTGACGGAGACCGTCACGACTGTCACCGTGGGTTCGCAGAGCGCAACGTTCACCAGCCGGACCACGGAATTTGTCGAGCCGGATCTCAGCCCCGATGCGTTGAGCTTCGCGAGCCTCACCGATGTCGAGCGATCGACCGACTACAGCTCCGAAATCCGTACGGTCAGCGGGATCAACCAAGCGGTGGCGGTGACGGTGCGAAACGGCACCTATTCCATCAACGGAGGTCCGTTTTCCACCGAGCCTGGAACGGTGAACGATGGCGATACCCTGCAACTGCGCAATCGGTCGGCGGACACGCGCGGAGCCCGCTCCGTCACGGAAATCGCCGTGGGAACCTTGGGCACGGTGTTCGCCACCACCACCCGCGCGCCGGATACGGTTCCCGACCCGTTCTCGTTCGGCACCGTGACCAATGCCAGGCCCAAGAGCAAGGTTGTGTCCGCGTCGGTGACCGTGAGGGGGATCGACTCTCCGACGCCTCTCTCGATCAGCAGGAACAGTTACTCGATCAACGGTCGTCCGTTCACGTCGGCGTCCGGCACGGTCATGCCGAACGACCGGATCAAGATTCGTCAAACCTCGTCGGCAAAGGCCGGGGCCACCGTGACAACGGTCCTGACCATCGGCGGGGTCAGCGGCGCATTTGTGACCGTCACCCGTTAGCCGGGAATCAGGTGATGACGCTGGGCGCGCGTCGTCCAGTGATGTCTCCGACTCTCACCAGTTTCTCCGCGAGATTGGCCAGCGGCGCCAGGGCGTCGTTGGTTTTCCAGCCGAGGGACGACTCGTGGTGTTCGTAGCGCTCCAGGTAAAGGCGCAGGGTGGCGCCCTTGGTTCCAGTGCCGGATAGCCGCACGATGATGCGCGCCGCGTCCCCGAAGACCACGCGCAGACCCTGGTTGACGGCGAGGCTGCCGTCGATCGGGTCTTGGTAATTGAACTCGTCGGCACCGCTTACGGTGTAATCGCCCAAGGATTTGCCGATCAGCCCGGGCAGGGTTCCGGCCAGCGATTGCATCACCTGGGTCGCCGACGTCGCAGGCAGCTCGTCATAGTCGTGACGCACGTAGTAATGGCGCCCGAAGCGCTTCCAGTGACGCTCCGCGATTTCGCGCACCGAAAGCTGGGTCGCTGCGAGCACATTGAGCCAGGCGAGCACGGCCCACACGCCGTCCTTCTCGCGCACGTGGTCGCTCGACGTGCCGAAACTCTCTTCGCCGCAGAGCGTGATCCGGCCGGCGTCGAGCAGGTTGGCAAAGAACTTCCAGCCGGTCGGCGTCTCGTAGCACGGCATCGCGAGCGACTTGGCCACATGATCCACCGCGCGGCAGGTGGGCATGGAACGCGCCACGCCGGCCAGGCCGCGCTTGTAGCCGGGCAGTTCGCGCAGGTGCGCGCACAGCATCGCCAGGGAATCACCGGGGGAAATGAAAATTCCGCGGCCGAGGATCATGTTGCGGTCGCCGTCGCCGTCGCTGGCGGCGCCGAAATCCGGGGCGCGGTCCGAGTACAGCAGATCGACCAGCGGCTTGGCGTAGATCAGGTTCGGATCCGGGTGGCCGCCGCCGAAGTCTTCCAGCGGACTCGCATTCTGGATGGAGGTGAGCGGCGCGCCTAGCATCTCCACGAAGATCCGCTGCGCGTAGGGGCCGGTGACCGCGTGCATGGCGTCGAAGCGCATGGAATGGCCGCGCTTGAACCAGTCGCGCAGGCGGTCGAAATCGAACAGCTTCTGCATCAGTTGCGCGTAGTCGTCCACGCAATCGACCACTTCGACTTCCATGCTGCCGACCGTCTGCAAGCCGCGGCGATCCAGGTCCGCGTAGACCCCTTCGGTGGTGCGGTAGCGGGTCAGATGCTTGCTGTGTTCGTAGAGGCGGTCGGTCAGACCCTCCGGTGCCTGGCCACCCCCGGCGACGTTGTACTTGATGCCGAAGTCGCCATCCGCGCCGGCGGGATTGTGGCTGGCGGTGAATAGCAATCCGCCCGCGGCATTGTGCAGCCGGATCAGGTGCGAGGCCGCGGGAGTGGACAGCAGACCGCCCTGTCCGACGATGACGCGCGTGATGCCATTGGCAGCGGCCATCGCGATGGCGGTCTGGATCGCGGCGCGGTTGTGATAGCGCCCGTCGCCGCCGACCACCAGGGCGCCGCCGCGCAGGCGTGTATCGACGTCGAAGATCGATTGCAGGAAATTCTCCAGGTAGTGCGGCTGCTGGAAAACCGCGACCTTCTTGCGCAGTCCGGCCGTTCCGGACTTCTGGTCGAGGTAAGGCTTGGAGGCGATCTCGCGCTGATGAGCCATGGTCGGCTTGGGATGGGTGATGGTCGATCAGCGATTGTTGCACCTGAATGCGTCGAAAAATCAAGACTTGCGCGACAGGCTCTGCTTTGCGGATAGTTCCGGACATGTCCACCGTCGCCAACCACCTCTGCCCCTGCTGCGGCAAGCCGCGCAGCCTTGCGCATCTGCTCGATCTCTACGAGCGCAACTACAAGCTCGTGCAGCAATTGATCCCGGAACTCGATTTTCCCTTTGAGTCCGCCATCTCGCGATCCACATCGGATTTTCCTCTGCACGTGCAGTTGGTCGACCGGGACCGCTACACCGTCACGTTTCGACTGACCTACGAGTTCGTCGAAGCCGACGGCACACGCCGCCAGCCTGACATCCTGGTGCGCGCGTACCGCGACGCTCACGTCGCCGAGGCGCTGGAATGCAGCCATCGCCCACCCTGGCAGGCGCAGGAAGAGGGCGACCCGAAGGCCGGCCAGTTTCTGAGCGGACAGTGGCGGCGCAATCTCATGCTGGGTAAATGGCTCGAATACCTGCTCGAACACGGGCATGGTTTCGGAATGGCCGCCCGGCCGCGCGTGTCGGTGGCGGCGTGATTTACGGGCTGGAGAACCGGACGCCGACGCTGCACCCCGACAGCTTCGTTGCGCCCAATGCGGTGCTGATCGGGCGTGTGACGCTGGAATCGCTCAGCAGCGTGTGGTTCAACTGCGTGGTCCGCGGCGACTGCGATGACATCCGCATCGGGGAAGGCAGTAACGTGCAGGACGGCTCGGTACTGCATACCGATCCGGGCATCAAGCTGCACATCGGCAAGAACTGCACGATCGGCCACATGGTGATGCTGCATGGGTGCGACATCGGCGACGGCAGCTTGATCGGCATCAAATCGGTGGTTCTCAACGGCGCGAAGATCGGCAAGAGCTGCCTGGTCGGTGCCGGTAGCCTGGTCACCGAGCGCAAGAGTTTTCCCGACGGCGTGCTGATCATGGGCACGCCGGCGAAGGTCGTGCGTGAGCTCACACCAGAGGAACGGGCGGCGTTGGAAATCAATGCGCAGGTGTATCGCGACAATGCGCGACGGTATCTCGCGTCGTTCAAGGTGATCGGCTGACACAAGGCGGTAGTGCATCAGTATGAAATCCGTTCGCACCGAGTGGTAGCGCCGCGACAGCGGCGCTGATTGCGCAGCAATGCCGCGTATCGAGGTGCCGGGCGTGCCCTCGATACGCGACGCTTCCCTCGGTAC
>JBQTIX010000169.1:0-32702 GCA_052387695.1 Panacagrimonas sp. | reverse complement strand
TGTTGATCGTCGGTGGAAGCCTCAGTGGTTACGTCGCCTTGCGCGTGGCCGGACCCAACCGCGCGATCCCCTTGCTGGGCGTTCTGGGCGGCATCGTATCGAGCACGGCCACCACGCTGCTGTGTTCCCGCCAGGTGCGCAGCGATGCCATGACAGTGCCGGTGGCGGCGATGGTGATTCTGATCGCCAATACCGTGGTGCTGGTGCGCGTGTGCCTGATCGCCGCAGTCGTGTCCACGAGCGTGCTGCCACAACTGCTGCCGGTGCTGGGCGTGGGCGTGATGGAGTTTTCTGGCTGTTTTCGCCGTATCTGTAGAGAGCCTATGTGCGCTGCAAGACGGAAGACCCCGCGCATTACGTGTAGACCTTTTATTCACAGCGAGAACGGCTGAGGGCGCAGCGTGCGCCTCGCCGAGAGTCCGGCACCCTTGCCGGACTACTTCGCCCAAGGAATATCGGAAATGAACGCTCCGCTTGATCTGCGTCCGGCTGCGAAGGCTCTTGAGGTCTCTCCTCTATCGCCTGAGCTTCTACAGAAGATGCACGCTTATTGGCGTGCGGCGAATTACCTTTCTGTCGGGCAGATTTACCTCTACGACAATCCGCTATTGCGACGGCCGCTGGAGCTCGCGCACATCAAGCCGCGACTGGTCGGTCACTGGGGAACGACGCCGGGGCTGAACTTCATCACCGTTCACCTCAACCGCGTCATAAAAGCGCATGACCTGAACATCATCAACATGACCGGGCCGGGTCACGGCGGACCGGGGCTGGTGGCGACTGCGTGGCTGGAAGGTACCTACAGCGAGGTGTATCCGGAGGTCCCACAGAACGCCGAGGGCATGCAGCGGCTGTTCAAGCAATTCTCGTTTCCGGGCGGGATTCCGAGTCATGTCGCGGCGGAAGTACCGGGCTCGATCCATGAGGGCGGCGAACTCGGCTACGTGCTTTCCCACGCTTTCGGCGCAGCGTTCGACAATCCGGATCTGATCGTCGCCTGCGTCGTCGGCGACGGCGAAGCAGAGACCGGCCCGCTCGCCACCAGTTGGCACTCGAACAAGTTTCTGAATCCGGTGCACGACGGCGCGGTGCTGCCGATCCTGCACTTGAACGGCTACAAGATTGCAGGGCCGACGTTCCTGGCGCGCATTCCGCACCACGAGCTGGACGCCCTGTTCCGTGGCTATGGCTACACGCCCATTTTTGTGGAGGGCGACGATCCGGCGGCGATGCACCAACTCATGGCTGCCGCGCTCGACAGCGCCGTCGCCGAGATCAAACGCATTCAGCGTGACGCGCGCACGAACGGATTCAGCGTGCGTCCTGGCTGGCCGATGATCGTGCTGCGCTCGCCGAAGGGCTGGACCGGCCCGAAAGAGGTCGATGGCAAACCAACCGAGAGCACGTGGCGTTCGCACCAGGTGCCGATGGGGGACATGAGTCATCCTGGGCACGTAAAGATTCTGGAAGAGTGGTTGCAAAGCTATCGCCCTGCGGAGTTGTTCGACGACGCCGGCAAGCTCATTGCCGAACTCGCTGAACTCGCGCCCAAGGGCCAGCGCCGCATGAGCGCCAACCCGCACGCCAACGGCGGCCTGTTGTTGCAAGACCTACACCTGCCGGATTTCCGCGACTACGCGCTTGCGGTGGCGCAGCCCGGTGCAGCGGACGGGGAGGCCACGCGCGTGCAAGGCCAGTTCATCCGCGACGTGGTGAAACAGAACCCCGACAACTTCCGCGTCTTCAGCCCGGACGAAACCGCCTCGAACCGCTGGGGCGCGGTGTTCGAGGTGACGAACCGCTGCTCGACGGCGGAAATCCTTCCCGGCGACGATCACGTCGCACCGGATGGCCGGGTGATGGAGGTGCTGAGCGAACATCAGTGTGAAGGCTGGCTCGAAGGCTACCTGCTGGCCGGCCGCCACGGTTTCTTCTCCTGCTACGAAGCTTTCATCCACATCGTCGATTCGATGTTCAACCAGCACGCCAAATGGTTGAAGGTATCGAACGAAATCCCCTGGCGCCAGCCGATCGCCTCGCTGAACTATCTGCTCTCGTCGCACGTCTGGCGCCAGGATCACAACGGCTTCAGCCATCAGGATCCCGGATTCATCGATCACGTCGCCAACAAGAAATCCGACATCGTGCGTATCTATTTACCGCCCGATGCCAACACCCTGCTGTCGGTGACGGATCACTGCCTGCGCAGCCGCAACTACGTCAACGTGATCGTCGCCGGAAAGCAACCTGCGCCGCAGTGGCTGGACATGGACGCCGCGATTGCGCACTGCATCGCCGGCATCGGCATCTGGAGCTGGGCGAGTAACGATCAGGGCTTTGATCCGGACGTCGTCATGGCCTGCTGCGGCGATGTCCCGACCCTGGAGACGCTCGCCGCCGTGACGCTCTTGCGCGTGTACGTTCCCGACATCCGCATCCGCGTCGTCAACGTCGTGGATCTGATGGTGTTGCAGCCGCAAGCCGAACATCCACATGGCCTGGAAGATAGCGAGTTCGACGCGCTATTCACCGTCGACAAGCCGGTGATCTTCGCCTTCCACGGCTATCCCGCGCTGATTCACAAGCTGGTCTACAAGCGGCGAAATCACGTCAACATTCATGTGCGCGGCTATCGCGAGGAGGGCACGACCACCACGCCCTTTGACATGGTCGTGCTGAACAATCTTGATCGCTACCAACTGGCGCTGGACGCCATTCGCCGCATTCCGCGTCTGCGCAACCGGGTGGATGCGGCGACGGAGCGTTACGCGACGGCCATCCAGCGGCACAAGCTGAGTATCCGCGAGCACGGCGATGACTTACCGGAAATCCGCGACTGGCGCTGGACCTCCTGACCCGTATCGGAGAGCGACATGGCAACTTCCAAGCAGCACCGAATCCTGATCGCAACCGACGGTTCACGCGCCGCTCAAGCTGCGCTTGCGACGACGGTCAAATTTCCCTGGCCTGAGTCCTCGCGTGTGCGCGTCCTCATCGCTCGTACAAGCTGGCTGCCGGTCGATTCGGACTGGTTGACCGGTCACAAGGAAGCCCGCGCCGCGCTGGAGAAGAATTTCGAACCGGTCGCCGACGCGGCGCGCCGCCTATTGGCGCCGCGGTGGCCGGACCCGAAGGTCGTCATCATCGATTCTTCGCCGCAGGTCGCGATTCTGGCCGAAGCTGCACGCTTCAAAGCGAGCCTGATCGTCCTGGGCTGGCGCGGGCACGGCAGCTTTCGCCGTCTGCTGGCGGGCAGCGTTTCACGCAGCATCGCCGCGCATGCACCGTGTCCGGTGCTGGTGGTGCGCGAGGCACCGAAAGCCGTGCGACGCTTCGTGCTTGGATTCGACGGTTGCCTCAATGCTGAGCGTGCGCTCGACTTCCTGAGCTCGCTCGATCCTGTGCGCGGCAGCAGCGTGGTGCTGGTCAACGTGGTCGAGCCGGTACACGTTCCGCATTCTCTGGCACGTTTTCCATCATCGGTCAGGGCGCCCATTCGCCGCGAAGTGAGCGCGATCAAAGTGCAAAGGCGCGAGCAGGGACAAGCCAGGCTCGATGCAGCGGCCACCCGACTGGAAGGCCTGGGCTGCACCATCAGGACCGAGGTGCGTGTCGGCGACCCGCTCGCGAGCCTGTTGGAGGCCGTCGAGGAGCATCGCGCGGACGTGCTGATCCTGGGCGCACGTGCAACCGACGGACTGGAGCGCGCACTCCTGGGCAGCGTCGCCAACGGTGCGCTGGATCGCTCGCCGGCAGCGGTATTGCTCGTGCGCTAGTCAAGAATATGTGCGCCCGGCGCCTGTGTCTGTGAACAGCTTGATCGTGCTGACGCTGAACAGCGGCTCGTCCTCGCTTAAGTTTGGCGTGCATCGCCTGAAGGCTGCTGGCAACGAGACCTTGCTCGCCGAGTCCGTTTCCGGCGAAGACGAGTTGTTCGCCCGTATCTCCAGGAGGATCGACGAATCCAGGCTGCCGGCTCTGGACGCTATCGGCCATCGGATCGTGCATGGCGGTGCGAAGCTGCGACAGCCTTGCCTCATCGATGACGCGGTGCTGGCGGAGCTTGAAGCCGCCACGGCCTTCGCGCCGCTGCACATGCCGGCGGCCTTGGCGCTCATCCGCGCTGCGCGGGAGCATTTTCCCGGGGTTCCACAGATGGCCTGTTTCGACACCGGCTTTCACTCCGAGATGCCGGACGTCTCGCGTGTGCTTCCTGTCGCCAGGGAACTGCGTGCGGAGGGCATCCAGCGCTACGGATTCCATGGCCTGTCCTGCGAATCGATCATGCACCAGCTTGGACCTGCGCTGCCCGAGCGGCTGGTCATCGCTCATCTCGGCAACGGCGCCAGCGTGACCGCCGTCAAGGGTGGTCGATCAATCGACACCAGCATGGGATTGACTCCGGCGGGCGGGGTCATCATGGGCACGCGCAGCGGCGATCTCGATCCGGGCGTGCTGCTCTACTTGATGCGCCAGAATCGATTCGATGCGGCGATGTGCGAGGACCTAGTCAATCACCGTTCCGGCCTGCTCGGAGTATCGGGTGTCAGCAGCGACATGCGGCGCCTGCACGAAGCCGCAACGTCAAACGCCGATGCGCGACTGGCCATCGAAATGTTCTCCCACTCGGTGCGCAAGCAGATCGCCGCGATGATCGCGGTGCTGGATGGCATCGATAGGCTCGTCTTCACCGGCGGCATCGGCGAAAACGATGCCGAGGTACGCGCCGCGATCTGTAGCGGCCTGTCCTGGATCGGCGTCCGCCTGGACCCGGCCCGGAACCGGTTGGCGAGCAGCGCCCCGAACAAGGCGAGCTTCGGACCCATTCACGATTCGGCATCACGTTGTTCGGTACAGGTTCTGGTCTCGCAGGAAGACGCGCAGATCGCACGCCATACCCGGGCCTTGCTCCAGGCAGTCACTGGGAACTCGCCATGACCCATACCGTCTGGCACGCACACTCCGTCGACGACGCAGCGAAACATTTGCAATCGGATCCCTTGCGCGGGCTGGGGCGCGCGGAAGCGGCCGAACGCCTCGTGCGCCACGGCCCCAATGCGCTGGCCGAGGCCAGGCAAGCTTCGGTACTGATGCTCATCGTTCACCAGTTCAGAAGCCTCATCGTGGGATTGCTGTTTGCGGCAGGCGGCGTTGCACTTGCGCTCGGAGATGTGATCGAGGCGCTCGCGATCCTGGTCGTGATCGTGCTCAACGCCGTCATCGGCTTCTGCACGGAGTGGAAAGCAGCGAGCGCGCTGGCCGGTCTGCGCAAGCAATCGGTTGCGGTTGCGCGCGTGCTACGGGACGGCGCTCAGAGCCAGATCCCGGCCGAGCATCTGGTGCCCGGCGACGTGGTGCTGCTCGATGCCGGAGACCGCGTGCCGGCAGATGGTCGGGTGATCGAGCACGCCCGGCTGCATGCGGACGAAGCGGCGCTGACGGGCGAGTCTCTGCCGACGGCCAAGTCCGTCGATCCGGTTGCCGATCACGGGGCCGCGCTCGGCGACCGCATCAGCATGGTGCATATGGGCACCGCTATCACCGATGGCCGCGGCCGCTTCATCGTCACCGCCACCGGCGCGAAAACCGAGATGGGCAAGATCGGCACGCTTATCGCAGAGGTCGGCGCTCACGTCACCCCACTGGAAGCGAAACTCGCGCAGCTCAGCCGGGCGCTGCTGGTCATCGTGCTGGTGTTGTGTGCCTTGATCGTGGGGGTCGGCTGGCTGCGCGGCAACGAATTGCTGTTCATGATTGAGGTCGGCATCTCGCTGGCGATCGCAGCGGTGCCCGAGGGGCTGCTGGCGGTGACGACAATGACGCTGGCGGTGGGCATGCAGCGGATGGCGGGCATGAACGCGCTCATCCGTCGGCTGCCGGCCGTCGAGTCGCTGGGCTCGACGACGGTGATCTGTACCGACAAGACTGGGACCCTGACCCGTAACGAGATGACGGTTCGCGCGTTCGATGTCGCCGGGCAGCGCGTGGAAGTCACCGGAACCGGCTACGCGGCGCAAGGTGAGTTCAAGTTTGCGAATCTGGGCATGGAGATGACACCCGCACTCTTGCTATCGCTGCGCGTCGGCGCACTGTGCAACGACGCCAAGCTCGATCGCGCCGCAGATACCGTCACTGTGCTCGGCGATCCCACCGAGGCCGCACTGATCGTCGCCGCCGAGAAAGCCGGGCTGGATCGGGCCGGCCTCGAACGCGACTATCCGCGAATCCGCGAGATTCCCTTCAACAGCGAAACCAAGCGGATGGTGACGGTGCACCGCACGCCGGAAGGCAAGACGGTGGCGTATTTGAAGGGTTCGCCTGCCGCGGTCATTGGGGCGAGCGTGTCCGTGCTCGGTGCCGAAGGCGTCGCACCGATGTCAGCCGAATCGCGGCAGTGCGCGCAGGCGATCAATGACGAACTCGCAGCCACTGCCTTGCGTGTTCTCGGACTGGCTTACCGCGACTTGCCGGAGCCGCACAGTGACGAGGACCTCACGCGTGATCTGACCTTCGTCGGCCTGGTCGGCATGATCGATCCGCTGCGCGACGAGGCCAAGGGCACGATCGCGATTTGTCGCGAAGCGGGAATACGCGCGGTCATGATTACCGGCGATCAGCAAGCCACCGCGGCGGAGATCGCGCGCCAGCTTGGGATCGACAAGGATCCCCAAGGCAAGCCGCTGCGCATCGTCCACGCGCGCGAGTTGAGCGGGCTGGATGCGGACGGCTGGCTGAAGGTCGTTGACGAAGCCGCCGTCTTCGCCCGCGCCTCGCCCGAGCACAAGCTGAAAATCGTCGATGCGCTTCAGCGCCATGGCCATGTGGTCGCGATGACCGGCGATGGGGTAAATGACGCACCCGCGTTACGCAAGGCCGATATCGGCATCGCCATGGGCATCCGCGGCACCGAGGTCGCGAAGGAATCCGCGGCCATGGTCATCACCGACGACAACTTCGCCACCATCGTCGGCGCAGTCGAGCAGGGCCGGATCGTCGTTCACAACATCCTGCGTTTCATCCACTACCTGTTCTCGTGCAACTTCGCCGAGATCGTCACGGTATTCGCGGCGATCATGATCGGCTGGCCGTTGCCGCTGAGTGTGCTGCAAATTCTCTGGCTCAATCTGATTACCGACATTTTCCCGGCCATGGCGCTGGCGCTGGAGCCCTCGGCTCCCGACGTGATGAAGCGGCCGCCGCGCAACCCGCAAAAGCCGCTGATGACACCGGCCTTTGGCTGGCTGATCGTGTGGCAAGGATTGTTGCTGGCGGGGTGCACGCTGGCCGCCTTCGCGGTAGGCATGCACTGGTATGGCACGCAAGGCCAAGGGCTGCGGCACGCTGTCACCATTGCCTTCATGACCTTGGCGCTGGCGCAGGTCTTCCATGCTTTCAGCGCGCGCTCGCAGAAGCGCTCGGCCTTCTCGTTGCGCCTGTTCACCAACGGCTGGCTGTGGGGCGCGACGCTGATCTGCGTTCTGTTGCAGCTTGCCGCGGTCTATGTACCGGCCCTGCGACAAGTGCTGCGCACCGTGCCGCTCAACGCCGTCGACTGGGGGCTGATCGCGCTCGGCTCGCTGGCACCCGTCGCAGTGGTGGAGCTGGTGAAAACCGTGCAGCGCTGGCGCACGCCGGTTGCCAGCATAACCAGGCGCACTGTCTGATTCACCGAGAACCACCATGACCGACATTGATCCGATCTTCGAGGCGGCCATTAGCCGACTAGCGAGCTTGATTGAAGACGCCCGAAATCGAGGCGCTCACGAAGCCAGCTCAGCGGCCCTGGCCACTGCCAGTGCCGACGCGCGGCCGTCGGTCAGGACGGTTGGAATCGTGCGCGTCTCCACCTCCGGACTGGTCCTTTTTGCCAACACCGAAACCGGCAAGGGTCAGCAGATGCAGATCAACCCGCGCGCCGCACTCTGCTTCCATTGGCGGGTTTTGCAATACGAGGTGATCGTCGAGGGAGAGGTCGCGCTGCTGTCGGAAGGCGAGTCGGATGCGGAGTGGGACAAGCTGCCGCGCGACGTCAGCGTGGGGCACTGGGCGTCCGACCAAACCCAGGCGGACGTCGAACCCGCAGCGCTGAAGCAAAACGTGCAGACCTATCGGAAGCAGTTCGATTGGGACCGCGTGCCGCGCGCGCCGTCGTGGCGGGCGTTCGAGATTCGGCCTGACCGGATCACGTTCTGGCAAACCGGCTGGCAGCGTCTGCGGGTGAGAGAGCGTTATCTGAAGTCGCCGGATGGGAGCTGGGTCATGTCCAAGGACAATCCGTAGGACCCACCCCGCGAAGTAAAAGGCTACTTCGCGGGGACCCCGAGCAGGCTGCGCCACCCGTCGTCGCTTCTCAAATCAGTGGATCGAGGTGCGCGCGCATCTCCTTTTCGCTGAGGTGCAGATAATCCTTGTCGAACGTCTCCACGATCAGCTTGCTCACGGTGTCATTGATCGCCTTGCGTAGCAGCCCCAGAAAATGCGGCGGCGCGACCAGCACGATGCGGTTGTAGGCGTTCTGGCCGTGGCCGTCGTGCAGCACGCCGGCCAGTTCGTTCGCGAAGCGTCCGAATTCGACGTCCTTCGGCGAAGTCTTGGATTCCATCGCCGAGCGCGCGCCCTGCGCGACGGATCCGTGAGTGCGGCCCGGCTGGTCGGTGGTCAAGCCGCCTTCGGAAACGCGACTGGCGGCATGCGTGTATTCCTTGACCAGAGTCCAGGCCTTGGTTTCGGTGCCGACGCTGTAGAGCAGAGCGCGGCTGCTGTCCGCGAGCAAGACCCAGGTGACCGATTTCATGAGGTGTTTTTTCCGTGACGACAATGAGAGAGAAGCGGTGCCTGCGAGGGCCATCCATCATTCAGGCGGGACTTCGCGAAAGTGACCGGCGCGCTCGACGAGCTGGATCATCTGGTCGGCCGCGTGCAGGGTCAGGGGATGTTGGGTATAGCCAGGCCGCGGAGAAATGTAAGCCGCCATTTCGCGCACGTGATCGAGCTGCCACTCGTTGGCGTCCGCGAGCAAGGCGATCACCACATTCTCCAATGCGATCACGCGCACCCGGAGCTGCACCAGTTCGCTGTTGGTCAGGTCGGGTACGTCGTCATGTGCAAGCTCCTTCGTGCGGCCGGGCTGCGCGCCGCCCTCGTTGTCCCACCTCGAAAGCGCCATCTGGCGCTGGTGTGCCGAGTCCAGCACGTCTACGTTTTTATGAGGCATCTGATTCACACCATTGCTTGAGCTTGTGCAGGGCCTCGCCCCGGGCGTAGTTGCAGAGCCCGAGATACTCGCTGTTTTCATCCCAGCCGGAGTGGCGAAAATCGAGAATCGCGGCGGGTTCCTGATCCTGTCCGAAGCCGGATAGCGCAACGACGTTGCCTCGTTCGGAAATCTCGAACAGCACATGCGTGCCGGTCCATGCCGAGTCAGGGCTGCTGCTGGGGTGCTTGCTGACGCACTTCCACTCGACGCGCGTGTTTTCGACCTGATCCAGCAGCTTCATTCGCAGCATGCCGTGCTCGGCGCCGGGGCTGAATTCCAGGATGGGGCCGATATCCCATTCCATGGCGCGCGGCTTGTCCCACCAGTGACCGATGCCATCTTCGGTGGAGATCGCTTTGAACACCTTGGCGCCTAGGGCGTCAATCCAGATCTGGTGCCAGATCGTTGATGTTGGTTTCGCCATATTTCCTCATCGAAGACGTCGGCCGATGACGCGCGCAGGCGCCGGCATGACCAGGCGCACCAGAGTCAGATGCAGGTTCGAGGGAAGGGCGCTCTGAGCCAATTCGATTGCGGCCTGCGGCGATTGCACGGTCGGATCGACTGCGAACGATAGCGCCGCCGGTTGCGCTGCGACGCGCACGCTGTCTGGCCTGACGCCGTGCACACCGCTCGCGGCACGCTTGAGCCGCTCGTCGTCGAACGGACCGCTGATCGCGCAATACACCATCACGTCACCGCTGGCCGCCGCGCGCCGCACCACGGCGTGGTCGTAGGTGGCTGCGATCTTGTCCTCGTCGCAGGCGCCGCATGCCTGAGCGGCAGCCGGCGCCAGTGCGAGCAGCATGGTGGCAAGCACCGCCAACGAAGGCCCCTTCATGACTTCGGGTCGGGCGCTGGCGTGGCGGGCTGCACGGTCTTGCCGCGGGATTGCAGGTTCTGGTCCGCCCAATGGAAGTACGCCAGATACTGCTTGATCTGCGCGTCGTTCAGACCCTGGTTGGGCATCGGAATCTTCCATTTGTCGAGCAGGGCCTTGGCCTTTGCATCGGTCTGCATCATCTGCTCGGGCGATTTCAGCCAGCGCGTAAGCCAGGCATCGTCGTGGCGCGTGGTCGTGCCGTAGAGGTCGGGGCCGAGCTTGTCGCCGCCGCCGATGGAGTGACAGGCCAGGCACTTGGATTCGAATGCGAGCTTGCCCTGTACGGCCTCGGGGTCGGTCGGTGTGGACGTGGCTGGAATGTTGTGATGCTCTAGATCGCTACCGCCCGCCGCGATGAGGCCGACAGCGCCTTGAGAGGCGTTGGCGAAGTGGTGGTCCACCATCACGTAGCTGCCGGCTTCGGGAATGATGAACTCGACGATCGCGCCGCTCGACGAACCCAGCAGTACGGTCTGCATGCCGCGAAACTGGTTGTCCGGATTGCCGTCGATCCAGACGCGGTCGAAGATTGTTCCGACGACGTGGAAGCTCGAAGTATTCGACGGCCCCACGTTCAACACGAACAGGCGCACGCGCTCGCCGGCTTTGGCGGCGAGGGGCTGATCGATCATGCCGTTGTAGCGGCCGTTGAACACCGTGTAGGTGGGCGTCTTGGCGCGCAGCCGGTCGTTGTCCAGCACATACAGCGGCTGGCCATCGACTTTGCGTTTTTCAGGATCAGGCTGGGTGTAGAACTCACTCTGGATGACGCTGTACTCGCGATCGACTTTCGTCGGGTAACCGTCGCGCGGCTCGACGATCATCATCCCGTACATGCCCGAGGCGATGTGTTCCAGCACCATCGGTGTGCCGCAGTGGTACATGAACACACCCGGGTAGTTGAGGGTGAACTCGAACGAGATCGTCTGGCCCGGTGCAATCGAGCGGTACTTGTCCTGCGGCGAGACCATCGCCGAGTGGAAGTCCATCGAATGCATCATCGGCGCGGCGGTCACGCTCACGCCGGGTGCGGGCTCGTCGGAGCGGTTGGTCATGGTGAACTTGATGCGATTCACCCACCTTGGCGCGGATCGCCGGCCCGGGCACCTGATCGCCGAAGGTCCAGGCGCTGAACATGACGCCGGGCGCGATCTCGATGATCTTGTGCGTGGTGTCGAGGCGGAGTTCCTTCACCGTCGCCGCTACCAGCGGTTTGATGTGCGCGTCCAGGCTAAGGGCCTCGCCACTGGCGAAGGCACCGGTGTGGCGCTCGTTCGACAGCATCGCAGGCGGCGATTTGAAATCCATCTTCGCGACGTCGTAAGCGTCGCCGGTCGCGGCGCTGGATGCTTCTTCGCGGTCACCGGATTGGCAGCCGGTCAGCACCAGCACCAGCCCTGCACACGCCAAGCGCCGACATTGCGACCGGGTGGTTCCGGTGGCGCTCGGTGTCGCGAGACAAGGCCCGATGAGAATTGTGATGCTCGATCCTCGCAATGCGTTATCGATATACCGTGCGCGGATCACAGTCTTTGATCTGTGCGGCAGCGCACTTAGATAGGCTTCGACTGGTTGCGCAGAGCGTTCGATAGCGCACGGACGCCCGCTTTATGCCGCGCGCACTATCGGGAAGGATCATCTTGATCTCGTCCCCGCGTCATGCCATTTCCTGATTTCGAAGACGCGCATGAACGGGTCAGCGTCTATACGCCAGCGGCCTCGCCTTGACCCATTCACCGCGTCAACCCGCCGTGTTCACCTACGCGTTCCGGCCGCTGTTTTTGGCCGCGGCGAGCTGGGCCATCGTCGGCATGGCCGTGTGGCTCGGAATGTACTTCGGGCACTGGCACTTGCCGACCCGCTTCGACCCCATGAGCTGGCACATCCACGAAATGCTGTTCGGTTTCGTGATGGCCGCGGTCGGCGGTTTTCTGCTGACGGCGATTGCCAACTGGACCGGCCGGCCGGCGTTCAGAGGCCATCCGCTCGCGATGCTGACCGGTCTCTGGCTGCTGGGACGTATCGCCTGTTTGATTTCCGCGCAGCTTCCGGCCTGGCTGGTGGTAAGCGCCGACCTGTCCTATTCGGTCGTCCTTCTGGCGGTGGCCGCACGCGAGATCGTCGCGGCGCGCAACTGGCGCAACCTGCCGATGCTGGCGCCCGTCGCCGTCTTCGTCATCGCCAATCTTCTGATGCATCTCGAATCCCTGGATTTCGCAGTCCCTCCCGGTCTGGGCTGGCGCCTGGGCCTCGCCGCCCCGGTCCTGCTGATCTCGCTGATTGGCGGACGCATCATCCCGGCGTTCACGCACAACTGGCTGAGCAAGCGTGCCGGAGCGCGCCTGCGCGCATCGCACGGAGCGATCGACATCGCGGCGGTAAGTCTGCTGGGCGCCGGACTGATGCTCTGGGCTGTGCTTCCCGATTCGAGACTGGCCGGCGTGATGCTGGTCATCGCCGCCGCGCTCAATGCGTGGCGGCTGCTTCGTTGGGCCGGCGGCGCGACTTATCCCGAACCGCTGCTGTTCGTCCTGCATGTCGGCTATGGCTGGGTGGCGGTCGGCGCCGCATTGCTTGGACTGTCGCTACTCGATGTCGGCGTTCCGCTCGCTTCGGCGATTCATGCGCTGAGTGCGGGTGCGATCGGCACCATGATCCTTGCCGTGATGCCGCGCGTCTCGCTCGGGCACACCGGGCGCGTGCTGACTGCGAACCGGGCCACGGTCGGTATCTTTGCGCTGGTCGCCGTCGCCGCGATCACGCGGGTCGCGGCACCCTGGATGCCGGACGCGATGACGGTGCTCATCGTCGGGTCGGGTCTGTGCTGGATCGCGGCGTTCGGTCTGTTCGGACTCGTCTACGGGCCGATGCTGCTGAAACAGTCGGCTGCACACGCCTGACTCTAGGTGTCGTCGCGGAGCCGCTTCCCAACCAAAAAGAAGCGAACCATGCCGATGACGATTGTGGCGCCACCGGCAATAACTAATAGCCAC
The DNA here is from genome assembly GCA_052387695.1 of Panacagrimonas sp. Taxonomy (GTDB): domain Bacteria; phylum Pseudomonadota; class Gammaproteobacteria; order Nevskiales; family Nevskiaceae; genus Panacagrimonas. Next base: position 19,570 of record JBQTIX010000169.1, on the reverse strand, counting down.
GCGATCCGGAACAGCGAGGGGTAGCTGGGGAAGAACTGAAGAAGGACGGCCCCGCCGCCTGCGAGCGCCAGTGCTGTGCGGATGTAAGCCAGCAAGGTGCGCTCATTGGCCAGGCGCGTCCGCTCGACGGCCAACTGGTCTCGGAGCTGAGTTTCATTCATGGCAACGTCGAGATGCAGCGCTAGATGTGCCGAACGTCATGGCGCTGACCGTACGCTGTTTCCGAGTGTCGTTCCAGGCGACTGACGGTTGGTGGCGCAGTGCGCGTTGGGTTCGGTGACGCACACTGGCCGTGCAACTACGAGTGCTTTGGTTCTGCGAATCGGCGATCTGCATGAATCTGCATGACGCGAAGTCCGGCCCGCGTCGGTGCGATAGCGCATACAAGGCGTATCAATTCCGTGACCTGCAACCGGTCAGCGCCGTCGCACGCAGAAGCGGTACACAGGCGCGCTCCTTGCGCGTATGGATGTACTCATTCACGTGGCGAGCTAATCAACCCATTCTCCAGGGACAGTCATGGCCGTCGCTTTCAAGCGAGTGGCAAAAACATGTCCGAGACCATCACGCCGCAGCACAACCAGCTTCTGGCAGCTTTATCTGCCGATGTTCAGTGTCGATTGTTACCTCATCTCGAACGAGTGAGCTTGGCTCTGGGCAAGGTCTTGTATGAATCCGGCGACACCATGCGCCAGGTTTACTTTCCTACCGACTCGATCGTGTCCCTGCTCTACGTGATCGAGAACGGCGCGTCGACGGAAATTTCGATGGTGGGCAATGAGGGCATCGTCGGCATCTCGCGTTTCATGGGCGGCGAAAGTACCTCGAGTCGGGCGATCGTGCAGAGTGCCGGCAGCGCCTACACGCTGTCGGCGCAACGGCTCAAGAACGAGTTCAATCATCACGGCGATCTGATGCTGCTGGTATTGCGCTACACGCAAGCCTTGATCACCCAAATGGCGCAGACAGCGGTCTGCAACCGGCACCACTTGATCGACCAACAGCTTTGCCGCTGGCTGCTGCTTTCCCTGGACCGTCGGTCGGGTGACCGACTATCGATGACCCAGGAACTGATCGCCAGCATGCTGGGTGTACGCCGCGAAGCTGTGACCGAGGCGGCCGGCAAGCTGCAAAAACTCGGAGTGATCGAGTACGGCCGCGGCCAGATCACGGTGCTTGATCGTCCCCGCCTAGAAAAGTTGAGTTGTGAGTGTTACGCCGTGGTCAAGAAAGAAACTGATCGGTTGCTGCCCTGCGCCACCGCCAGGGCTCAATTGGCTGGCGGTCGGGGACCCGCCCCGCAATTCGGCACGATCCAGAACGCCGGCTACGGACGCAAATCCTCGAACATGGCCATCCACCCGTTCGCGAAGAAGCAAGGGATTCGAGCCTTGATCGACGCGCCGGCATAACGACTGGCTTCGCTGTGCCCACCAGAACACTGCGCGAGCCAGGTCACGACCTGCTTTTCGTGATCGCGTGGCTACGCCAGGTTCCGCATCAACGCGTTTACCGGATCGACCACCGCAGCACGGCGGCCCCCGCAAGCGCGGATAGAACCGAGCCGGCAAGCACGCCAATCTTGGTGGCGTCGGCCATCTCCGAGGCCTCTCCAAAAGCCAGAGCGCCGATGAACAGGCTCATGGTGAATCCGATTCCGCAGAGCAGCGCCACACCATAGAGCTGCGACCAGCCGGCCTGGAACGGCAACTGCGCACGTCCGCTGCGTATGGCCAGCCATGAGAACCCGAACACGCCGATCTGCTTGCCGACGAACAGGCCCGCTGCAATCCCGAGGGGAACGGGCTCGATCAGACTCGACCCGCTCATCCCGCCAAACGCGACGCCCGCGTTGGCAAATCCGAACACGGGAATGATGAAGAACGCGACCCAGGGATGGAGTGCATGCTCCAGGTGATGAAGCGGCGCGGCGCGGCCAAGCGCATCACCGCTCATCCGGCGCAAGGGGATCGTGAGCGCCAGCGCCACACCGGCGAGCGTTGCATGGACGCCCGACTTCAACACGAACATCCATAGCAGCGCTCCGATCGCCAGATAGAAGGGTAGGCGCGCGACTCCCATTCGATTCATCGCGAGCAGGACCGCGAGCGCAATCGCTGCGAGGCCCAATGCCGGCAACGAGAGTTCGTTCGTGTAGAAAAAGGCAATGACCAGGACGGCGCCCAGATCGTCGATGATCGCCAGTGCGGTCAGGAAGACCTTCAGTGAAACCGGAACCCGTGATCCCAGCAGCGCCAGCACGCCCAGCGCAAATGCGATGTCCGTAGCCATCGGTACGGCCCAGCCGCGCAGCACCACGGCATCGCCACCGCTGAAGGCGACATAGATCAAGGCCGGCACAACCATGCCGCCGAGCGCCGCCACACCAGGCAGCGTCCGTTGAGGCCAGGTGGATAGCTGGCCTTCAAGCAATTCCCGTTTCAGCTCCAGGCCCACCAGCAGGAAGAACAGCGCCATGAGCGCGTCGTTGATCCAGTGCAGCACGCTCAGACCCGCAACGATGCTGTGCTGGATCGCGAAGTAGCTCTCAGCGAGCGGCGAATTGGCGACGGCCAGCGCCAGGGCCGCAGCCACCATCAGCAGAATGCCTGCGGCGGATTCGCGCTGGGTCGGGTCTTGAAGGAACGAGAGTGCTGCTGACTTCACGGTGGACCCTTGCGGAAGTATTCGATGCTGCCCCTTGCGCGCCATCGCGACGCATCAGGGCTGGATTGATCGTATCGGACATCCATAGGCATCAGCCGCTGCTCAGCCGCTGTATTGGGCCTCCTGCAGATCGATCTCTCGCACGATCTTGGCAAGCGTCAGCTCGGTGATTCCGTGCTCGCTCCCAATCCGCAGAATTTCGTCGCGTTCGGCGCACAGCCCGACCAGCCGCAACTGGCGCTCGACGGCATCAGCACCATGTTGATGTGTGGCCTTGCCTTCGTCGCTCGCGTGTCGGCCGATGCGCCGTCGATACCGCGCCACGAGTTGGCTCACTGCATCGGCGTGCAGACCGTCGTCGGCGTGTTCATCGGCCAGTCCACGCTGAGCGGATTCGATGGCGCGGATCGCGGCCTCTGCCGCGGCCACTCTGGCGCGGTGCTCCGCGCTGTGGTGCGCAGGGTCCGGCGCCAACTCCAGGCCGCGCAGCGCGCGCGGCAGCCCGATGGTGGCCAGCAGCAACGACAGCACGATCACGCCCGCCGCCAGAAAAATCGCCAGATCGCGTGCCGGGAAAGGCGCGCCGTCACTCATCGTCAACGGTAATGTCAAAACGCCAGCCAGGGTGATGGCGCCGCGCACGCCCGCCAGCGACATCGCCGTCACCAGCCGCCAGTGCGATGAAGACGGAAGTCCGCCGCGCGAGCGCGTACCGAAAAACGCAAGCTTCAGCGACACCCACACCCAGACAAATCTCAGCGTCGCCAGCGCCGCAAGAATGAGCACGACATAAAACCCGAGCCACCACGGGTTTTGATGCCCTGTGAGAAGAACGGTTTGCTCCGATGCCGAGAGGATCGAGGGAATCTGCTCGCCCAGCAGCACGAAGATGCTGCCGTTGGCGGCCATCTGCACGGTCTCCCACACGGCCGTCCTACGGATGCGGGTGACCGCGTGCCAATGCGAGTGCGGGGTGAATCCCATGGTGATGCCGGCTGCGGCCGCGGCCAGAATGCCCGAGCAGTGCAGGCGCTCGGCCAAGAGATACACGCCGAACGGAATCAGCAAGGTGATGAGAATCTGCGCGCCGCCGTCGTCGCCCAGCAGCACCGTTGACTCGCGCTTGGCATGGGTCACCAGCCAGGTCACGCCGAACCCGATCGCAAGGCCGCCGAGCGCCACCCACACAAAGCTCGCCAGCGCGCTGGACAGCACGAACGAGCCTGTCAACGCAGCCGCGACCGCGAAGCGCATGCACACCAGGCCCGAGGCGTCGTTGAACAGCGATTCCCCTTGAAGGATGCGCATCATGCGCAGCGGAATCGGCGCTCTTGAGGCGATGGTGGATACCGCGACCAGATCGGTAGGGGAGAGCACCGCAGCCAGCGCAAAGGCAACGGCGAGCGGCATCGCCGGAATCAGCCAGTGGATCAGCCAGCCCGCGCCCAGCACCGTGAAAACCACCAGGCCCAAGGTCAAGGTCAGGATGGTCGGGGCTTCGCGAATCAGGTCGTCCTTGGGAATGCGCCAGCCGTCGAGGAACAACAAGGGCGGTAGCAGCAAGAGAAAAAACACCTGGGGGTCCAGTTCCACCGACGTCGGGCTCAGGTAGAAGATTGCGCCGCCGAGCGCGATTTGAATCAGCGGCACCGGCAAATGCGTGACGCCCGCAAGGAAGCGGCTGACGACGACCGCCAGCAGCATGATCAGAACGAGGAGGGTGGCTTCCACGCGGGCTAATTCTCAACCCGCATCGACTGACCTATCGACCCCATGCGCTCAGTTGGCGCCGAGGCGTCGCAATCGCGCCTTGAGCGTGCGGATCTCCTCCAGCAGATCGAGCACCAGCGCCGCACCGGAAATGCTCAATTCCAGTTCACGCGTCAGGCGGAGCACGGTACGCGCACGTTGCAGGGTGGCGCCTTCAAAGCGCCAGCGTTGCGGATCGTCGCCGCTCGGCGTCAGCACGCCTTCGTCCACCAGCAACACCAACTGCTCGACTTCCGCCCGGCAGGCACGACTCAGCTCGACGAGCGTGAACTGCACCTCTTCTTCGAGCAGCACGCCGTTGATCACGAACATCTGGGTATCGGTCATGGCGTCATGCCTCCAACAGTGCGCGGCGCGGATTGAAGTCGCCGAAGCTCGTGGCCATCCCGCGATAGGCTTCCTGCGCCAGCACCGTGTCTGCCGGTGGCAGGGCAATCGACAGCACCGCGTACAGATCGCCGGGGGGAACGCTGGGAAGGCCCTTGCCCTTGAGGCGCATCTTGCGGCCTGCCGATGAGCCAGCCGGCAAGCTCAGTTGAACGCTGCCGTCGGGCATCGGCACTGTGACGGTCGCTCCGAGCGTGGCTTCCCATGGCGCGACCGGCAGATCGAGGTAAACGTCGCGGCCATCGACACGGAAGTGCGGGTGCGGTGCGAACTCGATTTCAAGGTACAGGTCCCCGGCCGGCTCGTCGCCGTGCGCTGCGCCGCCCTGGCCGGCGAGCCGGAGGTGTTGCCCCGGGCGGATGCCCTTGGGAATGTTCACGTCCAGTTTTCGATCCTGCATCGTCATCTGCCCGTCGGCCTCCATCCTGGGCGTGCGCAAGGAGATGCTGTGGTGGCCGCCGCGATACGCGTGTTGCAGCTCGATCTGCACCTTGGCGTGATGATCGCCCGCTGTGGCGTGCGCGGAGCCGCGCGGGCCTTGAGCGCCCGCGCGCCGAAACAAGGCTTCGAAGAACGCGCTGTGATCGGCGGTCCCGCCCGCGCCGAAGTCACGTCCGCTGAATTCGAAGCCGCTGTCCCATCCCGGTGGCGGGTTGAATTCCTGGCCGCTCTTGTGCCGTTTGCCGACATCGTCGTAGGCCGCCCGCCGCTCCTCGTCGTTCAGCGCTTCGTACGCCTCGGCCACGTCCTTGAATCGTGCTTCGGCATCCGGTTCCTTGCTCACATCCGGGTGATATTTACGCGCCAGCTTGCGATAGGCGCTCTTGATCTGCGCCTGCGTCGCCGTGCGTTCCACTCCGAGCACCGCGTAGTAGTCCTTGAAGTCCATCGACGCTCCTAAACAACCGTACCGAACAGCGCACCCACCGACGCGGTGATCGCCATCGCGAGCGCACCCCAGAAGCTGACACGCCACGCGCCCATCGACGCGCTGGCGCCACCCACCCTCGCAGCTATCGCGCCCAGCGAGGCCAGGAAAACAAGTGACATGCCCGATATCCAAAGAATCAAGCCCCTCTCAGGCACCAGGGCCGCCACGGTCAAGGGCAGCGCGGCACCGACCGCGAAGCTGGAAGCCGACGCGAGCGCAGCTTGAACGGGCTGCGCGCGGGCGGACTCGTTGATCCCGAGTTCGTCGCGTGCGTGGGCGCCGAGCGCGTCGTGCTTCATCAATTGTTCGGCGACTTGTTTCGCCAGTCCCGGTTCGACTCCGCGTGCGACATAGATCGCCGTCAGTTCACGCCGTTCACCGGCGGGATCAGCTTCCTGCTCCGTACGCTCGTGCGACAGGTCGGCCTTTTCGGTGTCCGCCTGCGAATGCACCGAGACATATTCGCCTGCGGCCATCGACATCGCCCCCGCTACCAGCGCTGCAACACCGATCACCAGAATGTCGCCTTGGCCGGTATTGGCGGCCGCGACGCCGACCAGGAGACTGGCGGTCGAAACGATGCCGTCATTCGCGCCCAGCACGGCGGCACGCAGCCAGCCGATGCGTTTGCTGCGGTGAGCTTCCGCGTGGCGGCGCGTCGGTTTCATGATGCGTCTTTCAGTCGAGCCGCAAGCCACGGCGACACGAATGTCGCGACAAGAACGAGAGCCCACAGATTGCCCTTCGAGACGTTGTAGGCGTCGAGCAACTCGACCCAGGATTTGTGCGCGATGAAATGACCGAAGCCGAATTCAAAAAGCATCGTCATGAACAGCCACAGCAGACCGATGAGCCAGTATTGCGAAGACGCCAGCGGTCCGTACCACGGCAAGGCGAACCAGGACACGACAAAGATGGCGACGGACAAGGTGATGCCGCTGATCAGCAGTGCTGACGATGCGCCCATCGCAGGAACGAGCACTTTTTCCCGCAAGGTCCCGTTGGCGATGGCGAGTACGACGAGCACGAACCAGAGTGCAACGGCCTTCCAGAACGTGTCGATCATCACGGCGATTTATCCGGAACCTCGGCGATCAAGACGTGATCGTTGCGCACGAGGAAACGACCGCTGAAGCGTATCGGCAGCGGATCACCGGACATCGGCTCGTCGACCGTTCCTGGCGTTTGCGCATGAATGTGGAGATGGGGTTCGTCGCTGTTGCCTGAATTGCCCACCGCGGCAAGGCGGTCGCCGATATTCACGCGAGCGCCGGTAACAACTTCGAGGCTGCCGGGCCGGAAATGGCCCAGCAACACGTTCGCGTCGCCACATCGCAGAATCACATGATTCCCCGCCATGTTGTCGCGGTCGGTTTCTGGAACCTGCATGTCCGGCAGGCCGTCCGTTGCCGAGACAATCTCGCCGGTGCAGGGCGCAAACACCTCGGCGCCGTAGACTCGATACGCGCTCGGTTCAGAAGGCCGCAAACCGTTAGCACGTAAGCCGAATCGGTCGACTTTGACGACGTCGATTCCATAAGACTGCCCGCGCCAGACGCGAAAGCGCGGCACTGCGGCGTCGAGCGTTTTCATATGGCCATTGACGCTAAGCTCGCTGCCACCGTTGACGATCAGGTAGGTCGCGCCGGCGAGCGGAAATGCCAGTTCCACCATCCTGGCAGGCGGCGGGTTGCGTCCCGCCAGCCCCATGGACGCCTGGCCGACGGCGATTCCGCCGAGCGCCAAGTACAAGGCCGTGGCCGTCCACGCACCCAGGCCTGATGGAATCACGGAGACATAGGGCCGCCTTCGACGCAGACCAACGGCGATTGCCAACAGCAGGAGACCCGCAAACGCGTACGGCGCCCACCAGGGCGGCAGAATCCATACCCCGGTCAGGGCGAGCGCGAACAAGCCGAGAGCGGTGGCGACAACCTGGACCCCGAAGCCCAACAGGCTGCGCAGCGGCGCAATGCCGATCCAGGCGATAAGAATCAGCGGCAGCGCGAATTGAAGAGCGAACAGCGGGATCATGGCCGCGCGAAGGGTCCGCGCGAGGCGGACCCTTCATCGGCATCAGTAGGCCATGGTCATCTTGTCCACGACATTGCGCACGCCGGGAGTACCCCAGGCGGAGTCTGTCGCCAATTCGCGTTCCGACCAGGAATGAACGGTGCCGGTCAAGGTCACGTCGTTGCCGTTAACCAAGACCTTGATGTCCTGAGCGTCGGCCTTGGCGCGCCGCTTCAACGCGGACTCGATTTCCGATTTCACGGCACTCAAGGCCACCTTGGGCTTGATTTCGATGTTGGTGCTGACGCCCTTCACACCCATCAGGTAGCGAACGGCGGTGGTGGCGGCGAGCCGCTGGTAACCCCAGTCCACTTCGCCGGACAAGGTGATCCAGCCACTTTCCACCATGACCTTGATGCCATCCTTCGGCGGATAGGTCATCCACTCCAAAACATTCTCTGCCGAGCGCGCAATATCGACGTCGGTTCGCTTGCTCGGCCCCGGGAGCTTCACCTCGATCTCGACCGTCAGGGCCTTGACGCCCGACACGCGTTGGGCCGCGCGTTCGGCATGGAATTTATCTCCGTAGCTATCCACGTGACCGGCCAGGGTTACGATTCCACCGTTGACCTCGACGCCGATCTGCGTGGCTTCGATAGAGGGTTCCCACTTCAGTTCTGCCATCACGTCCTGCTGGAGCTGTGCGTCAGTTTTCATGTTCGTTCTTCCATAGCAATTGCGGGCCGCAGAGCGTGCGCGGAATGGGCAATAGGGTCTGTTCGGCAACACGCTTAAGGTGGGTGGCGACCGTCGCAAATCTGGCACAAAGAATTCTTGTTGTGGGCCGTCAGAAGTCCTTCGCCAAGTTCAATCCTCGATCGAGTGCGGCGTTCGACTCGCCCCGGCAGCCGGTTGTGGAACACGGCATCTTGTAATAGACGGCGTTGAGGTAAGCCGCCACGTCGCCGATTTCTGACGAGCCCCACTGCTGTCCGGCATTCTTCTGCCAGCGCTCGACCTGCACCAGCACGTCGCTCCATGAGCCCACGATGGAGTTGTCGCGCCAATGCGCCTGGGTGGTGTGACAGGCGACACAAGCGGTGTCATAGAGCAGCCTGCCGCGTTGCGTGTCCAGGACGACGACGGTGGGTTGGGGATCGGCGCCGCCCTCGGTCGCAAGGTTCACGCGACCTCCACACCCCACCAGTGACGACGCCAGGACGATGGCGATGATCGGCCGCAACGATGTTTCCGGTGCGAAGCGAGCTGGTGTTCCTTTCATTGCAGATACCTTTTCGTGACACGCCAATCGCTGCGACGAGCGATGGTCGAAGGCATTGGACGCGCTGTGGACTCGTGGCGGAGCTTGCACGGAATGCGCAATCCGATCTGTTCGGCAGCTCGCTTAACGTCTGAGGTGTCCCTCTCGAAACTCACTCGAATGCGGCGAGTCGCCGTAGGATGGTCAAACGTCTTCACGGCAGCAGTGGGACGAAGCGCGCTGGGCGATCGAGTACAACAAGATCGACGAGGTGCAGCGCCTGCTTGACCTCGGTCTGGATGTGAACGCGCGTGGTCGCGACGGCTGGACCCTGCTGATGGTCGCGGCCTGGAAGGACAAGCCGGACGTCGTCGACGCGCTACTCCAGCGCGGCGCCAATCGCAGTCTGCGCAACGACAAGGGCGAGACCGCAGCCGACCTCGCCGGGTCGCAGGTTCTGCGCGAGCGCCTCGGCGGCGCGAGGAAAACCAAGCCCAAGGCGCCCGCAGGCGGCGGCGCAAAAGATGCGGCGACCGAGCAGCACTGCAAGCAGATGTACGGAAAGACCTACCTGCTGTGTGATCGCTCGGACTACAGCTGCAAGACAAAGGCCAACACCGATAATCAGCGCTGCCTCAAGCAGGGCACCTGGTACTGAGCCCGAGTAGGGCCTGGAAGCTCTGCCCGATCTGCATGCGTTTGCCATACAACGTCGTGGTCTGCGTGGCGTGATGGACCAGATCGGGCGACGTGGCCAGCAGCAAGGGTTCTGACTCACGCGCGGCGACCTGGCGGCTGCGGCTGTGTGGCTTATCGTGCCAGGTCGCGCCGCAGCGGCATCCTCCGTGGGTTCGCGCACAGACACGGGTCACGCGAACGATGGAAGCTTCGCTTTGCCTTTTGGTTCGGCACCCGCAGAGGTCCCGAGTATTCGGGCCGTGCTTTCAAAGGAGCAAACCTTGTCTACCTCGGCCGTCAGCTATCGTGACCTGACCCAGTCCGTAACCGCGCATCTGGCGACCCTGCGGTCCAGCACGCCCGAGGTCATGAAGAGCTTCAACGAGCTTGGACGTGCGGCGACCGCCGCTGGAGCGCTCGACAGGAAAACCAAGGAACTGATCGCCCTGGCGCTCAGCGTCGCCGCGCGTTGAGACCCCTGCATTGGCTTCCACATGAAGTCCCTGGTCGCGCTTGGCGCGACACGCCAGGAGGTGGACGAAACGCTCGGCGTGGCGACGTACATGGGTGGCGGCCCATCGCTGATGTACGCGGCGAGCGCGATCGCGGCTTTCGACGAATTCTCCCGCGGAGTAGCTGCGTAGGCCGTCGCTGGCACTATCTTGCGACCGCGCGCAGCGAGCACATGAACGCCAGACTCCCGCAGGTCTACCTTGTTCGGCACGGTGAGACCGCCTGGTCTCTCAACGGCCAAGCGACCGGGCGCACCGATATAGCGCTGACAGAACGTGGTGAGCGCAACGCGCAAGCGCTGAGCGGGCGGCTGCGGGAGTTGAGCTTCGTCGAGGTATTCATGAGTCCGCTGCAACGTGCGCGGCGAACCGCAGAGCTTGCCGGCTTCGGTGAACGCGCTCGCGTCGATGCCGATCTCGCCGAGTGGGACTACGGTGCTTACGAAGGCCGACGCACCGCAGACATTCGCGCCGAGCGCCCCGGCTGGACGCTGCTCGGGGGCGATTGCCCCGACGGGGAGACGCTCGCATCGGTGAGCGGGCGCGCAGACCGCGTCATCGGCCGCATCCGGGCTCTGGACGGCGATGCGCTGGTCTTCGCCCACCGCGACATCTTGCGCGTGCTCGCCGCGCGCTGGCTCGGGTTGCCCGCTGTCGAAGCGCGTCGCCTCTATCTCACGACGGCCTCGGTCAGCGTGCTCGGTTATCACCACGATCTGGAAGAGCCGGTCATCCGTTTGTGGAACGATGCGTCGCATCGAAATGGTACGTCGTCAGGCGAGGAATGAACGATCGCTTGTACTTTCAACCCAGCGTCAGCCCTGAACAGTCACGCAACCTAAAATCTCTGGGCTTCGCGCAACGATTTCGGCAAGCGCTCGCTGCACAATTCGCGCCCCCCATTCGGCCATGACCGGACGTTAATCAAAAATCGAACGCTGGCTCCCAATCTCTGCGCCGAGTTGTGTCCAACGACCCATGAACGAGGCGGCAGAGATGCGCGCCAGTTCGCTTGGTTCGATCTTGTTGAGGCCGCCGCCATACACCCGACCCTCTCCTCTAAGCTCATCCCCTGTGATCTGTCCGAGCAAGGCGAAGACGTCTCCGGCTCGCTCCGGGTACCTGCGTAGCATCTCCAGCAAGCTGTTCTGGGGATACAGCATGAGATAGAGATTCGTCCCAATCGCCTTCGAACGGTTCCAGATGAACCGGAAGGGGCGCTTTTCATCAGTTCCCCGTCCCATATAGGTACAAAGAAACGGTGCGGGTTGGCGCTGCTCCTGTTTGTACCAAGGAGTGCGCTTGCCAACGAGATAGCCGTCCTTGATTCCAAGGCTGTCCGCAGTCGAGAGGTATTCCCACAAAGCCGGATAGCGCTCCCGGACGATGCCCTCTGGCAGATCGCAGTCGATCACACACAGCGGCTTGTCGATCAGTGGATAGCCGGTCGGGTCAGCCTCGATGACGGTAGTCTGTAGCTGGCGTGGGCTCGGAAGGATCGGGCGCAGGCATTCCATTGGAATGCCGCGTTGTTCGGCTTCCGAGAGCGGGAGCACGAAAAATTTGTTGTTCCCCGTCGCGATGCCGCGTTGCACGCGAAACAGACTTCCGAGCGAAGGGCCATTCAGCCCGGAATGCGTTCGCCGATCATTTCCTGCATGTGCCGGGAAGGCGGTCCACTTACGTGACTGGCGAAGTCTCTCTGCCGGAATTGAATCGGTCGTCCGAGGTGCGGCGAGCGAGCCGCCGAAGCTGAATTCCGAGAGATGTCCAGGAGCCGGCCGTCGCTTGCGAAAAACCAGCACGGCCGACGACACCAGGGCATCGCCAAACTGGACATCGTGCGGGTCGAATCGGTGAACACGAATCGACGTGACCTGATCCGTCAGAAAATGCTTCAACGCTGCGCCGTAATTGACGTCCATGAACTCCGATGGCACCAGCCACGCTGCGTAGCCATCGTCTTCCATCCACGATGTAGCGAGGATGAGAAAGTAGACGTACAACCCGGCCAGACCATTGATCTCCACGCCGGATAAGCGCATCACGAGAGCTTTCAATCGCTCCTTGTCGTCCCGTTCCAGATGGTGGTGACGGACGTAGGGCGGATTGGCGAGAACAAGATTGGGTCGGGTCGGAGCATGACCGTTGGCGATCACGCGCGTGAAATCAGCGTTGACGACCTCAAGACCGGTCTCGCCCCAGAGTTTGCGCGCTGCATCGCAAAACGCGCCGTCCAGTTCGATCCCCACCGCACGCTCGAAGCGATCCTGCCCGAAGACATTCAGCGCGGCGGAATAAAAACTCCCGGTACCAATGGAGGGGTCCGCAAATCGGATGGATCGAAGTTCCTTACCCGCGATGGTCTGGACGTATCTCGCGATTTCTATCGCAAGTCTGTTCGGCGTGGCGAACTGGCCGAGCCGATTTCTCTCGGCTCCTGACCGACGCGAATCGAGCGCCACTTGGACTGTCTCGCGTTCGATCTCGATTTGCAGGTCGTCGAGCATGTTCGGTTACAAGCCCAAGACCAGAAGATCGTCGATCCGGTGTTCCCAGACCCAATCGATTCCCTCGGCGGCTTCATAACCGAGATAGTCGCTGCCAAAGTATCCGCACAGAAAGAGGACGAACGGTACGGACGCACCGTAACTCGCCTGGAGTTGATGAATCTTTGCCGCTTCTTCCTTGCGACGCTTGTTCGTGTTGGTGAAGTCGCCGGCCGACTTGGCTTCGATGAGGATCGGCAGGCGATCCTTTCGCAGCATGCGTGGCTGAATGACCACATCTACGGGGATGTTGACCTTCAGCGTCTTGCCCACCGGCAGGTTCATGCGGAATGCATACGTACCGGACTCCATCTCCATGAGTGGCCGTCCAACCGCGTGCGTTTGCTTGCGGTATCCGCGTTGATTGAGAAACTCGCCGATGACGGCCAGTTGCCGCTGTTCCTGGGCATTCCGGACGATAGGATTGGCCACGGCACTGCACAGGCGATCCGCCACGATCGTCGCCGCCCTGTTACGTTCCTGAGCGGTTGGCGCCTTCCCGGCTTCAAGCCAGGGAAAGATGTCCCGATCCAGCAACTCGCTCAGCACACGACAGACCGCCGTCAGGTTCTCTCGAAGTAGCTCATCCTACATCCGAGCCGCCAACTTGCCTTGCTCCATGCGGCCGATCAGCGATTTGTTGGCGCTGGATAACCCGATCAGACGGTCAACCGCCAGCGGCGGCGCCGTACACATGCGCAGCGTGGAAACGGCACTGGGGTTGGCCCTGAGCATTTCCGGCGTGAGGTCTCGCAGATCATGGGTTGCGACCAGAGCGGCCTTCACATGCTGGGTCGTCTTGATTCGCGTGGAGCGAAACGCATCGGGCGCGAAACGCATGAACCATCGATTGAACTGGTCTACGGACGCTGCGATATCGGCTTTCCAGAGGTGCGGCTTGTCGGCATTGATCCGATCAGGTTTCATGTCTTGCATTGTCGCTTAGCGGCTCGTCGCTCGCACACACCTGGCTGACGGGGCGGAGGCTGCGGAACAACGCAACCTCGCAACCTCGCGAGTTTGCGGGAGGCAGCACGCGCGTTTTCAAACTTGGTAGCGCGGGAGCTGCAGGTAAGAATCTCGGCGGCTCAAACGCTCTGACCGTGGGGCCGGGGCAAAGCGCGACAGCACACCGACGCCGTGCGCGCGGGTCGTTAGGTTGTTGTGCCCATCCGCAGGCAGGGACGAACATGAGCGATCAGGTCGAATTGAATCCATTGCCGACCGGAGCGGGCGCAGCTTCGTTTCAGATCCAGAGTCTGCTGACGCCCACGGCCTATCCGCACCCTGTCGCGGATCTGCGCATGGTCGAGACGCACATCTCCTGGGTACTGCTCACGGGCAGCTATGCCTACAAGATCAAGAAGCCGGTGAATCTCGGCTTCCTGGATTTCTCGACCCTCGCGCTGAGACACGTTGCCTGCCTGGAAGAGCTGCGACTGAACCGGCGGTTTGCGCCCGAGCTTTACCTGGATGTCGTCCCGATTTGCGGACCAGCGGAGACTCCCGTGATCGGCGGCGCCGGCCCGGTGATCGAGTACGCGGTGAAAATGCTCGAGTTCCCGCAAGCGGCGCAGCTCGATCGTCTGCTTGCCGCTGGACAACTGGAGCCCGCCGACATCGAAGCGCTGGCGACTTCCATCGCCGAATTCCACCAGGCGGCGCCGAGGGCGTCCGCCGACGGGCCTTACAGCTTGCCCGAAGCGATCCAGAAAGACGCGCACGACAACCTCGTGCGGCTGCTGCCGCGCACCGAGAGCCGCACGCACGAGCGCCTGGAAACGCTCGCCAGATGGACGAAGACTCGCGGCGAAACGCTGTCCGATCTCATGACGGCGCGGCGCCGCGATGGCTTCGTCCGCGAACTCCACGGCGACCTGCATCTGGGAAATCTCGCCAGGGTCGGGTCGCGAATGTTGCCGTTCGACTGCATCGAATTCAGCGCGGATTTTCGCTGGATCGATGTCATCAGCGACTTCGCGTTTCTGACCATGGACCTGCAATTTCGCGGGCGCAGCGACCTTGCCTACCTGGCGCTCAACCGCTACCTGGAATCTACCGGCGACTATGCCGGCGTTCCCCTGCTGCGCTACTTCGAGGTGTACCGCGCGCTGGTGCGCGCGAAAGTGGCGCTGATTCGCGGCGACACCGCGGTCGGCGATGTCCGCGCGGCGCAGGCGAGGGATCTGGACCGCTATGTGCGCACCGCCGAGCAAAGCTGCCGTTCGGCAGGGCCCGCCATGATCCTGATGCATGGGGTGTCCGGATCGGGCAAGACCTGGCTCAGCGTGCGGCTGATGACCGCGATGCCGGCAGTGCGCGTGCGCTCGGACATCGAGCGGAAACGTCTGCACGACGTGGGGGCCAGCGCCGCCTCGGGCTCGCCCCTGATGGATGGGCTGTATTCCCCTTCAGAATCCGCGAGGACCTACGACCATCTGGCCGAGGTGGCCACGGCTATCGTCGGAGGCGGCGAGAATGTCATCGTCGATGCCGCGTTCCTGCGTCGCGCGGACCGGCTGCGCTTTCGCGACCTGGCCCGCCAGCTCGACGTTCCCTACGTGACCGCGTCCTGCCACGCCGCGGTGGCCGAGTTGGACCGGCGCATCGCAGAGCGCATGCGCACAGCGGCCGATGCATCGGAGGCCGATCGCGCCGTCCTCGACCACCAGCTTGCGACGGCCGAACCGCTGGCCGAGGATGAACTGCCCGCCGCCCTGTTCGTCGAGACGGGCGACCCGGCGCAGGTGAGCACGATCATCGCGAGCCTGAGAACGGAACTGCTCACCGATGTTGCGGGCGCAGATCGGACCCCATCCGCATCAGCGCGGTAAAGCGCGGCAGCACACCGACACGGTGCGCCCGAGCCGCTAGGTTCTCTGGGTTGCGCTCATTCCGGCACCTCGAAATTTTGCGAATCGCGGGGATCAGGAGGTTTTCATGCTCAGATCGATCGAACAGCTTGTGACAAACGGAGCTTCGGAAACCGACTATCGAAGTCGGGACCCGGCGTCTGATGCTGGCGGGCGCGGCGCCAGGATCGAGCGCAAACAGGCTGCAAGAGTGATGGTTGTGGACACCCAAGGCGTGACCACATGCCGCGCAGCCAGGGCCCCGTTCACGCTGACCCTCAACAAGACGAACTCAGGCGAGCCATTGCGCACAGCCGGAACACAACCTCTTGAGCCGGGATCAGCAGATCAGCGGCGCCAAGGTGACTGACCCCAGGCTGGCCAAAGACGTGCCGAAACTCTCGGGGCACAAGCAGACGCTCGCCGGCTTCGTCCCGGAGCGCCGCCTCTTTTCACTTGAAGAAGTCGAAAAGCAGATCAAGAGTTTCTTCGAGAAGAACAAGCCCGACGTCTGCCAACCCCAGGGTTCCCGAACCCGTTGATGCTGGCTGCGCTTTCGATGAATGCGACTGCCTTTCGAATTGGAGAACAACGATGCTTTACCGCATGGAAAAACTGATCGGGCTGTCGATAAGCACTTCCGACGGAGAGCTGGGCAAGATCAGGGACATTTATTTCGACGATCGTCGCTGGGCAGTTCGCTATCTGGTGGTCGAGACGGGTAGCTGGCTCGAAGAGCGCAAGGTGCTTATTTCGCCGCTTGCCGTCCTGCGCATCGACTGGAAGGAGGGCATCGTCCACGTTCGCTTGACCCAGCAGCAGGTCAAGGGCAGCCCTCCGCTGGACGCGCACAAGTCGGTGTCGCGCCAGCATGAACTGGAGTACTTCAACTACTACGGATACCCGGACTATCTGACCGGCCCGCTGCTCTGGGGCCTGACGCCGTACCCGGTGATACCGAGCGGTGAGTCAACGCCCTACAACCAGGGCTTGGTTGCGTGTGCGAATGAAAAAAAGGACGACCCTCATCTGCGCAGCATCAGCGAGGTCAAGGGCTACCAGCTTCACGCTACCGACGCCTCGATGGGGCATCTCGAAGACTTGATGATCGACAACGGAAGCTGGGCGGTCCGGTACCTCGTCGTCGACACGGCGAACTGGTGGTTCGGCAAGCATGTGGTGATGCCCGTGCAGTGGATTCAGAAACTGGACTGGGATGCCAAGTCCGTGTTCGTCGATGTCACCCGCGAGACTGTTCGTCACGCGCCGGAGTATGACGCCACCATCCAGTTCTCCCGCGAGTACGAGACGCTGCTGTTCGGACATTACGAGCGGCCCGGCTACTGGCACTGAGCGGACGGTATTGGGGTTCGACCCGGCTTGGCCGCTACGGGCTGGGATCAATACCGCCCGCGCGTTTCAATCGCCCCGGGCGGGCTGCAACCAGCGCGCCGATGAGGCAACACGCCGCGCCCACCTGAATCGGCGCAAAGCCGCTGCCCGGCTCGCGCATGCCGACGACCTGTCCATGAAATACCCGCGCTGCAGCGCCGATGACGCGGCCACGATCCGCGAAGAAGCGCACGTCGTACTTCCATTGCCGGCCGTCGCGATCAATGACCGGATGAGGTGCGTAGCGCTGGGCGAGATAGGCGTCCGCCGGCAACTCGTCGAGCTTGCGGCGGCTGATGCTTTTGCCGACATACACCCCGCGGCTACCGTAGCCCGAGGCGGGCTTGAAGACCCATTCACTGCGCTCGGCGTACCACGCCGCAGCGGAGCGCGTGCTCATGGGCAAGGTTTCGGCAATGCAGAACGAATGTCCGCTGGCTTCGTCGCGAGCCAGCTCCGGCTGCTTCGACCATTCGAATGAAACGACGCTTATCGGCGATGGCCTCATAGGCCTGCGGCGACGGCGCGAGGAGTAACGCCCGTCATGCCCGCGAAGGCGGGCATACAGTTCCGGGCCTCAATGTGCGCCAGCGCACTGACAGCAAGTGTGCGCAGCCGCTCAAGATGCCTCGAGGTACTCCGTGGCGTCCCGATATTTTCTGTTTCCCGCGTCTCTGCTCTTCGCCGGGATGACGGCCTGCGCGAGCGTGCCGGCCGACTGGGGGAGCGGCGATGTGGTGCAGGCCGCCCGTGATCGCGGACGCGAGTTGTCGCAACCCGCAGACGCGGCCGCCTTCACACGCGCGGCGCTCGCGCGCCCGCTGACGGCGGACATCGCGGTGCAGCTTGCCTTGCTCAACAATCCGGACCTGCGCCTGGCTGCCGCGCGCCTGGGCATCGCCGCCGCACAGGTCTACGAAGCGGGACGGCTCGCGAATCCGGTTTTCTCTGGCGCCTATCTGCAACCGCGCAACGAAGGCTCCGCGGATATCAGGCTGGGCATCGCGTTCAATTTCGTCAGCCTCCTGGTCCTCCCGGCGAACACGCGATTCGCTTCGGCACAGTTCGAAGCGGTGAAACTGGAGGTCGCGTCTTCGGCCTTGAACCTGGCCGCGGCGGTGGAAGATGCCTACTTCAAAGCGGTCGGCGCCGATCAGCTCGCGCAGATGCGCGCCCTGGTCGCGCGCTCGGCGCGCGTCTCAGCCGAACTGGTCCAGCGACACCATGAGGCCGGCAATAGCAGCCGGCGCGAGCTGGCGATGGAACAGGCGGCGGCCACTCAGGCGCTGCTCGATGAGTTGTCGGCGCGAGCCGAGGCCGTCGAGGCGCGTAGCGAACTCAATCGCGCGATGGGCTTGTCCGCTGCACAGGACACCTGGCAGCTCGACGCGCGCCTCGCCGAGCCACTCAAGCAGGATGACGAACTCGATGCACTGCTGGCGCTCGCGGTCGAATCGCGGCTTGACCTCGCGGCGGCGCGCATGAACGCGAAAATGCTGGCGACGCGCTTCGGCTTTGATCGGCGCGCGCGTTGGGTGGACAGCATCCAGGTCGGGGTCGAGCGCGAACGCGACGGTGGCGAGATCAGCATAGGCCCGACGCTCGAATGGGAACTGCCCCTGTTCAACTGGGGCACCGGCCGCGTGGCCGCAGCCCGTGCGGCGCTGGATCGGGCCGAGGCGGAACTCGACGCGCTCGTTCTGGATGTCAGCAACGCAGTGAAGCTCGCGCACGCCAAAATCGCATCTGCAAGCGCGCGCGCCGAGGCCTATCGCACCGCGCTCGTTCCACAGCGCGAGACGGTGGTTGCGGAGGCGCAGAAGGAGCAGAACTACATGCTCATCGGCCCGTTCGAGCTGCTGCTGGCCAAGCAGCAGGAATACGACGCCTACTCCGGCTATCTCGAAGCGCTGCGGGACTACTGGACGGCCCGAGCCGAGCTGACGCGCGCGGTCGGACGCAAGCTGCCCAGTAGCGAACAGGCCGCGACGGCGACGCTGGCTCCGGTCGAGCTGGCCCGACCAAAAGGGGATGGAGAGACGCCATGATCAGCCGTCGAAAACTGTTGTCTCTACTCGGCAGCGGTTTGCTCGCAGGACTGGCCGGCGCGTGGTCGCGCCGCGCTTCAGCGCAACACGAAAGACACGACCTGCCCGGCGTGAAAAAGCCGACGCACGACCTTCCGTCGCCGGACAAGAACGCTGCGCAGGCCACTGCCGAACCGTCCAGGCCCGCGGTACTGACGGCAAGCGGCTACAAGCCGGTGCGTACGCTCAACGGCTGGACCTTGCCGTATCGCAGGGTCGATGGCGTCAAGGAATTTCATCTCGTGGCCGAAGAGATCGAACACGAATTCGCGCCGGGATGCGTCGCCAAATGCTGGGGCTACAACGGCACCACGCCCGGCCCGACGATCGAGGCCGTCGAAGGGGATCGCGTGCGCATCTATCTCACCAATCGTCTGCGCGAGCACACCACGATTCACTGGCATGGAATTCTTCTGCCGTCGGGAATGGATGGTGTCGGTGGCCTGTCGCAGAAACAGATCGGTCCGGGCG
>JBQTIX010000168.1:0-3633 GCA_052387695.1 Panacagrimonas sp. | reverse complement strand
GATGATGCTTCACGACCCGGTACAGATTGACCAGGTCGCCGTTGATGTCGTTGAGCACCTCGACGGCTGACGGCGGCTTGAGGAAGTACAGAGCGGCGGCGCCGCAGAACGGCTCGACGTAGCAGGTCTGCTGCGGGAACAGCGGCAGCAGTAGGGGTGCCAGTCGGCGCTTGCCGCCGATCCACGGAATGATGGGGTGGGACATGGTGGTCAGGGCCGCGGGGTGTGCGTGGTAGCCTCACCGGGCTCTCGACCTTCATGTCGACGGTTGGCGGCCGCGGAGTGCGCTAACACGCCGCGGTCGCTTCCTCTTTCTTTCTCTATCATCCGTATCTTCTGGGGTGTGGCACCACGCTGGGCGCGCCGTTGACGGTGAGCAATCCGCCCTTCAGGTTTTGCAGGCCGCGGATCGCCTCGGCGTAGAAAATCAGCGATTGCGGCCGCACCAAGCACGGGCAGAATCCGGTTGCCAGCATGGCGGCCTCGACATCTCCCATCGCCACATTCCACACGGCGGGCTCGGCGATCTCTCCGGCGAACCAGGACAAGATCGATCCGGTGCCATTGGCGGCACTGTTCGCGCCAATCGTCATGCGATCCAGCGCTCCTACGGTGCGGGCCGTGGTGCTGAGCGATCCGGCCACACCGTTGAGCCACGCCCGGCGTGAGGTGTCGGACTCCAGCACGGCCATCAGATGCGCCCATTGTCCGGCCACCAGCGAGCCAGAGGCGCTGACTGAGTTGCTGGCGCCGGCCGCAGAACCGGCACGGGCCTGCGCGTTGGCCGCGTTCTTGATGGCCGCGAGCTTGCTGCTGTCGCTGGTGGAATTGGCCGACACCAAGCCCTCGGTGTCCGTGATGTTGTCGGGCCGCACCCAGACCGCGATCGTGAGCGGTTGCCCGGCGAGGGTCAGCAGTTGCGAGAGGTAATCGTCGACGCCGTCGAACGCGTACGCCATCAGAGCGTGCTCGCCTGCCAGAACAGCGCCTCGAGGTCGTGCCGGGGAACACCGATGGCAGCGGCCATCGCGACGACCAGCGGGTGATCAACGTGGAATTGCAGGCGGCGATCCCAGTAGTCCCGCAGATCCTGGCTGCCCGCTGCAACGGCGGCTTCGACCGCATCCCGCAGGCCCACCGCGGTCAACGCACGCCGGATCTGCAAATCGTCCACGACGGGCACGGGCAGCACGTCCAGCGCCCAATCCTGACGCACTCGTTCGCCTTCCAGCACGTACACCTTGCGTGCCTGCTGGCCCCGCGGAACCGGATCGGGCGGGGGCGAGACCATCACGTCGCGGATGAACGCCGCCTTCGGGTTACCCGCTTCGCGCAACGCCTGCACCCAGGCCGGATCGTAGTCCTTCAGGGCCACGATCTGCAGATCGATTTCATCCTTTGGAACGGCCAGCAATGCGTAGATCATGAGGCGGTCCTGAAACTCAGAATCAGTGTCTCGGTATCGCCGGATACCGTGTCGTTGGAGGTATCGCTGGCGTCCCGGTACCACTCGAAACCCAGCGCGTCGCCGGCGACCGCGCCGTCAACGTCGGTGTTGGTGAGGGCCAGCGGCGTGAGGATCCCGCTGGTGGCGCTGGTGGCCGCCTGCGCCTCCACCGCGGAGCCGAACGAATCGGTGTCGATGTCGGTGTTCATGCGCATGAAGCGCACCCCGTAGCGGAAATTGCCGGAGGTCGCGGTGGTCGCTGCGACCCAGCCGGTGGTGATGATCCCGCCCGAGTAATCCAGGCCCTCCGGCAAGACGAACACCCCGCGCACGATTTCGTTGGTCGACCCGCCATCGGCGTCCAGCAGCGCCCATCCGTTGCGGGTGTCGAGGCTCTGGAAGTTGGTCGGGTCGGGGTAGAGGTCGCGCGGACGCAGGGTGGCGATGTGGCTGCTGGGGCTCACCGACACCCACCGTGTTCCATTCCACACCACTGCAGCCGCCAGGGTCGTCGACCACGCCAGCACGCCGGTCGACCCGGGGTTGGGCGTGGTCGCTCCTTGCGCCACCGCAATCTGGGTGAGTTGCTGGTAGCCAAGATTCTGCGCGGCCATCGATCACCCCAGAACCACGGCCCGGAACTGGTTGCTGGTCGGCGCCGACGCAAAGCGCACGATGCAAGTATTGGTGGTGGTGTTCTCACGATCGCAGCCCACGGCGTCGAAGGCGCCCGAGTTGCGATACACCGTCACGTGCACATCCTGCGTGCCGAGGTTGTGCGTCAGGGTGAACTGCGTGGCCGACCCGTCGCCGATGGTCTGGCTGAACTTGAGCTTGCGATTGCTGTAACTGGCGAGTTTCAGGGGCGTGACAAAGCGCGCGTCGTCCGTGCCGGTGTTGGTCTCGGTCTGCGTGGCGATTTCCGCGACGCCGGCCGTGGTCTCGCTGGCGGCCGGAGCCGAGGTGCCGAAGCTGGTCCAGGTCACATCGTTGGTGCCGAGCACGCCGTTGACGGCGGTCTGGCGAAACGTCGAACCGGCCGACGTGCCTTCCTCGACCGTCACCACGGCCTGCTCGAGCTCCGCGAAGACATTGGCGTCCAGCGAGCGGGTGGCCGGTGTGGCCGCGCCGTTCCAGATGTAGAGGCCATTTTCCGTGGCGGTGGTTTGGGCTCGGACCAGGATGCGGTCGTTGGTGGCCATCGTGATGCCGTCGATGGTGGCGCCGGGCGAGGCGACGCTCAGGTTGCCCTGGGTCGCCACTCGGACACTGTCCTTCCACGCCAGGCCCTCGACCGCCGCGTTCAACTGCGCGACCGTTGCGGGGTGTTGCGGTGCCGTGCCATCCGGCAGGTTGGTGATGCGGGATACGCTGTTGAAGTCGAGGTCGGAAAGCTGCTGAGTTGCCATGTGTGATGCTCCTGCTTAGATGAGCCGGGCAAAGCCGGCATAGGGTGACGAGAAGAGAATGGAGGTCTGGTTGTTGCTGGTGTGGATCACGTCGGCGTTCACCTCCATCCCGCCGACCGAATACACCGTCACGCTGCCGGGAATCGCGCCACGGTTGTGGTTGATGGTCCAGGCGGTGGACGCGATCGATTGGGTGTGCAGGTACGTCTCGGCCACGCCGGCCGGGCCTGGGGGTCCCTGCCCGCCGAGATACACCTCCATCTGGATCCCGCTGACGAAGTCCTCGTCGGACTCCAGACCGTACAGAGCGAGATCCATCTTCATGGCGTGTCCTCCGTGGCGGCCCGCGCGATCTGGATATACCGGGTGGGCGTGATCAGCTTGTCCGCGCCATCGATCACTCGAACGTCCCATATCGCCAGCACGAGCGGCCAGGCCGCGGTGCTGGGGAAGAGCGCCGTATAACCGCCACGGTTGGTCGTCTGGTTGAGCTTGGTGAATTCCGCCGACCCCACCAGCGCGCCGCTATCGCGCCGCACTTGGCTGGCCAGGGTCATGGCGGTGATGTCCAGCGGATTGCCGAGATCGTCCTTGACCACGCCGGAGAAGCGGAAGGTCGCGCCGCGCTTGAGGATAAGCGGCCGGGTGCTGTCACTCACGGCACCGGCTCCTGCGGCCTCACCGGCTCGCCTTCGGCCTTGTCCAGCGTCAGCAGAATCACGCGCAATTGATCGCGCCGCTCGACGAGCTGGAACAGCGTGCTCTGCACCTGCGCCA
>JBQTIX010000167.1:0-32867 GCA_052387695.1 Panacagrimonas sp. | reverse complement strand
GGTGTATTTTCTGCGCGGTTTGTTCACCTGGGTCGCGGGATGGCCCCGCCCGTGGGGTGGGTGTGTGGGGGGGGCCCGTGCCCGCGACAGACCTTCGCGGTACAGGGGAATTGCGGGCGGGCAAGGGAGCGCCGCCCGACGACGACCCGGCAGCGTCCTTCCCAGTCGCTCGACATCTGTTCGACACCGGACAGACGTGCGGCCGCCGCTTGTGAATTGATCCGACAGCAGGCAAAGGCCGTATCCGATCGATTGGCCGGGCGCGCGTTTTGCCGATACTCTCCCCGCATCAGGTCGCGGCGAGGTTTTGGCCCGATGAAACTACCGACGGCTGCGGTTGGCAATGAGGTGAAGGATCGAATGAAGAACGGATGGTTCCGAAAATATGGCGGCGACAAGGCTGCCTTGCTGCTCGCCCCGATCCTCCTGACCTGTGTCCCCGCCGCGCTGGCCCAAGCCGACAAGATCGGCGCAGCGATCGGCGAACAGACCCGGGCCGAAGAGGCCGCGCAGGCGTCACAGGAAAAAATCTCCAAGCTGGATGAGGAAGCCGACGGGATCGTGTCCGAGTACCGCCAACTCCTCGCGGAGGCGCAGAGCCTGAAGGTCTACAACGAGCAGCTCGGCATCCAGGTCAAGGCCCAGGATGATGAGCTGGCGACGATGTCCACGCAGCTCTCGCAGATCGAGACCACCTCGCGCGAGGTGCTGCCTATGATGGTCAGGATGCTCGACACGCTCGAGCAGTTCGTGAAGCTGGACGTGCCGTTTCTGGTGGGCGAACGAACCGATCGCATCGCCACCCTGAAAGAGATGATGGCCGCGGCTGACGTGAGCCTGTCGGAAAAATACCGGCGCATTCTGGAGGCCTACCAGATCGAGACCGAGTACGGGCGCACCATCGAGGCTTACGAAGACAAGGTTGGCGAGAAGACCGCAGAACTGCTGCGGGTCGGCCGGGTCGCGCTGATGTACCAGACCCTGGATGGCGCCGAGACCGGGTACTGGGACGCTGACGGCAAGAAGTGGGTCGCCGACAACGGCTACCACGAGTCGGTCAAGAGCGGGCTCAAGATTGCCCGCAAACAGGCTGCGCCGGATCTGCTGGTGGTGCCGATCGCGGCACCGAAGGGGGCAGAGTGATGAAGCGCATGGGGTGTGGGGCGATCGGCCTCGTCGCGATGATGATGATGGTCGGGCTGGCCCCCCCGAGTTTCGCGGCGGCTCCCGGCAACCTCGATGAACTCCTGCAGCAGACGCGTTCGGCGCGCGAACGTGAGGCCGAGGCCAACAAGGCGCGGGAGGCGAAATTCCTGGCGGAGCGCAACCAGCAGGCGCAGCTCCTGGCCGACGCGCGGCGCGAGAAGGGCGAGGCCGAGGCGCGCAGCAAACAGTTGTCGGCCTCCTTCGATGCCAACGAGAAGAAGCTCGCCGAGATGGAGGAAACCCTGGCCGCGCGCGCGGGCAACCTGGGCGAGATGTTCGGCGTGGTGCGCCAGACCGCCAACGATTATTCCTCGGTGCTGCACAACTCGATCATCACGGCGCAGTTCCCCGAACGCGAAGCGTTCGTGACCCGGCTCTCGCAAACCAAGGGCCTGCCCTCGATCCAGGATCTGGAACGCCTCTGGTTCGAGATGCAGCGCGAGATGACCGAGTCCGGCAAGGTCGTCAAATTTACCTCCAAGGTCGTCACCGCGGACGGGGAACGGGATGAGACCGTGGTGCGGGTCGGGCCGTTCGTGGCCCTCAACGACGATGGCTTTCTTGCCTATCTGGCAGGTCAGAAACAGTTTGCGGTGATGGGCAGGCAGCCGGGCTCGGACCACGTCGGCCGCGCCAGCGCCCTGCTCGGCGCAAGCGGCGGCTACACCGAGATGACGGTCGATCCCAACCGTGGCGTGATCCTCGCGCTCTATACGCAACGGCCGACGTGGCGGGAGCGCATCGATCAGGGCGAGTTGGTGGGCTACATCATCATCGTGGTCGGCCTGGCGGGCGCTGCGCTCGCGATCTTTCAGTTCCTGTATCTGCTCAAGGTCAGCGCAGGCGTGCGCCGACAGCTTGCCCGTGTGAATCAGCCCAGCACCGACAATCCTCTGGGTCGTGTCCTCGCCACGTTCAAGGGCGATGCCGCCAAGGCCGAGGAGGCCGCGGACGTGGTGGAACTGCGCATCTCGGAGGCGGTCCTGCGCGAGGTGCCGCCGCTGGAGCGATTCCAGGCCTTCCTGCGTCTCGCGGTCGCGGCCGGCCCGCTGCTGGGACTGGTCGGCACCGTCATCGGCATGATCATCACGTTCCAGAGCATCACCGAGTCCGGGTCCGGCGATCCGCGGCTGATGGCGGCGGGTATCTCCCAGGCGATGATCGCCACCGTGCTGGGCCTGGGCATCGCCATCCCGCTGTTGTTCATGAACGCCGCGCTGCAATCGATGTCGCGCAAGATCGTGCAGATTCTCGACGAGCAGAGTACCGGCCTGCTGGCCGAGCGGCTGGAGGCCGGTCGCAGTGCTTAAGGGCATCGCCGGGCCGAACACAGGGTGTAGGTCGGGTCAAGCCCGCGGCTTCATGCGGGCGGACCCGACATGCGCGGGTCGGAAACGGCCTGTGCGCTGTGAGCGACGCGTCGGTTCCGCCTTCGGCTTGAACCGACCTACGAACCTGGAGGCCGGTCGCAGTGCTTGAAGGTATCGCCGGGCCGTATGCCGCCATTCGCGAGATGATCGCGGAGGGCGGGCCCGTTGTGGTCTGGATCATGATCGCCTGCGTGGTGATGTGGACCCTGGTGTTCGAGCGATGGTGGTACTTCTCGCGCGTGCTGCCGCGAGACGCGTCGCAGATGCTTTCGCGCTGGAACGCGCGGCCGGAACGTCACACCTGGCTGGCGCGGCAGATGCGGCAGGCGATGATCTCCAGGCTGAATGTCGGAATGACCAGCAACCTGATCGTCCTGCGCGTGCTGGTGCCGCTGTGTCCGTTGCTCGGTCTGCTCGGCACCGTGTCGGGCATGCTCAACGTGTTCGATTCCATGGCTGCGCGCGGCTCGGCCGACGCGCGTGCCATGGCGACCGGCGTCTCCGAGGCGATGATCTGCACGATGACCGGGCTGGCCGTGAGCATCACGGGCCTTTACCCGGTGTACTACTTCGGCGCCCGCGCGCGGCGCGAGACCGAGTTGCTGTCGGACCGGTTCAGCTTCTGACGCCATGCGCCTGCGCCGCCACTATGACCACAGCACCGACACGGGAATCGACCTGGCGCCGATGCTGGACTTCGTCCTGAACCTGCTGATCTTCTTCATCATCACCGCGGTGTTCATCAAACAGGTAGGCATCACCGCCGGCGGCCTATCGTCTGCGCCGCAGGAGAAGACGGAGGCCGGCAACATCATCATCGCGATCAAGTGCAGCGGCGAGATCGTCATCAAGAGCCGTATCGTCGATCTGCGCGCGGTGCGCGCCAACGTCGAGCGCCTGCGATCCGAACAACCCGAGGCTGCGGTGGTGGTGGCGACCGAGCGCGACACGCCCAACGGCATGCTGGTCAGAGTCATGGACCAGATCCGGCAGGGCGGCGTCTACGGCATCTCCGTATCGCCGTCCAACGATACGTGCAGCGAGGGCGGGTAGACACGCATGCGCTCGCGCCGCCACCTCGAAGCCAGCGACGAAACCGGGATCGACCTCGCGCCGATGCTGGACTTCGTCCTGAATCTGCTGATCTTCTTCATCATCACGACCTCCTTCGTGAAGGAGGCCGGCATCAAGGTGAGCCTGCCCGACGCGCTGACGGCGGAACACAAGGACACCGGAAACATTCTCATCGCGGTGCGCTCCAATGGCGATGTCTGGATCGACAAGCGCCGCGTTGATTTGCGCGGTCTGCGCGACACGGTGGAGCGCATGCACATCGAACGTCCGGAAGACACGGTGGTGATCATCGGCGACGAGGCGGCGCCTTCGGGCGTGGTGACGCAGATCATCGAGAAGGTGCGCTCGGTGGGGATCAAGGAAGTTTCTCTCGGCGCTGCTCCAGCGGGTTGACGGGCATGGACAACACCCTTCTGCGAATGCTCCAGGCCCTTGGATTGGCCCTGGTCTTCAGCGTGGGTTTGTTCTGGGTGATGCACTCGCTGATCCAGGGAGATGGCGGCGGCGTGCGCACGGTGGACGCCCTGCCCAACATCGACTTCGTGCGCCTCAAGCGCGACACCGAGGCCGAGACCATCACGCGGCGCAAGCCGCCGCCGCCTCCTCCGCCGAAACAGCCGCCGCCACCCCCGAAGATGCACATCGCTTCAGAGGCGCCGCCCAAGAACGAGCCCTTGCCTTTCAACATTCCCAATCTGGGCCTTGCGGCCAATGTCGGTGGCGGCCCGTTTCTGGGCGAGATGGCTGCCGGTGCACCGGGTGGCGGGATGGGGCTGTTCGAGGGCGACATCATTCCGCTGCAACGCATCGCGCCGCAGTACCCGCGCCAGGCCGCGCGTGATGGTGTGACGGGGTACGTGAAGATCGAGTTCACCGTGAATCCGGACGGATCGGTGCGCGACGCGCGGGTGATCGAGGCCAAGCCGCGTGGCGTGTTCGACGCCGCCGCGATCACCGCGGCGCTCAAGTGGAAATTCAAGCCGAAAGTGCAGGACGGACAGCCGGTGGCGCAGAAGGGCGTGGTGCAGGTGGACTTCAACCTCGAAGGGGAGGAGTGATGCGCCTGAGCTTCCTGCTTCGCTGGTTTTGCGTGGCCGCCGCCCTCCTGGGTGGACTTGCGGAGGCTGCGGATTGCGCCAATCCGCGCAAGGCCACCGGCCTGATCAGCGAGCCGTTCTTCCGCGGAATCGAGAACGCGACGGACCTTATCGCCAAGCAGAAATACAACGAGGCGATCGAGCGTCTGGGCAAGATCGCGGAGTCCGGCAACGATTATGAGAAGGCGGTTGCGTTCTACAACCTCGGCTTCGCCTACAGCTCCAAGAACGACCTGACCGGCGCCGGCAAGGCGTTCCAGAGCGCGCTCAATCTCAACGCCCTGCCTCAGCAGCAGCACGAGCAGCTTCAATACAACCTGGGTCAGATCTATGTCGCCAACGGCCAGTTCGACGAGGGCATCCGCACGCTCGAACAGTTCATGAGCGAGGCCTGCATCCCCATCCCGGCCGAGGCGCACATTTTCCTGGCCAATGCGCTTTCCGAGAAGAAGCGCTTTCGCGAGGCGCTGCCGCAGATCGACCTTGCGCTCTCCAAGTCCAAGCAGGTCAAGGAGACCTGGTTGCAGCTCAAGCTGGCGCTCAACTACGAGCTGAAGGACTACCCCGCCTGCGCGCAAACGCTGGTGCAGTTGATCGGGCTGGTGCCGGACAAGGCGGACTACTGGAAGCAGTTGTCGAGCATGTTCTTCGAGATGAAGAAGGACACCGAATCACTCGCGGTACTGGCGCTGGCGGAGCGGCAGGGCTTCATCGAAAAGCCGGCCGAAGTGAAGAACCTGTTCAACGTCTACATGCTCCTGGAACTGCCGTTCAAGGCCGGTATGCTGATGCAGGAGTCGATCGACAAAGGCAAGGTTCCCGCCGATGAAAAGAACCTCGATTCCCTGGCAGGCGCGTGGATCAACGCACGTGAATCGGCGCGCGCCGAGACGGTCCTCAAGAAGCTTGCCGCCTCGTCCGGGAAGGGCGAGTACGACTACCGGCTCGGCGGAATTTACGGCGATGACGAGCGCTGGAAGGAATCGCGCGAGATGATGAAACAGGCGTTGGCCAAGGGCGGGTTCGATCGTCAGGGCGAGGCCTGGATGCGGGTTGCGGTGGCGTCCTACAACCTGGGTGAACGCAAGGAGGCCGTGGCAGCGCTCCAGAAGGCGGCGGGTTTCGACGAGACGCGCAAGCAGGCTGCGGAGTGGTTGCGGCACTTGCAGAGCGAGGGTGAGACGGCTGCCGCCAGTGCGCCGGGATAATCCTTTGGCGGCGAACGGCTGACCGACGCCTTACGCCTCCCACTCCAACGATGAATCCCGGCAGCGGTTCCGTCCTTTCCAACCCGCGTATCGTCGCTGCGTTCGCGACGCTCTACCTGGTCTGGGGTTCGACCTATCTCGCGATCCGCATCGTGGTCGAGCGGCTGCCGCCGTTTTATTCCGCCGGCATCCGGTTCACCATCGCGGGCGCGCTGATGCTGGGCTGGGCCTGGCTCAGCGGCCATCGCCTGCCGACCTCGCGCCGCGACTGGCTGACGCTGTCGGTGACCGGAATCATGATGCTGGTCGGCGCCAACGGCATGGTGACCTGGGCCGAGCAATGGGTGGAGTCCAACCAGGCGGCGCTGATCGTCGCCACGTCGGCGCTGTGGCTGGCCTGGCTGGGCACCCTGGGTGCGCAGGGGCAGGGACTCGCACGCTGGACGGTGGTCGGTCTGCTGTCGGGCTTTCTGGGAGTGGCGGTGCTGGTGGGCGACGGCTTGCGCTTTGCGCACGCGCCCTGGACGGCTTATGCCGCGTTGCTGATCTCCGCGTTCTTCTGGTCGCTCGGCTCCATCCTCTCCAAGCGGCGCCCGGTGGCCTGTGGCGCCCTGATGAGCGCCGCGGTGCAGACCCTGGTCGCAGCTGTCGTGCTCACGATCGGGGGCCTTGCACTCGGCGAGGCCGATGAATGGGTCTGGGAAGCCCGGCCCCTGCTGGCGCTGGCCTATCTGGTCGTGGTCGGGTCCTGCATCGGCTACGGCTGTTTCCTGTGGCTGGTGCACCAGGTGACGCCCGCGCAGCTTGGAACCTACGCCTATGTCAATCCGGCGGTCGCCGTGCTGCTGGGCTGGTGGCTGCTCGACGAGCAACTCACGGGCATGCAGATTGTGGGCACCCTGATCATCCTGGCCAGCGTCATCCTCGTGACCCTGACCTCTGCCGTGCGCAGACCGGTTCCGGCATGAAGGTCCCGGTTCAACTTGCAGCGGTGGCGCTCGCCATGCTCATCGCCACGGGCGCCGCGGCCGAAGGGCCGCGCCTCGCTGCCGAACAGGTCTTGCGACTCGGCAACGGCCCCGAAGTGGAGACGCTCGATCCGCATCGCACCGAGGGCGTTTCCGCCGCCAACGTGATGCGCGATCTTTTCGAGGGATTGCTGACCGAGGCCGCGGACGGGTCGCTCGTTCCGGGCGCCGCCAAGGGCTGGACCATCAGCGACGACCTGCGCGTCTACACCTTCAAGCTGCGCGAGAACGGTCGCTGGTCCAACGGCGACCCCCTGACCGCACAGGACTTCGTGGCCGGGATGCGTCGCAGTGTGGACCCGGCCACCGGCTCCAACTACTCGCAGATGCTCTCCCCGATCGAGAACGCCGACGCCGTCATCGAAGGCAAGCTGCCGCCCGACAAACTGGGGGTCGATGCGCTCGACGCGCTCACCCTGCGCATCCGCCTTCGCGGGCCCACGCCGTACCTGCTCGGCATGCTCGTCCATGCGTCCAGCGCTCCTATCCACCGCGCCAGCCTGGCCGAACACGGCGCGCAGTTCGCACAACCCGGAAAGCTGGTCAGCAACGGGGCCTACCGGCTGGCCGAGAGGGTCGTGCAGTCCCACGTCATGCTGGAGCGCAACCCCTATTACTGGAACAACGCCCGGACCACCGTCGAGCGCGTGTTTCACCTCAATACCGAAGACATCAATTCGGAACTCAAGCGCTTCCGCGCGGGTGAGATCGACTGGACCTACCAGATTCCGGCCAGCCAGGTGGACTGGATTCGCCGCCATCTCGGCGACGTGCTGCTCACCCATACCTACCTCGGGGTCTACTACTACGGTCTCAATCTGTCCAAGCCGCCGTTCAAGGACAACCCGGCCTTGCGCAAGGCGCTGGCCATGGCCATCGACCGCGACGTGATCGCCAACAAGGTGATGGGAACCGGGGAACAGCCTGCCAACTCCTGGGTGCCGCCCGGCGTGAGCGGCCATCGCAGTGCACTCGCGCCGTGGGCCGGCCTGACTCGGGAACAAAGCCTGACCGAGGCCCGGAAGCTGTACGCGCAGGCAGGGTATTCCGCCGAGCGTCCCGCACGCGTCGAGATTCGCTACAACACGCACGACGATCACAAGAAAGTCGCGACGACGATTGCGGCGATGTGGAAACAGTGGCTGGGCGTCGAAACGGTGCTGATCAACGAGGAATGGAAGGTGTTCCTGCAGAACCGGCGGCTGCGGTCCAAGACCCAGGCATTCCGGGTCGGCTGGATCGGCGACTACAACGATGCCAATTCCTTCATGGAAATCCACCATTCCACGCACGGTCTCAACGACAGCGTCTACCGGAGTCCCGAGTTCGACCGCCTGCTGGCCCGCGCCTCGGTGGAGCCGGATCCGGCACGGCGTGCGGACTTGATGTTCGAGGCCGAACGCCAGTTGCTCGAGGACCTGCCGGTGATCCCGATCTACTTCTACGTCACCAAGCACCTGATCGCGCCATACGTCGTCGGTTGGACGGGCAATATCATGGATCATCACTACACGCGGACCCTGAAGGTGCTGGAACACGGCGGCGACCGACCGGGAGGACGATAGGGCGGTCAGTCGTCGCGTCCGACGCCATGACCAGACAGCGGCGTTCCAGGGCCTAGAATGACGCATCCACCGGGGAGTACCGATGAACCTCTACGACCGCTATCTGATGCCGCTGTTGATCGATGCCTGCTGCGGCATGAAGGCCATTCAGGAGCAGCGTGCCAGGCTCATCCCGCGGGCCTACGGCAAGGTGCTGGAGATCGGCATCGGCACCGGCCGCAACCTGCCGTTCTACGACCCGATCAACCTCGATACGCTGCAGGGCCTGGACCCGGCAGACCAGATGAATCCCACGGCGCAAAAGCGTGCGCTCGCCGCCGGCCTGAACGTGGAACTGATCACGCTGTCGGCCGAAGAGATTCCCGCCGCGGACGCGAGCTATGACACGGTGGTTTGCACCTTCACGCTATGCACGATTCCCGACCCGGTGAAGGCGCTGCGCGAAATGCGGCGCGTGCTCAAGCCCGGCGGACAGTTGCTGTTCTGCGAGCATGGCATGTCGCCCGACGCGTCGGTGCATCGCTGGCAGGATCGGCTGACGCCGTGGTGGAAGCCGATTGCCGGCGGCTGCCATCTGAATCGCGACGTGAGCGGCATGCTGCGTGCCGGTGGCTTCGAGCCCACGGAAATCGAGTCCAGTTATCTCAAGCTGGCCCGCTTCACGGACGCCATGTCGGCGGCGGCGAAGCCGCTGTTGTACGTGACGCGCGGCGTCGCGGTAGCCGCCTGATGTCGCGCGCTGCGCCGCAGGTTGGTAGCGCGCTGAGCCTGGATGCCGGCGGCGGCACCGCGTTTCGCAAGCGCTGGATGGACCTGCTCGCAGTTTTGCAAACCGAACCCTCGATCACCGCTGCGGCCAAGGCCATCGGTCTGAGCTACAAGGCGGCCTGGGACGCCATCGCCACCATGAACAATCTGGCCGGTCGCGCGGTGGTGGAACGCAGCGTCGGCGGCAAGGGTGGCGGCGGCGCGCGGCTGACCGCGCACGGGCTGCGGCTCGTCGAAACGTTCCGCGCGGTGGAAGCGGAGAACGAGCGCTTCGTGCAGCGGGTGAACCGACGCGTGCGCGATCGGGCCGATCTCAACACACTGGGACGCATGACCATGATGACGAGCGCGCGCAATCACTTCGCCGGCAAGGTCACGCGGATCACGCGCGGCGCGGTCAACGACGAGGTGGAACTCAAGCTGCCGGGCGGCGAGAAAATCGTGGCGATCATCACGCACGAAAGCACCGAGACGCTGGGCCTGAAGAAGGGCGCGGAGGCGGTCGCGCTCATCAAGGCTTCGTGGATCATCGTGGCGGTGGAGGACGGCGCGCCATTGAAGCTGTCGGCGCGCAACCGGCTGAGCGGCGTGGTTGGCAGCCTGACGCCGGGCGCGGTGAATACGGAGGTCGTGATCGGGTTGAAGGGCGGTCAATCGGTTGTGGCCATTGTGACGCGAGCATCCGCCACGTCCCTGGAACTCGCGGTCGGGAAGACGGCCAGCGCGATCTTCAAGGCGTCGAGCGTGATTCTCGGTGTCGCCGGGTAGGCTTAAGGAAGCTCATCGAGAACACGGTCGCGGGCATGGCCCGCTCATACGGAACCCGACGCGCGTAGGCGCGGGCCTGCCCGCGACAGACCTGCGCAGACTCGCGTCAAGGCACGACCGCAGTGAACAGATACACCGCAAAGATCACCAGGTGAACCACGCCTTGCAGAACGGTGGTGCGCCCGGTGCCGAGCGATAGCGTCGCCACCAGCAGGGACAGCAGCAACAGCACGGACGACTTCACGTCGATTCCCAGGGTCAGCGTCCATCCGGTGAGGAGCGAGACGACGGCCACCGCCGGAATGGTCAGGCCGATGCTGGCCAGGGCGGAGCCGAGTGCGAGATTCAGGCTGGTCTGCAGGCGGTTGGAGCGCGCGGCGCGCAGCGCAGCCAGGCCTTCCGGCAACAACACAATGGCCGCGATGATGATGCCGACCAGCGTGTTCGGCGCCCCGGCGTCGATCACGGCCTTCTCGACGATGGGTGAGATCGATTTGGCCAACATGACCACCGCGCCGAGGCAGGCCAGCAAGAGCGCGGCGCTGAGGGCGGCCATTCCGCTGGTCGGCGGCTGCGCGTGTGTCTCCTCGCTGGCGTGCGCGTCGGATGGCAGAAAATAGTCGCGATGACGAACCGCCTGCACGAACACGAACGTGCCGTAAAGCATGAGCGAAACCACGGCGACGAAGCCGAGCTGAATGGGGCTGTAGTAAGGGCCGGGAACCGTCGTCGTGTAATTGGGCAGCACCAGCGTCAGCACCACGATCGCCGCCAGCGTCGCCAGCGAGGCATTGACGCCCAGTAGCCCGAATCGCTGCTCGCCAAAGCGGCTGCCGCCCATCAGCAGGCACAAGCCGACGATGCCGTTGAGAATGATCATGACCGCCGCGAACACGGTGTCCCGCGCGAGCGCCGCAGTCTCCGGACCGCCCGCCAGCATCAGCGAAACGATCAACGCCACCTCGATCACCGTGACGGCGACCGCCAGTACCAGCGTGCCGTAGGGCTCGCCCACGCGGTGCGCCACGACTTCGGCATGATGCACCGCCGCCAGCACGCCGCCGAAAAGTGCCAGGCCGAGCAGAAACGAATAGCCGGGGCCGAGGTCGAGAAGCTGACCCGCGAGCAGCAGCCAGCACACGGCCGGCGCGGCAATCGTCCAGAGAGGAAGGTTCGAAATCGTTTTCATGGCAGCGGCCATCATGCCGCAGTGCGGGTGGCCGCACTCGGAATCG
This sequence comes from Panacagrimonas sp., assembly GCA_052387695.1. Classification (GTDB taxonomy): domain Bacteria; phylum Pseudomonadota; class Gammaproteobacteria; order Nevskiales; family Nevskiaceae; genus Panacagrimonas. The sequence goes on along the minus strand of JBQTIX010000167.1, from coordinate 21,548 downwards.
CTCAGCCGAGCCGTCCGTTTTCCATCCTCAGCACGCGATCCGCCAGGTACTCCACCTCGGCCATCACGTGCGAGACGTAGATCATCGGGACGCGCGTCTCGTCACGCACGCGTTTGAGAAACGGCAGGATTTGCTGCTTGAGACGCTCGTCGAGCGCGGATAGCGGTTCGTCCAGCAGCAGGAGGCGGGGCGAGTAGAGCAGGGCGCGACCGAGCGCGACTCTCGAACGCTCGCCGCCGGAAAGCTGTGTCGGCCTGCGCTCCAGCAACGCGCCGATTTCGAGCAACTCCGTGATCTGACCCAACTCGAATCGGCGCGCCGATGGTCGTAGCCGACGATGGCCGTACAGGAGGTTGTCGTGCACCCGCAGGTGCGGAAAAAGCTGGCCGTCCTGGAACACCAGTCCGAAATGCCGCTGCCACGCGGGCACGAAGACGCGTCGATCCGTTTCGACGAGTACCTCGTCGTCGAAGCGGATGGAGCCCGCGCTGGGTCGGAGCAGTCCCGCGATCAGGGCGAGCAAGGTGCTCTTGCCCGAACCCGAGGGTCCGCAGATGCCGGTCACACCCGCGCCGAAGTCAGCGCGTGCGGCGAGCTGGAACGCCTGCCGCCGGAATTCCAGATCAATGCCGAGCATGATCGTGCAGTCCGAGGCGGCGCTCGGCGCGCCGGTTGGCCACGTGCGCAAACAGCAGCGCGCCGACCGCGAGCAGAATCGACAGGCAGGCCAGGCGCCAGGCCGCGGCTTCACCGTCGGGCACGTGCGTGTACGAATAGATTGCCAGCGGCAGGGTGCGCGTCTCGCCGGGGATGTTGCCGACGAAGGCCATGGTCGCGCCGAACTCGCCGAGGCTGCGGCTGAAACACAGCATCGCACCCGCGAGAATCCCCGGTGTCGCCAGCGGCAGCGTGATGCTTAGGAATACGCGCCAGGGCCGTGCTCCGAGCGTGGACGCGGCCTGTTCGAGTCGCACGTCGATCATGCGGAACGCCAGTCGTACTGGCTGCACCATCAGCGGAAAAGCCATCACCGCGGATGCGAGCACCGCGCCCTTCCAGGTGAACGCGAGACGGATGTCGAAATGTTGGAGCAGCCAGCTACCGACCGGGCCCTGCGTGCCGAGCAGCAGCAGCAGCAGATAGCCCGGCACCACCGGTGGCAGCACCATCGGCAACTGCACGAGGGTTTCGACCAGCAGCTTGCCGCGGAAGTCCCGACGCGCCAGCCACCAGGCGGTCGCAATGCCCAGCGGCAGCGACAGTGCCGTGGCCCAGAGCGCGACTTTCGCCGAGAGCCGGAGTGCGATCCACTCGTCCGGCGTCAAGCCCATTCAGGGAGCGGTCGGCACGAAACCGTAGCGCTTGAAGACGCCGATGGCCGGATCGGTTTTGAGGTGGGCGAGAAAAGCACTGGAGTCGGGACGCGCACCGGTAACGAGCGCGAAAGGATAGACGATGGGCGTGTGCGTCTCGGCCGGGAAGCGGCCGATCACCGTCACCTTCTTGCTGATTGCCGCGTCGGTCGCATACACGATGCCGAGCGGGCATTCGCCGCGCTCCACGAAAGCCAGCGCGGTGCGCACGTCGTCGGTGCCGACGACTCTCGGCGCGAGCGCGTTCCACCAGCCCAGCGTGGTCATCGCCTGTTTGCCGTAGGTGCCCACCGGCACCACGTCGGGCTCGCCGGTGCAGAGCTTGCCCTTGAACGCGTTGGCCAGATCGAAGCCGGACTTCATTTCGACCGCGAACTCCTTGCCCGCGGGCGCAATCAGCACCAGTTCGTTGCCGAGAAATTCGGCGCGCGAGGCCGGATCGATTTTCTTGCGCTCCGCGAGGTAATCCATCCACTTGCGATCGGCGGACGCAAAGATGTCGGCCGGCGCACCGTTCTCGACCTGCTTGGCCAGGGCCGAAGAGGCGGCGAAGACGAGCGTCGGCTTCGGGTGGCCGGCCTGCGTCCACTGCTCGGCGATGTCCGTCAGCGCATTGGTCAGGCTGGCGGCGGCGTAGATGCGCGCGGACTCTTCGGCCTGAGCCGAAATCGGAAGCAGAACCAGCAGAAGCAGGTGACGGAACAGGAGGCGCATTGGGGATGACTTGCAAAGGATTCGGTATATACCGTCATATATAGCGAGAAGCTTGTCAAATCCACTCGTCAAAGGGAGCTTACCGATGCGCCTGCCCAAGCCTGTTCCTGTCGTTCTCATCGCCGCTGCTGCGGCGCTCTCGATGCCGGTAGCAAAGGCTGCCGACGATCTGCTCGAAACGCTCGCTCAGAAGGGCGTCATCACGCTGGAGGAGTACGAGAAGCTCAAGGCGCAGCGCAAGACGGCGCCCACGGTTTCGACCGACGAGGGCTTCCGCATCGGATCGGGCGACGGTGCCTGGACGGTGCAGCCGGGTGCCCTGCAGCAGCTCGACATCGCCGGCTACGACGCCGACAAGGTGGACCTGTCGGACGGCACCGAGATGCGGCGTTCGCGACTCTCACTGGGCGGAACATTTTTCAAGGACTGGCAGTATCGCGTCGAGTACGAGTTCGCGACGGGCGCCTCGGCGCTGACCGACGCGTACGTCGCCTACACCGCATTGAAACCCGTCACCGTCACGCTCGGCCAGTTCAAGCCGCCGTTCGGAATGGAAGCGGTGACGCAGGACAAGAGCGCCACCTTCATGGAGCGCGCGTTGCCGTTCTACCTGGTCTCGCCGCTGATCGTGCGCGCGCCGGGTGCGATGCTCGGTACTTCCTGGGCCAAGGGCTCCGTCGCGGCCGGCGTGTTCGGCGAGCCCATCGGCAACGCGCAGTCGGGCGACGAGGGCTACGGAGCGGCGGCACGTGCGAGCTTCGCTCCCTTCCTCGAGGGCAGCCATTTGGTGCACCTGGGGCTGGGTGCGCAATGGCGCAATCCCACCGCCGACAATTTCACGGACGCAACGACGGGCGAGAAGTTCGAGACCGTGAGCTTCCGGGCCAAGCCCGAATCGAACATCCTGTCCCAACGCCTCGTCGACACGGGCACGATCCGGAAGGTAAAGGACTTCAGCTTCGCCGGTGTCGAACTTGCCGGCCAGTGGGACGCGGTGTCGCTGCAGGCCGAGTACCAGCAGGTGCACGTGTCGCGCGACGATCTGGGCGGATTGGATTTCGACACCGGCTACGCGCAGCTCGCGTGGACGCTTACCGGCGAACCGCGGCCTTACCGCGTCGATCGCGGCGTGTTCGAAGGCATCAAGCCGAAGAACAACTTCGGCAAGGATGGCTGGGGCGCATTCGAGGTGGCGGCGCGTTTCAGCACCCTCGACCTGAGCGACGACACCGTCAAGGGCGGGCGCGAGCGCAATGCGACCGCAGCGCTGAGCTGGTACCTCAATCCCTTCCTGCGCCTGAGCGCGAACTACGTGAAAGTGACCGAGGTCAAGGGCGGCGTGTTCGACGGCGAGGAGCCGTCGATTTGGCAGATGCGTTTGCAGCTGGCGATCTGAAGTCCATCCGCCTTACTTTCGCTGAAGAAGTTCCTGCACCAGCGGTTCCATCTTGGTCAGACCTGCGGCGCGACCGAAGGCCAGCGCCTCGTCAGTAGACTTGCCCTGGATGTGCGCGGCGCGCAGCGCGAGCAGGGCGGCGACTCGATTGCTGCTGGCGCAGTGCACCAGCGCCGGTTCGCCCTTGGTACTGGCCAGCGCCGCGTCGAGCTTGCGCGCGTTGTCGTCGCCGATATCGGCCGGACCGGCCACCGGGATGTTGGTGTAGGTAAGCCCGAGCTTGGCCGCGAGCGCGGCCTCGTCGAAGCCGGCGTCCTCGGTGATGGGGCGCAGGTTGATCACGTGCTTGAGGCCGGCAGCGGCCAGCGCCTCGAAGTCCGCTTGTGTGGGCTGGCCGCCGGTGAGGAGATCGGGAGCGGGCGTGTGGCTGAGCGAGAACTGGATGTCTGAGAGTTTCATCGGGGTCCAAAAGTCTGTGAGGTGGGTGAGTCGGTGCCTGATGTACGCGAAATCGTCCGCAGGCCGCAAGCGGGTCGTTCAGCTCTTGCGCGAACGCGGCTTCGCGCTTGCGGGCTTTTTGGAATTCGGACGCGGCCGTTTTGCCGAACGAACCGCCGGCGGCGGTAAGCTCGCCTGGAGGGACGCGAAGTGTTTTGAAAGGAAGCTTGCGCCGCGTTCGATCAGAAAATAACGCAGCGCCTCCGCCACCGGCGACAGCGTGCGCGCGCGGCGATGCACGACGTGCCAGTTGCGCAGCAGCGGCAGGCCAGTGACGCGGATCAGCTTGAGGCTGCCCTGTTCCAGTTCCTTGGCGACCGTGTGCAGCGACAGGAACGCCAGGCCCATGCCGGCGATCACGGCCTGCTTGATGGTTTCGTTGCTGCCGATCTGCATCAGGATGGGCGGACGGATGTGTTGCTCGCGGAAGAACGCTTCCATCGTGGCTCGCGCGCCCGAGCCGCTCTCGCGAATCACGAACGCTTCGCTTCCGAGCTCCTGCGGATCGACTTCTTCCTTGCGCGCGAGCGCGTGGCCTGCCGGCGCCACGATGCCCAGCGGATGCACGCCAAAGGCCTCGGCGCGCGCTTCCAGTTCGCCCGGTGCGCGACCCATGACGGCGAGATCGACTTCGTTGCGCTGGATGCGCTCGATCAAGGTTTCGCGATTGCCTTCGACCAGATTCACTTCTATGCCGGGGTGATCGCGCAGAAATTCTGCGAGCAAGTGCGGCAGGAAATACTTGGCGGTGGTGAGCATGCCCAGCGCGAGACGACCGGTTTCGACTCTCCGCAGGCGTGCGACGAGGTCCTCCGCTTCCTTCAGCGAGGCCAAAATTTTGCGCGCGTGAACCAGGAAATACTCGCCAGCGAGGGTGAGTCGTACTTCGGATGCGCCGCGCTCGAACACCGGCAAACCAAGCTGCACTTCGAGCTGTTTGATCTGCATCGAAACCGCGGGCGGCGTGAGGTGCAGGTCCTCCGCGGCGCGCGCAAAGCTGAGCCGTCGCGCCACTGCGCTGAAGACGTGAAGCTGGCGGACCGTCACATGGAGCATCAGGGAAACCTTATCGCCGGGCTCAGCATTACTGACTGGAGACCACCGTAGTGCGCTCGTAGCATCGAATCAAGTTTCGACGCCAAAGGACCAGACGGTGAACGACATGACAGTGGCGGTACAGGTGAAGCCTCGCGGGCGCTACGACGCCGGCGTGATGGAGTACAAGAAGATGGGCTACTGGCAGCCCGATTACGTGCCGAATGACACGGACGTGATCGCGCTGTTCCGCATCACGCCGCAGGACGGGGTGGATGCGGAAGAGGCCGCGGCGGCCGTGGCGGGCGAGTCGTCCACCGCGACCTGGACCGTGGTGTGGACGGATCGCCTGACGGCCTGCGAGCTGTATCGCGCCAAGGCCTACCGCGTGGACGCCGTGCCCAACACCGGGCCGGGCACCTCGACGCCGCAGCAGGTGTTCGCGTACATCGCCTATGACCTCGATCTGTTCGAACCGGGTTCCATCGCGAATCTCACGGCTTCGATCATCGGTAACGTGTTCGGCTTCAAGGCGGTCAAAGCCTTGCGCCTGGAGGACATGAGAATTCCGGTCGCCTACCTGAAGACTTTTCAGGGACCGGCGACGGGCATCGTCGTGGAGCGCGAGCGGCTCGACAAGTTCGGCCGGCCGCTGCTCGGCGCCACCACCAAACCCAAGCTTGGTTTGTCGGGCCGCAACTACGGTCGCGTGGTATACGAGGCGCTCAAAGGCGGACTGGATTTCGTCAAGGACGACGAGAACATCAACTCGCAGCCCTTCATGCACTGGCGTGATCGCTTCCTGTACTGCATGGAGGCGGTGAACAAGGCCAGCGCGGCGACGGGCGAGGTGAAGGGCCACTACCTCAACGTCACGGCCGGCACGATGGAGGACATGTACGAGCGCGCGGAATTCGCGAAGTCCCTCGGGTCCGCGATCATCATGATCGACCTCGTGATCGGCTACACCGCGATCCAGTCGATGGCCAAATGGGCGCGCAAGAACGACACGGTTCTGCACTTGCATCGGGCGGGCAACAGCACCTATTCGCGGCAGAAGAATCACGGCATGAACTTCCGCGTGATCTGCAAGTGGATGCGCATGGCCGGCGTCGATCATATTCATGCCGGCACCATCGTCGGCAAGCTCGAAGGCGACCCGGCGATGGTGCAGGGGTTCTACGACACCTTGCGCGACACACACACGCCGCCGAATCTGGAGCGTGGCCTGTTCTTCGAGCAGGACTGGGCTTCGCTGAACAAGGTCATGCCCGTGGCCAGCGGCGGCATCCACGCCGGGCAGATGCACCAGTTGCTCACCTACCTGGGCGACGACGTGGTGCTCCAGTTCGGCGGCGGCACCATCGGCCACCCGCAGGGCATTCAGGCCGGTGCGACCGCGAATCGCGTCGCGCTCGAAGCAATGGTGCTGGCGCGCAACGAGGGCCGCGATATCTGGAACGAGGGGCCGCAAATCCTGCGCGAGGCCGGCAAGTGGTGCGGCCCGCTGCGCCAGGCCATCGATACCTGGGGCGACATCCAGTTCAACTACGAGTCCACCGATACGGCGGATTTCGTGCCGACCGCCACCGCATCCATGTAGGTCGGTTCAAGCCCGCGGCTTCATGCGGGCGGAACCGACGTGCCTGCCATCGAACGGACACGTCGGCTCCGGCCACGAAAAGCACGTGGCCTTGAGCCGACCTACGCCGACCTACGGAGAAGACAAGATGATGACCAACACCAACCGCCGCATCACCCAGGGCCAGTTCTCCTTCCTGCCGGACTTGACTGACGCGCAGATCACCGCGCAGCTCGAATACGCACTGAAGAACGGCTGGGCCGTCGGCATCGAGTACACCGACGATCCGCACCCGCGCAACACGTACTGGGAGATGTTCGGCAACCCGATGTTCGATCTCAAGGACGCGGCCGGCGCGCTGCTGGAGATCAACAACTGCCGCAAGACCTTTCCACGGCAATACATCCGAGTGACCGCGTTCGATTCCACGCGCGGTGTCGAGTCGCTGAAGATGTCCTACCTCGTCAACCGGCCGGAAAACGAACCGGGCTTCGGCCTGGTGCGCGACGAAGTGGACGGCCGCAGCATCCGCTACCGCGTCACGTCCTACGCCACTGACAAGCCGGAAGGCGAGCGCTACTGAAATGGCCGAGGGCGACGCCATGAGCGACACGCCGCGCATCGACTTCGCTGCGCTGCTGCGCGAGTCGGACGTGGCGGGCGTGCTCGATCAGCTCGACCGGGAGCTGATCGGCCTGGCGCCGGTCAAGCGCCGCATTCGCGAGATCGCGGCCTACCTGCTCGTGACCAAGGCGCGCAAGCAGCTTGGCCTGGACGCGAGTCCGCCCAGCCTGCACATGTGCTTCACCGGCAATCCCGGCACCGGCAAGACCAGTGTGGCGCAGCGCATGGCGAGCATCCTTCATCGCCTGGGTTATGTGCGCAAAGGACACCTGGTGTCGGTGACGCGCGACGATCTGGTGGGCCAGTACATCGGCCACACCGCGCCCAAGACCAAGGAAGTGCTCAAGCGCGCGATGGGCGGCGTGCTGTTCATCGACGAGGCCTAGTACCTGTATCGCCCGGAGAACGAGCGCGACTACGGCCAGGAGGCGATCGAGATTCTGTTGCAGGTGATGGAGAACAACCGCGACGACCTGGTAGTGATTCTGGCCGGCTACAAGAACCGGATGGACACCTTCTTCCAGTCCAACCCCGGCATGTCCTCACGCATCGCGCATCACATCGATTTCCCGGATTACGGCCAGGACGAGCTGTTGCAGATCACGCAGTTGATGTTGGGCCAGATGAACTACCGGCTGGATGGCGAAGGCGACACTGCGATGCGCGAATACATCGAACGCCGCATGCGGCAGCCGAACTTCGCCAACGCGCGTTCGATGCGCAACGCGCTGGATCGCGCGCGTCTGCGCCAGGCCAATCGCCTGTTCGAACAGGCGGCGCAGGGCGCGAGCCTGGGCGTGGCGGAGCTGTCTCAAATTGCAGCATCCGACCTGCGCGCTTCGCGCGTGTTCGACACAGTGACCGAGTCAAGAGGAACCTGAAATGCGCCTCTACTCCGGTCGAACCACGCTGTCGAAATTCCTCATCGAGCAGTTGCAGAACGGCGTGACCGGGGGTGCGGAAGGCGGCCCGCTTGCGGGTCTGCTGATCGATGTCGCAGCTGCGGTCAAGGCGATTGCGGCGATGGCCGGAAAGGGTGCGCTCGGTGGGCACTACGGCTCGGTGGGCACCGACAACGTGCACGGCGAAGAGCAGAAGAAGCTCGATGTGCAGGCCGACGAAGCGGTGATCGACCATTGCGAGTGGTCGGGCCTGCTGGCCGGCATGGTGTCGGAAGAAAACACCGAGCCGGTGCAGATTCCGGCCGAATTTCCGCGCGGTCCTTACCTGCTCGTGTTCGATCCGCTCGACGGCTCCAACAACATCGAGATGAACGTTTCGGTGGGCACCATATTTTCGGTGCTGCGCCATACCGGCGAGCATCCACCGACGACCGCGGATTTCCTTCAGCCTGGCACGCAGCAAGTTGCGGCGGGCTACGCCATCTACGGCCCCGCGACCATGCTCGTGCTTACCGTCGGCAAGGGCACGCACGGGTTCACCTTGGATCGCGAGATCGGCAACTTTGTGCTGACGCATCCTAACCTGCGCGTTCCGGAAGAGACCGGCGAGTTCGCCATCAACACCAGCAACGAGCGTTTCTGGGAACCGCCGGTGCAGCGCTACGTCACCGAGTGCAAAGCCGGCGCCACCGGCATCCGCGGGCGTGATTTCAACATGCGCTGGATCGCGTCGATGGTGGCGGACGTGCATCGCATCCTCATGCGCGGCGGCGTCTTCATGTATCCGCGCGACGCCAAGGATCCCAAGCGGGCGGGGCGATTGCGCCTGATGTACGAGGCCAACCCGATCGCGATGGTGATCGAGCAGGCGGGCGGCCTCGCGTCGACCGGCCGTGGTCGAATGATGGAGGTTCTGCCCGAATCGCTGCATCAGCGCGTGCCGGTGATGCTGGGCTCGAGGTGCGAGATCGAGAGGGTCGAGCGCTATCACGCCGAGTTCGATGCGGGCACCGACAGGCCCTATTACTCGCCACTGTTCAAGCAGCGTTCGCTGTATCGGGCGGAATTCGGATGAGCACGAAGCATCCGATCATCGCGGTGACCGGTTCCTCGGGCGCCGGCACGACCACGGTCATGCGCAGCTTCGAGCACATCTTCCGGCGCGAGAAGCTCAAGGCCGCGATCATCGAGGGCGACGCGTTTCATCGCCACGACCGCAAGGAGATGAAGCTGGTAATGAAGGAACACGAGGCCGCGGGCCGCGTGAACTTCAGCCACTTCGGGCCGGAAGCCAATCTTCTCGAAGACCTTGAGGCCGCGTTCAAGGAGTACGGCGGCAGTGGTCGCTGCCAGACGCGCACCTACTTGCACAACGCGGAGGAAGCGGCCCATCACCGGCAGGAGTCGGGCACGTTCACTCCCTGGGGTCAGACCGAGGAAGGCACGGACCTTTTGTTCTACGAGGGCCTGCACGGCGCGTTTGCGAACGGCGCGATCAATGTCGCGCGCCACGTGGATCTGATTGTCGGCGTGGTGCCGATCATCAACCTGGAGTGGATCCAGAAGCTGCATCGCGACCAGAACCTGCGCGGCTATTCGCAGCAGGCCATCGTCGACACGATCCTGCGGCGCATGCCGGATTACGTGAATTTTATCTGCCCGCAGTTTTCGCGCACGCACGTGAATTTTCAGAGAGTGCCGACGGTGGACACGTCCAATCCTTTCATCGCGCGCGACGTGCCGAGTGCGGACGAGAGCATGGTCATCATCCGGTTTGCCGACCCACACGGAATCGACTTTCCCTACCTGCGTTCGATGCTGGATGGATCGTGGATGAGTCGGCCGAACAACATCCTGGTGCCGGGCGGAAAGATGGGCCTGGCGCTGCAACTGATTCTGACGCCGATGATTCTGCGGCTGATGGATTCGAAGAGGCGTTCGTAGGAGGGGCTCTGCCCCGACTGTGCGCTCTGAGGCCCGACCAGCGTTCGATATGCGAGCGGCAGTCGGGGCGGAGCCCCTCCTACAGGTCGCGGTTGAGTTTTGGAACACATTCAAGGAGTCGCCATGTTCAAGCTACCGAGCGTCTCAACACCCGTCTCCCACAAACGCGCTGCCGATGCCTTGCGCGTGCTCGCAATGGACGCGGTGGAAGCCGCGCGATCTGGCCACCCGGGCATGCCCATGGGGATGGCGGACATCGCGGAAGTGCTCTGGAATCACTTCCTGATCCACGATCCGATGGACCCGAAGTGGCCCAACCGCGACCGCTTCGTGATCTCCAACGGTCACGGTTCGATGCTGCTGTACGCGTTGCTGCACCTGAGCGGCTACGACTTGGCCATGGATGAGTTACGCCACTTCCGCAAGCTGCATTCGCGCACGCCGGGTCACCCCGAATATGGCGTGACACCCGGCGTGGAAACCACGACCGGACCGCTGGGCCAAGGCTTGGCGAACGCGGTCGGCATGGCGCTGGCCGAACGCCTGCTCGCCGGGGAATTCAACCGGCCCGGCTTCGAGATTGTCGATCACCGCACCTGGGTGTTCGTCGGCGACGGCTGCCTGATGGAAGGCATCTCGCACGAGGCGGCGTCGCTCGCCGGCACGCTCGGGCTGGACAAGCTGATTGTGATCTACGACGACAACCGCATCTCCATCGACGGCGAGGTGGACGGCTGGTTTCGCGACGACACGCAGGCGCGCTTCGAGGCCTATGGCTGGAGAGTGCTGCGCAACGTCGACGGCCACGATCCGGAGTCGCTGTTCCGCGCCCTGCTCTGCGCCAAGGGCGGTGGCGGCAAGCCGGTGCTGATCTGCTGCAAGACCGTGATCGGTCGCGGCGCGCCCAATAAGCAAGGCAAGGCCGAGGCGCATGGCGCGCCGCTGGGTGCCGAAGAAGTCGCAAGGGTTCGTGCGGCGCTGCCGTGGAGCGAGCCGCCCTTCGTGATTCCGCGCGACGTGGCGGAGCACTGGAATGCGGTTCGGCGCGGGCGCGAGGCGCACCACGAGTGGAACCAGAAGCGCTACGGCTATGGCAAGGCGCATCCCGAACTCGCGGCCGAGTTCGAACGACGCATGACCGGTGCCTTGCCAGCGGCGTGGTCCTCGCTCACCGAACGTGCGCTCGCGCAACAGCGTGCCGTGGCCAAGCCCGTGGCGACGCGAAAATCGTCCGAGGGTGTGCTCGATGTCTGCGCACCCGAAACCCCGGAACTGTTCGGCGGCTCGGCTGATCTAACCGAGTCCAACAACACGATGTGGAAAGGCGCCAAGCGCGTGTTGCCGCGCGATCTGACCGGGCGCTACATGAGTTACGGCGTGCGCGAGTTCGGCATGGCGGCGTGCATGAACGGCATCGCGCTGCACGGCGGCCTGATTCCCTACGGCGGCACGTTTGCAGTGTTCTCGGACTACTCGCGCAACGCCATCCGCATGGCGGCGCTGATGCGCCTGCGCGTGATCCACGTGCTCACACACGACTCGATTGGCTTGGGCGAAGACGGGCCGACGCATCAGCCGGTAGAGCATGCTGCGTCTCTGCGACTGATTCCACACCTCGATGTCTGGCGTCCCTGCGACGGCGTCGAGACAGCCTTCGCCTGGAAGTGCGCGATCGAACGCAATGACGGGCCGACTGCATTGTTGTTGTCACGGCAGGCGCTGGAACCGATGAAGCGATCTGCCGAGCAGGAATCGCAAATCACGCGCGGCGGATACGTGTTGTTGGAATCCGAGCTGCCGCTTGCGGTGGTGCTCATCGCGACGGGCTCCGAGGTGGGCATCGCAATGCAGGCGCAGACCCTGCTTGCCGAGGCCGGCATCGGTGCGCGCGTGGTGTCCATGCCCTGCACGCAGACCTTCGACCGGCAGGACGGCAACTGGCGCCACGCTGTTCTGCCGCCAGGCATTCCGCGCGTGGCGGTAGAGGCAGGGCATGTGGATTTCTGGCGCAAGTACGTGGGGCTGGAAGGCGCGGTGATCGGGATGTGCGAGTTCGGCGAATCGGCACCGGCCGCAGCCTTGTTCGATCACTTCGGCATCAACGCGGCGGCGGTTGCCGATGCGGCTCGCATTCGCGCCGCCAGCAGCCTGAGAAGCCAACCCGTCGGTTCACGGTTCGAGTTGTCGGTCAATTAGAAAGTCACATCGAAAGAGTCCTGCCGTTCCGAGCGGATCGACCGCGAAGTGGCGGTGCATGGAGGTTTTGATCTTCACGCCGACGACGTGTCGGTTGTGAAAGGAGATCCTTCGCTCCGCTCGGCGCCCATCCCGAACCTGTCGAAGGAACGACAGATCGGTTTCTTTATCTGCTGGTCTCCCTCACGAAGTCCACCATGTTCGATGCAGTCCTCTTCGATCTCGACGGCACGCTGATCGATACCGCGCCGGAGATCGGCGAGGCACTGAATCTCTGTCTGACGGAGTTGGGATTCCCGCGTGCTGATGCAACCCAGGTGCGTGCCTGGATCGGGCACGGCACGCGTAACCTGATCAGCGAGGCCCTCGCCCATCACCAGGGGCCGGATGGTCCGATCAGGATCGACTCCGTCATCCCGCTGTTCCGGCGCAACTACCGTCGCGTCGTCGGTCAGATCGGCCCCTGCTTTCCGGGCGCGCGCGAAACCCTTGCCGCGTTGCTCGGGCGACGCGTGCCGATGGGCCTGATCAGCAACAAGGAGGGCGAGTTCGCGCGCCAGTTGCTGGTGGCACACCAGATCCAGCACCTGTTCGACGTGACGGTGTTCGGGGACACGCTCGCGCAGAAGAAGCCCTCGCCCTTGCCGGTGCAGCACTGCATGCGCCAGTTGCTCACCACGCCGCCGCGCACGCTGCTGATCGGCGATTCGGAGATCGACGTGGAGACAGCGCGCAATGCCGATGTGTCGATCTGGGTAGTGTCCTACGGGTACCGGCACAAGCCGACCGCGCGGGAACTGGGCGCGGACCGGGTGATCGACAGCCTGGTCGACGTCCTGCCTCACCTGCGTTCGCGCAAGCCGACCTGGCTGGACCGCGCGCGTGCCGGCGCCGAATGAGCGCTCGATAACGCTCAACCCATCCTTTTGAGGAGAGTTCAAATGGCCCTTATTGCCTTGCGCCAATTGCTGGACCACGCGGCCGAACACGGCTACGGTCTGCCGGCGTTCAACGTCAACAACCTCGAACAGATCCAGGCGATCATGCAGGCCGCCGATGCCTGCGACAGCCCGGCGATCCTGCAAGCCTCGGCCGGAGCGCGAAAGTACGCGGGCGAGCCCTTCCTGCGGCGCATGGTCGAGGCGGCGGTGGAGATGTATCCGCACATCCCGGTGTGCATGCACCAGGATCACGGCGCATCGCCGGGCGTGTGCCAGGCATCGATCCGCAGCGGCTTTTCCAGCGTGATGATGGACGGATCCTTGAAGGAGGACATGAAGACTCCCGCAAGTTACGACTACAACGTGAACGTGACCGCGCGCGTGGTGGAAATGGCCCACGCGGTCGGCGTGTCGGTGGAAGGCGAGCTGGGCTGTCTGGGCTCGCTAGAAACCGGCACCGCGGGCGAGGAAGACGGCGGGGGAGCGGAAGGCGTACTCGATCACTCGCAGCTGCTGACCGATCCCGATCAGGCTGCCGACTTCGTCAAGCAGACCAGCGTCGATGCGCTGGCCATCGCCATCGGCACCAGCCACGGCGCGTACAAATTCACGCGGCCGCCGACCGGCGACATCCTCGACATCGAGCGCGTGAAAGCGATACACGCGCGCATTCCCGACACGCACCTGGTGATGCACGGCTCATCGAGCGTGCCGCAGGAATGGCTGGCGGTGATCCGCCAACACGGGGGAGACATCAAGGAGACCTACGGCGTCCCGGTCGAGCAGATCCAGGAGGGCATCCGCCACGGTGTGCGCAAGGTCAACATCGATACCGACATCCGCCTGGCCATGACCGGCGCGATGCGCAAGGCGATGGCGGACAAGCCGGACGAGTTCGACCCGCGCGCCTTCTTCAAGGCCGCGACCGCTGCGGCCAGGGACATCTGCCGCTTGCGCTTCGAGGCGTTCGGCTGTGCCGGACAGGCATCCCGGATCAGGCCGGTTGCTCTGGACCGGCTTGCGACGCGTTATGCCCGGGGCGAGTTGCGGCCGGCGATCCACTGATGACGCGTCACGAGCCACTCGCCACGGTCATCGCGCCGAGCATCCTGTCGGCCGATTTCGCGCGTCTCGGCGAGGAGGTGCGCGGGGTGCTCGCGGCAGGCGCGGACTGGATCCACTTTGACGTGATGGACAACCACTACGTGCCCAATCTGACGATCGGGCCGATGGTGTGCAGCGCGATCAGGCCGTACGCAGACTCGGCGATGATCGACGTGCATCTGATGGTGCAGCCGGTGGACGCTCTGGTGCCGATGTTCGCCAAGGCCGGCGCCGGGCTGATCTCGTTTCATCCTGAAGCACGGACGTTCCGCACAGGGCTGAATTCATGGGTCGGGTGTAGGTCGGCTCAAGGCCACGGCTTTTTGTGGCCGGAGCCGACAGGCGCGGTCGTCGTCGAGAGCGCGCAGGGTCGGTTCCGCCTCCGGCTTGAACCGACCTGCGAGGCGGATCGAACCTGTGCGGGCCTTCCGTGATCAGCCACGACTGATCGGAGTCGGCGGCAATCAGGGTCTGCTGTAGCGCGGCGACACTATGCGTACTTCGCCAGCAGCCGCGTCTTTTCGGCGATGCGCTCGCACAACACCTCATTGTTCGGCGCCTCGTTGACTTCCATCTCCAGGCTGCACGCCATCATCTCGTAGAAGGCGCGGTCCAGCGCCTTGCGTGCGGCCGAGAGCTGCTGGGCAATGGCGTCGCATGATTTTTCCTGTTCCATCATCGTCAACACGCCGCGA
Organism: Panacagrimonas sp.; assembly: GCA_052387695.1. Taxonomy (GTDB): domain Bacteria; phylum Pseudomonadota; class Gammaproteobacteria; order Nevskiales; family Nevskiaceae; genus Panacagrimonas. The sequence continues at coordinate 6,544 of JBQTIX010000167.1, read as the reverse complement.
ATCTGCCCTTCCACTCGACGCAGGCGGTGCACGACGTCCTGTTGATGAGGCCGATGGGAAGCGGGCATGTCGGAGCTGCCTTGGGTGACCGGACGCGTGGTCCTGGGGGACCCGGAGCGCGCCGCACTCTTCTTCGCGATATACCCCATGTAGTATCCTTGCTGACACTGGTATGGCCCCGATCCGGGGCAGACACGGCGATCCTGCCCGTTTCTTTGGGCTCGGTGCCATTTGAGTACGAGTTTAGATGTATTTTGCGCAGGTTCCCTTGTCGCGATAGCGATCGGAGCGGGGGAATCGGGCAGGGTTCTGGATCATGCAACCTCGCAAGGAGTGTGGACGTGGATATCGTGGTCAACGTGGATTCGTGGATACGGGCGGCGATCGGCGGCACCCTGATTGGCCTGGCCGCCGCACTGATGTTTGCACTCAATGGACGCATTGCGGGCATCAGCGGTGTGCTGGGCGGAATGCTGCTGGACCGCAAGGGCGCGGTCGAGCCGTGGCGCGGATTGTTTCTCGGCGGCCTCGTCCTTGGCGCTCTGTTGATCGGCCTGGTACGCCCAGATCTGGCCGCCACCGGCTTGCAGACCGGCTGGTTGGGCATGATCGCGGCGGGCCTGATCGTCGGCTTTGGTACCCGGATGGGGAGCGGCTGTACCTCCGGACATGGGGTTTGCGGGGTGGGTCGTCTGTCCCGGCGTTCGATCGTCGCGACCGGCACCTTCATGGCTGCCGGCTTCGTCACGGTATTCGTTCTGCGTCACCTGCTCGGGGGGACGTCGTGAGAGCCTTGGTCGCTTTGCTTGCGGGAGCCCTGTTTGGCGTCGGACTCGTGATTGGCGGCATGACCGATCCGGGTAAGGTCATCAGCTTCCTCGACCTCGCAGGAACCTGGGATCCCTCGCTGGCCTTCGTCATGGGCGCCGCGATCTGCGTGACGCTGCCGACCTTTCAGCTCCTCAAGGGGCGTAGCCGGCCGCTGCTGGACGATCGTTTTTTCCTGCCGACCCGGAAGGATCTCGATTCGCAACTGATCGGCGGGGCAATATTGTTCGGTGTCGGCTGGGGCATCGCCGGCCTGTGCCCCGGCCCGGCGATCGCCAGTCTCTCCACCGGCGCGCCGGAAATACTGGCCTTCGTCATCGCCATGATCGCCGGCATGTATATGCGCGACCGCGTCGTCGCGGTCGGTGAGCGAGGCGCCAAAACGACCACTGGCTCCACGATCGCACGCTGAAGGCGGGTAGCGGGTACGCTCGGCGACCTCTCGCCATACACGCGGCCTTGTCCCAGGCATGACCCTCGCCGGCCGTCTCGCATCCCTATTCCCCTTGTTCCAGCATCTGCGCGGTTACCGCGCAGCGGATGTCTACCAGGACGCGTTGGCCGGAACCGTCACCGCGATCCTGCTGGTGCCGCAGACGCTGGCGTATTCGCTGCTGGCCGGTCTGCCACCGCAGATGGGACTGTACGCCGGCATCCTGCCGCCGATCATCTACGCCCTGACCGGCACCAGCCGCATGTCGGTGGTCGGACCGGTGGCGGTGCAGGCGGTGATGATCGCGGCCGCGCTGTCGCTGGCTTCGGTGGGGCCGCATGGCGCCGTGATCATCGCCGCGACGGCCGGCGTGCTGTTGCTGGCCATGGGCGTGATGCGCATGGGCTGGTTGACCCACTTCATCAGTCGTCCGGTGCTGTCGGGGTTCACCACCGGCGCGGCGATCTTCATCATCAGCACGCAGTTCGGTGCATTGATGGGTATCACCATTCCGCGCGAGGGCACACCGATCGAATCGATGCTTGCCCTCGTGCGCGGGCTGCCGGAGATCAATGTCGCGAGCAGCCTGTTCGGCTGGCTGTCGGTGCTGCTGCTGGTGCTCGCGCGCAGACCCCTGGCGATGCTGTTCGACGCCCTGGGTCTGCATCGCGAAGCGGCGGTGTTCATCGGCCGCGCGGCGCCCCTGTTCGCCGTGGCCATCGCCACGGCGGTCTCGGTGGCGATCGCGGCGTCCACGCACTACGGCGTGAAAGTCGTCGGCGAGATTCCTCGCGGCCTGCCGTCGGTCAGTCTGGATTTCATCACGTTGAAGGGCTGGATGGAGCTGCTTCCCAGCGCCGTGCTGATTGCCATTGTGGGATACGTGGAGACGATCACGGTCGCCAAGGTGCTCGGTTTCCGCCGACGCCAGAAGGTGGATCCGGATCGCGAATTGATCGCGCTGGGCCTCGCCAACCTCGGTGCCGCCAGCGTCGGTGCGATGCCGGCGGCCAGTGGCTTTACCAAGTCATCGGCCAATTTCGAGGCCGGCGCCCAGTCCCAGTTGTCGGCCCTGGTGGCCGCCTCCTGGGTGGCCTTGAGTGCCGCGTTGCTGACCGGCCTGCTCCACGAGCTGCCGCGGCCGGTGTTGTCGGCGATCATCATCGTCGCAGTCTGGAAGCTGATCGATCTGCCCTCGCTGCGCCATAACTGGCGGTTCAGCCGCGGCGACGGCATGTCGCAGGTCGTCACCATCGCCGGCGTGCAACTGCTGGGCGTCGAGCAGGGTCTGCTGGCGGGTGGCGCACTGGCAGCGGCGCTGTTCATGTACCGAACCAGCCGGCCGCACATTGCGGTGCTCGGGCGTGTGCCGGGAACGCAGCACTACCGAAGTTCGCAGCGGCGCAACGTCGAAACCTACGATCACCTGCTGCTGGTCCGCGTCGACGAGAGCCTGTACTTTGCCAATACGCCGAGAGTCGAGTCGGAATTGCAACGCTTGGTGGTGGACCATCCCAAGGCGACCGACGTGGTGCTGGTAATGTCCGGCGTCGGCCATATCGATGCCAGCAGTCTGGAGATGCTGGAACAGTTCGAGCGCGAGCTGCATGCGTCGAACATGCGGTTGCGCATCGCGGAGGCCAAGGGTCCGCTGATGGAACAGTTGCAGGGCAGCCTGCTGCTCGAACGCATCGGTCCGTCCAGAGTTCATCTTTCGACACATGACGCGGTTGCCTCGATGGCTGCGGATCTCTACTGAAAACCTGCTGGGATAGACCCTGCACAGGTTCATCCGCTCGTAGGTCGGTTCAAGCCGTAGGCGGAACCGACGCTGCGCGCCCTCGACGGAGGGCGCCCGTCGGGTCCACCGGCGAAAAGCACGCGGGCCCGACCCGGCCTGCCGATGAATCCGGATCGGCGCAGAGATTCCCCAAAGCTCGCGCGGGGTTCTTGAGTAGATACCCCCGCGGGTACATACTGCGAACCCGGAAGGCGAGGTGTCTTCCCCTTCTCAGCCATATTTCCGTCATGCTCTTTCGCCAGTTGTTCGACTCCGTTTCGAGCACCTACACCTACGTGCTCGCGTCCGGTCGCGGCCGCGAGGCGCTGATCATCGATCCGGTCAAGGAGTTGCTGGATCACTACCTGCGGCTCATCGCGGACCTCGATCTCAGGCTGGTCCGTGCCATCGATACGCATACGCACGCCGATCACATCACCGCCCTCGGCGACCTGCGCGATCGCACCGGCTGCGTCACCGTGATGGGCCAGTTCACCAAGGCGCAGTGCGTCTCCACCAATGTCCGCGAGGGCGAGTGCCTCGATGTGGACGGCATCCGCCTGCAAGCGATCTACACACCGGGCCACACCGACGAATCCTTCAGCTTCGTGCTCGGTGCCGATCGGCCGCAGGCTGTGTTCACCGGCGACGTCCTGCTGATCCGGGGCACCGGGCGCACGGATTTTCAGGGAGGCGATCCGGCCAAGTCCTGGGACTCCATCATCAACAAGCTGTTCAAGCTCCCCGACGAAACCACGGTGTATCCGGCGCACGACTATAAGGGCTGGATGTCATCGAGCATCGGCGAGGAGAAGCGTGCCAACCCACGCCTCGCCGGCAAGACCGAAAGCCAGTACGTGGCCATCATGAACGGCCTGCATCTGCCCAATCCCAAGCTCATGGACGTGGCGGTGTCGGCCAACCTCGCCTGCGGCAAGGTCTGATGCCTGCATTTCTGCGGCGGGTCGTGCCGCTGATCGGCGACCTGGCCCGCACCCGTGGGCAGACCCTGCCGCATGATCTGCTTGCCGGAACCATCACGGCGATCCTGCTGATTCCGCAGGCCCTGGCGTACGCCACCCTCGCCGGCCTGCCGGCCGAGATGGGTCTGTATGCGAGCGTGGTGCCGCCGCTGGTGTATGCGTTGCTGGGTTCCAGCCGCACGCTGGCGGTCGGGCCGGTTGCGGTGGCCGCGGTGATGGTGGCAGCGGCACTCGCCCCGTTTGCCGATCATGACCCCGCGCGCTACGCCACCGGCGCGCTGCTGCTGGCGGCGATGTCGGGCGCGTTCCTGCTCACGTTGGCGGCCATGCGCCTGGGCTGGATCACGCACTTCATCAGTCATCCGGTTCTGTCCGGATTCACGACCGGGGCGGCGGTCCTGATCATCGGGACGCAGCTCGGTCCCCTGACCGGGCTCATCGTTCCGCGCGACGCGAGTTTTTTCGAGACCCTGCAACGGGTGCTGACGGCCATCGAGAGCGTCCATGTCGCCACCGCCGTATTCGGCCTGTCGGCACTGGCGCTGCTGGTGCTTGCGCGCGGGCCGCTGGTCAAGGCTCTGGTTCGCGCCGGGGTGCCGAAGACCTCGGCGCAGATCGCCTCGCGCATCGCGCCGCTGGTGCTGATCGTGGCGTGCACGCTGATCGCGGGGCCGCTCGAGGTGGCCAGTGAATGGGAGATCGCCGTGGTGGGCGAGATCCCGCGCGGCCTGCCCGGATGGGACCTGTCCTTCCTGCGCGAACCCGGTGCGCTGCAATTGCTGCCGTCGGCCGCGATGATCGCCCTCATTGCCTACGTCGAAAGCATTTCGGTGGCGCGCGCGCTGGCCTTCCGTCGCCACGAGAAGATCGATCCGGACCGCGAACTGATGTCCCTGGGCCTGACCAACATGGTGGGCTCCGTGTTTGGCGCGATGCCCGTTGCGGGCGGCTTTGCACGCTCGATGGTCAATTTCGAGGCCGGCGCGCGCACGCAGGCCGCGGCCATCGTCACCGCCGCCTGGGTCGCGCTGGGCGCGTTGTTTTTCAGCGGGCTGCTGCACGATCTGCCCAAGGCGGTGCTTGCGGCCATCATCGTGGTGGCGGTTTACCAGCTCATCGACTTCGCCGGCGTGCGCCGCACCTGGGCCTACGATCGCGGAGACGGCTTCGCGCAGGGCGCGACGATTGCCGGCGTGCTGTTGCTGGGGATCGAACAGGGCTTGGTGGTCGGTGCCGCGCTGGGCGCCCTCTTCTTCCTGTACAAGACCAGCCGGCCGCACATCGCGGTTGTGGGCAGAATCGCCGGCACCGAGCATTACCGGAACATTCACCGCAAGGTGGTCGAGACCTGGCCGCAGCTCCTGCTCCTGAGAGTGGACGAGAATCTCTATTTCGCCAACACCCCCCGGGTCGAGACCCAGTTGATGAACCTCGTGGTGGAGCGCCAGGGCCTGTGCGACGTGATCCTGATTTTCTCCGGCGTCGGCCATGTCGATGCCAGCAGCCTGGAGATGCTGGAGTCCTTCGAACGGTCGCTGACCGAGAAGGGCATCCGCCTGCACCTCGCCGAGGTCAAGGGACCGGTGATGGATCGGCTGACCGGCACCCGCTTTCACGCACATCTCAACGGCCAGTCGCGCGTGCACCTGTCCACGGATGCCGCGGTACGCTCGTTGCTAGGCGGGGTTCCAGGGTCGTGACACGCCGCTTCGATCTGCTCGTTTTCGACTGGGACGGCACGCTGGCCGACTCCGAGGGCCAGATCGTCAGCAGCATGCAGGCCGCGATCCGGGACCTGAATCTCCCGCCGCGCGCAGACCGCGCGATCGCCGAACTGGTCGGCCTGGGCCTGGCCGAGGGCATGCAGATGCTCTATCCGGAGATCGATACCGACGAGCTGATCCGCCTGCTGATGAGCTATCGCCAGAAGTTCGTGGGACAGGGACCTGGCGAGGCACCGTTGTTCGGGGGGGTTGCCGACGTGCTGGCGCAACTGGGGGATGCCGGTTATCTGTTGGCGGTGGCGACGGGCAAATCGCGTCCGGGTCTCAACCGTTCCCTGCGGCATCACGTGGCGCTACAGCGCCTGTTCGCCGCCACGCGAACCGCCGACGAAACCGCCAACAAACCCGATCCCCTGATGCTGCGCGAATTGATCGGGGAACTCGAAGTGCCGGTGGAACGGGCACTGATGATCGGCGATACCGAGTACGACGCCCGCATGGCTCGCGCCGTCGGCATGCCGATGCTCGGCGTCACCTGCGGTGTGCATGAACCCGGACGCATCCTCGCGGCGGGAGCGATGGCCTTGATCGAGACCGTTCGCGACCTGCCGCAGTGGCTGCGGACCTGGCAGGACATCGATCCGATCCCGTAGGGAAGGTCTGCACCGGTTCGGGAACACGGTCGCGGGGGGGGGGGGGCGGGACCCGCCCGGGGGGGGGCGCGAGGGGGCCGGCCCCCGCCCGGCGCCCCCACCGCCCCACCCACGCCCACCGCCGGGCCGGGGGGGCAAGGGGA
>JBQTIX010000166.1:0-29077 GCA_052387695.1 Panacagrimonas sp. | reverse complement strand
CGCTTATCCACCCTACAGGCCGGCGCAGCGTAGGGTGGATAAGCGAAGCGCATCCACCGGGGACGGCATGGCACCAGAGAGCACCCGTTTGCTCCGCGAGAACGGCGCGCCCCGCGCTGAAGGCTTCCATCAAACAGGCGCGCCTGTAGGAGGGGCGTAAGCCCCGACAGGTGCTCGCAGAACGGACCGCGACTCGTGGTGAGAACGCCGGTCGGGGCAAAGCCACTCCTACAGGCCGCGCGAGGTTTTTTTGCGAGCGATGTCGGGTTTGTGGAGGCCTTGACGTACTAGGAAAGGAAGGGATGCATCGCCGCCGTTTCGAGCGTGTATCCGGACCACCCTTTCCAAGGAGCCACGCCATGTCTCGCCAACGTATTGCTCACACCTCGCTGCGCCATTCCACCTTCCATCTGGGTCTGCTGGCCGCGTTCGGCCTGCCGGGTGCGGCGCAGGCCGCCAATCCCGGTGATCCGCTGGGACCGGAGTTTCGGGTCAACAGCTTCACGCCGGGCAATCAGTCTTCACCGGCAGCGGCCGTGGATGCCGATGGCGACGCCGTTGTGGTGTGGGAGGGTGCAGGCGCCAGTGGCGACGGACGGGATATTTTTGCGCAGCGCTACAACGCTTCGGGCAGGCCCGTGGGTGGCGCCTTTCGCGTCAACAGTGTCACGGACGGTATTCAATCCGCCCCTGCCGTAGCGATCGACGCCGCCGGCGACTTCGTCATCGTCTGGGAGAGCGACGGACAGGATGGCAACGGCTTCGGGATCTTCGCCCAGCGTTACGACGCGGCCGCCAGCGCGGTGGGCGGCGAGTTCCGGGCGAACACGCACACGACCAGTCAGCAGCGCGTTCCCGTCGTGGCCGCGGACGCCGACGGCGACGTCGTCATCGTCTGGCGGAGCTTTGCCCAGGACGGCGATGGCTTCGGCATCTTCGCCCAGCGCTATGACGCCGCCGGCAACCCGGCAGGTACCGAGTTCCGGGTGAACAGCCACACGCAACTTGACCAGAACTTTCCCACCGTGACTGCGGATGCCGACGGCGATGTCGTCATTGCCTGGCAGAGCGGTGCACAGGATGGAGACGGCTACGGCATTTTCGCCCAGCGCTACGACGCCGCCGGCAACCCGGCCGGCACCGAGTTCAGGGCGAACACCTACACGACCTCGAATCAGAGAGATGCCGCGATCGCCGCCGATGCAAACGGCAATTTCCTCATGGCCTGGCGCAGCGACGGCCAGGACGGTGGCAACGATAGGGGCGTGTTCGCTCAGCGCTTCGACGCCGCCGGGAACCGCGTTGGTAACGAATTTCGCGCCAATGCCCGCAGAGAAGATGTTCGGGACTCTCCCGCTGTGGCTGTTGACGCCGACGGCGACTTCGTCGTTCTATGGGAAAGCTTTATCCAGGACGGCAGCGTTTTCGACACCTATGCCCGACGCTTCGATGGCACCGGCAGTCCCATCGGAAGCGAGTTCCGGGTGAACACCTTCACCGACTTCTTTCAGGTCTCCCCCACGGTGGCGGTTGACGCAGACGGCGACTTCCTGATCGCCTGGGAGAGCTTCCCTCAGGACAGCAGCAGTGATTCCGGCATCTTCGCCCAACGCTACGCCGGCTCCAAACCCATCGACCTCGCCCTGACCAAGCTCGACGCCCCCGACCCGCTACCCTCCGGCGGTGAACTCACCTACACCCTGCGCGTGGACAATGCGCATGCCAGCGTAGCGCCGACCGGATTCCCCGGCATCAACGGCGGTATCGGTGCCGGCAGCGGCCTGCATCTATGGGACGTGCTGCCCGGCGGCACCACGTTCCGCAGCGCCAGCGGCGCCGGCTGGAACTGCGCGCAGGCGCTCCTCGCAGGCGTCCGCGGCGTCGAGTGCTTCCGCGGTGACGCGCTCGCGGCCGGTGCCAGCAGCGGCGTCGAGATCACGGTGGGTACGCCCAACGGCAGCACCATCCTGCGCAATGTCGCGACGCTCGCGTCCGATCAGTTCGACCCCGACCTGTTCAACAACCAGGACAGCGCGGAGACCCAGGTCGATAACACGGCGCCGACGATCAGCGCGATCGCGGACCGGGTGATCGCGGCCGGTACCGCGCTGCGCAACCTGCCGTTCACGGTGGACGATCTGGAGACGCCGGAAGGCGCGCTGACCTTGGCCGGCAGCTCGAACAATCCGGCGCTGGTGGCGCCGAACAACATCGTGTTCTCGGGCGGCGCCGCCAACCGCTTCGTCACGGTGCTGCCCAACCAAGGCGCGAGCGGCCAGGCCCTGATCCAGATCACGGTGACCGATGCCGAAGGCGCGGCGGCGACCGAAACCTTCATGCTCACGGTGACCGCGCCGCCCGACACCATGCCCGACGCATTCGCTTTCGTCAGTCTCACCAAGGTCCGACTCAACACGGTGCAGACCTCCAACGCCGTCACCATCACGGGCATCAATGCGCCTGCGCCGATCTCGGTGTCGGGTGGCAGCTATTCGATCAATGGCGGAGCGTTCACCACCGCGGCCGGCCACATCACCAACGGCCAGTCGGTGCGGGTGCGGCACACCTCGTCGTCGCGGTTCAAGACGGCGGTCAGCACCACGCTGAACATCGGCGGACGCACGGGCACGTTCAAGAGCACGACGAAGGGGCTGTTGGGCGGATAGGGGCTTACGCGCCGGGCACCCGTCACGGCGTAGACTCGGCAAGCGCGGTAGCGACCCAAAAAATCACCGCATGCCGGTACGCCCAAACGGGGGAATCGCATGACCGAATCCGTGGACGAAACCCCCATCGACCGGTTGCTCGAACGGGCCCTCGATCTCGCCCCCGCCGAGCGTGAGCGGTTTCTGCGGCAGACCGGCGCAAGCAATCCGCGGCTGCGCGAGCGTCTGAGCAGACTGCTCGCGCTCACCGAACAGAACGGCGGCATGCTGGATCGCTCGCCGCTGCGGGTGGATGAGCCGTCCGGTTTCGACGAGCCGCTTGCGCCGAACCTCGGCACCTGTGTCGGCCCGTTCCGGCTCGTGCGCCTGCTGGGTGTGGGCGGCATGGGCGAGGTGTATCTGGCCGAGCGCGTCGAGGGCGGTTTCCGTCAGCGCGTGGCGCTCAAGCTGGCGCGCGCGGGCGTCGCTGCAAAGCCCGAGCGCTTCGAGGCCGAGCGCCAGATCCTGGCGGAGCTGGATCATCCCGGCATCGCGCGCCTGCACGACGGCGGCGTCGCCGCGGATGGGCGGCCGTACATGGCGATGGAATACGTCGAAGGCCAGGACCTGCTGGCGTACTGCGAGACGCACGAGGCCTCGCTGGAGGAGCGCCTGAACCTGTTCCTGCAAGTCTGCGACGCCGTGAGCTACGCCCACGCACATCTGGTCGTGCATCGGGATCTGAAGCCCGCCAACATCTTCGTCACCGCCGACGCCCAGGTGAAGCTGCTCGACTTTGGCATCGCCAAGCTGTTGCATCCCGACCTTGCCGCCGCCGACACGCGCACGGCGCACCTGTCTCCGGCCTACGCCGCGCCAGAACAACTCACGGGCGGCGCGATCACCACCGCGACCGATGTCTATGGACTCGGCGTCAGCCTGTTTCAACTGTTGAGCGGCCGCCTGCCCTGGCAGGTGTCGGAACTGCCGCTCGCGCTCGCCGTGCAGCGTCTGCTGGACGAGTTGCCGCCGCGACCCAGCACCGTGGCCGCCGCGAGCGCACCGGTGCCGGCCAGACGCCTGCGCGGCGACCTCGATGCGATCGTCGCCAAGGCTTTGCGCAAGGAGCCGGCGTCGCGCTATCCCGATGCGCGCGCGCTGGCCGACGATCTCCGACGTCATCTGCGGCACGCTCCGGTGCAGGCGCGTGCCGGCGCACGCGCCTACGTGCTGCGGCGCTTCCTGCGACGCAACTGGTTGCCGCTCGCCACCGCAGCGGTCACGTTTGCGGCGCTGGCCGTCGGCATCGCCATCGCGCTGTGGCAGGCGCAGCGCGCCCAGCACGAGGCCGCACGCGCCACCGCGACCAAGGATTTCCTGCTCGCCATGTTCAAGGCCAGCGATCCGCGCGTCGCCGCGGACAAGCCGCACGCGGAGATCACCGCCCGGGAACTGCTGGACCGGGGCGCGGCGCGCATCGAAAAGGATTTCTCCGGGCAGCCGGAGTTGCAGATCGAACTGCTGGGCCTGACCGCGGACATCTACGAGCGGCTGCCCGACGAGAAGCGTTACGCGGCCCTGCAGAAACGCCGCATCGAGCTGGCGAGATCGCACTACGGCGCGGCGCACCCGATCGTGATCGAGGGCCTGATCGGCGAAACCGAGGCGCTCGTGTTCCGTCACGGCTATGCCGAGGCGCAGGGGCTGCTCGACCAGGTCGACCGATTGCTGCGCAGCTTGGACGAGGACCGCGGCCTGCTGCGCGCCAAATGGTGGATGGCCCAGGCGTCCCTGCTCTATTCGTCGGCGGCGCCCGTCGGCGACATCAGCCAGGCGCTGGAGCAGGCGCTTGCGCTCTACCAGCAACTGGCGCCGACCGGCTCCGACTACGCCGCCGCGCTGGACATGGCGTCCAGCATTGCCCTGGCGCGCGGCGACCTGGTGACGCAACTGCGGTATCAGGAACGGGCCATGACCGCGCTCGAAGCCACGCCCGATCGCGACGACGCCGTGCTCGCGCAACACCTGCACGACTACGCCAGGAACCTCGAAGGGTTGGGCCGCTTTGAATCCGCCGAAAGCGCGTTCCTGCGTGCCGAGACCCTGGCGCGGCAGACCGTCGGCGAAAGGCACTCCACGTACTGGCTGACGCTCGGCTACCACGCCCGCATGCTGCACCGGCGGGGCCAGCGCGAGCGCGCACTGCGCATGCTGCAGCGGATGATGGAGCTGATTCCGCCGGACTGGACGACGTCCACCGAAGACGCCTGGGCGCGCGGGCTGTATGCGGTGCGGCTGGCGGCGGAAGGCCGTCCGCATCTGGCCATTCCGCTGCTGGAGGAAACGCTGCGCCGGTTTCTTGAAAAGGACTATCGCGGACTGGTGCCGGTATGGCGCATCTATCTCGGCGACGCCTACGACCTCGCCGGCCGCACCGGCGAGGCACGCAGCATGTTCGAGGCCGCGATCGCTGCGCTGCTGGCCAGCCCTCCCGAGACCACCCGTGCGCCGGTCTATCACGAGCGCTGGGGTCGCTTCCTGCTGGACCACGCGGGCGCGCCCGGCAGCGCGGACTTCAATCTCGCCGAGGCCGAGTTTCACGCGTCGCTGGCCAGCGCGGGCGGCAAGCCCACGGCGGAGACCGCGCTGGCGCACGCGGGTCTGGCCCGCATCGCGGCGGCTCGCGGCGAACTTGCCGGCGCCTTCGAGGAGAGCCGGCTGGCCTTCGCCACCTTGGCCGCCACGGAGGATTTATACGATCTGCGCGCGCAGCCGCAGCTCTGGCTGGTGCACAGCGCCCTGCTGCTGCAAAGCGGCGATGCCGCAGGCGCCCGGCTATGGGCCGGGAAGGCACTGGAGGCGAGCCGGCGCTACGACGATCCGGCAGCCGGTTCGATCAGCCGGGCCGAGGCGGCGATGGGAGTCGCAGTCTCGGCTTCGGGTCAAAAGTGAGCGCCCCGGCCGGCCTGCAAGGCGGACGATAGGGTCAATCCACGGCGCCCAGTGTTTCGTAGAGCAAGGCCTTGGCCCGGACCCAGTCGCGCTGCACGGTGCGTCCGGTCACACCCAGCGCGAGCGCGGTTTCGGCTTCGGTATAGCCGGCGAAGTAGCGGCACTCCACCACCTGCGCCAGCCGCGGGTTGAGTTGTTCCAGGCGCTGCAAGGCCTCTTCCAGCGAAACCAGCTTCTCTTCCGGCTCGGCCAGCACACCGTCTGCATCCTCCAGCGGCAAGGGTGCAACACCGCCACCGCGCTTGGCCGTCAGCCGCGCGCGGGCGTGGGTGACCAGGGCCTGGCGCATCGCATTGGCGGCACTGCCCAGGAAGTGCGCGCGGTCACGCCAGTGACCGCTCTGGTACAGCTTGAGATAAGCCTCATTCACCAGGGCCGTGGTGCGCAGCGTCTCCGAGGCGCTCACCCGACGGCGTTCGCGGCGTGCGAGGCGCCGCAGGTCCGCATAGAACGCCGTGACCAGCAACTGCGTGGTCGAATCATCGGCGCCACCGGGTCTCGGGTCGCGTTCGTGCATCGACCGATTTTCGCAGGGAACGATGACGAATGCATTCCCGGCGGTGCCGGACCGGACGGCACCGACTTGAACGGCCGCCGGTGTTACGCGCCGGCGCGAGCCCGCTCGACACGGCCCCAGGACGCGCGGGAAGCACGCGCAACCCTTTGCTCCCAACTGAGCTTCAGCACCGGGCGCAATACCTGTGCCGGGGTTTGGCGATCGGAAAGAATGGCGCGTCGCATCGGGGTGGACGGGTTGGGGAGGAACGTCTCTCGTGCAAGGGTGTTCAGCATCGGGGCTCCGGGGGTCACGGCCAGGAAGGCCGCAACCCGGATTCGCAGGGATCGTTCCCGGGGCAGAGGCCGTGTGCGCGGCGGCGCGTGTCGCGAACACGATCGGTGTCGAGTTGCCACCACGGCGGCAGAAGGCAGTGGATCTCCGGCTTCGCGAAACGGTCGTCGATCCGGCAGCCCGAGGGTGGCGACGAAGACCCCGATCAGGCGGGTGCCGCGAAGGTCGATGCCTTCCATCCGGAGGACCGCGGCGCGGTAATCCAGTCCGCGGTCTCTGACCCCCGCGTGCATCCTGCGACGGGCAGGCACGAGAAGCATGCACATCGCGCGACCCGTCACGTTCATGATGCTTGCGGGCTCATTGCCAGCGCAGCGAATCCAGCGCGGGAACGCAACTTGACGGGGATGACCGTCGCCTTCGGGCCGGGTCGGGGAGTTCCTGTGTCGGTGCCAATGATTGCTGTCAGTATCGTGCCGACTCGTTCTGGAGACCCGATCGATGGCTAAGCAACGCGCGCTGGCTCGCCCCCCCTCGAAGCGGCAGACCGACAGCCTCGGCGCTGCAAAACGGGCCTTGGCGGCGCCGCGCATCGTCGTCGAACGGCCGTCGCCGTGCGTGGACGGCGGACGCTTTCCCGCCAAATCGGTCGAGGGTCAGTGGATCGAGGTTGAGGCCGACATCTTTGCCGATGGACATGCCGCCCTTGCGGCCGAAGTGATCTGGACCGAGCCCGACGGCACGCAGACGCGAAGCTCGATGCGAAGCCTGGGCAACGACCGCTGGCAGGCCGCATTCAAACTTGCCGCGCGGGGCCGGTACCGGTACACCATCGAGGCCTGGATCGATGCCTGGGCCACGCGGCGCGGCGATCTGCTCAAGCTGCGCACGGCGGGGAAAATCACCGCGCTCGACATCCGCGAGGCTATCGAGCAGATCCGGTCGGTCGCGGCGGCCTCAGGCAGGAAATCGCCGCTGGCCAGGCTGTCGAGGCTTCTGAAAAGTACCGACACCGAAGCCGTGCTGGATCTGCTGCTCGCCGATGAGACCGCCGCAATGCTGGCGGCGGTCGACTCTCGTCCGTTCCTGCTTCGCTTCGAGCCGGAACTTCGGATCGACGCCGAGCGGCCCGCGGCGGGCTTCGCGAGCTGGTACGAGTTGTTCCCGCGCTCGCAGGCTCTGGAAGACGGTGTGCATGGCACCTTCGACGACGTGATCCGGCGCCTGCCGGCGATCGCCACGATGGGGTTCGACGTGCTCTACATGCCGCCGATCCACCCGATCGGGATCAGGAACCGCAAGGGTCGCAACAACAGCGTGACCGCCACCGTCGACGAACCCGGCAGCCCCTACGCGATCGGCGGTGCCGAAGGCGGTCACGATGCCATCCATCCGCAACTCGGAGGTATCGATGGATTCCGCCGTCTGCGCGAAGCGGCGGCCGCGCATGGGATCGAACTGGCGCTGGACTTCGCGATCCAGTGCTCGCCCGATCATCCCTGGCTGACCGAACACCCGGACTGGTTCGAATGGCGCGCCGACGGCAGCATGCGCTACGCCGAGAATCCGCCGAAGAAATACCAGGACATCGTCAATGTCGCGTTTTACGCCCAGCCGAACCAACCGGATTTGTGGCTGGCACTGCGCGACGTCGTCGAGTATTGGATCGGGGAGGGGGTACAGACGTTTCGGGTCGACAACCCGCATACCAAGCCGCTGCCGTTCTGGGAATGGCTGATCGCCGACATCCGCTCGCGTCATCCCGACACGCTGTTTCTGGCCGAGGCCTTCACCCGCCCGGCGATGATGAAGCGGCTGGCCAAGATCGGCTTCGCCCAGAGCTACACCTATTTCACCTGGCGCGACACCAAGGAGGAGCTGACCGAGTACCTCACCGAGCTGAGCCAGGACGCTCCGCGCGACTTCTACCGGCCGCATTTCTTCGTCAACACGCCGGACATCAATCCGGTGTTCCTGCAGACCTCCGGGCGGCCGGGCTTTGTGATCAGGGCCGCGCTGGCGGCGACCCTGTCGGGCCTGTGGGGCATGTACAGCGGCTTCGAGCTGTGCGAGGGCACGCCGCTGCCGGGTCGCGAGGAGTACCTGGATTCTGAGAAATACCAGTTGCGCCCGCGCGACTGGACGGCGCCCGGAAACATCATCGCCGAGATCACCCGGCTCAACGCGATCCGTCGCGAGAACGCCGCGCTGCACTCGCATCTGGGCTTAAGTTTCCACCCGGCCGAGAACGAGCAGGTACTGCTCTACGGCAAGCAGTCGCCCGAGCAGAACCAGTGGCTGCTGATTGCGGTGAGCCTGGACCCGCAGCGCCCGCAGGAGACGTATTTCGAGTTGCCGCTGAAAGACTGGGATGTGGAGGAAACAAGCGTGCTTGCAGTCGAGGAACTGATGTCCGGACAGCGCTTCACCTGGCGCGGATCACGCCAGCACTGGTATTTCAATCCGCACGAGATGCCGTTTGCGATCTGGCGCGTGCAGAAGGTGCTGTTGCCATGACCAAGGCCCGCTCATCGAGGGAATCCCGCAGGCTGGCGGATGTCGTCGCCGACCAGGTTCAGGATCCGCTCTGGTACAAGGACGCGGTCATCTACCAGTTGCACGTCAAGTCGTTTTTCGATGGCAACGATGACGGCATCGGCGACTTCGCCGGCCTGATCCAGAAACTGGATTACATCGCCGGTCTCGGCGTCAACACGATCTGGCTGTTGCCGTTCTATCCCTCGCCTCGCCGCGATGACGGTTACGACGTGTCCGATTACCGCGGCGTCCATCCGGATTACGGTCCGATGGCGGACGCGCGGCGTTTCATCGACGAGGCGCACGATCGCGGGTTGCGCGTGATCACCGAACTGGTCATCAACCATACCTCGGACCAGCATCCCTGGTTCCAGAAAGCGCGGCGCGCAGCCCCGGGTTCGGCCGCGCGCAACTTTTACGTGTGGACCGACGATCCGGCGCGTTACCAGGAAACCCGGATCATCTTCACCGACACGGAAAAATCGAACTGGGCCTGGGACCCGGTGGCCAAGGCCTACTACTGGCACCGCTTCTACTCGCATCAGCCCGATCTCAATTTCGACAACCCGCAGGTGTTTCGCGCGGTGGTCGGCGCGATGCGCTTCTGGCTCAAGCTGGGTGTGGACGGACTGCGGCTCGACGCGGTGCCCTACCTGGTCGAGCGCGAGGGCACCAACAACGAAAACCTTCCGGAAACGCATGCCATCCTCAAGCGGCTGCGCGCGGAGGTCGATGCCTCGTTTCCAGGTCGCATGCTGCTGGCGGAGGCCAACCAGTGGCCCGAGGACGTGCAGCATTATTTCGGCGCGACCGGCGACGAATGCCACATGGCCTTCCACTTTCCCCTGATGCCGCGCATGTACATGGCGATCGCGCAGGAGGATCGTTTTCCCATCACCGACATCCTGCGCCAGACGCCGGACATTCCTGCCAACTGCCAGTGGGCGGTGTTCCTGCGCAACCACGACGAACTGACCCTGGAGATGGTCACCGACGACGAGCGCGATTACCTGTGGCGCACCTATGCGTCGGATCAGCGCGCGCGCCTGAACATCGGCATCCGGCGTCGTCTCGCGCCGCTGGTGGAGCGCGATCGGCGTCGCATCGAGTTGCTGAACTCCCTGCTGCTGTCGATGCCCGGCACGCCGGTGATCTATTACGGCGACGAGATCGGCATGGGCGACAACATCTATCTGGGGGATCGCGACGGCGTGCGCACGCCGATGCAATGGTCGCCCGACCGCAACGGCGGCTTTTCGCGCGCCGATCCGGCCAGGCTCGTGCTGCCGCCGATCATGGATCCGCTGTACGGGTTCCAGGCCAACAACGTCGAGACGCAGACGACGGACCCGCACTCGCTGCTCAACTGGATGCGGCGGATGCTCACCATCCGCAAACGCTTCCAGGCCTTCGGGCGCGGGACGATCAAGCTGCTGTATCCGGCCAACCGGCGCATCCTGGTGTACCTGCGCCAGCACGGTTCGGCCGACGATCCAGCCAGCACGCAGACCATCCTGTGCGTGGCCAACATGTCGCGCGCCGCGCAGGCGGTGGAACTCGAATTGTCGGCGTTTGCAGGCCAGGTGCCGGTGGAGATGCTCGGCGGCTCGGCCTTTCCACCGATCGGGAAACTGCCTTACCTGCTGACCTTGCCGCCGCACGGCTTCTACTGGTTCATGCTCGCCGATCGGTCGCATATGCCCGGGTGGCACGTTGCGCCGACGGAGCCGCTGCCGGAGTTCATCACCCTGGTGCTGCGCGGCGGATTGAACGATGTGATGGAGGATTCGATCCGGCAGCGACTCGAACGCGAAGTGCTGCCGGTCTACCTGCCGCGCCGGAGATGGTTTGCGCAGAAAAATGAAGCGGCGCTCTCCACCCGAATCGCTTGCGCCACGCCGCTGCCGGTTCCGGGCGGATCGCTGCTGCTGCTGGAGATCGAGGTCGGCGTCCCGGGCAAGACCGGCGATCGCTATCTGATGCCGATCGGCCTGCTGCCGGAAGAAAAGGTGATTTCGGCCTTGCCCAATCAATTGGCGCTGGCGCGGGTTCGCCGTTCACGCAGCGTCAGCCTGCTGACCGACGCCGTGGCGATCGACGCCCTTGCGCGCACGATTCACGAGCTGCTGCAACAGCAGGCCCGCCTGCCTTCTGCGGGTGGCGAATTGCAGTTTCTCGCGACGTCCCAATTGCAGTCCGTGAACGTGCCGACACCCGCCGAAGTACGCCGGATGGCGGTGGAACAGTCCAACACCTCCCTGGTGCTGGGCGATCAGGTCATCATCAAGCTGTTCCGCCGGCTGACCGAGGGCGTGCACCCGGAAGCCGAGATGGGTCGATTCCTCACCGAGCACGGCTACTCGAACATCGCGACCCTGCTCGGTGAAATCGTGCGGGTGGACGCGGTCGGAGTGCCGACCACGTTCGGCGTGGTTCAACGATTCATACACAGCCAGGGCGATGCATGGGCCTGGATTCAGAACGCCTTGCAGCGGGCGATGCGCGACCTCGCCGTAACGGCCCCCGGTGCGACGCCTGAGCCCCTCCCTGCGTTGCAGGAAATCGACGCCTTCGCGATGACGCTGGGTCGCCGGCTCGGCGAGATGCACGTGGTGCTGGCGGAAGCTGCGGCTGCGTCGCTCCCGTTTGCGCCGAGGCGGGCCGATGAGGAGCACTGCGCGACGCTGCGCAAAGCGGTCAGCACCCGGCTCGACGAGGCCTGCACGAGGGTCGAGGCCGCCACGCAAAATCTCGACACCGCAACCTTGATGGTGGCCCGCGAGGTCCTGTCGCAGCGCAAGGCGCTGAAAGCGCTGATCGACCGCATGACCCAGCGTGCACAAGGCAGCCTGCTGCTGCGCATTCACGGCGATCTGCACCTGGGCCAGGTGCTGGTGGCGCAGGGCGACGCATTCATCGTCGATTTCGAAGGCGAGCCGACGCGGCTGCTGAGTGAGCGCCGTGCGTTGTCGAGCCCGCTGAAAGACGTCGCGGGTGTGCTGCGCTCGTTTGAATACGCCACCGAACTGGCGCTGCGCACGCCGCCGGGGACGTCCCCGGACGGGGGCGATGCGCTGGCCATGCAGCAGCGCAAACAGATGCTGGAGGGTTTCCGGACCTCGACGCAAAGGAATTTTCTCGCCGCGTACCGGGTGGCGGCCAGCGGCATCGCGCACCGCTGGCAGGAGCCGGCCGACGAGTCCGTGCTGCTGGATCTGTTTCTGATCGAGCGCGCGGCCCACGAGATCGCCTACGAAGCGGCCAACCGGCCCGACTGGCTGGGCGTTGCGTTGCGGGGACTCGCCGGTATCGCGACGCGATTGAGTGCGAAGCCGGGCTGAGGGTCTGGCTTCTGACACCCGCTCTCATGCTGTTTGCAGGGAGCGGGGGTGCCGGCTTGCGAGTTGCCCGATTGCAGGTCGGTTGTAGGTCGGTTCAAGCCCGCGGCTTCATGCGGGCGGAACCGACATGCGCCCTCGATCACCGAGCCTGTCGGCTCCGCCCGCGAACAGCACGCGGGCTTAAGCCGACCTACGTCGTACCGGAGGGTTCAATCCCGGTTCAAGGAATCACCGGTACGTCCGGACCGCGATAGCTGTCTTCGAGTTGCACGAACTCGGCATAGTCGACCTTGCCGTCGCGACTGGCGTCCACGTTGTCGAACGACGCCGCTACGAGTCCGGTCGCTTCGCTCGGCGTGATCCCGCCATCCTTGTTGCGATCCATGGTGTCGAAGGCCTCGGTGCTCGTCGCCGCCCTGGCAGCGGCTTCGTCGGCTTTTCCCAGTCTCGGATCGCCAAGCGGAGCGTCCACCGCCTGGGCCTGGCACTGCCAGGTGGCGCCTGCAACGAGCAGGCCGGCCGCAACCTTCATTCGAGTCGATTTGGATGCCATGAGGTTTTCTCCTGAGTAGGCCAGCATGTATCGACGATTTCCGGCGTGTGCTGGCGACGACCGCCCCTGCTGCACGAAGCGATCCCGTGGCGCCGCGGCGTGCCGGCATGGGTAAGTGCCGGAGTGCGGGGGCAGGCATCGCACTTGCGGTAGCGCTCTCGGGCGCATCCGCCCCGACCAACGAACCATCCTTCCGGAGCCTCACCGATGATCCGTCCCAACTTCCCCCTCGCGCTCTGCGCGCTTGCCGCAATGACGTCCTTTCTGCTTCCCGCCGCCGCGATGGCGCAGGAAAAAACGCCCAGCTACATCGATCTCTACTACGTGGCGCTGGCCGATCTCGAGGTCAACGATTTCAAATTCGACAACGGAGACGGGTACGGCGGCAAAGGGGTCTTCGTCCTCGGAAACCTGTTCATCGCCGGCGAGTACCAGAACCTGGAATACGATCCCTTCGATCGCGACAACGGGGTCTTCGGCGGCGAGACGCGGGTCGAGGTGGAAGTGGAGTCCTACCGCGGCGGACTGGGCGTGTATCTCGGCGATTCGCCGTTCTACGTGATGGGCGAGTACATCGGTTTCGAGTCCGAGTTCAGCACCACGGGCGAGGAAGACGATGAAGAGGGCCTGGGCGAGGATATCGATGGCGACGGGTACGGCGTTCACGCAGGTATCGACGGCACCTTTGGCGGCGCCATCGGGCTGCATGCCCAGGCAGGCTATGTCGATGTCGGCGATGCGGGCGACGGGTTCGAGTGGCTTGCGGGCGGCAGCTTTTCGTTCACGCCGGGAATCGGGGTGTTCGCCGACTACCGCGACTCCGATCTGGAAAAGGACGTCGATCTGTCTCTCCAGAATGTGCGGGTAGGGCTGAGAATTTCATTCAGCTGAGGCCGTTCGCCGGGGGGCGTTGACGATGACCGCTGTCACCGACGAAGCGCTGCCGGGCGTTGGCCCGGCAGCAGTTCCCGTTTCTGATCCGGATCTGAAATCCGCCCCGCCAGCGGCGATCGAAACGCCGGCGACGACGCCCTCGATCCACCTGCCGGTGCATGTGCGCAACACTGCGTTGGCGGTCATCGCGGTGCTGGCGATCGTGGTGA
The DNA here is from genome assembly GCA_052387695.1 of Panacagrimonas sp. GTDB lineage: Bacteria > Pseudomonadota > Gammaproteobacteria > Nevskiales > Nevskiaceae > Panacagrimonas. Next base: position 15,095 of record JBQTIX010000166.1, on the reverse strand, counting down.
TGCTGAAATGGGCCAAGCTGGTGCTCATTCCCATCGCGCTGGCGGCGTTTCTGAGCTACACGCTGCGACCGCTCGCGGTGCTTCTGCGGAAGCACGCTCGCGTTCCGGAGGTCTTCGGTGCGGGGATCGTGCTGATCCTGGCGCTCGGGCTGGTGGTCGGCGGGGCCATGGCGCTGGAACCGCAGGCGACGCGATTTCTCGATTCCATGCCGCAGGCGACCAAGAAACTCGAACGCCTGGTGCGCCGCTCCTCGCTGGACAAGACCGGCGCCATGCAGAAGCTGCTGATGGCGGCGGACGGGCTTGAACGGGTGGCGGCCAATCAGGTCAGCGGAACGGCCCCGGCCGGGAATTCATCGTCCCAGCCGGCCGCTGAACCGCTGAACCTGCGCGGCCTGGTGTGGACCGGCACGGAGGCGATGGCGAGCGGCCTGTTCGAAGCCATCGTGGTGCTGGCGCTGTGCTATTTCCTGATGATTTCGAGTCAGTCGTTCAAGCGCAAGCTGGTCAGGATCAGCGGCAGCACCCTCCGACGAAGGAAGGTCACGGTGCAGATCCTTGATCAGATCGACGCCCAGGTGCAGCGATACGTGGTCATCCAGGTGCTCACCAGTGCCCTGGTCGGAGTTGGTACGGGTGTCGCGTTTGCGCTGATCGGTCTCGACAATGCGCTGTTCTGGGGAGTCATGGCCGGCGTGCTCCACCTGATTCCTTACATCGGCACGGCGATCGTCCTGGTGGCCTCGGCCTTTTTTGCATGGCTGCAATTCGATACGGTCAACGGCGTGCTGCTGGTGGTCGGCAGCGGGCTGGCGATCACCAGCGTCATCGGTGTTGGCATCGTGCCCTGGCTGACCGAGAAGGTCGGTCGCATCAACGCGGTGGTTACCCTGGTGTCCTTGATCGCGTGGGAGTGGCTGTGGGGGATTCCCGGCCTGCTGCTCGGCATCCCGATCATGATGGCCCTGCTGGCGGTGTGCGAGCGCGTGGACAATCTCAATCCGGTGGCGGAACTGCTGTCGGGCGACGCGTCGCCGGGGGTTTGAGTCATGGTGTGACGGAGCGGGCGGACGCATCCGACGACGTAAGGCTCGGCTATGGCCTGTAGGTCGGGTCAAGCCCGCGTGCTGTTCGCGGGCGGAGCCGACGGGCGCCCTTCGTCGAGCGCTCGCAGCGTCGGTTCCGCCTTCGGCTTGAACCGACCTACGAGCCGGATCGAACCTGCGCAGAATTTCCCTATTGATGCGGCCCGCAAATTGTTGGATGGGGCATGGTGTTGGCAATAGCGCGGAGCATCGTTTGACGATGGGTCTGAGCCTGTTCGTGCTGGTCAACCAACACCCGCCGGGAAGTGAATTCGGACGCTTTTCAAAGTATTTGCGGGCCGGATCAATAAATACGGAGAATTACAAGATGCGTGTCACAAATTGCAGCCCACGCGGCAGACGTGGCTACGGGCTGCGTGCAATCCGGAACCCCATCGCGTTGCTGTGACCCTCGGCCGAGTCGGCGTCGCGCGAGGCCGAGCGCATGCTGCGCGGGTTGTTGCCCCAGCCGCCGCCGCGATTGACTCTCTTGCCGCAGTCGCCACCCGTAATCCAGGCTGAACTGTCGCGCGGCGCGCCTGTGTAATCCGAATGCCAGCAATCCTGCACCCACTCCCAGACGTTGCCGTTCATGTCATGCAGACCCCAGTGGTTGGGTTCGAAACTGCCAACCGGTGCCGAGGTGGCGAAGTTGTCGTCGCAGGTCGCGCGCCAGTGCCAGTTGGGATATACCGAATACCCGGTGAGGTCGAAGACGTTGGCCGTCGTGCAGGCCCATTCCGCGCCGTCACCCCAGTGGTAGCGGGTGGTGGTGCCGGCGCGTGCGGCGTACTCCCATTCGGCCTCCGTGGGCAGTCGGTAGCGGCGGCCGGTTTTGGTACTGAGCCAGTGCACATACTGTTGCGCATCGACCCAGCTCACGTTGACGACCGGACGACGCCCACGACCCCAGCCCTCGTCGTCAGCCGGGTTGAGGCAGCCACCGGCCAAATGGCACTGGTCCCACTCGTCGAACGTGACTTCGTACTTGCCGATGGAAAATTCCGACACTGCGACTTCGCGCACGGGTTTTTCGTAAAGGGTGCCGGTGCTGCCCAACTCTCCCATGCGGAAACGGTTGCCACGCAGGCGGATCAGCTCCGGTGAGTCCGCGCAATCCCGCCACGCAACCGGTCCCGGGTTGGGAGCGGCCATCGACGGCAGGGGTGGCGGCGGCGGACACGATGGCGCCGGCGCCGGTTTCTGGAGGCTTACCGGTTGCGCGGCGGCCGATGGTCGAGCGTCGGTGGCGCGCTGGCCCTGCGTGCCCGCCGACGCGCCGATGACCGGGAGCGCCGTCGTCAACAGGATTCCAGCGATCGGGATGCAACCGAATACCGCCCGACCCATCGTCATGACGATACGGGCACCCCTCAGGTGCTTCGTTGCGACTTGGACGCGGCGGTGGCCGCCGAACTTGCTTCGCGAATCTTGCGCCATGCGTCGTCGCTGAGTTTGTTGAGGCCGGCGAAGGTCGACGGCGCCGCCAGGTGATGACCGCCGTCGATGCAAATGGTTTCGCCGGTAATGTAATCGCAGCCGTCGCCGAGCAGCAGAATCATCAGGTTTGCCAGTTCCTGGATCTCGCCGAAACGGCCCATCGGTACTTCGTCGCAGCTCGTTGCTCCGACTTTCACGTCGTCGGTCGGCGAGAGCATCTGCCAGGCGTACTCGGTCGGGAATGGCCCCGGCGCCACGGCATTGATGCGGATGCCGTAGCGCGCCCATTCGACGGCGAGCGACATGGTCATGGCGTTGACCGCGGCCTTGGCCATGGCGGAAGGCACCACGTAGGCCGAGCCGGTCCAGATCCAGGTGACGAGCGTGGACACGATGGAGCCCTTGAGCCCTTGCTCGATCCAGCGCTTGCCACAGGCGTGCGTGGTGAAGAAGGCGCCGTTCATCACGGTGGAGGTGATCGCCTCGAAGCCGCGCGGACTCAGGTCCTTGGTGGGCGCAATGAAGTTGGCCGCCGCGTTGTTGATCAGGCTCGTGAGCGGGCCGTGCTTGGACCAGATCTCGCCGATGGCGGCGTCCACCAGTTCCGCCTTGCGGATATCGACGGCCTGGACGTGCGCGCAGATTCGTCCGCATTTCTCGTTGACCTCGTCCGCTGCCTTCTGCAAGACCTCCAGACGCCGTCCCCACAAATGCACCTCGGCGCCGTGAGCGGCCAGAAACGCGGCAACGCCCTTGCCGAGACCGGTGCCGCCGCCGGTGATGAGGATGCGCTTGCCGGCGAGTGCGTCTTGCGAGAAAAGGGCCATGAGGGGCTCCGTATCCAGGAATTGATATGGGACCATACGATAGTCAGGGGCCGGCTTCAATCCGTGGCGCCGCGGCATAGCATCATGTCGGTATGGAGACCGGTCCCGAATCCCTGAGCAAGTCGCCCGCGCGGCGGCGCACGGCCGGCCGGCCGCGGCGCGATCAGGTCAACGCCGCGAGGCAGAGCATTCTCGATGCAGCGATGCGCGTATTCGTCGCTCACGGTTTCGAGGCTGCGAGCATGGAGGGCATTGCGCGAGCGGCGAAGGTCGCCAAGCTCACGCTGTACCGCCACTTCGAGACCAAGGAGGCGCTGTTCGTGGAGGTCGCGCGCCGCGCGCAGCTTTCGGTGCGCGAGCGGCTCGGCACGATGGTGGATCGAGGCCTGCCGCTCGACCAGGTGCTGCGCGAGATCATCAGCAAGCTCTACGACGGCTACACGCATCCCGAGTATCTGGCCGTGCTGCGCCTGGTGATCGCCGAGGCGCGACGCTTCCCCAAGCTCGGTCGCGCGATGCTCGACGATTCGCGAGAAATCAGCGGGCCGCTGGTCGAGTACCTGCAGCAACTCAAGGATCGCGGGCAGATCGACATCGAATCGCCGCTGGAGGCGGTCACGCAGATCTGCGGTCTGGCAATGGGCGCGGGTCGCTACGTGCTCACCACGCCGTCGCACAAGCCGGAGAGCCGGCGTCACGCGGTCGAGTCGCTGGTGAGCCTGTTCACCCGCGCCTGGCGGCCTTCGACGAAATAAGTAAACGGCGACGGACTTTTTCGGCCGTGTGGCGCTGCATAGATTGCAGCCTCGGTTCTCAAGGAGGCTGTCATGTCGAATCAATACGATGCCATCGTGGTTGGAAGCGGGATCGGCGGCGGCGGTGTCGGCGCGCTGCTCGCACACGCGGGTTGGAAGGTGCTGATGCTGGAACGCAACAAGCTCATCGGCGGCCGCTGCATCAGCTACGACCGCTCCGCCTTCGCTCATCGAGGGCATGGCCGGCGAAACGGGCGCCATCATCGGCATCGGCCAGACCATTCATCAGGTTCACGAGAAGCGTCCTTCAGTGGTCAGTCCACTCAAGGGCTTGTACTTCGCCTCCTCGGAAGCGGGCGGCCATGGCATCGGTACGGAGCTGGCCGCGACCAGCGCGCTGGAGCTGTTCGAGAAACTGTCCAGGCTCACGCCTGCTTCGAAGCGCGGAGAGACGGCGACCGTCTGAAGCTGCGCGGCGTAGATGAACGAAGCGTGTACCCGGACGGGGCAATTCCCGTCCGGGTACGCTTTCGTCGAACCCAAATTCAATCAGGAGATTTATCGTGCTGAAGTCGCGCGCTGTCTACAACCAAGAACACGAAATGTTTCGCGACGCGGTCCGCGGCTTCATCAGGGCCGAGATCGCGCCGCACTTCGAGCGCTGGGAGCGCGAGGGCATGGTGGATCGCAGCTACTGGAAGGCCGGTGGCGACGCGGGCCTGCTGTGCGCGCAGATTCCGGAGAACTACGGCGGGCCCGGCGGCGACTTCAAGCTCAACTGCATCGTGGTCGAGGAGATTGCGTATGCGGGCTACGCCGGGCCGATGACCGATTTCTCGGTGCACAGCGATGTCTGTGCCGGCTACATCCTCAATGCGGGCACCGAGGCGCAGAAGAAGAAGTGGCTGCCGCGCATGGTCAGCGGTGAGACGGTGTGCGCGATTGCCATGACCGAGCCCGGCACCGGCAGTGATCTTCAGGGCATCAGGACGCGCGCCGTGCGTGATGGCGATGTGTACCGCATCAACGGCGCCAAGACCTTCATCTCCAACGGCCAGCACTGTGACCTGGTGATCGTGGTCTGCCGCACGTCTGACGCGCCTGGCGCCAAGGGCATGAGCCTGATTCTGGTCGAGACCGACCGGCCCGGCTTCCGACGCGGTCGCAAGCTGAGCAAGCTCGGCCTGCTGTCGTCAGACACCTCCGAGATGTCCTTCGAGGACCTCGAAGTGCCGGTGACCAACCTCATGGGCGCCGAGGGCACCGGCTTCGCCACGCTCATGACCGAGTTGCCGCAGGAGCGGCTGATCATCGGCTACCAGTCCATGGCGTCCGCGCAGCGCGCCTTCGACATCACCGTGGAGTACACGCGCAACCGCAAGGCTTTCGGTCAGCCCATCGCGGACTTCCAGAACACGCGCTTCAAGCTCGCCGATCTGAAGGCCGACCTGCTGGTGGGCTGGGCCTTCGTCGACCAGTGCCTCGAAAAGCATGTGCGCCACGAGCTGAGCGCGCTCGACGCCTCCACCGCCAAGCTCTGGTGTTCCGAAATGCATGGCCGCGTCGTCGATGCCTGCGTGCAGCTGCACGGCGGCTACGGCTTCATGCGCGAATACGAGATCTGCCGCCTGTACGCGGACGCGCGGATCATGCGCATCTACGGCGGCACCTCCGAAATCATGCGGGAGCTGATCTCGCGCAGCCTCTAGACCCAGCGGTTCGTAGCGCGTCCGAACGGCTTTGCGGCCCCGTATCGAGGGTGCCAGCGGAAAGGCTTTACAGATTCCGTACGGTACCCTACGATCATGCCCAATAACGCCGGGGGCAGCACATGTTTCAGCGACACCTTTTCCGTGAAGAGCACGAGATGTTTCGTGACACGGTGCGCAAATTCATCGAGAAGGAAATCGCTCCGCATCACGCGCAGTGGGAGAAGGACAAGGTCGTGCCGCGCGAGGTCTGGCTGAAGGCGGGCGACGCCGGAATGCTCTGCTGCACGGTGCCCGAGGAATACGGCGGCCTGGGTCTGGATTATCTCTTCGACGTGGTCGTGTTCGAGGAGATGGCGCGCTGCGGTTACACCGGCCCCGGATTTCTCATTCATTGCGATCTCGTCGCCACCTACATCAAGGGTTTCGGTAGCGACGAGCAGAAGAAGCAGTGGCTGCCGAAGATGGTGTCGGGCGAGGCCATCGGCTCGCTCGGCATGACCGAGCCGCATGCGGGTTCCGACCTCAAGGCGATCAAGACCAAGGCCGTGCGCGACGGCGATGACTACGTCATCAACGGCCAGAAAGTGTTCATCTCCAACGGCCAGACCTGCGACGTGATCGTGCTGGCGACCAAGACCGACACCACGCAGGGTGCCAAGGGCGTCACCCTGTTCCTGGTCGATACCTCGCTGCCCGGCTTCATCCGCGGCAAGAATCTTGAGAAACTCGGCCTGCGTGGCCAGGACACCTCGGAGCTGTTCTTCGAGAACCTGAGAGTGCCGGCGAGCGCGATGCTCGGCGTTGAGGGCGAGGGCTTCAAGCTGATGATGACCAAGCTGGCGCAGGAGCGTCTGGCTCAGGCCATCCGGTCCGCGGTCGTGTCCGAGACGGTGATTGAGTGGACGGTCGAATACACCGCGCAGCGCAAGGCCTTCGGCAAGACCATTGCCGATTTCCAGAACACCCAGTTCAAGCTCGCGGAGTTGCAGACCGAGGCGGTGATCGGCCGCGTGTTCACCGACAAGTGCATCGAGCAGTTCATGAAGGGTGAACTGACCGAGGTCGATGCGGCGATGGCGAAGATGTGGCTGTCGAATCTGCACTGCAAGATCGTTGACGAGTGCCTGCAGTTGTTCGGCGGTTGGGGCTATATGTGGGAATACCCGATTGCGCGGGCCTATGCGGACGCGCGCATCGTCAAGATTGCGGGTGGGTCCATCGAGGTGATGAAGCAGATCATCGGTCGTGATCTGTTTCGTAACCACCTCACGTACACCAAGGTGCAGCCGATTTCCGGTACGGAGACGGCCCAGGAAAAGCGGGCAGCCTGACCGGGTGTGGCCGGGCTGGCAGAGTTGAAGGGTATGGGGTAAAAGCAGCAGGGTTGTCTTGAGGCATCGCGAGGCAACCCGGCTAGTCGTTGAGAGTCGTCAACAGGCGATGCGACAGGTCAGGAGAAGCGTCATGGATTACCTCAAATATTGGACCCCGGTGTTGGTCGTTGCGCTCTCGGCTTTTGGTTTGTACGCGGGCGGCGACTATATGTGGATCGGCATCGCAACCTTCCCGATCCTCGCGATTCTCGACTCCATCGTTCCACGCGATTTCAGCGTGCGGAAGATGAGCAACGCGACCCTCGCGAACATCCCGATCTGGATCTGCTGCGTTGGTCCGGTCTGCCTGTACTTCGTTTTCGCCTGGCAGATCGGTCACGGCCCGGAGCCGCTGACCACCGCGCAGATGATCGGCGGCGTTCTCTCGGTGGGCTGGATGGGCGTGATTCCGCTGGTGCCGGCCGCGCATGAGCTGTACCACATGCGCAATCCCATCGCGCGCACGGTCGGCCGCTACGGCCACCTGTGCATTCTCGATTGCACGCGCGACATCGGCCACGTGGTCGGCCATCACATCGACGTGGCGACGCCGGACGACGGCGACACCGCTGCGCGCGGCACCAGCCTGTATGGCTTCACCCTCAATGCGGTGTTCGAGAGCACCAAGTACGCGATGACCATGGAAGCCAATGCGCTGAAGAAGAAGGGCCTGAGCCCTTGGCATTACAGCCATCGCGTGTATCGCGCGCTGCTCGCGCTCGCGATCTTCCACGTGATCATTTTCCTGATCGGCGGTCCCATCGCGAATCTCTGCGCGCTCGGCGGCCAGCTCGTCGCCCGCGTCTGGGTCGAGAGCTTCAACTACTTCCAGCACTACGGCGTGATCCGCCTCAAGGGCGCACCCATCGGCCGTCGTCACCTGTGGAATCACCTCGGCTGGTTCTCGCGCACGATGGGTTTCGACATCACCAACCACGCGGACCATCACCTGAATTCCTACCAGGTCTACTACAAGCTGGTGCCGCACAAGGAAGCGATCCTGATGCCCTCGGTGTTCGTGTGCTTCCTCTCGGCGCTCATCCCTCCGCTGTGGCACGAGGTCATCATCAAGCCGGCGCTCAAGCGCTGGGATGCCGAGTTCGCCACCAAGGAAGAACTCGTCATCGCCGCCAAGCAGAACAAGGCGGCGGGCTGGCCGGATTGGCAGAACGAGCCGGGCATCCAGATCGGTAAAGCCGCGACCGTGGGGGTCTGAGGCGCAGTCATTTCATTCAACGCCACTGGTCTCCCCAGGCACCCCACGAAGTGAACCGCTACTTCGTGGGGACCCCGCCGGAGATCAGTGGCGTTTTCATTTCCGCAGGGAGAATGTGTGTCCTACGAATCGATAGACCTGAGCGTCACCGACGGCCTCGCGCGCCTGGTACTCAACCAGCCCGAGATCGGCAATCCGTTCAACGCGCCGTTCTGCGCCGAGTGGGCGCAGGTTGCCAACGAGTTGTCGGGTCGGAAGGACGTGCGCGCGGTGCTCATCACGGCCGCGGGCAAGTTCTTCACCGTCGGCGGCGACATCAACATGTTCTCCCAGAACCTGGATGTCCTGCCGGACAAGATTCGCGAATGGACGGGCGGCTTGCACATGGGTACCGCGCGCATGGCGCGGCTCGATGCGCCGATCGTGGCGGCGGTGCACGGCACCTGCATGGGCGGCGGCTGCGCGCTGATCGCGAATTGCGATCTGGTCTTCAGCGCGCGCTCCGCACGCTTCGGCGCGGCCTACTCGCAGATCGGCTATAGCTGCGATGCGGGCGCCTCGTTTGGCCTCGCCTCGCGCATGGGCATTGCGCGTGCGCGGCGCTTCCTGATTCTCGCTGAAATGCTGGAGGCCGAGCAGGCTGCCAGCGTCGGTCTGGTCGATCACGTGGTGGACGACGCGCTGCTGATGGCCGAAGCCGAAAGGGCGGCCATCAAGCTGAGCCAGGGGCCGACGCGCGCTTACGGAGAAGTTCGCCGGTTGTTTGCCCGCTCGCTCGGCCAGCCTTTCGAGGCGCAGCTCGAAGACGAGGCCCAAGCCCTGACCCGCGCCGCATCCACCAGCGACGCCCGAGAGGGCATCATGGCCTTCGTGGAAAAACGCAAGGCGAAGTTCCAGGGACGATAGACGTCCGTCACCGGATCCCGCAGACGCGGGACCGAAGAGGAGAGATCAATATGTGGCTGCACTCTGAAGTCAGGAACCTGGCCGACATTCCCCGACACTACGGCCGCATGCGGCCCCACCGGCCGGCTTTGATCGACGCCCTGGGCACGCGTAGCTTCGACGAGCTCGACGAGGTCAGCAACCGCATCGCCAGCGCCGTCGTCGCGTCCGGCATCAAGCCCGGGTCGCATCTCGGATTCTTCGGCAAGAACTCGGCGCGCTATTTCGAACTGTTCTTCGGCGCGGCCAAGGCGGGCTGTGCCATCACGCCGCTCAACTGGCGGCTTGCGTCGGCCGAACTGGTGCCGGTGATCGAGGACGCGCAATGTCCTCTGATCTTCGTGGACCGCGAATTAGAACAGGCGCTCAAGACCGTCGAGAACCTGTGCAAGCAATCCTTCACGACCGTGGTCTTCGACTCCACGTCGGCCGAGCCCGGCGCGTTCGACCAGTGGATGGCACAGGGTGACGGTCGCGACCCGCAGCTTTCCATCCATCCCGACGACACCGCGGTCCTGATCTACACCTCCGGTACCACCGGTAAGCCCAAGGGCGTACAACTCACGCATGGCAGCCTTGGCTACATGCGCCTGTGCGAGCATCTCGAACCGGCTTACGAGTGGCGCGACGGCGACGTCATGCTCACGGTCATGCCGGTGTTTCACCTGGTCGGCACCGGGCTGTCGGTGCAGGCGTTGTACAACGGCGCGGCGGTTTCGATTCTGCCGGCGCTGGAGCCCGGCAAGCTGCTGCAACTGATCGCGCGCGACCGGCCGACGATCTGCGCCCTGGTGCCGACGGCGATCCAGATGGTGCTCGATCACCCTGACGCCAAGACCGCCGATTTCTCCTCGCTGCGACTGGTGATGTACGCCGGCTCGCCGATCAGCGCGACCCTGCTCAAGCGCGCGCTGGTCGAGATGCAGTGCCAGTTCATGCAGTTCTACGGCGCGACCGAATCGTCGGGTGCGATCACCCTGCTGCGGCCCGAGCAGCATGATCTCAACGACGAGGCCAAGCTGCGGTCCTGCGGCACGCCACTGCCCCTGATCGAGATCAAGATCGTCGATGGCGAGGGCAACGAAGTCGCGCCCGGCGCCACCGGGGAATTCCTGGTGCGCGGCCCTAACATTTTCGGCGGCTACTGGAACCAGCCGGAAACCACCGCAGCCGTGATGAAGGACGGTTGGTACCGGACCGGCGACGCCGGCTTCCGCGACAAGGAGGGCTTGCTGTACATCGTCGACCGGGTCAAGGACATGATCGTCACCGGCGGTGAGAACGTGTATTCCGCCGAAGTCGAGCAGGCGCTGACCCGGCATCCCGGGGTCAGGCAGTGCGCGGTGATCGGTCTGCCGGATCCGCGCTGGGGCGAGCGGGTCACGGCTATCGTCATCCCGGCCGCGGGCGCGCAGCCGACCGCCGAAGAACTCATCGCGTATTGCCGCACGCTCATCGCCGGCTACAAGGTGCCCAAGGAAGTTCACTTCGTCGAATCGTTGCCGATGACAGCGACCGGAAAAATATTGAAGCGTGCGGTGCGCGACCAGTTCTGGAAGGGCGCCGATCGGGCGATCGGATAGTTTCGTAAGAGCGCCGGTCACCGCGACGATCGCGCCAATCAAGGGAATCGGCGGCATCACCCACCACGACTGACCTTGACACGCTGCAAGCGGTGCCGAGCAGGCCTGACCGGATCAATCCGGTCGGGCTTTTTTTTGGGCTTTACCCGACGCTTGCCGCCGTGTGCGCGTCAAGGCGGGTTACGCGATGAAGCCGCTAACTGGCGCCAGGTTCTTCGGCGGTCTACCATGGGGTCTGACTGAAAGCCGCTCCAGGAAGATGGCTTTGAACGGGCGGTGTGCGACTGCCGAGGAGAAGCAAGATGACTGAAAATTCCGTTAACCGTCGCATCATCGTGTCGAAGCGTTCGCGCTTTTCAATTCCGAACACTGGAATGTTCAGCCTTAGCTCGACTCCAAAGCCGAAGCCGGGTAACGGCGAGGTTCTGATACGAACGACCTGGCTGGGCATCGAACCGTATCTTTACGGGCGACTCAAACCGACTTCCTCCCAGGGTATGACCGTCCCGCTGGGTGGCTTGATGGTGGGGCCCACGGTCGGGCGCGTGGAGATCTCGAATCATCCCGACTATGCGGAAGGGGAGATGGTCCAGGGGTTGTGGGGCTGGCAGGATTACCACGTTTCGGACGGCACGGGGATCTTCAACATTGATCCGGAAATCCCTCGTTCCTCCTACGTCCTGGGCGCACTGGGGATGTCAGGGTTCGGCGCCTATATTGCAGTCGACCAATACCTGAAAGTGCAACGTGGAGAGACGCTCATTTTCGGCGCGGCTCTCGGCGGCCTCGGCCAAATCGTCGGACAACTCGGGAAAATGCGAGGTGCTCGGACCATCGGCGCCGTCAGCGGCGCCAAGAAGGTCCGCTATGGCATGGATGTGCTGGGGTTTGATGTCTGCATCGACCGGACAGCGAGTGATTTCATAGTGCGCTGCACGCAGGAATTTTCCAAGAAGGGTGTGGACTGCCATGTGATGTCCGGCACGGCCGGCGTCCTCCAGCTGGCGATGCCCCACTACAACCGGCACGCCCGCATTGCGGCTTGTGGAGTCATGTCGTTTTACTGCGCTGCGAAGCTTCCACCCGGCCCCGATCTAACGACTGTCGTATTCAACGACATCAATCTGAAGCGGTTGTCGGTCCATGGCATGGTGACTCTGGACTGGGTAGGGACACCGCTTCATGAGCAGTTCAAAAAGGAGATGAAGGCCTGGATTCTCGGTGGCCAGATCAATGTGGTGGAGCATATCGTGGACGGATTGGAAAACGCGCCCGACGCGCTCCAGGGGGTCTTCGAAGGCCGCAACTTCGGCAAGGCCTTGGTCAGGGTGGCGGACTGACGTGGTCATGGGCGAGTCCGCGTAGGCTGGGTCGAGGAACGAAACCCAGCTGTTTCCGACGGAGGCGCTGCCGCTATCGCTTCATTCGAACGACGAATGCAGTCCTGTGCGGGGTTCCTCGCGACCCGTTCAAAACCCGATCTGCACCCCGAAGACCAGTTCCAGCACGGTCACCGAGACACTGACATCCTGGTCCCCGGGGTCGGCGCCGAAAACGCCGGGATTCGAATCCGTCTGAGCACCAACCAGCGCGATCAGGGCGCCAGCGTCGACATGATCGAACGGATTCTTGCCGCTCACGGTGTTCTTGGGTGTGTACAGGGCGGCGAAGTTGAGGCTCAATCCCGGGCGCAGCTCCCAGCCGAGCCCCGCGGCGTAATGATGCGGCGTGATGCCAGGGGCCAGGATGTTGAACACGACCTCGCTTTGACGGACTGGGATGCGGGTATAGGTGTAGCCGAGACTGAGCGCGAGCGACGGGCCGAGTGCCAGGCGGTAACCCAGCTTGTACGACAGCGAATCGCGCCAGCCGAAACCCGGGCCGGTCTCGCCGCCGAAACAGGCTTCGGAAGGTTGCGCATTCAGGAGCAGGCGCGGCAGCAGGCAGCGGGTCGCAAGCGCCTGCGGATCGAGCCGCCGGCCGATCGGTGCCACGTCGCTGAAGTTGATCCTCTCGAAGTCGGCCGCGAACAGGTGCGCCGCGACCGGTCGCCAGGCGACGCCGAGATTCCACATGGCCGGAGCACCGATGGACTCGACGTCTCCCGGGATCAGACCGGTGTAGTCATCCAGGTCTCCGGTGCGGATGCGCGACTGAAAGGAAGCGCCCAGGCCGACGCCGTCGGCCGGCGACCACAACAACCCCAGCCGAGCGCCGAAGCCCAGCACCGGCGAACGCGCCAGGCCATTGTCGGTGACTCGCCCCGGCGCCACCGAGTATCGATCGAAAGCCTGCAAGCCGCGGGCACGGAAATACTCGGCGACGATGATCGGCGACAGGCCGATCGAGAACCGCTCACCGAAGCGTTTTGCATAAGCGGCGCGGAAGAAGAGTTGCGTCAGATCGGCGGAACTCACGCGGTCGGCACGACCGCAGAAGCGCAGCGGATCGACATTCCCGGGTAGTGGGTTGCCGCCACCGAAGAGACCCGCGCAACGGGAGGAGAGCAGGGGGACGCCCCGGAGAAACTGCGCGCTTCCGCCCTCGTAGACCGACTTCAGCCCGCCGCCGTTGAGCGACACCCCCCACGCGGACGAGTCGTCGATCGCCTGCCCGTAGGCGATGAACGGAAAGAAAAAGGTGTCCTCCACCGACGGCAGGCTTTCGCGCTCGATGCTGAACAGGCCCAAGCCCGCGCCGTGCTCGCCGATTTTCGCACTGGGGCGGTAGAACAAGATGTTGAGATCGAGCTCCCACTGCGCGGCAACTCCCACCAGTCCGGCCGGATTGAGCGGCAGTTGCCCCACGTCGCCGGCCAGGGCCGTACCGGAGCCCGCCATCGCCCGTTGCGCGGCGGTGAAGCCATGCAGGTAGAAGCCATTGGTGGCCAAGGCCGGCGACGCGCCCGCGAGCCCCGCCAACAGGACCGCGCCGGCCAGAGGCCGCGCGAAACACGTCATGCGACGACCTCTGAGGTTCACTTCCATCTTCCTGGGTGCGCCGCCGCGGTGCGGCGAGCGTGCTGCGACACGGTGGCCAATCATCAAATGCAACAGGTGAGCCCGACGCCGGGCTTGTTGTCCCTAGCTTTCATAACGTTATTTCGGGGCGAAACAGGACATCGCTCGAAATTTGGAGATCGTCCGATCCGAGAGTCAGCGCTCCTTCGCTTCTCTTCGATGGACCTTAGTGACTTGCAACCGGTCCTGTCGCCACCCAAATGAGGGGACTTTGAGTGGATTGCGGAAAAACTGTGACGCAGTTCACTAATATTTTTAAGAATTTGTGGTCGAGGAAGCGCGAAAGCCCTTCGACCTCGTCGGATGTATCGCGGTAGCCATGAGCATTGCTTCCGTCGAAAGCGGCGGTACGGATGCCCACCCGATGGCGCGGCGTTTTAACCCTTCACCACTCGGTAACTCGTCCACCCGAAAAGCCGGTCATCGCTCGCGAATTTTTGTGTGTCCGTCGACGCGGTTGCGTTCCGCTATGGAAATGAACCTGGACGGAGGGCGCGTACACGCGCCGGTTGGCGCTCTGCGATCGACAACGGAGCTACGGAGCGACCGCAATGAAACCATGCTGGCAAAGGCGCGGGCGTAGTGTGCGCATCGCTCGCGACCGACCCTTTGGAGGAGTGCTCGTCGGACTACAGCGCCGAACCGTCCGGTACAACACGCGGCACGTTCGCCGACGCCCAACTCAAAAAGATAAACAGCATGAACAGCTGCCCCCAACGCTCGCCGCCGCCGGGTAGTGCATCAGTTTGAATTCCAGAACCCCGTTCGGCCCGAGTAGCGCCGGCCCGTTCGTCCCGAGTAGCCGCGCAGCGGGCGTATCGAGGGACGCGTCGCGTTTCGAGGGCAGGCCCGGCCCCTCGGTACGCGGCATTGCTGCGCAATCAGCGCCGCTGTCGCGGCGCTACCACTCGGTGCGAACGGATTTCAAACTGATGCACTACCCGCCGCCGGCCTGCGATGTCTTCGCGCGCGAACTTGAAGACGCGCCCGTCCTGCGTTTCAAGGAAAGTCTGCACCGGTTCGATCCGGCTCGCAGGTCGGTTCAAGCCGACGGCGGAACCGACGCTGCGCGCGCTCACGACGACCGGCGCCTGTCGGCTCCGGCCACGAAAAGCCGTGGCCTTGAGCCGACCTACACC
>JBQTIX010000165.1:0-19273 GCA_052387695.1 Panacagrimonas sp. | reverse complement strand
GCCGCGGTGCCGACATCGCCGCCGACACGGTCGGCAAGATCGGATCGGTCAACCTGGCCTATCCGCTGGTGCGCCCGCGCGGCGTGCTGAAGATGCTGGGTTACATCGATCCGAAGGAACAGATCCCGATCGGGCCCGCCTCGCTCGCCCACATCATTCTCGAGCCCTGCCTAGTGCCGCCTATCCGTCGCTACCAGCCACGGGTGATGAGGCTGATCGCGGACGGCAAGCTCGACCCGACGCCGATGCTGAGCCACACGATGCCGCTGGCCGAAGCGCCGCAGGCCTACAAGATGATGGCCGAGCGTCTCGATGGCGCCATCAAGATTGTGCTCAAGCCCTGACCAGCTTGCCGTTCCCGAACCCTCGCGGAATTGGATGATGTCGCCCATGACTGAGAGTGGGAGCGGCGCATTAGCTGGAGTGAAAGTACTCGATCTCTCTAGGGTGCTTGCCGGGCCTTGGTGCACACAAATCCTTGGCGATTTTGGTGCCGATGTCGTCAAGATCGAGGCGCCCGGGCATGGCGACGATACGCGTACCTGGGGACCGCCAAACCTGCCCGCTGAGGCGGGTCACGAAGGGCCAGGCGAAAGTGCGTATTTCCTTTCGTGTAATCGCAACAAGCGATCTGCTGCGATCAACCTGGCGATGCCCGAAGGCGCGGCAATCACCCGTCGCCTGGCGGCATGCGCTGATGTCGTGGTGGAAAATTTCAAGGTGGGAGGCCTGAAGAAGTACGGCCTGAGCTACGACGATCTGAGAGCCGTCAATCCACGCATCGTCTACTGCTCGATCACGGGGTTTGGTCAGACCGGTCCGTACTCCGATCGTCCTGGCTACGATTTCATTGCCCAGGCGATGGGCGGCATGTTAAGCATCACCGGGGAGTCAGAGGGTCCACCGACCAAGCCGGGCGTTGCAATGGCCGATTTGTCGACCGGCATGTATGCGGCGGTCAGCGTTCTTGTCGCGTTGCGCCAAGCCGAAAGGACCGGGAGAGGTCAGCACATTGATTGCTCGCTCTTCGACACCCAGATATCGATGCTGGCCAATCAGGCGCTCAGCTTCCTGGTCAGCGGCGACTCTCCTCGCCGCTTGGGAAACACGCATCCGACGGTAGTTCCGTACCAGATTTTCGATGCCAGCGATGGGCCGGTCGTGATTGCGGTGGGCAACAACGGCCTGTTCATCGCCCTCTGCGCCGTGCTCGGGCTCGATGCCCTGGCCAAGGACGCCCGCTATCTGACGAACAGCCTCCGGGTGCAAAACCGAATTACTCTTGTGAAGACCCTGGGGGAGATCATCCGGACGAAGTCCGTGGGCCAACTGGTCGCTGCGTTGTCGGAGCGAAATATCCCATGCGGCCCGGTGAATACCGTCGCTCAGGCTTTTGCCGAACCGGTCGTCGCCGCGCGTGATCTGGTTCATCACTTCGTTCGAGAAGATGGGGTCCGAATGCCGTCGGTGTCATTCCCCGGCGCACTGTCGGAAACCCCGGCGCGGTTCTCCCGGATGCCGCCGCGCCTGGGAGAGCACAGCTTCGAAATCCTGGAAAGTTGGCTCGGCCTCGACAGCGCGGAGTTCCATCGATTGAGAGAATTAGGGGTCGTCGCTGATCGAAGACGCTCGTGAGGCGCGGCGGACGCAGATGTGAGGAGGAGTCGATCGATGAGTAAAGACTGTCCGCTTTCGGCGGCGGCGTTGGAAGAAACGAATGACCGCTACCGGCTGAAATTGGTCACAGAAGCTGGAGCATTTTGGCAGAGGGACTTATCGACCGGCCTCCATCTCATAACGCCTGACGCTGTCGACAATGGCTGACCTGGCCTGCGCCGCGTTCAACCAGCCGACGAGCTTCACCCATTTGCCCTTCTCGAGATCCTTGTAGTGCAGGAAGAAATGCGAGATCTGGTCCCGGACAAGGGAGGGAAGCGCGTCGGCCTCGACCACATCCTCGAACAGGGAACTCACCGACCTGTCCGGAACAACCAGGAGCTTCTCGTCCGGCCCGGCTTCATCCTCCATCGCGAGCATGCCGATGGGGCGACAGTTGATGACGCACGCGGGGATCAGGGGCATGGGCATCAGCACCAGCGCGTCGATGGGGTCGCCATCGCCGCTGAGAGTCCGCGGGATGTAGCCGTAGTTGCAGGGGTAGCGCATCGGCGTCGTGAGCAGCCGGTCGACGAAGACCGCCCCGGACTTCTTGTCGACCTCGTATTTGACCGGCTCGCTGTTCATCGGAATCTCGATGATCACGTTCACGTCCTCGGGGACGTGACGGCCGCGGGGAACCGCGCTCAGTGACATCGGGTGTACCCGCGATCGTGACACCCGGAGTGGTGGCTGTTCATCCCTGCACCTCGAGAATGCGGCGAAAGACTGCATCGGGCTCGCCCGCGCCGTCCACCGGCCTGAGTTTTCCCTGGCGCCGGTAATGATCGAGCAGGGGCTGCACGTCGGCGTTGAAGCGGCGGATGCGATTGCGGATCACGTCCTCACGATCGTCGGAGCGGCCTTCCACCGAGGCGCGCGCGAGCAGCCGCGTTAGGATTTCGTCGTCGGAGACGCGCAGGTACAGGGCGTGGTTCAGTCCTGGTTTCCCAGCAGCGAAAAGCATCTCGCCCAGCGCAAGCGCCTGCTTCGAGTTGCGCGGAAAGCCGTCGAGGATGTAGCCCTTCTCGGCATCAGCGTCTGCCAGGCGTTCGCAGACGATGCCGATCACAAGTTCGTCGGCGACCAATCCGCCTGTCTCCATCACCGCACGCGCGCGCTCGCCCAGCGCGGTTCCAGCCGCCACAGCCGCGCGTAGCGCATCGCCAGTGGAGATTTTGGGGATGCTGAAACGGGCAGACAGTCGATCCCCTGCGTGCCCTTGCCTGAACCTGGGCCTCCCAGCAGCACGAGTCTCGTGACGCTCTCCGGTTCTGTTCGTCTGGTCGACCGAGCATAGCGACGGGTTTCAACTGAAAAACCTATCGTTCGGCAGATGTTCCACCGGGCCGGCTCCTTGGATTGCGGCGGAAATAAACACGTCGCGCGGACGGCCGCTTCATGGACGGCTGAACGGCGCGGCTTCCTGGCCACCAACGAGCTTCCCGCCACCGACGAGTTCAACGACGTCTTCGGCAGTGGCAACTGATCCGGGGGCGATCGCGTTACAACAGTGCCAGTGCCCTGGCCTTGGAGACGGCGCCAGACCGATTCTTCACGGCCAACTTTCCGTAGATGTTGTGCAGGTGCCACCTGAGCGTGCCTTCCGAGATGAAGATCGCATCTGCAATCTCTCGGGGGCTCAAGTCTGAATCGAGTCGCCTGAGGATGGCCAGTTCGCGCTTGGACAACTGCCCGATCAGTTGCTTCGGTAGCGCGAGCGGCGCGCCGTCCGCGGCCCGTGCCTCGCGCATCGCCTTCTGCAGGCGCCGTGCGAGCGGAGCCGCTTCTGAGCCGCGCATGCGGGCGGGGTCGATCTGCTCGAACAGCACGGCGAGATCGGCGGCCTCGTCGAGAATGACCCGGTAATAGTTCCGCTGTGCGGCGATAGCCAGGGCTTCACCGAGCGACTCCATCGCGGCTTTCTGATCGCCGGACTGCCGGAATGCCAGTGCACGCAACAGCAGCAATTCGACCCGACGGCGATGCAGGCCCTTGTCGCGGCAGCGTGCGAGGGGTGTATCGATCAGCCGCAGCACTTCCCGGGGTTGTGAGCGAAGCTGGTAGCGCGAGCCGACGAGAAAAGCCTTCTCGCCCCGCAGGCCCGCGACGTCGCCCCTGCCAGGCAGCATCGCAAAGCCATGCCGCGCGGCGATCTGTCGCGCCTCCTCGTAACGCCCTGCACGGCTGTGCCAGCCGCATTCCTCGGCGGCCAGCGACACCGTGACCCGGCGCAGGCCGCGGCGCTCGCCGAGTTCCTGGCCTTCATGCAACTTGTCCACCCCCGCGGCTTCGCCTCGGCGCAGGCGTTCCACCTTCGCGGCGGTCAGGAATCCCATCAGCACGGCGTCGCTCTGTCCGGCTTCGGCAACACGCGGCATGCAGCGCTCGAGGTGCTCCTCGGCCAATGTGATCTCGTCGAATTCGTAGGCCACGGTCGCGAGCACCGTGTGCAGCAGGGCCGCGTGTCCGGGATGGCCATCGAGGTGTCGCCGGAGCAGTTCCAGACCCGCCTCGGCGTCCTGCCTTGCCTCGAAATAGGCGCCGGCCTTCATGTTGAGTATCGCGGCGATGTATTGGGTCCAGGCCAGGCTGTACCAGCCCTCGACCTGCAGCAGCCATTGCCGCGCCCTGACATTCCAGGTGCGCGCCTGTTCGATCTCGCCCGCGGTCTTGAGACCAAAGGTGAGCACATTGGCCACCGTGCCGCGCCGGATCAGCGGTGCGTTCGGCCAGCGTTCGAGCCAGGCCTCTGCGCCCTGGCGGGCCGACAGCCCGTCGTCGCGCAATGCGACGGACAGGACCTTCTGCAGTTCGACTTCGCATGCAATCCGGTCGCAGAGTTCAAGGTCGCGATACGGCTGTTCGAGCATCCGCGCCCGCAGGCGCTCGAGGTGATATACCTGCGCGTCCACCTCGTCCTGTAACGGCGAGAAGGCCAGGGCGAAGGCGTAGTGAATGCGGATGGCGGGGAAGCGATCCACCCACTCTGCGGGCAGCTTCTTCATCCAGCGCAGGATGGTCTGGTGATAGCCGCGGCGATACACGAGCTCTTCCACAGAAGCGGCGATCCAGGACGCTGCCGACTCCCAGTCTGCTGCATCGATCGCTGCATTGATCGCGGCCTCGGCATGTCCGCTGCCGTAGAGCCACAGGGCACCGCGCCGCACCAGCGGCGCCGGATCGCCGAGGTCGCGACGAAAACGCTCGCGCAGGAACTCCGCCGCGAGCGGGTGAAAGCGGTACCACTCGGCGTTGCGGTCCAGCGGGGTCAGGAACAGGTTGGCCTTGTGGATTCCGCTGAGCAGGCGCCGGGCATCGTGTTCGTCCGTCACCTCCTGGGCGAGATCTGCACTGATGCGGTCGAACAGCGAGATGTTCAGCACGAACGCGCGCGTGCGCTGATCGAGGCGATCGAGCACGACCTCGCCGAGATAATCGACCACGTTGACATCGCTGCCAGAGAACCGGTCGATCACCGTGGCCCGGTCCGCACCGCTGAGTAAGGCCAGCGTCGCCAGTTCCATCGCCGCCGGCCAGCCCTCGACCTTGCGCGCCAGGCGGCGCGTGTCCTCGGTGGGAATGGTCCGATCGAGCCGCGCACGCACGAAGCGTTCGGCCTCTTCTTCGGTGAACCGAAGTTCCTCGATACCCAGTTCGACGAGCTTCCCGCGAACCCGCAGTCCGCCGAGGCGTAGCTGCGTGACCCCACGGGTTCCGATCACGTACTGGCAGGTCGGCGGCGAATAGTTCAGTAGCCATTCCACGAGCCCGATGGACTGCGGCGCGGACAGGAACTGGTGATCGTCGAGGAAGATCACGGCGCGCTTGCGCCGCCGGGCGAGATCACCGGCGAGCGACTCGAGCGCCGGCCGCGCACCGTTGGCGAAATCCGCCGCCAGTTCCTCCAGCGCCCCAAGCCCGATCCCCGCGTCGATGCGCTGGAATGCCGCGACCAGATGGCGCATCAGCCGCGCCGGATCGTCGTCGTCGGCATCCAGGTTGAGCCAGCCGCAGGCGATGCCGTGCTCGCCGAAATGACGGTGCCAGGCGCTCAGCAGGGTGGACTTTCCATACCCGGCCGGCGCGCACACGACGACTACGGGGACCTGTCCCGCGAGGACCGCCTCCGAGGGCAGGAGTCCGGGCCGCGGGAGGGCCTGCGCGGCACCGACACCCGCGTAAAGCTTGGCCTCGCTGACGACAGGCATCTTGAGCTTGTCGGGCATCCGCCCCTCCTCCGCCGGCTGGGTTGTTCTGCGTTCTCCCTCTCAAATCCTACTGCCCAGTAGGGGAGTTTGGCCGCCCGAGTTGCGACGATACACCCATCGCGCCGCCCGCGAGGCCGCGCGGACTCAAAAAAAGCACAGGAGCGAGATCAGCCATGAATTCCAGCGTGAGCGGCAGCATCCGCAGCACCATCCCGGCGGACCCGGGCTTCATCACCCTTCCCCCTTCCGGCCTCGAAGCCCCGCTGACGGAGCTTCAGACCCAAGTGATCGACAGCGTGCGACGCTTCGCCAGGGACGTGATGCGTCCAATCGGCATCGAGCTCGACCGCATGAGCCCGGAGGAAGTCATTGCCGAAGGCTCGCCGCTGTGGACGATGTTCTCCAAGTTCCAGGAACTCGGCCTGACGGTGTCGTCCTTCGCCGAGATCCCGCCGGAAGAGATGGGCGTGCTGTTCCCGGCGGTCTGGGAAGAACTGGGCTACGGCGACGGCGGCCTCGCGATCTCCATCGCGGTGTTCATGCTGCCGCACCTGTTCATGGCGCAGTGGGGCCGACCGGACCTGTTCGCGAAGTTCCCGGAAACACAGATTGGCTGCTGGGGCATCACCGAGCCCGACCACGGCTCGGACATCCTCGACGCCGACGGCTCCACCTACTACCCGGGCGGCCGCAAGACCAAGCCCAATCTCATGGCGACGCTCAAGGGCGACAAGGTCATCCTCAACGGCCAGAAGTCGGCCTGGGTGTCCAACGGCACCATCGCCCAGCACTGCCTGCTCTACACCGCGTTTGATCGCGGCGCCGACAAGCCGGAGAGCGTGGTGATCGTCGCCCCGCTGAATCTGCCCGGCGTTACCAAGGGCAAGCCGCTGGACAAGATCGGCCAGCGCGCCCTGAACCAGGGCGAGATCTACTTCAACAACGTCGAGATTCCGGCCGAGTACATCATCGCGATGCCGGAGCAGTACAACGACGCCGTGTACGCGATCCTGGCCGAGGCCAACTCGCTGATGGGCTGCGTCTGGACCGGTGCGGCGCGCGCGGCCTACGAACTGGCGCGCGACTACGCGCACACCCGCAAGCAGGGCGGCGCGCCGATTCACCAGCACCAGAACGTGAAGTACCGCCTGCTGCACATGTTCCGCCAGGTCGAGGTTGCACGCGCCATTTCGCGTCGGGCCTACCTCTATAACCACACTGCGCCGGCGGCGGCGATCCAGGGCTCCATCTGCGCCAAGATCACCGCGACCCAGGCCGCGTTCGACGTGGCCTCCATGGCGATCCAGATGTTCGGCGGCAACGGTCTGACCAAGGAGTACCCGGTCGAGAAGCTGCTGCGCGATGCACGCGCCTCGATGATCGAGGACGGCTGCAACGAGATGCTCGCCATCAAGGGCGGCGCGCGCCTGATCGATCCCCTGCAGAAGTAAGCCCACCACTTCCGACGGGGAGGTTCACGATGAAGATGAATGCCTACATCGCCGGCACGGGAATGACCCGCTTCGGCAAGTTCCTGGACCGCGGCCTGAAGTCGCTGGCGGGCGAGGCGATCGAGCAGGCGCTGCGCGACGCCGGGATCGACAAGTCCGAGATCCAGGCCGCGTACTGCGGCACCGGCGCCGCCGGCGTGATGACCGGCCAGGTGCTGATCCCCGGTGAAGTCGTGCTGCGCGAACTCGGCATCGGCCGGATTCCGGTCGTCAATGTCGAGAACGCCTGCGCGACTTCGTCCACGGCGTTCCAGCAGGCCGCGACCATGATCACGCTCGGGGTCTACGACGTGGTGCTGGTGGTCGGCTTCGAGAAGCTGTTCAGCGAAGACAAGAAGAAGACCTTCTCGGTGTTCACCGGCGCGGTGGACGTGGAAGGCATGGACAAGGTGATGTCCAACCTTGCGAAGAACATGGCCGAGACGGGCTCCAGGTCCGACCTCGAGGGCGCCGGCACCAAGCGCTCGCTGTTCATGGACGTGTACGCCAGCATGGCGCGCAGCTACATGAAGAAGTACGGCGCCACGCAGCGTCACTTCGCGATGGTCTCGGCGAAGAACTCGCTGCACGGCAGCCTGAATCCCAAGGCCCAATACCAGGAACGCTTGTCGATCGAGCAGGTGCTGGCCGCGCCGCTGATCGCCGACCCGATGACCTTGCCGATGTGCGCACCGATCGGCGACGGTGCGGCCGCGGTGCTGCTGGTCTCCGAGAAGAAGGCGCGGCAGATGGGGCTGAAGAACGGCGTGCGCGTCCTGTCCTCGGTGTTAACCACCGGCTGGGACTATCGAGACGACGAGCCCAGCGTTCCCGAGTACGCATCTAGCCTCGCGTACGAAGAGGCGGGTGTCGGACCCAAGGACGTCAACGTCGTCGAACTGCACGACGCCTCCGCGCCCGCAGAAGTTCTCTACTACGAATACCTCGGCCTGGCGAAGAAGGGTGAGGGCGTGGCGCTGCTGGAAAGCGGCGCGACCACGCTCGGCGGCCGGGTGCCAGTGAATCCCTCCGGCGGCCTGTTGCGCAAAGGCCATCCCATCGGCGCGTCCGGCTGCGGCCAGCTCGTGGAACTGACCGACCAGTTGCGCGGCCGCTGTGGCGCCCGACAGGTCGAGGGCGCGCGCACCGCGCTGGCCGAGAACGGCGGCGGGTTCATCGGACAGGACGTGGCGGCCATCGTCGTGTCCGTGCTGCAGAGGGATTGATCGCCATGAGCACCCACTCCGAGCTGACCCTCGCCGGCATCATCGGCAACCGCGCCGCGGAAAAGCCCGATCTCGATGTGCTCACGATCGAGGGCGGCGGCAAACGTCCCGACGAGATCCGCACGTACCGCGACCTTTGGAACAAGGGCCGCGCACTCGCCAAGGGTCTTGCGAACTTGGGCCTGAAGCCGGGCGAGAGCTTCGGCCTGCTGATGGCCAATCACGCCGAGTTCGTGGACGTGATGGTGGCCGCGTCCGCGGGCGGCACGGTGTTCGTTCCGATCGACCCGCGCACCAAGGGCGACAAGCTCGCCTACATGCTGAGCTTCGCGAACTGCAAGGGCGTGATCGCCGCCGACTACGCGCTGCCGAATCTCGTCGAGGTTCGCCACCAGCTGCCGGAGCTGCAGTGGGTCGTCGGACTATCGACCGACGAGGGACGGACCACGGCCGAGATGCTTCGCAAGCATGGCGTGGCGCCCTACGCGGAGATCGCGGCCGCCGACACCGGCGGCTTCCAGCTCGCGGACGTCGCGCCAGACGCGGCGATGCAGCTCATCTACACCTCGGGCACGACCGGCGATCCCAAGGGCATCGTCATGACGCACCGGCGCTACTGCGAGACCGCCGCAGTGGCGCCGAAAATGTTCGGCTATCGCCCGGACGACCGGCCCTACTCCGGCTTGTCGATGACGCATGCGAATGCACAGGTGCTGACCCTGGGCTCTTCGTTGCACGCGGGTCTGCGCTGCGTGCTGTCGCGCAAGTTCACCAAGTCGCGGTTGTGGGACATCACTCGCCACTACGGCTGCACCAGCTTCAACCTGCTGGGCGGCATGACGACTGCGGTCTACGCCGATCCGCCCAAGGACAACGACGCCGACAACCCCGTGCGCTTCGTGGTCTCGGCCGGCATGCCCAAGGCGATCTGGGAGGACTTCGAGAAGCGTTTTGACGTCCAGATCCTGGAGTTCTACGGCGCGGCTGAGGGCGGCCTTACGGTCAAGCCAATCGGTGCAGGGCCTAAGGGCAGCATCGGCAAGCCGGTGTCCACGCTCAAGTACCGCATCGTCGACGAGCAAGGCAAGGACGTGAAGCGTGGCGAGCCGGGCGAGCTGCTGTTCCAGCACGCCAACGGCTCGCCGTTCAAGGTCGAGTACTACCGCAACGCGGAAGCCAGCGCCAAGAAGTGCAAGGACGGCTGGATCCACATGGGCGACATCGTCACCGAGGACGAGAACGGCTGGCTGTTCTTCCAGTACCGCGCCGGCGGCGGCATACGCTGCAACGGCGACTTCATCAATCCGGCCTTCGTCGAAAAGGCGATCGCGGAAGTCCCAGAGATTGACGACGTCTACGTCTACGGCGTGCCGGCCTCGACCGGCGTGCCCGGCGAAAAGGATCCCGTCGCAGCGGTAGTGCCAAAGGACATCAAGCGCTTCGATCCGCAGGCCTTGTTCAAGGCCTGTCGCGCGAAGCTCGAAGCGAACTTCGTGCCGCGCTACATCCAAGTCCTGCCACAGATTCCCAAGACCGCGTCCGAGAAACCGCAGGAGCGTTTCCTGATCGAGGCGTTCGAGCGCAACCGCGACCAGGTCCACACCGAACACTGACCCCCACCGAAAACCCAAAAGGAGATCCACATCATGAGCACCAACTATCAAGTCATCGTCTACGGCGCCGGCGGCTACACCGGCAAGCTCACCTGCTGGAAGCTGGCCGAGCGCGGTATCCCCTTCATCGCCGCCGGCCGCAACATCGAGCGCCTGAAGCTCGAAATGGATCGCGTGCCGGAACTCAAGGGCGCCGCCTACCAGTGCGTTGCCGTCAAGCACGAGCGCGCGGCGCTGGCCGAATTGTTCAAGGGCAAAAAGATCGTGATCAACCTGGTCGGCCCGTTCATGCAACTCAGCCGGCCGGTGGTCGAGGCCTGCCTCGACGCCGGCTGCCACTACTCCGACACGACTGGCGAGATGGACTGGGTCACCATGCTGCGCGACGAGTTCGGCGAGAAATTCGCTGCGAAGAACATCTCGCTGTGCCCGGCCAATTCCTACATGTGGGCCGAGGGCAACATCGCCGCAGAGATCGCGCTGGAGACTCCGGGCATCGACACGCTGGACATCGTCTACCTCGGCGACTCCGCCGTGTCCGAAGCATCCACCGCCTCGTTCCTGCGCATGTGCACGAACCCGCAGTACTACCTTAAAAACAACGAGCTCGTGATGTGGCCCTATGCCACCAGCTACAGCGTGAACGTGCCGGGCGAGGTCAAGAACTTCACCGCGCTGCCCTGGAGCGGCGGCGGCGAACCGATCTGGTTCCAGCACGACGCACGCGTGCGCAACTGCAGCACCCTGGTGTCGTTCCGCAATCAGCAGATGTTCGCCGGCGTGTTCGGCCTGCTGCAGAAGTTCGAGGCCGAGGTGCGACAGCTCCCGCACGAGCAGCGCGAGGCCACGACCAACACCTGGGGCGCCGGCATGACCACGCAGGAACCCGCGCGCGAGATTCCCGAGGTGAACCGCTGCGTGCTCGCCTGCTATGGCCGCGGCAACAGCGAATCGGTCACCGTGATCCTGCGTGGCAACAGCCCGTACTCGCAGACCGGCGTGTTCGGCGCCGAGGCAGCGCGTCACGTACTCGCCGGCACGGTGAAGAAGACCGGCTTCGTGTCGCCAGCACAGGCCTTCGGTGCGCGCCAGCTGCTCGCCGCACTGGCCGCCGAGGGCTACCTGAGCTGGACGGTCAAGACCGATTGATGTTCCGCCGCCCACGGGCGGCGACCCTTTTTTTAGCAGAGCGTCCGGCGAGGCGAACGCTTCTGTCTTCTCATTCGCCTCGCTCAGGAGTCATTCGATGTCCGCAGTCCCCCAGAAGAAGCAGCCCGCGTCGCGTGCGAAAGAAAGCGCTGCCGAGACCAAGTCGCACAGCGATAGCGAGAAGAAAGTGCGCGATGCGCTCAACGACGCCGCCATGGAGGGCTGGTCCACGCGCGGCGCCGACCCCGCGTTCATGGAGAAGATCCAGCCCGTCGTCGATTTCGCGCTCGACAAGTATTTCAGGGTCGACTACCTCGGCTGGGAGCGGATCCCGGAAGGTCCCTGCCTGCTCATCGGCATCCACTCGGGCACCTGGCTGACGATGGACGCCTGGTCGCTGGTGTTCGGCTGGTACCGGCATTTCGGGCCGTCGCGGCCGATGCACGGCACCGCCCACGACGTGCTGATGACCATGCCGGTGATCGGTCCGTTCTTTCGCAAGATCGGCGTGCTGCCGGCCAAGCGCGAGACGGTGACCGCGGCGCTGGCGGCCGGCAACTCGGTGGTGGTGTGGCCGGGTGGCGAGGTCGACGCGCTGCGGTCCTGGAAGAAACGCAACGAGGTGCTGTTCGCCGGTCGCCGCGGCTTCGTCAAGCAGGCGATCCTGTCCGGCGTGCCCATCGTGCCGGTCGCGACGGTCGGCGGGCCCGACACGGTATTCGTGCTCTCCGAGGGCAAGGCGCTGGCGAAGCTCCTGCGCTGGGACAAGTATCTGCGCTCCGAGCGCATGCCCATCGTCGCCGGGCTTCCCTTCGGCATCTGGCCGGAGCTTTTTCCCTCGCACATTCCGCTGCCGTCGAAGATCGTCAACGAGTTCCTCGAACCGATCCACGTGCGTCACGGCGCCGCCGCGGCGAAGGACGACGACTACGTCAACAGCGTTTACGCGCAGGTCGAGAAGGCAGTGCAGGACGGCGTGAAGCGACTCGCGAAGAAGCGGCGTCTGCCGATCATCGGCTGAGCCGATCCACGCTCTCCTCCCTCGCGTCGCCATGACTGCGCTGTCTGTTTCCGACGCCTTCTTCCTGTGGATGGAAGGCCGCCGGAGCCCCATGCACGTCGCGGGGCTCTATCTGTACTCGCTGCCGGAGGGCGCGGGGCCGGACTTCGCGCGTGATCTCGCCTCCGCGGCCAGCGGGTGGAGACATGCCGAGGCGCCGTTCAATCGCTACCCGGTCCGCCAATGGGGACAGTGGCGCTGGCAGGACGACCGCGACTTCGATATCGATCACCACTTTCGCCGCTCTGCACTGCCGCATCCGGGCCGCGTGCGCGAGCTGCTGGAACTGGTCTCGCGCCTGCACGGCGCGCTGCAGGATCGCCGGCGTCCGCCCTGGGAGATGCACGTCATCGAGGGGCTGGCCGACGGGCGCTGGGCCACCTATCTCAAGCTCCACCATTGCTTGATCGACGGTGTCGGCTCGATGCGCAAGGCCATCGCCGCGCACTCCACCGATCCCGCCGAGCGCGGAATGCCGCCGTTCTGGGCCTTGACGACGAAGACACAGACGCAGGTCACGCAAACAAGAAGTGACCCGCTGGACGACCTGCAAGCGGCGTGGACGGAAGGGCGCGAGTCGGCCGTCGGTGTTCGCCGTGCGCTGTGGGACATCCTGCGCCGCAGCGGCATCGACCCGGCCGACGTCACGCCGTTCCAGGCGCCGCCCAGCCTGCTCAACCCGAAGATCACCGGCACGCGCCGCTTCGCCGCGCAGTCCTGGTCGCTGGCGCGGTTCAAGGCGCTGGCGCGGAAGGCCGGTGTGAAGCTCAACGACATCGTGCTGACGATCTGCTCGGGCGCGCTGCGCGAGTACCTGCTTTCACGGCACGCGCTTCCGGACAAGCCCCTGGTTGCGATGGTGCCGATGTCGGTGCGCAAGACCGGCAGCTCTTCGGATGGCAACCAGGTGGCGATGCTGCTGGTGGAGCTGGCCACCGACGAGGCGGATCCGGTGGCGCGCTTGCAACGCATCGCCGCGTCCAGCCGGCTGTCCAAGGAACGCATGAGCCGCATGAGTCCGAGCGAGCAGTTCGGCTACACGCTCGCCGCCGGCCTGCCGCTGCCGCTGTCGGTCGCGACCCGCAGCTACACGCTGAGGCCGCCGTTCAACGTCGTGATCTCGAACGTGCCGGGCCCGGAACAGACCCTGTACTGGAATGGCGCCAGGCTCGACCAGTTGTACCCGGTGTCGATCATCTACGACGGCCAGGCCCTGAACATCACGCTCGCCAGCTACGGCGACCAGCTCGGCTTCGGCTTCCTCGGCTGCCGCAGCACGCTGCCGCAACTGCAGAGGCTGCTCGACCACACCCAGGCTGCGCTGGGCGAACTCGAAGCGCGGCTCTGAAAGGACCTCACCAGACCTCCGACACCATGAACGCACTCTCGACTTCCGATGCCTTGTTCCTTCTGCTGGAAGGCCGCCGCCATCCGATGCACGTGGCCGGCTTGCAGTTGTACTCGATGCCCGAGGGCGCCGGCCCGGAGTTCGCGCGCGAACTGGCGCAGCAGTGCCGCGACGCCGCGCAGCCGGTGCCCCCGTTCAGCCGCGCGCCGGTGCGCCGGCTCGGCCGATGGCACTGGCAGGAGGACACGCAGTTCGACATCGACTATCACCTGCGCCACTCCGCGCTGCCCCATCCCGGCCGCATACGCGAGCTGCTCGAACTGGTCTCGCGCCTGCACGGGACGCTGCAGGACCGCACCCACCCGCTGTGGGAGATGAACATCATCGAGGGCCTCAACGACGGACGCGTCGCGACCTACCTGAAGCTGCACCACTCGATGTTCGATGGCGTCGGCGCGATGCGCACGATCATCGCGGCCCACAGCACCGATCCCGACGCGCGCAACCTGCCGCCGATCTGGGCGCGGGCCAAGGTCAAGCGGACGCAGGAAGCGCAGGCGCAGCCGAAGAGCACGGCGGGGCTGATCGACTCGCTCAAGGACGGCCGGCAGTCTCTCACCGGTATAACGCGCGGCCTCTGGGACATCGTCCGCAAGAGCGGCATCAATCCCGCGGACGTGACGCCGTTCCAGGCGCCGCCCAGCATCCTCAACCCCACGATCACCGGCGCGCGCCGCGTGGCGACGCAATCCTGGTCGCTGGCGCGGCTCAAGGCCCTCAGCAAGAAGGCCGGCGTCACACTCAATGACGTCGTGCTGACGGTGTGTTCCGGCGCCCTCCGCGAGTACCTGCTCAGCCAGGGTGCGCTGCCCGAGAAGTCGCTCGTGGCCATGGTGCCGGTGTCGGTACGCAGCGCCGACGGACCCGCCGAGGGCAATCAAGTGGCGATGATGCTGGTCGACCTCGCCACCGACGCCGCCGACCCGGTGCGCCGCCTGCGGCGTATCGCGGCCTCGAGTCGCACGGCGAAGGAGCGGATGTCGCAGATGTCGCGGGCCGAACAGGTCGCGTACATGCTCACCGTTGGCCTTCCGCTGCCGGTCTCGTCCGCAACGCGCACCTACCACATCCGCCCACCGTTCAATGTCGTGATCTCCAACGTGCCGGGTCCGGACAAGCCGATGTACTGGAACGGCGCGCGGCTGGACGAGTTCTACCCGGTGTCGCTGCTGTTCGATGGCCAGGCGTTGAACATCACGCTCACCAGCTACTGCGACCAGCTCTCGTTCGGATTCGTCGGATGCCGCACCGCGCTGCCGCACCTGCAGCGCCTGCTCGAACACACCAGCCAGGCGATCGAGAAGATCGAAGCCGCGCTGTGAGCAAGTGCGCATCGCCGCTGAAGCTCCTGCCATGTTGAGTGCAGGCGCCATCCTTGCCGACGTGCAGGCGAACTGGTTCCTGTACCTGTCGATGCCCTTCGTGGCGTCGATCATCGGCTACACGACCAAGCTCGTGGCGATCCGCATGATGTTCGAGCCGATCCACTTCGTCGGCATTCCGCCTTTCCTCGGTTGGCAGGGCATCGTGCCGCGCAAGGCGCAGCAGATGGCGGAGATCGCCTGCGACACGCTCACGCGCCGCCTGCTCACCGCGCGCGAGATGCTGGACAAGCTGGACGCGCGTCGCGTCGCGATCGAGATCGAACAGCCGCTGTTCGACGCCATCGAGGACATCACCCGCGAGGTCGCGGCGCGGCACGCGCCCGGGATCTGGGAGGCGGCGCCGGAACTCCTGCGGCGGCGCCTGATCCAGAACGTGCAGGCCGAGGCGCCGCGCTACGTCGAGGAACTGCTGCAGGACACGCGCAAGAATCTCGACTCCGTCTTTGACCTGAAAGCGATGCTGGTCGACAACCTCGTGCGCGACAAGCGGCTGCTCAACCGCATGTTCCGCGAGATCGGCGCCAACGAGTTCCGCTTCATCGCGCACTCCGGCATCTACTTCGGCTTTGTCATCGGCTGCGTGCAGGCGGTGACCTGGGCGCTGACGCACAACGTCTGGGTCATGCCCCTGTTCGGCGGTTTCACCGGCTGGTTCACCGACTGGCTGGCGCTGAAGATGGTGTTCCGCCCGAAGCTGCCGACGCGCTACCTGGGCGTGGTGAAGTGGCAGGGCCTGTTCCACAAACGCCGCGAGGAAGTGCTGATCAAGTACGGCGAGCTGATCGTGCGCGAGATCGTCACGCCGCAGAACGTGCTCGACGCCATCCTGCGCGGACCCGCCGCCGATCGTCTCTACGAGATGGTGCTGAAGAACGTGCAGCGCATCGTCGATGAGCAGGCCGGCATCGCGCGCCCTCTGATGGTTCTGGTCATGGGCGGCCCCGCATTCCAGCAGATGAAGGGCGAGATCGCCGAAAAGATGATGCAACGTCTGCCGGACGCCCTGAAGCCGATGGAGCAATACGCCGAGGACGCGATGGATCTGCAGCGCACGCTCGCCGAAAAAACCCGGCAGCTCAGCACCGACGAATACGAGGGACTGCTGCGGCCGGCGTTCCAGCAGGACGAATGGATCCTGATTGCGGTCGGCGCGGCGCTCGGCTTTCTCGTCGGCGAGACGCAGGTCTTCATCATGACGCACTGATCGCCGGTCCCCATCCCCCTCACCCCATTCCCTGGAGCACCCCATGTCGAAACCCCTCACGCTCATCACCGGCGCCTCCGCCGGCATCGGTGAACACCTCGCCGAAGTCTTCGCGGCCAACGGACACGACCTGGTGCTTGCGGCGCGGCGCCTCGACCGCCTCGAAGCGCTGGCAAAGCGGTTGTCGCGCTCGGCCGGTATCCAGGCGCATTGCTTCGAGTCCGATCTCTCGACCGATGCTGGCCCGCGCGAACTGCACCGCGCCGTTTCCGCGGCTGGCCTCGAGGTCGGCATCCTGGTGAACAATGCGGGCTTGCTGACCGACGGCCCGTTTCTCGACCAGGACCTCGCGTCGCAGAGCCAGATCGTGGCGGTCAACGTGCGTGCACTGCTGGAGCTGTCTCACCTGTTCGGCGGCGATATGCGCAAGCGCCGCTCGGGTCGCATCCTCAACATCTGCTCGACCTCGGCCTTCCAGCCGGTACCGGGGCTCGCGACCTATGCCGCGAGCAAGGCCTTCGTGCTCTCGCTGTCCGAATCTCTCGGCATCGAGAACGAAGCGCATGGCATCACCATCACCGCCCTGTGCCCGGGCTTCGTGAAGACCGACATGACGCTCAAGGACGGCGGCGGCCACATGTCCGTGCCCGGCGTGCCCGTGCTGGGACCGCGCGAAGTCGCCGAGCAGGGCTATCGCGCGGTGATGAAGGGCAAGCCGGTTTACGTCAACGGCATCGCCAACAGACTCGTGCAGACGGTCCTGACGACGCAGCCGCGCTGGGCCACGCGACGCATGTTCTCGTTGCTGCACCGCAAGGGCTTCTGAAACCAAAAACGTAGAGAGCAACGATGAAAGCATTGGTCAGCGTCAAGCGTTCGGTGGACTACAACGTCCGCATCCAGGTCAAGCCCGACGGATCGGGCGTAGTCACCGAGGGCGTCAAGCACTCGATGAACCCCTTCGACGAAATCGCGATGGAAGAAGCGGTTCGCCTGAAGGAGAAGGGCAAGCTTACCGAGATCATCGCCGTCACCGTGGGCGGTGCGAAGAACGAAGAGACCCTGCGCTCCGCGCTCGCCTTCGGTGCCGATCGCGCCGTGCACGTGAAGGAAGAGGGCGAGATCCAGCCGCTGACCGCCGCCAAGGCGCTCGCCGCCGTGTTCAAGAAGGAGGGCGCGCAGCTCTTCATCGCCGGCAAGCAGGCCATCGACGACGACGCCAACCAGACCGGCCAGATGATCGCCGCGCTGCTGGACCTTCCCCAAGCGACGTTCGCCTCCAAGGTCGAGATCGACGGCAACAAGGCCGTCGTGACGCGCGAAGTCGATGCGGGTCTGGAGACGCTGGAAGTCGATCTGCCGGCCGTCATCACCGCCGACCTGCGCCTCAACGAGCCGCGCTATCTGAAGCTGCCGGACATCATGAAGGCGAAGAAGAAGCCGGTGGACGTGCAGAGCTTTGCATCGCTCGGCGTCACGCCGGGTGCCGGCCTCAAGACCGCCAAGACCTCGGCGCCGCCGAAGCGCTCCAAGGGCATCGTGGTGAAGACCGTCGATGAACTCGTCGCCGCGCTCAAGGCCAAGGGCCTCGTCTAAGCGCCCGCCAGAATCAGGAATACGAACTCATGTCCAAGACTCTCGTCATTGCAGAACACGCCGACGGCAAGCTGTCTGCCGCCATTTCCAAGACCGTTGCCGCGGCCAGCCAGATCGGCGGTGAAGTGCACGTTGCCGTCTTCGCCTTCGACGGCGCGGCCGTCGCCGCGCAGGCCGCGCAGATCGCCGGCGTCACCAAGGTGCTGACCGTCAACAACGCCGCGAACAACCACGCCCTGGCCGCGACGCTCGCGCCGCAGGTCGTCGAACTCGCGAAGGGCTACAGCCACGTGCTGTTCCCGGGCACCACCTTCGGCAAGGACCTCGCGCCGCGCGTGGCCGCCAAGCTCGACGTGCAGCAGGTCAGCGACATCATGCACGTGCACAGCGCCACGTCCTTCGATCGCCCGATCTACGCCGGCAACGCGATCTGCACCGTCGAAGCCCCGGCCTCGCCGCTGGTGCTCGGCACGGTGCGCCTCGCTTCGTTCCAGGCCGCCGCGGGTGGCAACAGCGCGCCGGTCGAAGCGGCGAGCGTTTCTGCCACCCTGCCGACCCACACGCGTTTCGTCTCTCTGGCCGCACAGAAGTCCGAGCGTCCCGAACTCCAGTCCGCGAACCGCGTCGTCTCGGGCGGCCGTGCGCTGGCGAGCAGCGACAACTTCAAGATCATCTACGACCTCGCCGACAAGCTGAAGGCCGGCGTCGGTGCCTCGCGCGCGGCGGTCGATTCGGGCTACGTGCC
This sequence comes from Panacagrimonas sp., assembly GCA_052387695.1. GTDB lineage: Bacteria > Pseudomonadota > Gammaproteobacteria > Nevskiales > Nevskiaceae > Panacagrimonas. Next base: position 530 of record JBQTIX010000165.1, on the reverse strand, counting down.
GAACGACATGCAGGTCGGCCAGACCGGCAAGATCATCGCGCCGGAGCTGTACATCGCGGTCGGCATTTCTGGCGCCATCCAGCACCTGGCCGGCATCAAGGACGCCGGCACCATTGTTGCCATCAACTCCGATGGCGATGCCTCGATCTTCGAGGTGGCGGACTTTGGCCTGGTGGGCGACCTGTTCAAGATTCTCCCCGAACTCGAATCCAAGATCTGATCGCCGCTCATGCCGTTCTGGTCACGCGACCAGGACGGCATTTTCTCTGTTCGCCCGTTTGACACCCTGGCTTCGTCTGTGGGCCAATGCAGGCCATCACCGACCGGGCTAGTTTTAGCCGGTTGAAACCATAAATCGAGCTGGCACAGCCGGCCGTGCGAGAGCCAGGGAGGAATGTCATGCGTATCCATCGCGGTGCCGTCGGCGTTATTTTTCTCTCGGTCTGCAGTGGCCCTGTTTTGGCGCTGGAGTACAGCTGGAACGACATCAACTTCACGCTCAAGAACCGGGTCAGCTTCGGCGCCGCCAT
>JBQTIX010000164.1:0-9606 GCA_052387695.1 Panacagrimonas sp. | reverse complement strand
GCTGGGTTTCGTTACCCGGGGGGGGGGCTGGGCCCGCTCCAAGGCGGTCACTCGCTCTGTGGGTGGGGGCCTGGCCCGCGACAGACCGGCGCAGGGAGCCCCAAAGGGAGGCCCATGCTGATGGCGCAAGCCCGGTGGGTGCTGATCGGCAGGCTGGCGATGCCGGTATCGGCGTTCCTGCTGCTGATCGTCCTCGGCCGGCACTCGGACCAGTTGCTCGGCGAATACGCGCTGGTCACCACGTTCTACTTCGTCATGCAGACGCTGCCGTTGCTGGGCCTGACGCCGTTCGTGATGCGCGGCGTGGCGCGCGATCCGCGGGCCGCAGGAGACTATTTCGTCACCATCGGTCTGCTCAGCCTGGTCGGCTGCGTGGCGGTCAACGCGGTGGCGCGCGCGGTCCTGGTCGCGACGCCGTACTCGATCGCGGTGGAGCACGGCGTGCACATCGTCGGCTACGGAATTTTCTGCGGCATCCTGGTGTTTCTCGCCGAGATCATCCTCATCAGCCTCGGCCGCGCCCGCGAGATGGCGATCACGACGTCGGCGGAAAACCTGCTCCGGCTGGTGGTCAGCGTGATCGTGCTGATACGTGGCGGCGACGTGGTGCAACTGATCTGGGTGGTGTTCGGCACCCGCGTGCTGTCGTTGCTGGTGTATCTGCTGCTGTTGCGCCGCGCCGTGCCACTGCCGCGAAGGCCGGACTGGGGCATCCTGCGCAACGCCCGCGCGGTGCTGCCGGTGTTCGCGACCAGCGCGGTGCTGGTGCTGGTGATGAGTCGCATGGACGTGTTCGTGCTCTCCTGGCACACCACGACCGTAGAACTGGGCTATTACGCGATCGCCTACCGCTTGCTCGAGATTTTCATGCTCGGGGTGCTTTCGGTGACCACCGCGCTGTTTCCGCGCATGGCTCGGCAGTATGTCGAGGACCGTCGCGGCTATCTGAACAGTTGCCGGCTCCTGGTGCCGGCGTTGCTGGCGCTGCTGGTTCCGGTGGCGATCGCCGCGCACGCCGGGTCGGGATTGTACGTACGCCTGCTGTTCGCCGGGCAGTATCCGGAAGCGGTGGTCCTCAGCGGGCTGGTCGTCCTGCTGCTGCCGCTGGCAGGGCTGGACGCCCTGTGCTCGTCGATGCTCAACGCCTCCGACAAGCAGACCTCCGACCTCCGCGCGACGATGGTCGGCGGTGTGGTTCAAGCGACCGGTCTGATGGTGCTGGTGCCGATGCTGCTTGGGGTCGGCGCCTTTGTCTCCCTGGTCCTGGCGATGACGGTACAGGCCGGGTTGCGGCTGCGCGCGTTCCGCCGACGATTCGGCCCGGTGCTCGGTGTCGGCGACCTGGCCGGTCACGCCCTGCTGGGCCTGGGCACGCTTTGGATGGTCGATCACCTGCTGCGCGAGGTGGACGTATTCGAATTCATCGGCCTGTGCCTGATGCTGATGCTGATCTATCCGACGATCCTGATCGTCACCGGCCTGTTCCGTCCCCTGCGCCTGCTCGGCCGGGTGTGGCCCACCGGGCAGCTTCGGCCGGCCCACAGCCTGCGCGGACTGTTGGATCGCCTGGTGGCTGACGAGCGCGCTCGCCAGGCCTGGTTGAGCGAGACGGGGCAGGCGCCTTCGCGTTACGAAAACTGGGCGCTGACGGGTGTCGTCCTGTATCGCGTCGCGCGATGGGTTCACCTGCGCGGCTGGCATCGCGCCGCTCGCCTGATCAGCCGTTTCAACCGCGTGCTGACCAGGGCCGACCTCGCGCCGGAAGTGGATATCGGGCCAGGACGGGCGGTGGCGTCCGGAACGCAGATCGAGCCCTCGGGTGACGTGGACCCGTCCGTCAGCGAGTCCGATTGCGTAGTATCTGCGCCGCCGGGGCAGGGCCATTCCGACCCGGCCCCCGCATCCGTCCGTTCGAAATCGTGCAGGAAGTAATCAGATGGTGACGGCAAAAAAACCGGTTGTGCAGGTCCCGGTGCACGCCCATCGGGTGGTCTGCGGTTTCATAGCGGCTGCGGCGCTGTGGCTGGCCGCCTGTGCATCCAGGCCGGTGCCGGGCGATCCGGTGGAACCGGCTGCCGCTGCGAAGGCTGGAAATGACGTCGCCGTCGGCCTCAGATCGGCGGTATCGCCCGTCGGCAGCACGATCGCTCCGCAGTTGAAGCTCGACTACCAGGTCCGATCGACCGCGCTGCCGGTCGAGGGCGCGTCCGTAAGGCTCGATTACGAGGTCCGCTCGACCGAGTTTCCGATCGAAAGTGCGCTCAAGCCGCCGTTACTGAAGCTCGATTACCAGGATTCGGTTCGTCTGACGGTGCTCGGCTACCCCGAGTTGAGCGGCGTGTCGCTGGTGCAGAAGGACGGCTTCATCAGCTTGCCGCTGGCCGGCGAAGTGGTGGCCGTGGGCCGCAGCATCGTCGAGGTGCGCCAGGAAGTGGAGGACCGCTTCAGTGGCAAGATCGAGCCGCGCGAGTTCCGTCTGCGCACCGGGGATACGGTGAAACTGTTCGTCTGGCAACACGCCGACCTCTCGGGCGATTCCACGGTGATCGCCGATGGCAGCCTGAGCTTCCCGCTGGCGGGCCAGATCCCGGCCGAAGGCCGCACCCTGTCGGAGTTGGCCCAGGAAATCACGGAGCGTCTGAAGGTCTACCTGCGCGATCCGCTGGTGTCCCTGATTCCGCAGAACTTCAATCGCGATCTGCTGTTGCAGACGCGCGTGGGCCTGACGGTGGATCAGTTGCGGCCGCGCACCGTCGTGGTGCTGGGCGAGGTCGCCCTGCCGGGACTGGTGACCTTGCGCAACGGCACCATCCGGGTGATGGAGGCCCTGGCCCAATCCAACTACCGCAACAGCACCGCCAACCTCAACGGCGTGGTGGTGATCCGCAATCGCGCGGAAGGTACTCCGACCTATCGCCAACTCCATCTGGGCCGGTTTCTGGCGGGCGACGAACTGGATCAGAACATATATTTACAGCCCGACGACATCGTGATCGTGCCGAGTACTTTCATCGCCAAGGTGGGCGAGTTCGTCGACCAGTTCTTCAGCCGCACGCGACCGATCTTCGAGTGGTGGATTTCGTTGCAGGAAGCCCGTGTGGCCAAGGACACGGCAGAATTCATCGAGCGTCTCAATCGCAACGCAGCCAACCCATCCGGATCCTCTCCATGAACCTCCCCGCCGTCCGGCACGATATCCCGGTGGCGCCGCAGCCGGCACCATCTCCGCCCGCCATCCACATGGGAGACATCCTGCATCTGGTGTTTCTGCGGATGAAGTCCATCGTCGCGGTTTTTCTCGGCGTGGTGTTCACCGCGGCCTTTCTGGTGTTCTATCTCGTCAGTCCTTCCTACCAGTCCGGCGTCAGCATCGTCATCAATTCACAGGACCTGATCCTCCCGGTGGTCGAGGGCGCCGCCGCCAGCGACGTGCAGAAACTCAAGACCTTCCATACTCAGAAGGACATCATCAACAGCGCCCAGATTGCGTCCGAGGTGGTGGACCGGCTGGACCTGGGCAATCGGAGGGTGATCAGTCGCATCGAAGGATTCAAGATCGCGATCCGCGGATACAAGCGCCAGCTCGGCTTCAAGCTGGACATCCAGGGTTGGCAGTCGCCGGAGGATTTTCGTGCGCGCGCCATCGCCGCGGTTGCGGGCGGCGTGGAGCTGGAGGGAAAACCGGACAGCCAGGCTTTGCTGATCACCTACACCGCCAACCATCCGCAGGAAGCGGCCGACACGCTCAACATGCTGGTCCAGGTCTACAAGGAGTATTACAACGATCAGGTCAAGAAAACGGCGGCCGGACTCAGCACCTACCTTGAATCGCAGCTACGCGACGTCAACCGCCAGTTGGCGGCCAACGAGCAGCAAATCCTGAGCTTCAAGCGCGCCGACCGGGTCAATCTGAGCACGCCGCGGAGGCTCGCGGCGCCGGACGCCAGTTCTTCTATCGGTTCGGTGCCGCAGTCGGCCATCGCGTCGGCGGCCGGCTCCTCGATCAGCCTGCTGGGAATCACCGACAGCCCTACCGTGCAGAACGAGATGAAGCTCTACGTGCTGGCGATGGAGGACGAACTGCGCAAGCTGCTCGCGGATTACACCGAGAACGCGCCGCGCGTGATCGAACTGCGCGAGAAGATCCACGCCTACACCGAGGCCATCAACAAGGTGCCCGAGCGCGAGCTGGACCTGGTTCGACTCAAGCGCGTCTACGAGATCAACCAGGACGCCGAGATCGACCTGCGGCGCAACCTGGAGAAGGCGCGTGCAGTGCAGGCCGCCAACACCGGCGCGATCAACGTCATTACCGTGCTGGACCCGGCCGCACCCAATTTCAAGGCGGTAGCGCCCAAGCGTCAGCTCGCGATGATCGCGGCCCTCATCTTCGGTGTGGCGCTGGGATTGATCGTGGCCCTGGTCCGACACTATTTCGACCACAGCCTGCGTACGCCGCGGGAAGTGGAAATGTATCTGGGCGTCAAGTCGCTCGGGTCCCTGCAGGCGTTCCGCTGATGCGTCGCCAGGTCATCCGTTGAGGTGTGGTCTTGACCGAGAAATTGGGCCTGCCGGTGCTGGTGGAGTCGGTCCGGCCGGAGCAGAAGCTGGCCGAGCTGCTGTCCAACCAGGAAGCACTGGAGCTGTACCGCTGCATCGACAACGAGCTGTTCGCGATGCTGGGCGATGCCCCGCGCAGCCTCGCCGTGCTCAGCGCCGAACATGGCGAGGGCCGGTCCACCCTGGCCCTGGTGCTGGGCTGTTTTGCCGCGGCGTACTCGTCGCCGCAGCGGGCGTTGCTGGTGGAGTCGGTTCTGGGACCTGGGCAGCTGGCGGCCCGCCTGGCGCTGCGCGAGGGCGGCGAAGGGTTCAATTCCTACAATCTCGGCGGCGGTGCGTGGAAGGGCGCGGTGCAGGTCACGCCCATCGAGGGGCTGGATCTCCTCCCGGCCGGCGACTGGAACTGGCGCCACGCCAAGCTCTCGCAGAACAATTACGGTCGTCTGCTGCGTGAAGCCTGCCAGGACTACCAGTGGGTCATCGTGGACACGCCCGCGGGCGGCCACAACAACGACGTGATGCCGATGGCGCGAATGGCGGACGCATCCCTGCTGGTGGTCGGCTATGGCGGCGCCAGTCGCGAGCAGGTTCAGCCTTTCGTGGAACTCCTGCGTCATTGCGGTGCGCGCTTGCTCGGTGGGGTGCTGAACCGGCGGGAGTACCCGGTGCCGAAGTTTTTCGATGGTGGGGCCCGCCGCTAGGAGCCTGGGCGGTAGGAACCGTGGAGGCGAGGCAAAGCCATTTCGAGTCAGATTTTTCGATCTGTCGAGGCAAAATGGTGGTTCTATTTAACGAGACAGATCGGAAAATCTGGCCGAAAGGGCGAAGCCGCAGCCGCGCGCGTTTCTACCGCCCAGGCTCCTAGCGCTGGAATGACAACGGAGAGCAACATGAGTGGCATCGGTGCGGTGACGATGGGGGCCTGCAACCAATACCTGGACGAGGTCTACGCGCATCGCGGCGACGCGATCCGCCGGGTGCTCGAAGCCGGCGGGGGGAGCTTTTCGCACTTCCATGTTCCGCAGGACGCCGAGGTTTACGTGCTCGACATCGAGCACGGACAACTGGCGCGCAACCAGACCGGGGCCCTGGGGGTGCAGGGCGACGTGCAGCGCCTGCCGGTGCGCGACGGCGTGTTCGACATGATCGTGTGCTTCAACGTGCTGGAGCACCTGCCCGACCCCGCCGCGGCGCTCAACGAGATGCGGCGGGTGCTGGCGCCCGGCGGGCTGTTGCTGGTGGGATGCCCCGAGCGCAACAGCCTCAAGGGCTGGGTGACGCGCCTGACGCCGCTGTGGTTTCATCGCTGGTATTACCGCAACGTGGTCGGCAAGCAGGATCGCGGCGAAGGCCATTACGACGCCTTCGCCACGCCCTTTCGGCCCATCGTCTCCGGGCCGGCGCTGAAGACCTGGTTACGGGCCCAGGGCCTGGAAGCCGGCTTCTACAAGGCTTACGACGGTGCGCGTGAATACGGCATCACCGATGGCAGCATCAAGACCCGTGCGTTCTCGATCCCCTATCAGGCGGCAGGCTGGGTGGGACGTGCGCTCAGCTTTGGTTCCTGGCGGCCGCTGGAGTCCGACCTGATGCTGGTCGCGGTGTCCCCCCGCGGTGGGTCCCGTCCGAACTGACGGGGGACAGACTGTTACGGAAAGGTAGTGCATGAGTTTGAATTCCAGAACCCCGTTCGGCCCGAGTAGCGCCGGCCCGTTCGTCCCGAGTAGCCGCGCAGCGGGCGTACCGAGGGAAGCGTCGCGTATCGAGGGCACGCCCGGCACCTCGATACGCGGCATTGCTCCGCAACGGCGCTACTCGGTGCGAATGGATTTCATACTGATGCACTACCTGCGGAAATGCTGCATTGCGACACACGGGGTGCTTGGCTAAACTGCGCGCCCTTTCACGACCGGGCCAGGTCGCGAAACATCCCAAGAATCAGAAGGAGTTTTCGGATGAGCAAGGCCAACGGCATTGAAATCACAGGCGAGTTGCGTCCCGGGTTCGAGAAGATCCTTACGCCGGAGGCCTTGAATTTCGTAGCCTCCCTGATGCGCAAGCATCGCGCACGCCGCCACGAGTTGATGGCTTATCGCCGGGAGCGCCAGCGCAGGATTGATGGTGGTGCGCTGCCCGGTTTCCTTGCCGAGACCAGCCACATCCGCGAAGGGCACTGGCAGATTGCCGGCATCCCGGCCGACCTGCTGGACCGCCGGGTCGAGATCACCGGTCCGGTGGACCGCAAGATGATCATCAACGCCCTGAACACGCCGGTGAAGTGTTTCATGGCGGACTTCGAGGACTCGGCCGCGCCGACCTGGGAGCTGATGATCCAGGGCCACATCAACCTGCGCGACGCCATCGCCCGCACGATCAGCTTCGAGCAGAACGGCAAGCAGTACGCGCTCAACGACAAGACCTGCACTTTGATTGTGCGGCCGCGCGGCTGGCACCTGCTGGAAAAGCACATTCTCATTGACGGCGAGCAGGCCATCGGCGGCATCGTCGATTTCGCGCTGTATTTTTTCCACAACGCCAGGACCCTGCTTGCAAACGGTTCGGGTCCGTACTTCTATCTGCCGAAGATGCAGTCGCACCTCGAAGCGCGGCTGTGGAACGACATCTTCAACGATGCCCAGGACCTGCTCGGTATTCCGCGCAAGACCATCAAGGTCACGGTGCTGATCGAGACCTTGTGGGGTGCCTTCGAGATGGAGGAGATTCTCTACGAACTGCGCGATCACATCGTGGCGCTCAACTGCGGTCGCTGGGACTACATCTTCTCCTGCATCAAGACGCTCAAGCGGCATGGCAACTGGCTGGTGCCGGATCGTCTGTCGGTCGGCATGGACAAGCACTTCCTCGACAGCTATTCCAAGCTGTTGTGCAAGACCTGTCACAAGCGCGGCGCAATGGCGATGGGCGGCATGGCAGCCTTCATCCCGACCAAGGATCCGGTGCGGAACACGGAGATTTTCGCCAAGGTCAAGGCGGACAAGCTGCGTGAGGTGAAGAACGGCCACGACGGCACCTGGATTGCGCATCCGGGGCTGGCCGAGGTGGCGATGGGCGTGTTCAACGAGCACATGCCCACGTCCAACCAGCTCTCGAACAGGTGCGAGAGCTACGCGATCACGGCCGAGGATTTGCTGAAGTGCCCGGAAGGCCGGATCACCGAGGCCGGCCTGCGCAACAACGTCAACGTCGGCGTGCAGTATGTCGAGGCCTGGATCTCCGGCAACGGCTGCGTGCCGCTGCACGGCCTGATGGAAGATGCAGCGACCGCCGAGATTTCCCGCACCCAGGTCTGGCAGTGGCTGAAGAACGGCGCGAAGCTCGACGATGGCCGCACCATCACGCGCGAACTGGTGCTGCAAACGCTGGACGATGAACTCTACAAGGTACGCCTCGAAGTCGGTGACGAGCGCTACTACAAAGGCCGCTATTCAGAGGCCGCAGGTATCACGGCACGGATGTCCACCGCCAGCGAGTGCGCGGACTTCCTGACTTTGCCGAGCTACGAATACCTCGATTGAAGGAGCAGGGCGTCCAGCGCGCGCGGCGAACCGTGCGTCATGCCCTGCATTTACGGACGCGCTCGCGCGTCAACCGACCGTTCGCCGTTTCACCATCCCCTGAGGTAAGGCTGCAATGAGTACCCGTGAAGAACAGATCAAGGCCCTGGAGAAGGACTGGGCCACCAACCCCCGCTGGAAACTGGTCAAGCGCGGATATAGCGCGGCTGATGTCGTCCGCACGCGCGGTTCCCTGCAGGTCGAATACACGCTGGCCCGCAAGGGTGCCGAGAAACTCTGGCACCTGGTCAACACCGAGCCCTACATCAACACGCTCGGCGCGCTGACCGGCGGCCAGGCCATGCAGCAGATCAAGGCCGGTCTCAAGGCGATCTATCTGTCGGGCTGGCAGGTCGCTGCGGACAACAACTCCTACGCCGCCATGTACCCGGACCAGTCGCTGTATCCGGTGGACTCGGTCCCCAAGGTGGTCGAGCGCATCAACAACAGTTTCAAACGCGCCGACGAGATCCAGTGGAGCAAGAACGTGGGCCCGGGCGACAAGGGCTATGTGGATTACTTCGCCCCGATCGTGGCCGATGCCGAAGCCGGTTTTGGCGGCGTGCTCAACGCCTACGAGCTGATGAAGGCGATGATCCGCTCGGGTGCCGCGGGCGTGCACTTTGAAGACCAGCTCGCTTCGGTCAAGAAGTGCGGCCACATGGGGGGCAAGGTGCTGGTGCCGACCCAGGAAGCGGTGCAGAAACTGATTGCCGCGCGCATGGCCGCGGACAGCTACGGCGTGCCGACCGTGATCCTGGCCCGCACCGACGCCGAAGCCGCCGATCTGCTGACCAGCGACTTCGACGCCAACGACAAGCCCTTCGTCACCGGCGAGCGCACCGCCGAAGGTTTCTACAAGACCAGGAAGGGCATTGACCAGGCCATCAGCCGCGGCATCGCCTACGCGCCTTACGCCGACATGGTGTGGTGCGAAACGGGCACGCCCGACCTGGGCTTCGCCAAGAAATTCGCCGACGCCGTTCAGAAGGCGCACCCGGGCACCCTGCTGGCGTACAACTGCTCGCCCTCGTTCAACTGGAAGAAGAACCTGGACGACGCCACGATTGCCAAGTTCCAGCGCGAGCTCGGCGCGATGGGCTACAAGTTCCAGTTCATCACGCTCGCCGGCATCCACAACATGTGGTACCACATGTTCGACCTCGCGCAGGCTTACGCGAAGGATGGCATGACGGCGTACGTCGAGAAGGTGCAGGAGCCCGAGTTCGCCGCGCGCGACCGTGGCTATACGTTTGTTTCCCACCAGCAGGAAGTGGGCACCGGCTACTTCGACGACATCACCACGGTGATCCAGGGCGGGGCGTCCAGTGTCACCGCGCTGACGGGTTCGACGGAAGAAGAACAGTTCCACTGAGGAACAGACGAGTGGGGGGGCGGGTTTGCGGGCCCCCCCACCAGTAAAGGAGGGGGGGGGGTAGCCGCCCCCGCGGGGGGACAGGGCGCCCCCCCC
>JBQTIX010000163.1:0-11157 GCA_052387695.1 Panacagrimonas sp. | reverse complement strand
ACCCTTTACTCCGGTTGCACCGGTCGCACCGGTCGCACCCGTGGCACCGTCGTCGCCCGTCGCCCCGGTCGCCCCGTATTCGCCGGTTGCACCCTTCACACCGTTTGCGCCGGTGGCACCGTGTGCGCCGGTCGCACACGGTACTCCCCAAGCGCCGGACGCCCCTCTGGCAACGTCGTCGCCGGTCGCACCCGTTACTCCGGTTGCGACGGTCGCGCCTGTGGCACCGTCGTCGCCAGTAGCGCCCGTTGCCCCGTCTTCGCCGGTTGCACCCGTTACTCCGGTTGCACCGGTTGCACCGGTTGCACCGGTCGCACCCGTGGCACCGTCGTCGCCCGTCGCCCCGGTCGCCCCGTCTTCGCCGGTTGCACCCTTCACTCCGGTTGCGCCGGTCGCACCGGTGGCACCGTCTTCGCCGGTCGCACCCTTCACTCCGGTTGCACCGGTCGCACCGGTGGCGCCGTCTTCACCAGTCGCACCCTTTACTCCGGTTGCACCGGTCGCGCCTGTGGCACCGTCGTCGCCCGTCGCGCCTGTTGCACCCTTTACTCCGGTTGCACCGGTTGCACCGGTCGCACCCGTGGCACCGTCGTCGCCCGTCGCGCCTGTTGCACCCGTTGCACCCTTTACTCCGGTTGCACCTGTGGCACCCGTTGCGCCGTCTTCACCTGTTGCGCCCTTCGCACCGCTCGCACCGGTAGCTCCGTCCGCACCGGTAGCTCCGTCCGCACCCGTAGCTCCGGTGGCGCCATCTGCACCCGTGGCACCCTTTACTCCGGTTGCACCTGTGGCACCCGTTGCGCCCTTCGCGCCGCTCGCACCGGTGGCACCGTCTGCACCCGTGGCGCCCTTCGCACCGCTCGCACCGGTAGCTCCGTCTGCACCTGTAGCTCCGGTGGCGCCATTTGCACCCGTGGCACCCTTTACTCCGGTCGCACCTGTGGCACCCGTCGCGCCGTCTTCGCCCGTTGCGCCCTTGGCCCCGGTCGCACCGGTGGCGCCGACGTCGCCTGTTGCACCCTTTACTCCGGTCGCACCCGTTGCGCCGTCTTCACCCGTCGCACCCTTGGTCCCGGTCGCACCTGTGGCACCGGTCGCGCCTGTTGCACCCTTGGCGCCGCTCGCACCCGTGGCACCGTCATTACCGGTCGCACCCTTTGCTCCGGTCGCACCTGTAGCGCCGGCGCCGGTCGCACCCTTTGAACCGGTTGCGCCTGTAGCTCCCGTCACACCCGTTGCGCCGGCAGTGCCCTTTGCTCCGGTCGCTCCCGTTGCACCCTTTGCGCCTGTGGCACCGGTCGCGCCCTTTGCACCGGTTGCGCCCTTTGCACCGGTTGCCCCTGTGGGTCCGGTGGGTCCACGCTGGGGCCTTAGCAGGTTGGTGCCAACCGTGGTGGAAAATTGCGCCGTCGTTCCCGGCTCTGCTTCTCGCGCGTGTTGGGCCCTGACCCGGGTTGCGAACGCGCCGTGCGCGGCCGAGACAAAGACCTGTACCTCATCGCCGACGGAAAGCACCAGGCGCGACGATTCCGACCGAGGCGGGATGGTCGCGATGATCTGTTCGTTGGAGGCCGAGACAATGGGAATCTCACGACCGTCGACGGAGACAAACGGCGTCCGTCGGTCGGTCTCGCCGAGCAGCAGATCCTGGCCATTGATGACCAGCTCGTCCGCGGTGGTGGGATCGTCGTCGTAATCAAGCAACACGCTGGTGATCAGTGCATCGGCGTTGGCGGTGCCGGTCCAGCCAGCGAAGGCCATCAGTGCGGCTGTGCTCCACGAATTGCGCTTGAAATTCTTCACGTTCGTGATCTCCGAAAATCTTTTCTTGATTAAGGTTAAGAACTGTGTGGCGGTAGGAATTGCGAATCGAGGTTCGATGCATCTGCCTGTGGTCAGAGCATCGACTCATGCCTTAGTTTGTTGGGTTGCCGCGGTGAAAAAAGAATGTGAGCTGCCCGGAGCGGTTCCGTGGCGCGGATTCGGACGTCAGGATGAGCCACGTTTGTCGATTGCCTGACCCTCACGATCTGCTTGAGCCCCCGTTGACGATTGCAAACAACCGTTCGCCGGACCCCGCCCGACGTTCATCCGAGCGTAAGCCGGGGGCGAGGCGATTGTCTCCAGCCCAAATGGGTTGTTTTTTTGGAAAACTGTGACGCAGTTCACACTATTTTTTCGGAATGGATGGTTCCGATGCCTAGGCGCAGCTGCGCCCGTCGGTGATCGGAAACCAAGCGTCGAGCATCGACAGCGTTACGAACTTCTCGAGCACCACGCGCGGCGTGAGTCCCGGTGCATGCTGAGGCGGTCGCTGACGCGAGGTGACGTGTATTCAGTGGGCAAGGAAACTGACGAAAGATGTGCGACTCGATGCGATCCTGCGTCTGGTGAAAAATGGGGCGAATCGCCAGACGCCTCTCGGGCATGCCGACCCGATACTGGATCGGAGGATGGCCGCGCATGTGGTGCAGCGTCTCCTCGGTCGGGATAGCGTGGTCCACTCCCTACACGCGATCCGCCTTGCCGTATGGGTGTTCGATCCGATCCGGAAGTCCGTGCAGCGTCGTGCGGTCCGCGGTATTGCCCGGCAGCACCTCGAAGCGCATGCCGAACAGGTCCTTCCAGCGCTGCGTCAGGTGATCGAACAGCGCGGCCTTGTGCGGCAGCAGATGGTCCAGGCAGCGGTACGACCTGTCCTTCCCGGCAAGGCGCGTATCTTCGCCCAGCAAATCGCCCCTCGCGCTGCGCTCGTACCCGTGGCGACGCAAGCGCCACTCGCTGCCCGGGTCGATCAGGCGATACGCCGTCACACCTGCAGCACGTGATCCTAGTCGGGTAGTGCATCCGTTTGAAATCCGTTCGCACCGAGTAGCGCCATTGCGCAGCAATGCCGCGTATCGAGGTGCCGGGCGCGCCCTTGATACGCGACGCTTCCCTCGATACGCCCGCTGCGCGGCTACTCGGGCCGAACGGGGTTCTGGAATTCAAACTGATGCACTACCCCCAGTCGGTACCCTCGCGACTCACCCCGAGTTCGTCGTGCCGTGCCAGAACGCGTCCAGTGTTGAATACAACGTCGCCGGCCACCCAGTACAACCGCTATACCGCCACCGACTACAACGGGACCGGCCACTGGTTACAGCGGAATGCCGCCATCAGCGACCGAGCGGTAGATACAAGGTCATGCCGCGATCGACGAGAGGTGTAAAGCCGTAGTGCTCGTAAAATGCCTTGGCCCCGGCATCCTTGGCGTCGACGAGCAATGCGTAGGCTGAAATCAGCTTTCTCGTCTGAAGGCAGCGGTCAACCGCGCAGCCAACAAGAATGCGTCCAAGACCGGCGCCTCTACGGTCCGAGCGGCAAGCGAGACGCCCCATTCGGTAACAGGGGATGGGAAAGCGCGGAAGCTTCTTGCGGTCCGACTCGGACAAGCGCGCGACATCCACCTCCGCGGCACTTAACGAGTAGTAGCCCAGAACGACGCGGGGCTGATCAGAATCCACCAGCACATACGTTGAACTGATCCCCATCCGACGGTGTTGTCCTGCGAAGCGATGCAGATACTCATTCAGCTCCGCAACGCCGCAGTCGAAGCCGGCACGATCATGGATGTCCGGATCAAGCGGGACATCTTCAAGCACGCCGTACCTCGCGCCTGGCCTGCGAAATCGCCTGCTGAAGGGCCGCGTTGGGGTGGAAGGCGGAATCGAGTGCGGCAACGAAAGCCTCGGCATCACGGCGAGTCAGCGTGATTCTGGCCTCACGTTCCAGCAACGCCTGGGCCTTCTCCTTGGCCGCGGAACGCACGAAACCAGCCATCGTCGTGCCCATCAGGGCGGCGGCCTTGGCGACGATATCCTTGTCGTCCGGGTCCAGCTTGAGATCAAAGCGTGCGGTAGACATGCCTTTGGCCGTCGTTTTTCAGTACGGCATTTTACCGTATCATTGCGAGGACTACAACGAGACTCGATCAGGCTTTGACCCTTTGCAGGGGACCGAGTGGGTTATAGGCGGTGGCCGTATTCCGCTGCAACCGTTGGCTTCAAATGACTGAAATCTGCAATCCAGGCCCAACTGCTCCCAGAACTGGCCGAACACCCCGCACGCGCCCCACGGGCGCGGGCGCCGCAGCTCGAATTCCGACAGTCGCACGTGCACGGCGTCGGCGCGATCGCCCGGCAACTCTCGATCCGAAGGAAACTGCGTCAGCCGCTTCTTGCAGTGCGCGTTTTTATCGAACGCCTCGATCGAGCGCATCCAGGCTTCGTGCTGAGAGCCATTGATCTCTCCCAGATAGAGCACCGGTCGCTGCACCACGCGACCTCCGGAGTATCGGCGACTCTCCACCAAGCTCCGGTAGCGGTGCTCCTTGGGTAGTGCATCAGTTTGAATCCCAGAACCCCGTTCGGCCCGAGTAGCGCCGGCCCGTTCGTCCCGAGTAGCCGCGCAGCGGGCGTATCGAGGGAAGCGTCGCGTATCAAGGGCACGCCCGGCACCTCGATACGCGGCATTGCTGCGCAATGGCGCTACTCGGTGCGAACGGATTTCAAACGGATGCACTACCGCTCCTTGCCATACCGCGAACCGCCGATTGCATTTGAGGTAAGAGGGGCGTGGCGTCGATCGATCGGTATCGGCTGGAGCCCCCCTCCATTTGCAAACGACTTTCGCGGCTCACCTCGCTTCTGCGGATTTCTTCTCGACAAAGGGGGATCAGCGCGCAGCCGAAACCAAGGGCGATGGCAGCGCGCGTGCTGCCCACTGTGGGACTTGGGTCCAGAACGCATGAAGGCCGGATGACAAGCTCACAAATGAAAAACAGGATTGTTGCGCAAGAATGCTGAGGCTCTTGCGCGTGAACAGGCTGATATGACCATTACGGGGTGCGGCGTACCACCAGTTGATCCGTGTGTTCGGCATCAGGTGACCGTCCGACAGCAGCGTGCTAAAAATCACCACGCCGTCAGGTGCAAGAAGTGTTTGCAAATCTGACATGAGGGTTGAGATGTCCGGTACGTGTTCAAAGACCTCATAGGCGGTAATGAGATCGAAAGTTCCCAGAGACGAAATGCTGCGGTCTTCGCCTTCAAATGGGTCATACGATTCAGACGTCCACCCGGACAGACGAAGGAACTCACTCAGCTGACCGCCGCCGCCGCCGTAATCGAGGTGACGGATCTTTCCCATTACATCAGGGAAACTCTTTATCAGACTCGCGGCATTTGCCCTGGGTCGTGCGTCGAGATACTCGGGGTCCACATTCACGTACTCCGCGTTATAGATTTTCTCCCGGAATTGCTCCCGACTCCACCGGTAGATTTCCGGTGCAAAGCAGAATCCGCACTGGCCGCAGTAGAAGTAATAAACCGGCAGACCCGATAGCCGAAGATATTTGCCGCAACCCTCTTCGCAGGACTTGTTGAAGTCGACCACATCGAGGGCATGGGATTGCCCTGCACAGACCGGGCAGGAGTGGACTCTCATGATGGTTTGCGATCCTGAATAACGCCAAGGCTCTGGGGCTGCGACGGCTCCAGCAGGATGCGCGCCGCGTCGATCACCTGTTGCGCGGAAATGCCCGACATGCACGCATGCCGTGGCCGGTTGTGAGCCTGCCCCGGTGGATTGGAGCAGATGCCTCCAGGGTACGCTGATATCTTTGGGTCTTCCCTGAAGCACGGCTGGCAGGCCAGATCGAGACTGATATTGGTGTTGTGGGAATAACCGGTCGCATCGTGCTGGCTCGATCCCCACAGAATCACTGCCCGGCTCCTGCGCCCATCCCAGCGGATATCGGTCGTGTGATTCCAGACCGAATCCAGTCCCAGATGCAGCGAGGCATGGGCTTGCGCGTGCAGGCAGGCGCGGAAATCACCGAGCAACTGGTGATCGGCGTCCCGAAGCAGACCGTCCGAGGGGCCGCCAATCTGGAAAACCCTGTAACCCTGCTCTTGCAACCAGTCGCACACCGCATCCCATCGGTCGATCGACCAGTTCTTGTACCGCGACCAGCCGGTGGTGGTCTGCAGGGTCACGTAAGGGCTCGAACCGACCGCGAACGGCTTCGGCGGAAGTGGCAGATCGATGCCGCACTCCGAAGGCTCGACGCCCGCCTCTTTGGCGAAAGCGGCAATCAGGTGGCGCTGCATGCGTGGCAATACGCCGCCAATGCGATCCGGGTATCCCCAGAAATTCACCGAAAGCTCGTATTGGTCCCGTACGTCCCAGAACGGCGATTGCAACACCTTGTCTACGCCGATCTCGCGTAGTAGCGGCTTAACGACCGGCAACAGTCCTGGAGCGCAGTAATAGTCGATAGCCACCTGCGGATGACGCCTTTTCAAGGCCTGTACCGTGTGCGCCGACATGACAATGTCGCCCAGGGCGCCGGGCCTCTGCATCGCGATTTTCATGGATCCGTTCAGTAGTGCATCAGTTTGAATTCCAGAACCCCGTTCGGCCCGAGTAGCGCCGGCCCGTTCGTCCCGAGTAGCCGCGCAGCGGGCGTACCGAGGGAAGCGTCGCGTATCGAGGACGCGCCCGGCACCTCGATACGCGGCATTGCTGCGCAATGGCGCTACTCGGTGCGAACGGATTTCAAACTGATGCACTACCATCCGTTCGGGCGGCTCGCAAATCCGCCTGCAGATCGCGATAGCGGCGCTTGACCGACTTGCTTGGTTCCAGCACGGGACGTCCTCGGGGCATTTTCATCGCAATGGCTGCTAGTGTCTCGACCCACATATTTCACAACAAATCCGCGGCTGATTTTCGCGCTTGGCTGCGTTGCGGCTCCTCGCTATAGCGCGGCTACGCCTCGTCGCCGCGCCTTGCCAGACGGGAAAATCCGCGTGCGCCCTTGTCGCGAAATATGTGAGTCGAGACACTAGAGCAACTGTACAGCCGGTGTCACCAGTTTCTGTTGACAGAACTTGAGGTTGTTCAAGATCCGTTGGCGGTGCTCCATCGGTACGCGCCCTTCTTCCAGCAGCGATTCGCAGGTCGCCGCGCCCTCGCCGTAGTGTCCGAGCCAATACGAGGCCACCGCAAATTCGTCCTGACTGCGCCACAGATAGACGCTCTCGTCGATCTGAAGCTGGTCGTGCGGGATGGGAATGGTGATGGCCTGCTGCGAGAACAGGTGCGCGATCGCAATTTCGCTGCGCTCACGATGGTACCGGGCGAGCTGAAACAAGGGCTCGGCTCGTTGCGGGCGAAACTGATAGGCGCGCAGGTATCGCGAGACCACGATCGCGGCGTCCGCCTTCTGCCATTCCGCGATCCGGCCGAGCGCGTACATCGAGCACCAGACCTCCTCGTCCCATCCGCCCATCGCGATGCGATGCTCGTACGCCTCGACGGCCGCGGCCAAGTCTCCGGCATCACGAAGAGAGTCGGCCAGATAAAAAGCGTAGCGTCCGTTGGCGGGATCCGCCTGCAGCGCAGAGGCCAGCATCGTGGCGTCTGCGACGTGGAGGTCGCGAGCCGACTTTCCGAGGGTTCTGCCGCCGTCGGCGAAGCACTTGATTGCAGGTTTCTCGAGGTATTCCGGCTCATGGACCGCGGTGGTGTCCACCAGCTCGCGCAGCACGCCGTTGAAGGTCCACTCCACCCGGTCGGACAACAGGCTTTGCTTCCACGTACTCAGTCTTTGGTCGGCGCACAGGTGTCGCAGGTTGTAGGACATGGCCCGCAGCTTCGGCACCCGGTACTTTTCCGGCACGGTCCATTGCTCGTCCGCGTCCAGGATCAGGACGTATTCCGCCTTGCCGCGAGCCAGGCGAATGGCCTCGGTACGGTTGCTGCCAAAATCCCTCCAGGGGCGTTCGTGCAGTTCGCCGGGAATGCCCTTCAACAGTTCGCGAACCCGTTCCCGCGTGCCGTCGGTGGAGCCGGTATCCACGATCACCCAATGGCCGATGACGCCGCGCACGGAGTTCAGACAGCGCTCGAGCACGTGCGCGTCGTTACGGACGATCATGTTCAGGCAGATGGTCGGTTTCATGCGTCAGAACTCGATGGCAGAAGTCGGATTTCGGAAATCATTTCCCTTGATGACGAACCGCAAGCGACGTCGCCCAGGCGCAGAGCGGTTTGACTGCACCGCGTTCGACCAGCGCCGGCAGACATCTTTTTTCGATCGAACTGATATAGAGCATTGACCAAGAACCGTTGCGCTGAACACCGTCTCACCTCCCGCGATTTTCGCCGCCACATCATTCGGGTGAATCGGCCCCGAGCTTGCGTTTCGCATGGTTCAGATTGCCCAGCACGCGCTCCCGCTGCTCCTGCGGCAGCAAGCCGGTACTCAGAAGATGCTCACAGGTCTCGCGGCACTCCTCCCATTCGCCGACCCAGTACGCGGCGATGGCGTACTCGTCCAGACTTCGCCATTCGTACCACGCCGGCTCCAAAAACAGCACGTCGGACGGCATGGGGATCCGGACGGCGCGCTGTGCAAACATGTAGGCCAGCGCCCAGCGTGGACCCGACTCCCTGCAATACAGGGCCAACTCGCCCAGCGCCTCGGCGCGAGTTGGGCGGGACTCGAAGGCCCGCAGGTACCGATCGACAATCTCCGCCGCGGGTAGGCCCAGGCGCCGACTGATGCGTGCCCCCTGCAACAGAGCGCAGTACACCTCTTCGGCAAAGCCGCCCATCGTCGCGCGGCGATCGTAGGCTGCGAGACTTTTCTGGAACTGCTCGGAATCGCGATACGACTGCGCCAGGTAAAACACGTAGCGTGAATTGTCGGGCTCGTCACGCAGCCCCTGTTCCAGGACCTCGGCGTCGCGGGCGTACTTCACGCGCTGGTCCACCTGGCTGCGGCCGCCATCGGCGCCGAAGCCGATGTGCACGCCTTCCAGCGGCGTTTCGCCGGTCACCGGCTGGGTGCTTTCCAGGTACTCGTGCAGCACCCCCACGTAACGCCATCCCAGCGCCTCGCGAATCAGCGCGCGCCGCCGGTAGCGGATAGGACCGTGGTGGATCGCGAGGCTATAGGCGGGGTCACGCAGGTCCGGGAAACGAAAGCCCTTCGGCGTCACCAGAAAATCGTCCGCGTCGATGATCAACAGGTATTCGGCGACGCCGGCCGCAAGCTGGATGGCTTCGGACCGGTTGTGCCCAAAATTTTTCCAGGGACGTTCGTGCAGGCGTCCTGGCAGATGCTTCAACGCATCGCGGATCACGTTCTGCGTGCCGTCAGTGGAGCCGGTGTCCACAATCACCCAGGCATCTATGAACGGCCGCACGGACGCAAGGCAACGCTGGATCACGTGCGCTTCGTTCTTGACGATCATGTTCAGGCAGATTTTCTTGTGTCCGGCGCTCGGTGTTTTCATGAGGGCAGTGACCAGCAGGAGGAAGGTCTTGATCCACGGGATGGCGTTGCGCGGTGCCGGCCGAGAGGCTCCGACCCGGGCGGACTGCTCCTGTGGCTAGTGAAGGTTCGCACAGGTTCGACCCTACTCGTAGGTCGGTTCAAGCCGAAGGCGGAACCGACGCTGCGCTCGACGACGACCGGCGCATGTCGGCTCCGGCCACGAAAAGCCGTGGCCTTGAGCCGACCTGCGCCAGACCTGCCGATGAATTCCACCCAGTGCAGAGCGTCGTTGATGTCCCGAACGGCCTTCATCGCGCGGCCGTGTACAGCAGCACCGCGCGACCGAACAGCTGGACCATGGCGGTGCGGCTGGCGGTGCGGGTCTTGGCCATGATCCGCTTGGTATGCCAGCGCAGGGTGTGCGGAGAGATGCCGAATTGTCTTGCGCATTGGTCCATGTCGTTCCCGGACAGGAAGCTGTGGATCACCTCGGTTTCCATGCTCGTGAGGCAGAAGCGGCGGGCGGCCAGCCGCACGCTGTCCATCGACAGGTCCAGGGGATCGGACACCAGCAGCTTGAACAAGGGGATCGAGTCGCCGTGCGACGGCCCGTCGAATTTTTCGAGCACCAGCAGGTAGGGAGCGCGACCGTTGATGCGCGAGACGATGAGCATTTCGCCGCTCGGCGGTGCGCCTTCCGGGTCCTGGCCCAGAGCCCGCAGTAGCGCGAGCTGATCGGCTTCGGAACAGGGGCGAAGCTGGCCGTTCTCGATCAGCAGCCCATCGGCTTCGCGCAGGATCCGTCGAAGCATCTGGTTGGGCATGCGCAACCGGCACTGCGCATCGAGCAGGCCGACCCCGAACGGAAGGTTTTCGAAGATCTGATCGGCCAGGTTGGGCCCCGATGCGGGCCGCAGTGCCAATCGGAGGCTCGGCATGAGGCTGTCAAGGACAACGCGGTCGCTGTCCTTGAAGGCCTCCTGGTCATCGGACCGGCGAACGTCGATGAACGCGTATTCGTGGAAGTCCTGCCATAGCAATGCACGGAGACGATGCGAGCTGTCCTGAGGGCGCAGCGCGTCGGCCAGCGCCTCGGCGGGAGATGCGTCTTCGGCCGGGGGCACGGACGACGGCAGTTCGACGTCATCGGGCGCGGCCCGCCCGATCAGGATCGGCCAGGACGCGGCAGCCGGTTCAGAGGAGAGGACCCTGAAGTCGCCGGTATGCTCGTCTACCGAATACAGGTGCGCCTGTTGCGCCGAGAGTGCTTGAACGACGCAACGCAGGAGGGGGGCTGCGTCGTCAGGCGCTGATCCGCCGAAAGAGGCCATATCGTTCATCCGGCTGCTGGGGATATCACGACACAAGCGCTGCTGCCCGACCTGCGCGCGGTCGGCTTCGCCGCGAGATCGAGATGCAGAAGCCGCGGTGCGAGCGTCCTTGATTCCCCCATTGAGTCCCCCTCGGTTGCGAAATGAAACGCCGGCGATGGTCCTGTCGGTAGCCGTTCCAGTTCCAGTCGTGAAAGTTAGACTCGTTGGATGCGCCCGTCGCCCCCCAAATGGGTGGCGTTCCGCTGGATTCTGTGACGTGGATCACAGTTTTTTCGTCGTTTTCGGAAATCCGGAAAAATAAACGCGGCTTGGAGCCGATCTGAGGAGGTTCTTCGGCAGGGCCTGCACCGGTCAGCGAACACGGTCGCGGGCATGGCCCGCCTCCATCAAACAAGGATCACGCGACACCTTGCCTGCGATGGTGGATGCGCTTCGCTTATCCACCCTTGTGTCGGCTCGGGGTAGGGTGGATAAGCGAAGCGCATCCACCGGGCC
>JBQTIX010000162.1:0-6821 GCA_052387695.1 Panacagrimonas sp. | reverse complement strand
TAATTCGACTCAAACCATGTGTCTGCCGGGTCGAGCCGGTTTTTCACCCAACACAATTTTTCATCGGCTGTACCACACAGTCCCCCTCAATCCCCCCCTATCCCACTTCAAGTGTCGGAATGCACCGTCGCGGGGGGGGGGGCGGGGGGGGCGTGTGTGGTTCTCTTTTTTTTGTTTGTTTTTTGTTTTTCCGTTCTATGGGGGGGGGGGGGCCCCCCCCCGCCCCTTTCCTGGGTTGGGCCTGGGGGGCCCCCCCCCCCCCCCGCGACCGTGCATTCCGACACTTGAAGTGGGATACGGCGGGATTGAGCGGGACAGTGTGGGACAGCCGAAGAAACAATGAGTTGGGAGAAAAACCGGCTCGACCCGGCAGACACATGGTTTGAGTCGAATTAGTGCCGTGCTTCGGGCACAGAAAGGCCGATCAAGAAAAAAAACGGCGGAAATGATGGAACAAAAATCGCCCTTGAGGGCCTGTAAAAAGTGGCTGGAAAACTACCCAATAGCAGGCTAAATGGCGGTTATTCGATCGATTGCGCCAAGTAATCGTTCAGGATCTCCGAGATAGTTACCTCGTCCTCGGGGCTGATGCCGAGGAACGGACGAGCGGGGATGTCTCCCCACGGGATCGGCGCGCCGCGCGTCGTCAATCCGAAAGCGCCCCGCTTCGCTCCCAGCTGCTGCACGGCGGCGTATTCCTTCGGGCTGCCGATCTCAACCGCGTCCCCGATGAGGCGGTAAGTGATGCCTTCAGACAGAACCTTAGTCTCGCCGATGAGCGGCTTCTTGCCAGCACGACGCCGCTCTCCAGCAGCGCTGGCGCTGCTGTCCTTTTTGAAGCTCCGTTTGTATTTGCCGAGAAACGATAGGTAGGTGCTCTCGGCATTGGGCTCCCACGCAGCGCCATCCGGGCCGCGACCCTCCGCAAATCGGAGCTTGGTCGATTCCTTGAGCGTCTCGCCTATCAGGTCCAAAGCCGGCCGAGGTCTTACGCCCGCATCCAGGAGGCGCTGGAAGGCCTGACTCACCTCCGCGTTGACCAGTTTTAGATCAACTTTCATGATCTATACTCTGACGCAGTCCCTGACCCGCGAAGTCGTTTCGGACGTTAAAAGAGAAGGGGGCGCGCAGGCGCCAGCATGCACTCGTCGCGGGTGGGGGCGCTTTCATTCGAGCGACCATGAGCCTGCCTTTTTGCGCAGCGAATCGGTCACCACCAGGTGCTTGCCGTCGCGAATCTCCGCCGCGTGCCAATAGCCCACGCCGTCGATCAGCTTCGAAAAAACCAGCACATCTCGGCCAACCTTGTTCTTGCCGTCGTGTCGCACCTCGTCGAAGAAATCCATGATCGTCGTCAACAGGCTGAAGTCATCAAGGGTCACCGCGATCTGCCCACGCTTCCACTCAAGCTTCGGGTCGCCGTGTTCCCTGAGCGTGTGCCGCACTCCGTAATTATCGAGCTGCCGCGTGAAGCCGGTCAGATCGAACCCCGTCTTCTCGCGGATCAACGCCGCGTTCTTCACCGTGCCCAGGTCGAGCGTGATCTTGCGGTCTGCCGTCTTCATGGCGCGCTCTGCAAATGCGCGAACGTCGATAGGCTCCACATCGCGGACAACGGGCGCTGCAAGCGCCGCGGGGGCCTTGCTCGCCTTGTCCTGGACGAACTTCCGCAGTTCGTCGGCAACGGTGTCGCCGGGCATGTAGTCCCAGCCCGGATCGATCGCCCCTTTCGGATCGGTCGGCGGCGGCGGCTCAAACCGGCCGCCCATGCGCTTCGCGGTGGTTCTCGATACCGCCACCACCCGGCATGAACAGCCCCAGCCGTTAGGCGGGTAATGAACCTTGAACCACGGATCGTCGGCCGGCAGTACCAGCCGATCCCACGCCAGATGTTGCGGTCGCGGATCGGTGCTCCCACCGTGCCTGTACATCCAGAACGGTGCGACCTTCTGCAAATCCGGGTCGCGCAGCTGCGCCAGGCGCCCCGCCGCGTAACTGGTGCGCATGTTGGTGGTGTAGATCACGCGCGAGCGCCAGTTTCGCTCACCCGTGTACGCCCAGCCGTGCTTCTCGACGATGGAGTCGAAGTTCTGCCGGAACCACTCGATGGACTTGCCCTCCGCCACCACCCTGTCGACGGCGCCCGCGAAGTCCGCCAGCAGGTCGGTTTTCATGGCGCCGGCCACCGCGAAGCCGCGGTCGTGAGCGTTGCGCATCACGTCGGTCCACTTCGCCGTCGGTATGAGGTTGCGGGTGCGCAGCCTGACGGCGGCGATCTGCTCGGCGAATGGCAGCTTCACCTCATCCGGCTTAGCCGGCGCTGACATCGTCCTGTCCGGCTTCGGCAGCTACGTCTTCGCGCCCGCGTGCGTCGGCCACGGCAAAGGCCAGACTCATCACCTCGGCGAGTTGCTCGGTGGGCAGCTCGGCATAGGCATTGAGCAAGCGGTCGCGTAGTTCCGCCAGGCTGCCCGCGTCATCTGCCATGCGCCGCAGCGATTTGATCCACGCCTGATGCGCAGCGCGGGCCTCGATCTCCAGGCGATCCGCCAGCTTCAGCGGCAATCCGTCGGCAGCTACAGCGCCTTCCGCGAATTCCGCCTTCTTGCCGGCATCGTCAGCCGGACCGGTTTCGGGCACACGCGCGGGCGCCTTTGGCGCCTCTTCCCAATCGCCCGGATAGGTCTCTTGCACGCTCGCCAACGTGGGTCGATAGCCCAGCGGGAAGATCTTGCCGTCGCGCTCCGCGCGGTCGTTCAAATCCTCTTCCGGCTCGGTCTGGCGCCAGACCTTCGGCACCACCGCGCCGGGGTAATTCCACTCCGTGAGCCACCTTACCGGGCCGCGGTTGAAGCTCTGGCACAACAGGTCGCTGGTGGCCTTGATCAGATCCTCGGCAACGTTGCTCTGCGCTTCGTCATTGCCGAGTTTCCCCGGGGTGCCCTGCGTGGTTGCGGTCTGACCCAGAATCACCTTCGCGATCGCGTTGTCCATGCGATCGCACAGCGCGCTGTAGTCCGCGGTGCCGGAGCGCGCGGCTTCCAGCAGCTCGATGAGCATGCCCTCGGGCACGATGATGCCGCCGTCGGTATGGATCGCGCCCAGCGCGCCCAGCAAGCGCTTCTTTTCTTCCGGCGTCGCGTTCGGCGGATATTTTCCGACTGCGGTGGGCTGGCCGAACTTCTCCAGGAAGATCAGCCAGAACTTGAGCCCATTGCGCTTGAAGAAAACCGGCCAGTAAAGCGCATGCGCAAGACCCAGACCATAGGGCTCATCGGCCGTATCGCCGCCGTAGGCAAACGTCCAGAACTTCTTCGGCGGCATCACCTCGCCGAGCGGGTTCTTCATCGTCAGCAGCTTCAGCTCGCCCGTTGGGCTGTAGCCGAAACGCCGCACCTTGCGCGGCTTGATGTCGGTCACAAGGACCTGCGAACCCTCTTTGCTATAGATGCATTCAGCCACGCCGTGACCATAGAAAACGCCGTACAGCATGCGGTCGAAAGCACGGTCGAAGTCCAGTGCGGAGAGCTGCTGCTCGAGCGATTCCGCGGCCTTCTTGTCCACGCGCATGTCGCCGCCGGCATCGACCTTCCACTCCGCACCGACGACAGCCAAGCGCAACTGCCCGAAGCACGCGCTCACCTGGTCATCGCGCAGCAGCTCCTCGTATACCCGGTAGTCGCCGCCGCGAGATTGCAGCACTGGATCGAGGGGCGGCAGCAAGGGTAGCGAATCGACGAAGCCGCGGGTGATGTCACGGCCGTCATTCGTCGTGGCCACTTCCAGCAGATTCGGGCGACGCTCGCGCACCGGCACCAGCACGCCGTTGACGGTCTCGAAATCCATCAGAGAAAGCCTCCAAAGTCGTTGCCACCGGCGACGCCGCCCCAGCCGGATTCGGTGTGCTGACCACGCAGGCCCTGCCCGTCGAAGTGATGAAGCGAGCTCATGGTTCCGCGAGCGCCAATCGATTCGAACTCAAGCGGCACAGGCTCCATCTCCGCTATCGCGTACAGCAACAGGCACAGGGCGATGCCGATATCACCGTGCCGCTGCTCACCGTCGGCACCTTTCTCGTGCGCGTCCTTGGGCACATGGGCCACGCCGTTGACCTTCTTGATGGCCCGTAGGTCCGCCAGCACGTTCGCGTGCCTCGGTAGACGCAGAGTCCCATCCTCGAAAGCCGCCTTGAGCCGCGGCATGTGCTGGCGATACCAATCCAGCGTGAGCTTCACTTCTTCAACGTGGGTGCTGCCGAACTGCTGCGCTGCCCATTCCGCCA
Source organism: Panacagrimonas sp. (assembly GCA_052387695.1). GTDB lineage: Bacteria > Pseudomonadota > Gammaproteobacteria > Nevskiales > Nevskiaceae > Panacagrimonas. The sequence goes on along the minus strand of JBQTIX010000162.1, from coordinate 2,539 downwards.
TCTCTGCGCCGTTGCCGGTGGCGTCCATTGCGCCGGCCATAAACCGCATGAAGCCTTGCACCACGTAGCGCAGGATCTGTTTCTGCTGGGCGAACGGAACGTTCCGCATCTCGACGATGAAAGGCACGGTCACGTTGAGAGCGGTGTCCTCGACACCCGGCACGATCACCGAGGCGTCACCCACGCGCGCAAAGTCGCTGCCGTAGTACTTCGAGAGCTTCGGATCGAGCTTTTGCAGCAGCGGCAGCACGAACTCTTCGCACCACTGCAGCGTGTCTGCCTCACGTTCGCGGTCCGGCCGATACGTGAACTCGCTGGTGCAGCGGTAGGTGACTACCACCAAGTCTGGATCCATGCTGCGCTCGATCAGCGAGCGAGGTAGGTAGACCCCGCTGCCCTGGCTCGGGATCACGTCGAGCTCTTCGCCCGCCGCGTCTCCGTAGAAGCCGTAGGCGTCGTTGACCCACTTGGCCTCGGCCTCCGGCGTCCACTGGATGCCGCGTCGCATGCACACGCGAACGAACAGGCCTTCGGCCACAGCGTCCTGGAACGTGATGCGGTGCACGCTGCCTTTGCGCTTCCCCGCGCGGATCTCCTCGATCAGCTCGTTGAACTCGTTGGACTCGCCATCGTGCGTGGAGATCACGCGCACGTCGTTGCCCCACAGCAGCATCGCCATCGCTGCTTTGAGCAGGTCGGCCAGCGATTTGTGGAATGCCGCCTCGTCGATGACGATGCGGCCCTGCTTTCCGCGCAGATTGGTGGGGCGAGATGACAGCGCCACGATGCGCCGGCCCGTTGCCGGGAAATCGATCTTGTAGGTTTTGATCTCCTTGTCGCCGTCTGCAAAGATGCCTTCCTCGATCTGCGACGCGGCGTAGTCGTAGACGCGCGCCCACATGCCGCACGCTTCGACGAACTCCAGGGCCATGTCCTGCGTCGGGCCGATGTAAAACGTGTTGCTGCCGCCCTCGCGCGCGGCTTCCAGCACGTCGTCTGAGGCTTCCGCCCAGGTCAGGCCGATGCGTCGGGATTTCTCGGCCACCTTCAGCTGAGACTTGTCCGCCACCCAGCGCTGTTGATACCCGAGCAGCACCGCAGGCGGCGCGCTCCGATCGTTGGCGTCGCTGGTCAGAACGGCCTGATAAGTCGGCGTCATTGCTGGATGCCGAGGATCTGGCGCCGGATTTCGTTGACCGCGTCGGCTGACATGCCGCCCTTCTTGGCGATCTTGGCCGCGGTATCCGCGGCTTCCTTGAGAGCCGCCTCACGCATGGCCTGCTCGCGTTGCAGGTTCCACTTGCCAGCGGCCTCAAGCCGCTGCATCGCCAGCGCCAGCGTGTTGATGGACTTCGGGTCGATCACGACGTTGCCGTGCTCGTCCGGCTCCTGCATCTCCAGGGTCACGTCGAAGGCCAACGTGCGCAGCAGCTCCATCACCAGCTTGCCGATGTCGCCCTGCGGCTCGTTGCCCAGGCGATCCGCCCACACCTTGGCCACCTCGCGGGACTCGCGCATGCGCTTGCCGATCTCGTCGAAGCGCTGACTGTAGCGGCCGAGTGCGGAACGGCTCGGAATCTCGGCGCCAGGGAACGCGGCGCGGAGCTGGCCGATGACCTGGTCTAGGGTCAGCCGGCCAATTTTGAGCAGCGCGTCGACACTCTCGCGGACCGCAGGGTCAAGCGTGGCGATGCTGGATTTTTTCGGCATCTCACTCCATCCAATCCTCGCCGGCCACCACGCTGCCGAGCCACAAGACCACGGTCATGACGCAGCCGATGAGGATCGCCGCCACCAGCAATGGCATGGCCGCAACGCGGCGCAGCTCCGTCTTGGCCGGCGGCGCGAAGTACATGTTCATAGGCCCGCGTCCCGCGGCAGGGTCACGCCGGGGACGCGCACCTTGCCGCGCGCGGCGTCGGCACCGCGCACCGTCAGGCGCACCAGGCCAACGCCGGCGATACGCTCCACCGTGATCAGCCGGGCCGATTCCAGCCAACCGATCTGCGTCTCCAGCTCGTCGCGCGACAGGCCGTCCCCGGGCCGCGCATCCAACGCGCGGTCCAATTGGCCCACGGTGAGTGAGCCGTCCGGCATCGAATCCAGCAAGGTCAGCAAGGACAGGCGCACGTCCTGCAGCACCGTCTCCAGATAGCTCTTCACGTCCCACGCTCCATCAAAAAAGAATTCATCCGCTCCACCATGCGGGTGTTGGCTTCCAGTGCGCCCTGCTGGCGCGCCACCGCCTGGCTCACATCCGAGATCGAGTTCTGCAGCAGATCGAAGTCGCGGCTCGTCGGGATGTGCTTGAAGGCCTCTTCGAACGCGCTCATCTGAATGTTGATGTTGCCGATCAGATGCCGCAGCGCTTCCACGTCCCCGGTGAGCTGGTTTTCCACCCGCGCCAGTGCCGCCTTCTGCGCATCCGCGCTCTTGTCGCTGCGCGACACGCGCAGTGCCACCATCGACATCAGCACCGCCAGTACCGCGGCCAGCGAGCGGACGATCTCCCAGTTATCGACGGTCACGGTCACGGGGC
>JBQTIX010000161.1:0-12462 GCA_052387695.1 Panacagrimonas sp. | reverse complement strand
TCAGTCGCTCCTCTTGTACTTCAAGTACACCTCGTCGCTCCTTCCTTGCGCTGCGCGTCGGGTGGTGCGGTGGGTGTGCCACAAGGGCACTCCCACTGCGCCGGACGGACCTCCGCCGCGACGATCATTCATATGTCAACAGACCCTAGCCCCGGCGACGAATCGCGCAGCGAGACGGGCTGGTGGCGCATCTATCAGGGCCGCCTGGCGGCGGTGCTGCTGACACTGGCCTTTGGCGTACTGCTGGTCCGTTACGATCATCTCCCGCAGCGCACCGTCCGCAATGCCCTGTTCGACCAGTATCAGCAGGTGTTTCCGCGCCAGACCAGGGGTGAACACCGCGTGGTGGTGGTGGCCATCGACGACCGCAGCCTGGCGGAGTGGGGCCAGTGGCCCTGGAAGCGGGACATCATGACCGCGTTGGTCGAAAGCGTCGCCCGCGCCGGGCCGACCGCGATCGGCCTGGACATGATTTTCGATCAGCCGGACCGTCATGCGGAGAGCCACCCCACGCTCGTCCCCAGCCAGGACCATCGCCTGGCCGACGCCTTGAACAAGGCGGGCGCCGTGGTCGGCATCGCCGGCCTTGATGTGGACGAACTGCCGACCGGAAATCTTCTTCACAGCCCCCCGATCTTTCAAAGCGACGGCTCGGTGCCGATCGGCGAACGGGTACCCGACTATCCCGGAGTCCTGCGCAACCTCGACGTCATTCACGAGCGGGTATCCCGTCAGGGGGCGATCAATCGCATCGACGAGGATGATCGGGTGGTGCGCCGCGCCCCGACCTTGCTGCGCATCGCCCATCAGCTCGTCCCTTCGCTGCCGCTGGAGATGCTGCGCGCGGCATCGGAAAAACCGGTCCTCGAAGTCGAACTCGACCCGCAGCGCATCCACGCGGTCCGCGTCGGCCAGTGGCGCATTCCCACGGACGCCCAAGGCCAATGGTGGATCCATTATTCCAGCGAAGATTTTCCGACCACTTCGGCGATCTCGGTGATGGACGGGACCATCGACGCGGCGACCCTGCGCGACCACTTCGTGCTGATCGGCACCGCCGCCAGCGGCCTGGGCGACCGCGTGACCACGCCGGCGGGCGATCGCGTCGGTGTCATCGCCAATGCCGAGGCACTCGAGACCGTGCTGCAAGGCCGGATGCTGAGACGTCCCTACCAGGCGCGATGGTATGAAGCCGCCCTGCTCGGCCTGCTGTCGCTGGTCGGCATCCTCGCCGTCCCGAAGCTGTCACCGATGCGCGCGCTGATGTGCTTCGTCGCAGCGGCCGGCGTGACCCTCGTCTGCGGCGGGATCGCGTTCTGGCAGGCGGGCTTGTTGATCGACACCGCCAATCCGGTGATCGGCAGCACCGTGGTGCTCGCCGCGATGTTGATGCTGTCACTGGGCCGTGCGGAACGGCAGCGTGAAAACCTGCGCCGCGACCTCCAGGCCTCCGCCGAGAAGCAGGCGCGGCTGGACGGCGAACTGGATGCCGCCCGGCGCATCCAGAGCGGCATGCTGCCCGACCCGGCGCGGGTGGTGGGCGACGATCCGCGGGTGGATCTGGCGGCGCTGATGCGGCCGGCACGAACCGTCGGCGGCGATCTGTTCGATTTCTTCCGGCTCGACGCCGCGCACCTGTTCTTCATGGTCGGTGATGTCTCCGGCAAGGGCCTGCCGGCGAGCCTGTTCATGGCGCTGTCCAAGGCCCTGATCAAGGGCGCCGCGCTGAACGTCGGCCACGACCCCGGCCGGGGCCTGACCGCGGCCGGCAAGGTGATCGCACGCGAAAACCCGGAATCGATGTTCATCAGCGTCGCCGCCTGCGTGCTCAACCTCGACACCGGCGAACTGGCCTGGTGCTGCGCCGGCCATGAAAGCCCTTATCGGGTGCGTGCCAGGGAGCAGGACACGGTGCGGCTGGACTCAGCCGGCGGGCCGGCGTTGTGCGTGGTCGAGAGCTTCGACTATTCCTCCGAACGCGTCCGGCTCGCGCCCGGCGACCTGATCTGTCTGGTCACGGACGGCATCAGCGAGGCGCTCAATGCAGCCGGCGAGATGTTCGGTTCCGAGCGGCTCTCCGCCGCGCTGGCCGGCGCGGCACGCGAACCTTCGGCCCGCAGGATCATCGAGCGTGTGGGCAACAAGATCGAGCGCTTCGTGGACGGCCAGGAAGCCGCCGACGACGTGACCATCCTGGTGCTGCGCTGGATCGGACCGCGTACACCCCCGCCTACCGCACGTTGATCTCCACGCGGCGGTTGCACGGTTCGTCGACACCCTCGCCGGTCGGCACCGCCAGCTCGCGTTCGCCGCGACCTGCGATCGAGATCTGTGATGGATGGTTCTGGAGTTTCAGGATCTCGTCGTGGACCACCGCTGCGCGGTCCACCGAGAGCTGGTCGTTGTCCGCGTGGGTGCCGCGGGTATCGGTATGCCCGATCACGACCACCTCGGCAGCGGGACGCTTGTCGATCTCCTTGAGGATCACCAGCAAGCGCTCGCGCGACTCGGCGGTCAGCACCGGGGAGTCGCTGACGAAATACAGGAAGTACGACACCGGCCGCGGCGGCAGGCTGGCCAGCTCGGCAGCGAAGTCCGCGTGAATCGTCGCCGGATCGAGCAGCGTGGGTTCCGCGCCACCGCGATCATCGGTCCGCATCGAGGCGTAGGCCTGATCCATGAGCGTCTCCTGATCGCCCTGGATCACCATGATCTTGCCGACCTTGCCCTGCGCGTCCGGCAACAGCACGATGCGGTCGTGGGTGGTGGCGCAGCCTGCCACCAGCAGCGTCGGCAGCAGAAACCGGTGCATCAGGGGTCTCCGGCCTCGACGATGAACTCGGTTCCTCGCACACCCAGCAGGGCGGTCGGCGTGCGCACCTTCATCGCATCGAGCTGATGCTTGGCGATCTTGCCGGAGACCACGGCCATGCGACCCTTGGACAGGGTGGTCTCAAACACGCCTTCGTGAGTGGTGCTGTCGAAGCGGAAGGTATCGACTGCCAGCCGGCTGCGCGGCCCCAGCGACAGCAGGGAATTATCCCGAAAGCTGATTCCAGCCGAGCCGTCTGTCCCGGTCGTGATCACATCGGATTGCAACACCGGCATGCCGACCGCGGCCGGCAGCGCCTGCTGCTCGCGTTCGATCATGACCGTCCCTTTCGCCATCTTGACCAGGCCAACCGCGGGAGCCTCGGCGTGAACGCCGGGAGCCTGCGCAATCAGCAACAGGATCGTCATCACGCGCAGCAGCACGGCGATGGGCTTGAATGACGTAGGCATGCGGCGGGTTCCTGGGCTTGATGTCGTTCTATGATAGTCGCGCATTCCTGTCCGACAACCGTCCCAGCACGCTCGCGATGGCCGAATTCGATGCCCGTGAAGATGCCTTGTCCTTCGTGGTTGCGCACGTCGAAGACCACTGCGCCCGGATGGGGATAGCCGGGGACGTGGGCCTGCGGGCCTGCCTGGTGATCGAGGAGCTGTTTCTCAACGCGGTGCAACACGGTGGTGCCGGCGATGCCGCGGACGCCCGCGTGCAGGTGGACTTGAACCTTGCGGATGCTGAGCTGGAGATCTGTTTCGAGGACGGCGGCAAAGCCTTCAATCCTTTTCTGGAGCTGTGCGAGCCGCTACCGGATCAGCAGGGGGGCTGGGGTCGGTGGCTGGTCGTCAAATTGACCCGGCGTCGCCAGTACCAGCGCAAGGGCGAGCGCAACTGCGTGAGAATGTGGCTGACGATCTGAGAATCAGATCTTCCGCGGGTCGAAAGCCTCAAACAGCCGCGCCAGCCCCTCGTAGGCAGTGCGCTCGGTCTCCGACTCCGCTGGCGGCGTGACGATGCTCAGGCGCACGGTCTGATCGCCAGCCGGACTGCCCGGCAGGCCGCGACCCTTGAGGCGCATCTTTTTTCCGCCTTGCGAACCCGCAGGCAGGTTCAGTTCCACCGTCCCGCCCAGGGTAGGCACCGGGATCCTGCCGCCGAGAGCGGCTTCCCAGGGCGTGATGTTGACGTTGACCTCGATGTCGCGACCCTCGATCTTGAAATACGGGTGCGCAGCGAAATCAATCTCCAGCAACAGGTCGGAGCCGCGCGGTCCCTGCTCGGCGAGGCGGATGGTCTGTCCCGCCGTAATGCCCTTGGGGATGCGTACGTTCAGCGTACGCCCATCGGACAGACTCACCTGGCGCGAACCCCCGTGGAAGGAATCTTCCAGCGTGATCTCGATCCTGGCCCGGTTGGTCGGCGCTCGATGGAAGGCGTCGGCCTCGTCCTCGAAACGACCGCCGCCGCCCATGCCCGCCCCGGCATTACCGAACAGGCTCGAAAAGAAATCCGAAAACCCAGGGTCTCCACCGGGCCCACCCGGGCCGGGACGTCGACCGCCACCCCCGCCGAAGCGCGGGTCCCAACCGGGGGGCGCGTTGAATTGCGAACCGGCCTTCCAGTTCGGGCCCAGCGAATCGTAGGCCTTGCGCTTCTCCGGGTCGGACAACACCTCGTTGGCTTCGTTGGCGTCCTTGAATTTTTCCTCGGCGCCCCTGGCCTTGTTCTTGTCGGGATGGAAATCGCGCGCAAGCTTGCGATACGCCTTCTTGATCTCGTCGGGCGAGGCCGTACGAGAGACGCCGAGCACTTTGTAGTAGTCCTTGTAATCCATCACAGGTCAAAGAAAAAACCCTCCAGGGGGAGGGCGCGAGGAAGACGGCACTTCAATCGAAAATTGAAACCCGTCCTGCCGCCTCCCCCAAAAGCCGGAGGAGGCGGCAGGGAGGACGAGTCTAGCCGCTTGCCGTGGCGTTCACCGCGATCCGCCGCGGCTGCACCTGAGCGCGCTTGGGAATCACCACTTCCAGCACGCCATTCCTGCCGGTGGCGGAAACCGCGTCGGCATCGACCGTGTCCGGCAGGGTGAAACGACGATGAAAGCGTCCGGTCGCACGCTCGCACAGGCGACGCTCGACGCCCGCCTTTTCGGCGGCCGGCTCGCGGGTGCCCGTCAGACTCAGCACGCCCTTGTCGAGCGTCACTTCGATGCTCGCGGCATCGACGCCCGGCACATCGACATGGAGCACGAACTTGTCGGCGTGCTCATCGATGTCCACGCTCGGCGACCACGCTGCGGGGGTGCTGCTGGCGGTGTCGTTGGCACCGGCACGGTTGAAGAGACGATTCACTTCGTTGAACAGATCCTGGTGCAGCGACCAGGGCTGACGGTAGAGAACAGCGGCCATGGAAATCTCCTGTCTGGGTTGATCGCGGCGACATCGCCGCATGCACGAAAACTAGGGTCCGGTGTCCGCATTTCAAGGGCTCGATCATTCATTTCGGGTCTCTTCTCAAAACCCGCGGCCTATACTTTAGTTGCCTCCCGGCCGGTCGCCGGGCACCCTCTCACTCAGGATCAGGAAGATCGGACAAACATCATGACGACCCACAAGATGCGCGCGGTACAAGTGACTCACGCGAGCGGCCCGCTCGAACTGGTGGAGCGCGATCCGCTGGAGCAGGCGGCCGAGGCTTACGAGCGCATGATGAGCGGCAAGGCGCGGTTTCGGGTGGTGCTGACCACCGGCAAGTAAGGATCGGCGAGTCGATAGGGGCAGCCGGCAAGCGCAACATGAAATTCGCCGATTACGAGCACCGCTTCAGTTGCGCCCAGTTGACGCGCGACGCCGCTGGCGTGCTCACCGTTCGCCTGCACAGCAACGATGGATCGCTGATCTGGGGCGCCATCCCGCACGCCGAGCTCGGCGAGCTGTTCGCGGCCATCGCCGCGGATCGCGACAACCGCGTGGTGGTGCTGACCGGCACCGGCGATTCCTTCATCGCGCTGCCAGGCGGCAACGTTCCGGGTGCCCTGGCCCGTGGCGAGTATCCGGCGGAATTCTGGGACCGCATCGTCTGGGAAGGCAATCGCCTGCTCAATCAGATGCTCGACATCGAGGTGCCGATGATCGCGGCAGTCAATGGCCCCGCGACGGTGCATTCCGAATTGGCGGTGCTGTGCGACATCGTGCTCGCCACCGACTCGGCCTACTTCCAGGACGCTCCGCATTTTCCCGGCGGCCTGGTGCCGGGCGACGGGATTCAGATCATCTGGCCCCTGCTGCTCGGCCCCAACCGCGGGCGCTACTTCCTGCTGACCGGGCAGAAGATCGGAGCCGCCGAAGCCCTGGGCCTGGGCGTGGTGGGCGAGGTTCTCGCCAGCGACGCGCTCCTGCCGCGCGCCCACGAACTGGCCTCAGAACTGGCCACTCGCAATCCCGTTCTGCTGCGCAATACCCGGCACGTGCTGACGCGGCCAATCAAGCGCGCGCTGGCGCACGACCTGCATGCGGGTCTGACGCTCGAAGCAGTGGCGTCCTTGTCTGGAGCCACCTGGTTCAAGCGGCCCACTTCTTCAGTTCCGGCCGCGTCGCCCGCCATGCCGCCCAGGCCGCAAGCACCGTGAGCAAGGCGGCGATGAAGAACGGAGTGCCCGGCAGGGTCCAACTTCGTTCCTCGTGGATACCGAACGCGAAGGCATACGCGAACAGTCCCGGCCCGATCACACCCGTGATGCCCATGAGCCCGGTGTTGGCGCCCTGCAAGCGCCCCTGCTCCTCCACACCGACACGCTGGGACATGAGCGACAGCAAGGTCGCCGGCGCAAGGCCGATGAACTCGAACACCACCAGCGCGACCCAGAACCACAGCGCCGTCCCGGCCAGCCCGCACAAGGCGTAACCCAGCGCACCAAACAGGAAACCCGCGACCATCGTACGGCGCTCGCCGAAGCGCGCGACCATCGGCTTGATCAGCCCGGCTTGCACACCGATGGACAGCGCCCCGACCACCGCCAGCGCAATGCCGACCGTGCCGACGCCCCAGCCGTAGCGATAGCCCGCGTAGAGCACGAACACGCTCGGCATCACGGTGTGAGCCAGATAGTGCAAGGCGCTGGCGCCGGCCAGGCCGAACAACTCGCGGTGCGAGCGCAGCAGTTCCAGCGAGCCCAGGGGATTGGCCTTGCGCCACTCGAAGGGGACACGCTTTTCGATGGGCAGCGATTCCGGCAGCACGAACGCGCCGTACACGGTGTTGACGAATGCCATGCCCGAGGCAACCCAGAACGGCAGGCGCGGATCTCCGTCACCCAGCAGGCCGCCGATCGCCGGCCCGAGGATGAAGCCCAGTCCCCAGGCCGCGCCGTACAGGCCGTAAGCGCGGGCGCGATCTTCCGGCTGCGTCACGTCCGCGATGTACGCGCCGCAAACGGTGAAGCTCGCCGCGGTCATGCCCGACAAAACACGACCGACGAACAGCCACACCAGCGAGGGCGCCAGCGCCATCAGCACGTAATCCAGGCCCAGCCCGACGCAGGACAGCAGGATCAGCGGACGCCGCCCGAAACGATCCGACAGCGCGCCGTGGATGGGCGCCGAGAAGAAGTGCATCAACCCCCAGGCTACCCCGAACAGGCCATAGACCTGCGCTGCGTGCGCGGTATCGCCACCCGCGAATTGTTCGACCAGCTTGGGCAGAACGGGGATGATGATGCCGAAGGCGATGGTGTCGAGCACCACCGTGATGAAGATGAAGACCAGCGCCGCAGGTCGGGGGCCGGTGGCTTGCGGAAGCGAGGCCAAAGGAGAATCCGTGCAGGGAAGCGGGCGCGATTGTAGGTCGGGTGTAGGTCGGATCAAGCCCGCGTGCTTTTCGCGGGCGGATCCGACGCTCGCACTCGACATGACCTCGCGTCGCGTCGGCTCCGGCCGCATGAAGCTGCGGCCTTGAGTTGACCTACGGTCTCTGCCTTTAACGCAGAACCTTGCTGCTTTCGGGCACGGCACCGCAGGCGCAGCTCGCCGACGGCATCTCACCCTGCTGGAGCCCTGCCATCGTCGACACAGTCACAGTCCGCGACCGACGTTGCAAGGCGATACGCAACTCGGCCCGGATTTCGGTCAGCGCCTGGTTGCCCTGCCGCGCAATCGCCTGGCTCAGCCCGGGCTCGCGTTCACCAAACTCGCGTTCACCAAAAGGGTTCGCCGGCTCCTGACCCTGAACCATGGCCGAAACCGTCAATGCCAACAAGCCGACGAGGATCAACGGACGGGTTTGAGTGCTCATGATGAACTCCTTCTTCAAACTGGAACCGGGATCGTCGATCTCGTAAATGCATGCGGATCTTGCATGCCTCCGGTCGCGACAATCCTTGCTGGAATGTATTTTCAGCCCGCACCCAGACGCCCTCAAACGATATATTTGCATCGTTCGCATGCGTCACAGGAATGCCAATGACTCGGCGTGATCTCCCCCACCTCGACCTGCTGGCTGGCTTCGAAGCGGCCGCGCGGCACCTGTCATTCACCCAGGCCGCAGCGGAACTGTTTCTGACGCAATCGGCGATCAGCCGCCAGGTGCAGGCGCTCGAACAGCAACTCGGAACGCCGCTGTTCCAGCGCCGGCATCGCGCCCTGCTACTGACCGACGCGGGCCAGCTCCTGTATCGCAGCACCACCGAAGCACTCGGCCTGCTGCAAGACACCACCAGCCGCATCCGTGGCCTCAAGGCTTCACGCCTGCTCACGGTGACGACCCTGATCTCTTTCGCCTCGCTATGGCTGGTGCCGCGGCTGCCGCGCTTTCGCGCCCTGCATCCGCTGGCCGACGTGCGCATCGCCGCGGACAACGCGGTGCTGGACCTGTCGCGCGAGCGCATCGACGTCGCCATCCGCTACTGCCGGCCGGACCTCGCACCGCCGCATGCCGTCAAGCTGTTTGGCGAGGAGGTGATGCCGATGTGCAGTCCGCGCCTGCTGAAGGATCGCGCGCACCCGCTGCGGACGCCGGACGATCTGCGTCATCACACGCTGCTGCACGACGACGACGTCAAAAGCACGCCGTGGCTGCATTGGGAGCCCTGGCTGCAAGCGCACGGAGTCGCGGACCTCAAACCGGCCGGCGAGCTGCATTTTTCGGTCTACGACCAGATGATCCTGGCCGCGCTGGACGGTCAGGGTGTCGCGCTCGGGCGCCTGCCCCTGATGTCGCACCTGATCGCGACGCGCAAACTGGTTGCGCCCTTCGTGCGCGGTGAGGCCAGTCGCAGGCTGCCGACGTCGACGCGGGCCTATTTCGTGATTCCGGAGCCGCGCGCCGCCACACGGCCGGAGGTGCAGGCGTTCGTCGATTGGGTGATCGCGGAGACGGCGAACTATCCCGCGGTCACGCGCGTAGGGGGGACCAAGCAATCGTAGGTCGGCTCAAGGCCGCGCTTTTGCGGCCGGAGCCGACAGGGGGCTTGATCCGACCTACGACCAGCACGACCGCGAAGGGGTGTCTTTTCACGCCACAATCTGCAAATTCGCTAGCCGTGCGTACAACCCGCCCTGCTGCATCAGCTCCGCCGGGCTGCCGATCTCGATGATGCGTCCCCGCTCCAGCACCACGATGCGATCCGCGCGCTGCACGGTGGATAGCCGGTGCGCGATGATCAGGGTGGTGCGGTTGCGCATCGCCGCTTCGAGGCCACGCTGCACCAGCACCTCGCTCTCGACGTCGAGCGCACTGGTGGCCTCGTCGAGCAGCAGCAGCGGTGGGTTGCGCAGGATGGCGCGGGCGATGGCGATACGCTGGCGCTGGCCGCCGGACAGCCGCACGCCGCGCTCACCCAGGAAGGTCTTGTACCCCTGCGGCAGACGCAGGACGAACTCGTCGGCGAGCGCGGTCCGTGCCGCCTCCATCACCTGCGTGTCACTGGCGGTGGCATCGCCGTAACGGATGTTCTCCAGCGCGTCCGCCGAGAAGATCACCGCGTCCTGCGGAACGATGCCGATGTGCCGGCGCAGATCGACCGGATCGAGTTGGCGGATGTCGACACCGTTGAAACGGATGAGGCCGTGATCGGTGTCGTAGAAACGCAGCAGCAACTGGAACAGCGTGGTCTTGCCCGCACCGCTGGGGCCGACCAGCGCGACGGTTTCACCTTCGCGAATGCTGAGAGAGATACCGTCCAGCGCCGCCGTGTCCGGTCGCGAGGGATAGTGAAACCCCAGATTCTCGAACGCGACGCTGGCCTGTCGCGTCTCTGGCATTCGCATCGGCACGGCAGGCGCACGAATCACCGGCTCTGCGTGCAGTAGCTCCATCAAGCGTTCGGTGGCACCGGCGGCGCGCATCACGTCGCCCCAGACTTCCGCGATCACGCCGACACCCCCGGCCGTCAACACGGAATACAGCACGAACGAAGCGAGCGTGCCGGCGCTCATGCTGCCGGACACCACGGCCTGTGCGCCCAGCCACAGCACGAACACGATGGCGCCGAACACGCCGGCAATCACGCCCGCGGTCATCGCAGCGCGCACTCGCGTGCGCCGGATCGCGGACCTGAAACTGCCTTCGACCGAGCGCTCGTAACGCGTGGCCTCGTCGCGCTCCTTGGTGAATGCCTGCACCGTGGGAATCGCGTTGAGAATCTCGCCGGCGACGGCCGACGTGTCGGCGATGCGGTCCTGCGATTCGCGTGACAGGCGCTTCACCGCGCGCCCGGCCGCGACAATCGGCACCACCACCAGCAGCAGCAGCGCGACCGTGATCGCGAACAGTTTCAGGCTCGTCACCGCCAGCATCGCCATGCCGCCGGCGAACTGGAATGCGCTGCGCAAGCCCATCGAAATCGACGAGCCGACCACGGTCTGCACCAGCGTGGTGTCGGCAGTCAGGCGCGACAGCACCTCGCCGGTCCGCGTCGTTTCAAAATACTCGGGCGACTGCGCGAGCATGCTGCGGTACACCGCGTTGCGCAGGTCCGCCGTCACGCGCTCGCCGATCCAGCTCACATAGTAGAAGCGCCCGGCAACCGCCACGCCCCAGAACAGCGCGATACCGAACAGCGCCAGAAAATAGCCGTGGATCGCGGCATCCGCCTTGAAGCCGTGATCGATCAGATCGCGCAGCGCCAGCGGCACCACCAGCATCGCCGCCGATCCCAGGCACAGCAGCACGAAAGCTGCTGCCAGCCGGGCACGGTAAAGCCGCAGGAAGGGCCAGAGCCCGCCGAGCGAGGCGATGCGGCGGCGGGCGGGTTCGGGAACGTTTGACTTCGCCGGAGCTGCGACGACGTCCTCGGCTTCGCTGGCGCGAATTTCCATTTACTGGATCAGCGGGTAGTGCATCAGTTCGAAATCCGTTCGCACCGAGTAGCGCCATTGCGCAGCAATGCCGCGTATCGAGGTGCCGGGCGCGCCCTCGATACGCGACGCTTCCCTCGATACGCTCGCTGCGCGGCTACTCGGGACGACGGGGGTTCTGGAATTCAAACGGATGCACTACCGATCAGCGGCAACAGACGCGCGCTGACCTCTTCGAACAGACCTTCGGGCGCTTTTTCCACCCAGGCGGCATGACGCGCCCTCCAGTCAAACGAACGGACGCGATCCACCAGAACGGCGCCGGCCGTCCTGGCACCGACAACCGGAACCTCCAAAGGATTGCCACGTGGCTGCGTGGTAAGCGGACAGACCAGCACAAAACCCGTTGCCCGGTTATACGCCTTGGGGGACATCACCAGGGCCGGACGCCGCTTGCCCATTTCGCTTCCCGCTTTCGGATCGAAATCGATCACGATGATCTGGCCCCGGTCCGGCACATGCGGCGCAAGACTGCGGGTCATTCAAGCGCCTCGCGTCCCCTCTCCGGACCCGCGTCGATTTCGGGGTGCACGGTTTCCGGCGTGACGCCTTTGAGCAGCTCATCCAGTGTGTAGCGTCTGCGGCGGGGAGGCCGCACCAGCCGCAGACGCAATTCACCGTCCTCGGCCACCACGTCCACCGTCGAACCGGCCAGCAGCTTGGTTTCCGCCAACACCGCGGCGGGAAGACGAACGGCCAGGCTATTGCCCCACTTGGCGAGTTTGACCTGCATTTTTGCTCCGCGCACGAATATCCAAAGTATATCCGAGTCGGTAGCTTGAATCGGCGGGGGGATGGTGGATGCGCTTCGCTTATCCCCCCTACGCCGGCTACGGGGTGCCGGCGTAGGGGGGATAAGCGAAGCGCATCCACCAAGCCTCGGCGATCCGACGAACGGTAGTGAAATCCACCCAAAGTCCACCCAAATGGTGGGCGCGAAAAATCCAGGCAAGGGCGTACGATTCTGCGCAAGCTCGTCGGCACGCGCGACGCGAGGCCGGAGCCGCAAGCATTGGAGGGCATGAACGTGGACAACACGCAATGGATGTTGCAATTCCCGACCTTTGTGTGGGGACTCGTCGGGGCGGTACCGGCAGCACCGCGAGTCGAAGCGAATCCAGGAATGTGGCGGACTTGGCTGCGTTTTCTGCCGCTCCTTGCGGTTCTGTTGCTGGGGCCCCCCCCCCCCCCCCGCGGCGGCGGCGCGCGGGGGGGGCGGGGGGGCGGGACGGGGGGGGGGTGCAGATGGAGGACACGGGGGAAGGCCGGCGAGCCACCGGCCCC
>JBQTIX010000160.1:0-4609 GCA_052387695.1 Panacagrimonas sp. | reverse complement strand
TGATCGCAAGACACCGGATCAGGTCTACTTCCAACCACTGCCTCTGGCCCTGGCAGCTTAAAACCCCGCAGAACATCCACTTATAAATTCAGGCCCGCTGTACAGACAAACGGGGCCAGCTCTCAGCCCATAGAATCGAAAGTACCTTGAGAAGGTTGGTCCATACGACCGGCCTGACGATCCAGCCCAATTGAGCTTGCATACGATTACTCCCCACCCGACCACTTTGTTGGTATCGACACCCCGGCAAAGCCGAGGCCTCTAGTTGTGGAGGTCGGGGCGTGGCCCAGAGCCACTTACATCAGATCGACCTGCGCCCCCATTCTAGCCGTCGTGAATCCTGAGTCGTGACATTTCTCCGGCATTCTTCCGGCATTTGTTCGCCGGCAAGGACAGACGATCCGCCAAGGCGTAATCTTCCCCGGCGCAAAGAACGAATAAGACCGCTTACACCGGTCGGATAGACGCGCCACCCTGTCGTTCCAGGACCGCCGATGACTGTCATCCCTCAGAAAGCGCAGGAGCCTGTCGCCGTGTGGCGTCGGTGGCTCTTTGGCTCAGCGGTGCTGGACGAGCGCAGCCTGGAATTGACGCTGGCCGGACAACCGGTGGCACTGGATCCCAAACTGCTGCAGATGCTGATGCACCTGCTGGAGCACGCCGGAGAAGTCGTCACTAAAGAGGAGCTCTTGGAGGAGGTGTGGCCGGGTCGCGTCATCAGCGACTCCACGCTGACCAAGACGGTGCACCGCTTGCGCGAGGCGCTTCAGGACAAGAGTCAGTCTTTGATCATGACTCGGCACGGGCACGGCTATCGACTGGTGGCGCCGGTGCGAGTGGAAACTGTGGAGAAACCGGCACCCAAACTCGGCCTTGCCGCTGGCGATCATCCGCCCCTGCGGCCGCAATGGAACCTGCTCGAACGCGTGGGCAGCGGCGGTCATGGCGAACTCTGGTTGGCGCAGCACGACAAGACGCGGGAAGTGCGGGCGTACAAATTTGCTCTCGATGGGGCGTCGCTTTCTTCCCTCAAACGGGAGATCACGCTCAATCGCCTGTTGCGCGACAGCCTGCACGAAAAGGCTTCGGTCTTCGTACGCTTGCTCGACTGGAATCTGGAGCAGTTGCCGTCTTTTGTCGAGTTGGAGTATCTGCCCGCGGGCAGCCTGGTGCAGTGGACGGACCGGCAGGGCGGCTGCGCCCAGATTCCGGATGAGGTGCGACTGGAGCTCGCCGCACAGATCGCCGAAGCGCTGGGTTTGGCGCACTCCGTGGGCGTGCTGCACAAGGACTTGAAACCCAGCAATGTGCTGATCGACGCGCCGGTTGCGCAGGCGCCGCCGGCAGGCGAAGTGTCGCCACCCAAGGTTGTGAGCAACGCCGTACGAATCAAGCTGTGCGATTTCGGCAGCGGCGGGTTGCTGGACCGCGCGCGCTTGGCCGACGGTGGTATCGCTCAGCTCGGATTCACCAGCACCATCGGCCTGACCGCGACCAGCGGCAGCACACCCATGTACCTGGCGCCGGAAGTGCTCAGCGGACAGCCCTATAGCGTGCCGGCAGATTGCTATTCCTTCGGGGTGTTGCTGTATCAGTTGATCGCGGGAGATCTGAGGAAGGCGCTGGCTGGGGGTTGGGAGCGGGACATCACCGACGAGCTGCTGCGCGAGGACATCGCCGTCCTGGTCGACGGCGATCCCGAACGGCGTATGCGCGACGCCACCGAAGTGGCCCACCGCTTGCGCAACCTCGGCTTGCGGCGCGCGGAGCGTGCGCGGCTGCGTCAGAACGAACAGGAAGCAGTGCGGCTGCGCGAGGCGCTGGAACGTTCGCGCGTCCGCAGGCAATGGTCGCTCGCCTTGGCGGGTGTGTTCGGCGTGGGACTGCTGATTGCGGTGCTTCTGCTGGTACAGGTGCGGCAGGCCCGTGAAGAGGCACATGCGCAGAGCCGGCGAGCGGAGAGCGAGGCTGCAACCGCCAGCGCCGTCAACGAGTTTCTGCTGGAAGACTTACTCAGCCAGGCAAGCCCGCTGGAATCGGGTCGGGTCGATCTGCGGGTACGGGAGGTGCTCGATATCGCGGCCACTACCGCCGGGAGCCGCTTTGCGAAGCAGCCGGAGCGGGAGCGGGCGGTGCATATGACAGTGGGCAGGGCCTACTCGCAGCTTGGCGACTATTCCAAGGCGGAAACGGAGTTGCGGGCGGCGCTGTCGTTGACGCCAGACAGCGATGATCAGCAACGCGCGTTGATCGATTTGCATCTCGGGGAGGTGATCTCAGGGCTGGACCGCAGAGAAGAAGCGCGTGCCGCGCTATCCCGGGCGGCTCTCCATGGTGATCCCGAAGTCCGGCTGCTGGCGGCGGTCCAGCTCGCCGGCCTTAGAAGCTTTTACGACGATGATCATGTGGCGGCATTGAGCGAGCTGCTCTCCTTGCGCCCTCGTCTGGAAGCGCAGTTCGGCGCTGAACACCCGCGTCTGGACAATTTGATCACTGAACTATCTGCCGTCTATCACAACGACGGTCAGTACAAGAAAGCAGTCGTGTTGGCCCGCGAGCTGGTTGGACGCCTCCAGGAGCGTCATGGCCAAGGTGACCCCAGGGAGATCCTGGCGCAGATCTCCCTTGGCGCGGCGCTGAGTTCGGCAGAAGAATACGGTGAAAGTCTGCAAGTGCTTGAAGCGGTGTTGCCGAGAGCTCAAGCGACGCTCGGAGAAAACCATCTGCAAACGTTTACCGCCGTACGCGAACTTGCGATGGCGCATTCTGGGCTGGGGCAGAACGATAAGGCGCTGGCAATCCTCGAACCTGTTTTCGACACGCTTCGTTCGCGTTACGGTGCGGAGCACTTCGAGACCCTGGCGGCTCTAAACGCTCTAGGGGCGGTCTATCACGAGCGCGGCGAGCATAGTCGGCAGGTCGCATTGCTGGAACCCTATCTCGCCATCCTCCAGCGCAAGTTTGGCGAGTCCGCCGAAGAAACTCTGATGTTGATGTCCAACCTGGCAGTGGGCTACGCCGAAACAGGGAAGACCGAGAAAGCCGAAGCGATGCAGGCTCACGCCATGAGCTTGGCGCGGGAATCGATTCCGAACCACTGGCTCACTGGTGCGATAGCGCTCGACCACGCTCAATCGCTTGTCAGCCTTGGCCGCTTTGAAGAGGCTGACGCCATGTTCGAGGAAGCGATCCGTCGCTCGATCGAGACCTTGGGCGAGGATCATTCGCAGACTGTATTCGCGCGCCAGAAGCACGATGCAATGCGCGAGCGGCGTGAGGTGGCGGCGGAAGACCGTCGCTCTTGAGCCATAGCGTGCAGGCTGCCCGCCGCACGATCAATTAGGCCCGACGCTGCCATATAGCCGGGTCTCGGCTGCCATGAAAAACCGCCAGAACGACGATGCGGTGCACTTCCGCACGGAAGTAGACGCTGTAAGGAAACCGTGCGGCAGTGACTCGGCGGACGCCTTTGTGAATGTCTGCGAAAAGTTGCGGTTGCTCGGCGGCGAGTGCAATGCATCGGTCGATTTCTTGGATGAACTCGACGCCAAGATTTGGGCGCTGTGCTTCGTACCACGCGGCTGCCTCAATGAACTCTGCGCGAGCTGCACGGCGGAACGTAACGGGAAGGCTCACCGACGGATGCGAGCGAGTGCCGACGCTTTGACCTCACTCCATGGAACCACGTCATCAGGGTTTGCCTCGTGGTCTGCGAGCCGTCGGTCAAGCTCCGCTTTTTGCGCGTCAGTTGGCGGCGGAACGGCGTTGCGTTTCGCTATGACATCCCAGAGAGCTTCCACCAGCTCAAGCTGGTCCTGCACGCTAAGTTGACGAGCTTGATCAAGAAGATGCGGGTTCATAGGGGGAGTATAAACGCGCTCGGTTTGAGGACGTGCGCTTGAGGGTACCGATGACAATTGTCGGAGCATCGGTCCGCCTGATGGCTGCGCATGGCGGGATTCGCGCGGAGGCACCGGACACAAGAGCGGGCAATCAGCCGCGCGGGTTGCGCCGGAGCCGTCCTGCCGCGACCGGCGGGTTACGGCGCGGAAAAGCTAGCGCCTAACCCACCCTACGGCCCTGTTCGAGGAAGCGATCCGGCAACTGATCAAGACCCTGGGCGACGATCACTCGCGTGTTGCGATTGCGCGCGAGAAGCGCGATGGGATGCATAAGCAGCGAGACGCAGGGACGAACGAACGTCGTTAATGACGTTCCCGGGGCGACGTGCGAGGGTGCGCTGCATGCCCAGCCGAACTCATCGCTCTGGCAAGATTCACCCGGACGACAGCCGTAGGGGTGTTCGAGAACACGGTCGCGGGCTCCTACAAGGGTTGGGTTCAGCGTCCCCGGTGGATGCGCTTCGCTTATCCACCCTACACTGCTTGAAAATACCAACATAAAAAATAAGCATAAATTCTTCATAGAAGTCCTATGGTTAAGTGAACGCATATTTGTATACGCAGCAAGATCACAATGGCCTACCTGATTAGCAACGACCCTCAGCCATTCTGATTGTGGGAGCGGGATAGGCACGGGTGGTGGCGGAGGCTCGGATCAGCCTCTGGAGAATTTTCGCCAGGTCGTATCGCCGGTTGAACCGATATTG
>JBQTIX010000159.1:0-52335 GCA_052387695.1 Panacagrimonas sp. | reverse complement strand
GGTGGCGCGCCCCGCCCCCCCCTAGCTTGATCTTGTAGCTGGGGCCCACCCCCGCGACAGTGACGGGATGCTCGACAAGCAAGACGTCAGGCTTGACGGCCGACCGGATCAGGCGGTCAGCTTGCGCTGCCGACCGCAAACTCTCGCCCCCGTTCCATGCCGACATCCTTGCCGCCCTCTCGTTGCCGCGCCGGCGCGCAGCAGGCCGGTCGTGTTCTGCCCGCGATGCTGCTCGGCCTGGTGGTTGGAGCCGGGTTCTTCTGGTTGGGTCGGGAGAGCCGCCCGCCGCTCGCAGCAATCGAACCAAGGCCGGTTACGGCGCGCGCTGATCTCGGTGAAGGCGAACGCAGCAACATTGAAGTCTTCCGCACCGTCTCGCCCTCAGTCGTCCACATCACCACGGTGGCGCATGCGCAGAGTTTCTTCTCGCCGAGAGTCACTGAGGTGCCGCGCGGTACCGGCACCGGCTTCATCTGGGATACGGAAGGCCATGTGGTCACCAACTTCCACGTGATCCAGGGCAGCGATGGTGCGCGCGTGACCTTGGCCGACCAGAGCAGCTACGAGGCCGAACTGGTTGGCGCGTTCGCCGATCGCGACCTCGCGGTGTTGCGCATCGCGGCGCCGCGCGAGCGCCTGCCGCCGATCCTGATCGGCAAGAGCGCCGATCTCGAGGTGGGCCAGATCGTGTACGCGATCGGCAATCCTTTCGGCCTCGACCAGACCTTGACGACGGGGATCGTCAGTGCGCTCGACCGCGAGATCGAGTCGATGACGCGCCGCACGATCCGGGGTGCGATCCAGACCGATGCGGCGATCAATCCCGGTAATTCCGGCGGGCCGCTGCTCGACTCGGCGGGGCGGCTGATCGGCGTCAACACCTCGATCTTCAGTCCGAGCGGCGCCAGCGCCGGCATCGGCTTTGCCATCCCGGTGGACGAGGTCAACCGCGTGGTGCCGCGCCTGATCCGCGACGGGCGCGTGGTGCGACCCACGCTCGGCATTTCAGCGGCGCCGGCCGATCTGAACGCCGCCCTTCAGCTCGGCAAGGGCATCGCCATCCTCGGCGTCGAGCCCGGCGGTCCGGCCGATGAAGCGGGTCTGCGACCGTTCCTGCGCGACCCTGCCGGCGGCATCGTGATGGGCGATCTGATCATCTCGGTGGAGGGCGAGAAGGTTGACAGCTTCGATGCGATGCTCGAACAACTGGAGCGCCATCAGCCTGGCGCGCGGGTGAAATTGACCGTCATGCGGGCCGACGAGGAGCGCGAGGTGGAGGTGGTGCTCGGTACGCCCGAGTAGCGCCGTCTCGTGGGTCGGTTCAGGCCGAAGGCGGAACCGACACGGCGCGCCCTGCGACGAAGGGCGCATGTCGGATCCGCCCGCGAAAAGCCGCGGGCTTGATCCGACCTCCGCCCGTCAATTTGTCCGGAGTCTCCTCAGAACGCCTCGAAATATTCGCGCTGTTCCCAGTCCGTGACGAATGACAGGAAGCGCCCGATCTCGTGGCGCTTCATGCCGACGAAGTGCTGCACGAAGGGTTCGCCCATCGTCTGCCGGAACAGCGCCGAGGCGGACAGGGCCTCGATCGCTTCCATGAGGCTTCCGGGCATCAGCTCCATCTGCGTCTGCGCGTAGGGATCGTCCAGCGGCGGGCCTGGATCGCGCCGGGCCTGGATGCCGTCGATACCGGCAAAGATCTGGCTCGCCATGTACAGATAGGGATTGGCGGCCGGCTCGCCGGAACGGTTCTCGATGCGCGTCGCCGGATCGCCGATGCCCCCGACCAGCCGGCACATCGCGGCCTTGTTGTCGTTGGACCAGACCGCGCGCTTGGGCGACAGCGGGTTGGCGTTGAGGCGCTTGTAGCCGTTGATGGTCGGATTGGAGAACGCGGTGCCGGCGCGGACGTGTTGCAGCAGGCCACCGATGAAGTGCCGGCCCGTTTCCGAAATCAACTCGCTGTCCGAGGCGAAAGCATTGGCGCCGGTGGCGTTGTGGGCGAGCGACTGGTGCAGGTGCCAGCCGCTGGAAAACACGTTCGGCAGATTCGGCTTGGCCATGAAGGACGCGACCATGCCCAGGCGCCGCGCGACCTGTTTCACTGCGGTGCGCAGCATGATCACCGCATCGGCCGCGGCTACGCCGACCAGCGGGTCGAGCGTGATCTCCAGCTGGCCCGGTCCCCATTCGGCTTCCAGTGTGCGCAGCGGCAGGCCCATGCCGATCAGCGCATCGCGCAGCGGCATGATCAGCGGCTCCAGCGCATCCACGACGTGTTCGTTCATGTACTGGAAACCGTGGCGCAGGGCCGTCACCTGGGGCGGCGTCGGCGGCTGGGTGCAGTGTTCCATGCCGTTCTGCGGATCGGTCAGCTTGAGGACGTGGCATTCCAGCTCCGCGCCGCCGACGAACTGGAAGCCGAGCTGGTCCAGCGCGGAGCAGGCGTTCTGCATCACCCAGCGCGGATCGAAGGGGCAACGCTCGCCGGTGGTGAGATAGAGATCACTCAGCACCCAGCCGGTCTTGCGCGCCCAGGGCAGGACGCGGAGCGTGGCCGGGTCCGGCATCGCCAGCATGTCGCCGGCACCGCCCATGTGCGGGTTGCCGAAGCCGCCGTCGGCGGCGAACACGTTCTGGAAGATGATATTGGCGCTGTCCATCGCCAGCAGCGCCGTGGTGAACGCCACGCCGTTGCGCGCGGCCTGCGCGAAATGCCGCGCCTCGATCGGATGGATGCGCACCAGGCCGTGGCTGTCGACGAGGCCGACGCGGACGACTTCCAGTTGCTGCTCCTGGATCGTTGCGACGATCTGCTCGACGGCGGCCTTGCGTTCCGGCGTGTCGAGCGGCGTGCGGGCGATGAAGTTCGGTCGGCCGACGGCCGTTTTGGCGGCGGTGCGGGTGATTTCTGCGGTGCTCATCGTGGTCATGGGTCTCCCCCTTGTTGTCGTGGATGTAGCTTCAGGTGGTCCGTTGTAGGTCCGCTGTAGGTCGGGTCAAGCCCGCGTGCTTTTCGCGGGCGGACCCGACATGCGCCCTTTGTCGCAGGGCGCGCAGCGTCGGCTCCGCCTTCGGCTTGAACCGACTCACAACCGACCGACAACCGACCTGCGCTTTCCTGAACCTTGGGTCGCACGCGACATCACAGCGTGAACGCATTGTTCGCCTGCGGCAGATCGGCATCGAATAAATTGATACGCTTGAGCACGATTTTCCAGCGCGCATCGACGCGACGCAGCACATAACCGCACCAGCCGGCCCGCGCGCCGATCTTGCCGCTGCGATGGGTCTGGATCAGGAAATTGCACAGCGCGTGGACCTCGTCGGCACCCGCCGTGATGACCTCGATGTTGCTGAGATGGTGAACGGTGCGCGTCGGCGGCAGTTGGGCATAGGCGCGGCCGGTGGCCAGGCGCTCGACTCTTTCTTCAAGCCGTCGCCGGTCGTTGAGTTCCCAGGAGACGGTAATGCGCGGGTCGCGGTGTTCGACATCGGCCGGAATCCAGTAGATGCAGTCGTCGGTATACAGCGCCAGCCATTCGTCAAGCCGGTTCTGGTCGAGCAGTCGCGCTTCCAGAAAGAGCAATCGGTGAATTTCTTCGCAGGTTTCGCGCGAGGGCAGGCGATCCAGCGGAACCTCGCCCATCGTGCGCCACGCGCTCACCACGTCCCAGAGTTGCTCATAAAACGCGGGGTCGAGCCGGCAGCCGCTCAAGCCCTGTGCGCTCATGATCGTCCCCGGTTCATGAGCCGCAGCCACTCCGCGTAATAGCTGCGCAGGTGCAGGTCCGAAGACATCGGTTCACGCCAGAGGCCGTCGGCCTCGTCCGGCTTGCCGACGCCGGTGTCGAGATGGCGCCGCACATCGACCCACTCCATCTCGGGCACGGTCTCCAGCCCCTCCTGGCAGGCTTCGAAGTTGGCCGCGTCGTCGACCTCGCCGAAAGACGGAAAATCCTCTTGCATGCGCATGCGGATGGTGTTGATCTCCTCCGGCGCGCCTTCGAGCGTGGTAGAGAACCAGTGCACCGTCGTGCGATTGACCGCAGTGGGTTCCAGCAACTGGATCTGATTCCCGATGATCAGCAGATTCGGAAAGATGTTGAGGTTCATGCCCGAGCCGGTGGAGGCATCGAGCATGCGCAGCGCCTCGGTTTCGCCGTAGCGCTCGGTGAGTCGCGCCTGCGTGACCTCGTAGCCGGGCATGACGTGCTGGCGCTTCCAGGCGGAGTCCCGGTGCATCGCGGGCCGCTGGTCGAGCAGGGTGTGGCCGTTGCCGAGGTCCTTGCCGTACATCGGCGTGTCGTCGAAATCGGCGTTGTAGTAGCGCATGTCGACGTCTCCGTAGCGCGCGCCGAACACCTGGAGCATGGAGAGGTGCGAGAACGGCGGGTGGTAGCCGTCGCCGGCATTGTCGTAGACCAGCTTCCAGTTGCCATGAATCCGGAACGGCATGGTGCCGTTGCGCACGATCACCGCGCGCCCGCCGTCGCGATCCAGCCATTGATCCAGGCAGCCGCGAGCGGCCGCCAGATGCTCGATCAGGGGCGGCACCTCGGCCGACACCGACGCGAAGATGAAGCCGCGATACGAATCCACACGTGCCGGCCTTCCCAGATTCAGGTCGGCGAGTTTCAGGTCCGGACCGTAGGCCTTCCGTAACGGCACGCCGGTGCAACGGCCATCGTTGGCGAAAGTCCAGGCGTGGTAGCCGCAGGTGAAGCTGCGCGCATTGCCGCGGGCCTCGCGGCACACCGTCGCACCGCGATGCGTGCAGCGGTTGAATACGACCGCGATGTCGCCCGCGGCCGTGCGACTCAGGATCACCGGGCGCCGACCGATGCGCCGGGTGACGAAGTCGTGGGGCTGGGGAATCTCGCTCTCGTGACCGATATACACCCAGGTGCGGCCATGGAGCTGGCGCATCTCCTCCTCGAAGAGCTGCGCATCCACGTAGAGGTCGCGGTGCACGTAACCCCGGCGGAACAGGCGCGCGTACTCCGGCGGTGCTTCCCTACGGTCCGTGGTCATGGTCCGTCCCCATCCTCCCCGATCGACTCACTCGGTACCCGGGAGATTCTGAGCGACTGCCGCCGCGAGGTCACTTCCGCGACGGAATGTCGCGCATTCGACGGACCCTTCGGCGATGACGTCATTGATGGTCAGGGGCTGGCCGGTCGAGGGGAGATTGAAGCTGGCGCTGGAGTCGTCGGCCTCGGACGTTTCGCGCAGGAACGTGGCCCAGGCGGTGCGCAGTCGTTACCCCAACGTTTACGCGGCGAACGTGACGGCGCATAAATGCGTCCTCCCACCTATCGATTCCTTCCATGCCGCTCCCGCCGATCACTGCCGCCGAGGCGTATCCGAAAATCTGGAAGACCGTGCGCCGGATTCCGCGCGGCAAGGTGGCGAGTTACGCGCAGGTGGCGTTTGAATCGGGCCTGCCCGGACGGGCGCGGATGGTGGGACGGGCGCTCTCAGATGCGGGTGGGAGCGCCAGGCTGCCCTGGCATCGCGTGATCAATGCGCAGGGCCGTATCGCGCTGCCGGTTTCGAGCGAGGCTTATGTCGAGCAGAAAGCGCGGCTCGTCGCCGAGGGCGTGATCTTTGAGAACGACCGCGTCAGCTTCACGCGCTACGGCTGGAAGCGGGACCCGGCGCCGCTGCGCTGAGCGATGGGGGCAGATCCACACCGGTCCGATCCGTTAAGTCGCTTCAAGCCGAAGACGGAACCGACGCGGCGCTCGAAGCAGGAGAGTGGTTCACGAGCTGCGCCTGTCGCCTGCAAGGCGGTATACGTGGAGCGACAAATCATCCCGACACTATAGTATGCTAGCGCACCACACTTGAAGGTCGCGCCGCTGCGTGACCCGGTCATCGTCACTGGAGGGCTCTTGGCCAGTTCCACATCTTCGTCAGGCATCAAATCTTTTGGCGCCTTCATCCCGCGCCGTCGTTTGCAGCGCAGCGCGATTGGGTCCGCGCACGCCTGGGCATTTCCGTCCTTGAAGGGGCTGGCCAAGGGCGAGCGCTCGATGTGCGGCTGGGACGAGGACGTGATCACGATGGCGGTCGAGGCGGGTCGCGACTGTCTGCGCGGCGGTCCGGTCGACGCGATTTCGAACATCGTGCTGGCGAGCACCACCGCGCCTTACGCCGATCTCAACAACGCGGTCTTCGTCGGTTCGGCCCTGCGCCTGTCGTCGAGCGCCTCCGGTTCGGATGTCGGCGGATCGACCCGCGCCGGGCTCTCGGCCCTGATCGCAGCGTGCAACTCGGCCGCCGCAGGCGATGCGCTGGTGATCGCCTCCGAAAAGCGCAGCGCCAAGCCGGGCAGCGTGCAGGAGATGCAGGTAGGTTGCGGCGCCGGCGCAGTGTCGGTGGGCTCGGGTGAGGATCTCATCGCCCGTTTCCTGGGCTCGGAGACAGTGTCCGTGCCCTTCATCGATCATTTCCGCAAGTCGGGCTCGGACTTCGACTATGGCTGGGAGGAGCGCTGGATTCGTGACGAAGGCATCGCCAAGATCGTTCCGCAGGCGATCAGCCGACTGCTCAAGCGGCTGAGCCTTGGCGCGGACCGCATCGCGCACTTCGGTCTGTCCGGCGGTCCCGCCAAGAGCGACGCGGCGGTGGGCAGAATGCTCAAGCTCGCGCCGGAGCGGATATTGCCCGATCTCGCTGCCCAGGTCGGCGACACCGGCACCGCGCAGCCGGTGCTGCTGCTGATTTCCGCGCTGGAGCGTGCGATACCCGGCGACGTGATCGTCGTCGCTTCCTTTGCGCAGGGCTGTGAGGTCGTTGCTTTCGAGATGCTTCAGGCAGCGCCCGTCACGGGTCGTCGTGGTCTGGCCGGTTCCATCGCCCAGCGCATCGAGGAGACCGCGTACCTCAAACTGCTCTCCAACGAGGGTCTCATCGATCTCGACTGGGGCATGCGCGCCGAAACCGACCACAAGACCGCGCTGACCCAGCTCTACCGGTCCGCGGATCAGATCTTCGGCTTCGTCGGTGGCCAGTGCAGTGCTTGCAAGCAGATCCAGTTCCCGCGGCTGCCGACCTGCGTCAATTGCGGTGAATCCGACACACAGAAACCCTATGGCCTGGCCGACGAACCGGCCAAGGTCGCCACGCACACCGCCGACTGGTTGCAGTATTCGCCTTCTCCGCCGCTGTACATGGGCCTGGTGCAGTTCGACTGCGGTGCGCGCGTGCTGATGGAAATCGTCGACGTGGGCCCGCAGGGTCTTGAGGTCGGAACAAGGCTCGCCATGACGTTCCGCAAGAAGGAGCGGGACAAGCTCAGGGGCTGGGACCGTTATTTCTGGAAAGCCGTCCCCACTATTTGATCGATCGACTCGGAATACGGACATCGCGACTGGTTGTAGGTCGGTTCAAGCCGAAGGCGGAACCGACACTGCGCGACCTTGCCGAAGGGCGCATGTCGGATCCGCCCGCAAAAAGCGCGCGGGCTTGATCCGACCTACACCCGACCACACCCGACCTACAGGAGAAATACATGGCTAGCGGTATTAAAGACAAAGTCGCAATCCTCGGCATGGGCTGCTCGCGGTTTGGCGAGCGCTGGGACTGCGGCACCGAGCAACTGCTTAACGAAGCTTTTCTGGAAGCACTCAAGGACGCCGGCATCGAGCGCCGGCAGATCGAGGCGGCGTGGTACGGCTCCGCGCTGGACCGCGCCAACGTCGGCAACTCCGCCATCCCGCTCTCCACCGCGCTCAGGCTCGAAGGTATTCCGGTCTCCCGGGTCGAGAACATGTGCGCCACCGGTACCGAGGCCCTGCGCGGCGCGGTCTACGCGGTGGCTTCCGGTGCAGTGGACATCGCGCTCGCAATCGGCGCGGAGAAGCTCAAGGACACCGGTTACGGCGGCCTGCCGGTCAGCAGCAAGGGCACGTTCAACGACCTGTGGATGCCTTACGGCTCCGCGCCCGCGGGCTTTGCCCAGCTCGCGACGGGGTATCGCGCCAAGCACGGCGTGTCCAAGGAAGACCTGAAGCGGGCCATCGGCCGCGTGTCCTGGAAGAGCCATCAGAACGGCGCCAAGAATCCGAAAGCGCACCTCCAGAAAGCGGTCGAGATGGACACCATCCTCAACGCGCAGATCATCGCCGAACCGTTGGGCGTGTTCGATTGCTGCGGCGTTTCCGACGGCGCCGCCTGTGCCATCGTCACCACCCCGGAAATCGCCAGAAGCCTGGGCAAGAAGGACCTGGTCACGGTCAAGGCGCTGCAACTCTCCGCCAGCGCCGGCCGCGAACTCGGTACCAACCAGTGGGACGGCAGCTACGTTCAGAACACGCGGAACGCGGCCAAGGCGGCCTACAAGGAAGCCGGCATCAGCGATCCGCGCAAGGAACTCTCCGCCATCGAAGTGCATGACTGCTTCTCCATCACCGAACTGGTGACGATGGAAGACCTCGGTGTCTCCGACGAGGGCCAGGCCTGGCGCGACGTGATGAATGGCGTGTTCGACGCCGACGGCAGAATGCCCTGCCAGATCGACGGCGGCCTGAAATGCTTCGGCCACCCGATCGGCGCTTCCGGCCTGCGCATGGTGTACGAGCATTACCTCCAGCTCACCGGACGCGCCGGTCCGCGCCAGCTCAAGAACCCGACGCTCGGCCTGTCGCATAACCTGGGTGGCGTGCCTTACAACGGGGTGTGTGCCATCAGCATTGTGGGACTGGCCTAGCGGAGTGCTGCACTTTTGCTCGAACCTCACCCCGGCGCCTTTTCGCGCCTGGCTCGGTTCGCCTGTTCATGTCCTCGCAACGGCTCTCGCTTCGGGTCCCGCCGCAACTCGCCGGGCGCGGGTGGCTGCTTGCTTACAGCGGCGGACTGGACTCCACCGTTCTGCTTCACCTGCTCCTGGCCTCCAGCCCATCCAGACTTCGTGCGATTCATGTCCATCATGGGTTGCAGGGCTGCGCGGACGACTGGGCGCAGCACTGTCAGGCGAGCTGCCAAGCCCTCGGAGTGCCTATCGAGGTCATCCGTGTGCAGGTCAGGGAAGGTGGTCAGGGGCCGGAAGCCGCGGCACGCGACGCGCGTTACGCGGCCCTGCGCGGCCGGATGGACGCCGGGGAGGTGCTGGTCACTGCGCATCACCAGGACGATCAGGCCGAGACCGTCCTGCTGAGGCTGGTTCGCGGCAGTGGCGTCCCAGGTCTCGCAGGGATGCATGGGCTGAGCGAGTTTTCGCCCGGCTGGCTATGGCGTCCGTTGATCGATGCGTCGCGCGCGCAGGTGCGGGCGGAGGCTTCGACCCGGGGTCTGCACGGAGTCGAGGACGCGCATAACCGCGATCTGCGCTACGCCCGCAGCTATCTGCGCGCGGAGCTTCTGCCGCGACTCGCCGAACGGTGGCCGGCCGTGAGTTCCAATCTGGCCCGGGCCGCGCTGCTGCAGCGCGAGGCCGGGGAGCTGTTGCAGGAACTTGCGGCGACCGATCTGGCGACGCTGCGCTCGGCCCCCGATCTGCCCGCTCAAGCGCTTCCCACCGCCGGGCTGCTGACCCTCTCCGCACCACGCCGACGGAACCTTCTGCGCCACTGGATCGCGGCGCTGGGCTTGCCCGCACCGTTTCATGACAGTCTCCACCGGTTGGACGCCGAGGTGCTGGCGGCGGACCCCGATGCAGAGCCTGTACTGGCCTGGCCGGGCGTCGAACTGCGCCGTTACCGCGATCGACTGTACGCCATGCCCCCCCTGCCTCCGGCGCCGGAGGACTTCCGCCTGGAGTGGGATGGGTGCGGCCGCCTTCAGCTACCGCCCGGTTGCGGCAGCCTGCAAGGGATCGAGCCGGTCCTTCATGCGGGGCAGGGCGGTTTCACCGTGCGTCTGCCGATCCCGCTCGGCCGCTACCGCCCGGCCGGCTCGGAGCACTCGCGCAAGCTCAGGACCCTGTTCCAGGAACGTGGCGTTCCGCCGTGGGTGCGCGTGCGCACACCGGCGCTGGAACGGGACGGCGAGGTCGTCTGGATCGGAGGCATCGGCGCAGCGGTCGGCATGGTTGCGGGCCGGGTTGAATGGCGCGACCGCCCGCCCGGTGCTGCGCCGGGCTGACCGGGCTTGGTTTTCGCCCGGCACACGCCTTATCTTTCGCCCCTTGCCGGATACGACCCACCCCAAAAAACCACGAAGGAGAGTTCCGATGCTCGGCCAGATGATGGACATCCCGCTGATGATTTCCTCGCTGCTGGTCCACGCGGACCGCTATCACAGCGACACCGAAATCGTGTCGCGTACGGTGGAGGGACCCATCCACCGCTACACCTACAGCGCCGCGCATGCGCGCGCGAAAAAGCTGGCCCATGCATTGCGACGCCTGGGCATCGGGCAGGGCGACCGGGTGGCGACGCTGGCCTGGAACGGCTACCGGCATTTCGAAGCCTATTACGCGATCTCCGGCATCGGCGCGGTGGTGCACACCATCAACCCGCGGCTGCACCCCGAGCAGGTTGCGTGGATCGCCCAGCACGCAGAAGACCGCCTGATGCTGTTCGATCTGACGTTTGCCCCGATCGTCGAGAAAATCGCCGCGCTATGTCCCGGGGTGCGCGGCTGGATCGCGCTGTGTGACCGCGCGCACATGCCGGCCCTGAAGATCGCCAACCTGCTGTGCTACGAGGACCTGCTTGAGACGGAGTCCACGCAATTCGACTGGCCGCAGTTTGACGAGCGTTCGGCGGCCTGCCTCTGTTACACCTCCGGCACCACCGGCGATCCCAAGGGCGTGCTGTATTCGCATCGCTCCACCCTGCTGCACGCCTATGCCGCCGCCCTGCCGGACGGCCTCAACATCTCCGGCCGCGAGGTGATCCTGCCGGTGGTGCCGATGTTCCACGTCAGCGCCTGGACCCTGCCCTATGTGGCGGCGATGGCGGGCGCCAAGATCGTGTTTCCGGGGGCCGCGCTCGACGGCCCCTCCGTCTGCGAGTTGTTCGAGAGTGAGGGCGTCACGTTCAGCGCCGGCGTGCCCACGGTATGGCTCGCAGTGCACCAGCACTGGCAGGCGACGGGCAAAAAGCCTTCCACGCTCAAGCGCATGCTGGTCGGCGGATCGGCCGTGCCGCCAGCGTTGATGAAAGCGTTTCAGACCGAGTACGGCATCACCATGGTCCACGGCTGGGGCATGACCGAGATGTCGCCGCTCGGCACCGTCGGCAACCTCAAGGCCAAGCACGAGGCGCTGCCGGAAGCCGAGCAGTTCGCCGTGCGCATCAAACAGGGCCGTCCGCCGTACGGCGTGGACATGAAGATTGTCGATCCCGACGGCGTCGAGCTGCCGCGCGACGGCAAGGTGTCGGGCGACCTGCTGGTACGCGGGCAGTGGATCGTCGCGAGCTACTTCAAGCTCGACAAGAGTCCGTTGGTGGACGGCTGGTTCCCCACCGGCGACGTCGGCAACCTGGACCCGGACGGGTACTTGCAGATCACCGACCGCAGCAAGGACGTGATCAAGTCCGGTGGCGAGTGGATCAGCTCCATCGATCTCGAGAATCTGGCGATGTCGCATCCGGCCGTGGCGATGGCGGCGGTCATCGGCGTGGCGCACCCGAAGTGGGACGAGCGCCCCATGCTGGTGGTGGTGAAGAAGCCGGGCGCCGAGGTGACGAGCGCTGAGCTGATCCGGTTCTACGACGGCAAGATCGCCAAGTGGTGGACGCCGGATGACGTGCAGTTCGTCGATGGGCTGCCCCTGGGTGCGACCGGCAAGGTGCAGAAGAACAAGCTGCGCGAGCAGTTCAAGGATTACCGGCTGCCGGGCTGCTGAGGGGGCGGAGCGGTCGGCGGTGTCTTGCGTTCCGCCGCGGCCGCTTCGAGCACTGCCACCAGGTCACGCAACATCCGCTCGCGGCTAAGCTCGCGGGCGGTGACCTGGGCCGCCGCGAGCAGGCGCGCGTGCAGCGCGTCGTCCAGGAGCAGGGCGCGCAGATTCCAGGTCAGCACGTCGATCTGGCCGACGGGCGACAGCAGGGTATTGATGCCGTGCGTCCAGACCTCGTGGTAGCCGGGCAGATCGCTCAGTGCAGCCGGTGCCCCGGCGAGCGCGGCCTCGGGTATCACCGACGGCAGGCTGTCGTCCATCGACGGCAGGCACAGCAGGCGCGCGGCCGACAGGTGTTCGATGACCTGCGCATGCGCGACTTCCCCGACGAAGCGGATCCGGTCCGGATGCCCTTCGGCCAGCCTGCGCGTGTCCTCGGGCAGACTCTGGTAATTCTGGAGACTGCCGACGAAGTCGCAGGTGGCACCCAGCTTGGCAAGCGCCACTGTGGCATGGATCAGGTCGCCCGGACGCTTGCGCTGGTAGACCGATCCGACGAACACGATGTGCCGCGCCCGTCGTTCCACGCCCGCAGACGGCTGGATCCGGGGATCGGTTCCCGCCGGAATGCAGTGGATGCGCTTGCGCGGGATGCCGTTGAGAAAGGTGGCGAAGGTCGCTTCCGCCTGCCAGTGGGTCTGGAAGACGATGCGCGTGGCGCAGGCGAACCAGTCGAACACGTCCTTGCCGGCCAGGTTCTGCGCCGTCACCGGACCTTCGTGGACCCAGAACACCGCGGGCAGCGATCGGCTCATCGCCGCTAGCTTGGGCCCAGCGAAGAGGCAGTTGGCCAGACCCACGTCGTAGCGATGAATGTTCGCCGTCTCGACGATTCGCACCCCGGCGGCGAGCACCTCCTCGTCCCAGCGGCTTCTGCGCCCGAGAAGAAGATCGACCTCCCAGCCGAGGTCGCGCAGATGAACCAGCAGGGACACCAGGCAGCGGCTGGCGCCCGTTGCTTCGAGGGTGTGCGTCGTCGCCAGCAAGCGCATGAGGACTCCGAAAGTCTGCGGGGTCGAGGCCTGCGCGCCGCGCGGCCGGTCGGAATCGCCGGATTCTACCGATCCGCCCGTTCATGCCCGAGTCTGCCGCACAGCAGACCGTCGATCGCGACGATCGCCGCCCCGGAAGCGCGATCGTGGAAGCGCCCTATACTGGGTCACCGTGCTCTTGCGGCGTTTCCCCCGGATTCCCAGCAATGGCACGTGCACCCGTTGAAGATTGTCTGAGCGTGGTCCCCAATCATTTCGAGTTGTGCGCCATCGCCACCAAGCGGGCGCGCCAACTGGTACGCGGTGCGCCCTCCGAGCTTGCCGCCGGCACCCACAAGGCGACCGTTCAATCGCTGCTCGAAATCGCCAACGGCCACGTCGGCCGTTCCGTGCTGGACGATGCGGACCTGCCGGTGATCGAGATTCCCAAGCTGCGGTTCGACGAGCGGGAGTTGTTCGGAGAAGGCTGAGCGGGGGAGCGGCCCTACCATTCTCGCCGCCTTTTCCTCCCGACGGTGGAAGCCTCGTGCATTACCCCTTGCTGCTGGCGAGCCTGATGCTGACCGCGGTACCGGTCGCCGATGCGCTGGCGACTCCAATCGAGGCGACCGCGCAGCGCGTCGAGCGGGTGCGCCAGGAACGTGGCATCGCTGCGGCAGCGGTGGTGCTGGTTGACGGCGATGCGCCGGCACTGGTTCGCGCGTTCGGCGTATCCGACTGGATCAGCGGCGCGCCGGTGACGGCGGACACGCGCTTTCGCGTCGGCTCCATCACCAAGACGTTCACCGCGCTGGCGCTGCTGCGCGCGCAGTCGCAGAAGCTGCTTCGGCTCGATCAGCCCGTGCGGCAGATCGCGCCGACGGCCTCGTTCGAGAATCCCTGGGAGAAAACCCATCCGCTGCGGGTCGAGCATCTGCTCGAAGGCACCGCGGGCTGGTTCGACATGAGCATGGCCGAGTTCGACAGCGCCGATCCGCGTCCGCTGACGCTCGATCAGGCGCTCGCCCTGCGGCCGGCTTCGCGGCTCAGCCATTGGCCGCCGGGGACGCAGCACGAGTACTCCAATTCCGGCGCGGGTCTGGCGGCCTGGGTGCTTGAACGTGCCTGTGGCTGCGATTTCGAGAATTTCCTGCGGCGGCAGGTGTTCGAGCCGCTGGGCATGCATAGCGCCAGTCTGCGCGCCGATTCCGAGACCTTGAAGCATCTGGCGCAGGGCTATGAACGTGATGCGCACAAGCCGCTGCCGTACTGGCACATCCTGTATCGACCGGCCGGTGGTCTTAACCTCAAGCCAGCGGACATGGCGCCGATGCTGCGCATGCTGATCAACCGCGGCCGTCTCAACGGCAAATCGTTTCTGGTGCCGGCGGAGATCGAGCGCCTGGAGCGGCCACGCGGCACGCTGGGCGCCCAACACGGCCTGGAGTTCGGTTATGCGCTGGCCCTGCACCGCGATCCGCATCGCGGGCACGCCTTGCTCGGTCATGGCGGAGACGCGGACGGGTACCTGTCCCGCTTTTCCTACAGCCCGGACAGCCGGCGCGGGTATTTCGTCGTGATCACGGCCTTCAACGGCGCGGCGATGGATGAGTTGCAGGCCCTGCTGGATGACTGGCTGGTCGAGCCGCTACCGAAACCCGCCGCTCCGCCCCTGGCCGCGCTCAGACCCGAACAGCTTGAACGCTTTGCCGGCGAGTATCGGGCGGCCAGCACGCGGTTTCCCGGGCCCGACTGGGAGGCGCAAACCCTCCGGGTTCTGATGCGCGACGGCGGCCTGTTCACCGAGCTGCCGGGCCAGGCTGCGGTTGCCCTGCTGCCGGTCGATGCCCATCGCTTCCGCCGCGAGCGTGAATCGGTGGCGACGAGCGTTTTCATCGCCCAACCGGACACAACCATGCAGCTGCAGGGTCCGATGGGCAACTGGCGCCGAGCGGCGAGCGGTCACCAGAAATAGAGATAAAATCGCGCCTAGCCTCAGCGCCTTCCACCTCCCCCGAACCATGGCCGACACCGGCTCCACACGTTTCATTTTCGTCACGGGGGGCGTCGTCTCCTCGCTCGGCAAGGGCATCGCCGCCGCGAGCCTCGCCGCCATCCTCGAATCGCGCGGGCTCAAGGTCCGCATGATCAAGCTGGACCCGTACATCAACGTCGACGCGGGCACCATGAGCCCGTTCCAGCACGGCGAAGTGTTCGTCACCGAAGACGGTGCGGAGACCGATCTGGACCTCGGCCATTACGAGCGCTTCCTGCGCGGCAAGACCAACCGGCACTCCAACGTCACGACCGGCCAGATCTACCGCAACGTGCTGGAGAAGGAGCGCCGCGGCGATTATCTGGGCCGCACGGTGCAGGTCATCCCGCACATCACCGACGAGATTCACGCGCGCATCCGCATGGGCGCGGAAGGTGCCGACATCTGCATGGTCGAGATCGGTGGCACGGTGGGCGACATCGAGTCCTTGCCCTTCCTCGAAGCCATTCGCCAGATGGGCCACGAGCTGGGTCGTCGGCACGCGCTGTACATGCACCTGACCCTGGTGCCCTTCATCAAGGCTGGCGGCGAACTCAAGACCAAGCCAACCCAGCATTCGGTCAAGGAATTGCGCGGGATCGGCATCCAGCCGGACGTACTGCTGTGCCGCTCCGAGCGGCCGTTGCCGGAGGGCGAGAAGCGCAAGATCGCGCTGTTCACCAATGTGTCGTATGGCGCCGTGATCTCGGCCATCGATCACGACGATATCTACAAGATCCCGGGTTGGCTGCATCAGCAGGGGCTGGACGAACAGGTGATCCAGCATTTCGGGCTGGACGTGCGTCGCGCGGACCTGTCTTCGTGGGAGCGAGTGGTGGAAGCGCGCGACCAGCTCGACGCAGAAGTCCAGGTCGCGATGGTCGGCAAATACGTGGACCTCGCCGATGCCTACAAGAGCCTCAACGAGGCGCTGTATCACGCCGGTCTGCACACGCACACGCGGGTCAGGATTCGCTATATCGAGTCCGAGACCCTGGAACACCAGGGGATCCGTGCGCTGCAAGGGGCGGACGCCATCCTCGTCCCCGGTGGCTTCGGCGAACGCGGGATCGAGGGCAAGATCCTGGCCGCGAAGTACGCGCGCGAACATCGTATTCCCTACCTCGGCATCTGCCTGGGCATGCAGGTGGCGGTGATCGAATACGCGCGCAGCATCTGCGAACTGGGCGACGCGCATTCCACCGAGTTCAACCCGCATTCACCGCATCCGGTGATCGCGCTGGTCACCGAGTGGGTCGACGCCAGCGGAAGAGTCGAAATCCGCGGCGCCGATTCTCATCTCGGCGGCACCATGAGGCTGGGCGTACAGCGCTGCCGCCTGACCGCCGGATCGCGCTCGCGTGCGCTGTACAACGCCGAAGTCATCAACGAGCGGCACCGGCATCGCTACGAGTTCAACAACAACTACCGGGAGGCCCTGACCACGAAGGGCTTGCTGATTGCGGGTGTGTCCGAGGACGAGGAACTGGTGGAGATGGTCGAGATTCCGGACCATCCCTGGTTCGTGGGCGTCCAGTTCCACCCGGAATTCACCTCCACGCCGCGCGACGGACATCCGTTGTTCGAGGGTTTCGTCAAGGCGGCGCGGGATCATCATCTGGCGCATCAGCCGCAGGCTGGCGCGATGGCGGTTGCGTGAGAACCCTATTAATGGCGATGCGCAGGACTCCCATGCTTAGATGGATTGCTAGCGTCATGGCTGCAACGGTTATGGTCGCTCCAGCTCTGCTCGATATTTTTGTCCTGCCCGAAAGCGACCCGAATGATTCGTGGCAGCGGGGTGTCGTTGTGCTTCCGGTTGTGTTTCTCGTAACGGTATTTCTTTGTCACGCAGTTGCTTCGCGTCTACTTTCCAAAGGCTTTCTATCCATGGGTAGATTTACATTCGCGGCGTTCATTGCATCGGGTGTTCTCGCGCTAGTCTTGGCAGCCCCTGCTGTGGGCGTTGGAAGTTTCGTTGGCCTTTATTCATTGCAAACATCCATCGCCACTGCGGCTTTATTTTCGGTTGGCTTAGCGTTTCTCGCAGCACCCGCAGCCCTTGTTTGGTGGCTCATCGCGGGCCAAGCGCATGCATAACCGCGTTAAACCGGACGGGCCGAGAAGCCGGCCCGCCTGTTAACTGGGACATTCGCCCTCGCCACCCAACAGATTCCAAGGACTCACGATGAAACTTTGCGGACGCGAAATTGGCCTGGATCAGCCGCTGTTCCTGATCGCCGGTCCCGACACCCTGGAATCGCAGGAGCTGGCGATCGAGGTGGCGGGCCACATCAAGGCCGTTGCCGACCAGCTCGGGATTCTCTACATTTTCAAGGGCAGCTTCGACAAGGCCAACCGCACCTCGCACAAGAGCTATCGCGGACCGGGCCTGAATGCCGGGCTCAGGATCATGGAGCAGGTCAAGAGCCAGATCGGTGTGCCGGTGCTCACGGACGTGCACGAGGACACGCCGTTGGCCGAGCTGGCCACGGTCATCGACGTGATCCAGACCCCGGCCTTCCTGTGCCGCCAGACCAACTTCATGCAAAAGGTCGCGCTGACCGGCCGGCCGATCAACGTGAAGAAGGGCCAGTTCATGTCGCCCTGGGAGATGGGCAACGTGATCGAGAAGATGACGGCGGTCGCGCCGCACCAATTCATGTTGTGCGAACGTGGCTTCAGCTTTGGGTACAACAATCTGGTCGCCGACATGCGCGGCCTCGCCATCATGCGCAAGTTCGCGCCGGTGGTGTTCGACTCCACCCACACCGTGCAATTGCCGGGCGGGCAGGGCACCGCCTCCGGCGGCATGCGCGAGATGATCCCGGTGCTGGCGCGCGCGGCGGTCGGAGCCGGCGTTTCGGGCGTGTTCCTGGAAACCCACCCGGACCCGGATTCGGCCCTCTGCGACGGACCGAACTCGCTGCCGCTCAAGCTCATCGGTGTGCTGCTGGAAACCCTGGTCGAGCTCGACCGTGTCACCAAGAAGAGCGGCCTGCTGGAAAATCAACTCGCGTCCTGATCCTCTGGAATAATCCTTCACGTCATCCCCGGAAGCCGAAGCCTCAATGTCCATCATCACCCGCATCACCGCCCTGGAAATCATCGATTCGCGCGGCAACCCGACGATCGAGGCCGAGGTCCTGCTCGATTCCGGCGCCGTCGGGCGCGCTGCCGCACCATCCGGGGCGAGCACCGGTACACGCGAGGCGGTGGAGTTGCGTGATGGGGCGCCCAAGAAGGGCAGGGGGCGCTACCTCGGCAAGGGCGTTTTGAAGGCGGTCTCCCACGTCGAAACCGAGATCGCCAAGGCGGTCGAGGGTCTGGACGCGCAGGATCAGGCGCAACTCGACCGCGTGATGATCGATCTCGACGGCACCGAGAACAAGGCGCGCCTCGGCGCCAACGCGATCCTCGCGGTGAGCCTGGCTTCGGCCAAGGCGGCGGCGATCGAGAACGGCCTGTCCTTGTTCCGCCACCTCGGTGGCATCAGCGCCAACACGCTGCCGGTGCCGATGATGAACGTCATCAACGGCGGCGCCCACGCGGACAACAACGTCGACATCCAGGAGTTCATGATCCTGCCGGTCGGCGCGCCCAGCTTTTCCGAGGCCCTGCGCTGGGGTGCGGAGACGTTCCACACGCTCAAGAAGGTGCTCAAGGATCGCGGACTGAACACGGCGGTCGGCGACGAGGGTGGTTTCGCGCCCAACCTGACCTCGAATGTGGCGGCGCTGGACTGTCTGCTGGAAGCCATCGAGAAGGCCGGCTTCAAGCCCGGAAAGGACATCTATCTCGGGCTCGACGTGGCCTCTTCCGAATTCTTCGACAAGGGCAAGTACAACCTGCATGGCGAGGGCAAGAGCTTCACGCCGGAAGAGTTCGCCGAATTCCTCGCGGGCATCGCGGCCAAGTATCCGGTGATCTCGATCGAGGACGGCTGTGCCGAGAACGACTGGGAAGGCTGGGCGGCGCTCACGCAAAAAGTCGGCAAGAAGATCCAGCTCGTCGGCGACGATCTGTTCGTCACCAACACCAAGATCCTGTCGCGCGGCATCCGCGAGGGCATCGCCAACTCCATCCTGATCAAGCCCAACCAGATCGGCACGCTCACCGAGACGCTCGACGCCATCCAGATGGCGACCGATGCCGGTTATTCGAGCGTGGTCTCGCACCGCTCGGGGGAGACCGAGGACGCGACCATTGCCGACATCGCGGTCGGCACCGCGGCCAGCCAGATCAAGACCGGCTCACTGTGCCGATCCGATCGCATGGCCAAGTACAACCAGCTCCTGCGCATCGAGCGCGAGTTGGGCGCGCGGGCGCGCTACCCCGGTGCCGGCGCGTTTCCCGTTCGCATTACCTGACCGGGCATGCATGCTCCGATACGGCGCCATCGCAATTCTCGGTCTGACCCTGCTGGGCCTCCAGGCCCGGCTGTGGGTCTCTGATGACGGCGTCAGCAGCCTGCGCGAACTTCAGCAGGCCCTGCTGTCGGCGCAGGCCGAGAACCAGCAGCTCGCCGTGCGCAACAAGGAGCTGCGTGCCGAGGTGGAAGATCTCAAGTCCGGCCGGGCTGCCATCGAGGCGCGGGCACGCACCCAGCTCGGCATGATCCGGCCCGCCGAGACCTTCTTCCTGGTCGTGCAGTGACCCTGGAAACCGCTAATCGATTCTCGACGGCCCTCGCGGGTCTGGCTTGGGCTTTACTCAACCCATGGAACCACCATGGGTTTCGCTCCGCGTTTGGCAAAGCAGGGAGTGACTCAATGTCACTCCCTGCCGGCCAAACGCCGGCGCCATCCCTCGCTGCGGGCTTGCCGAGAATCGATCCCCAGCCGCGGTTCCCAGGGTGAGCGGCAAGGCCGCGCGCTACTGGGCCGTGATTCCCGCCGCGGGCGGGGGGTCACGCATGGGTCTCAACCGGCCCAAGCAATACCTGCCGATTCGAGGCCGCGCCATGATCGAATGGAGCCTCGCGCCGTTTCTCGACTCAGGGTGGATCGACGGCGTCGTGCTGGTGCTTGCCAGGACCGACCAGGACTACCTGAAGCTGTCGGTCGCGCGACATCCGAAGATCGTCATCACCACCGGCGGCGCGGCGCGTGCGGAGTCGGTGCTCGCCGGGCTCGAAGCGGTGACCGAGCGCACCCGCGGTTTCGATGAAGTGTTCGTGTTGGTACACGACGCCGCGCGTCCCTGCCTCGACTGGTCCGATCTCGAACGCCTGCGCGACGAAGCCGACGACAAGCACGGCGGCCTGCTCGCGGTGCCGGTGGCCGACACGCTCAAGAAGGGCAAACTGGGCAAGGTCTCCAGCACCCTGGATCGATCCTTCATCTGGCGTGCGCAGACACCGCAACTGTTCCGCCTGGACTTGCTGCGCGCCGCGCTGCAGGAATGCGAGGAGCGCAACCTCGAAGTCACCGACGAGGCCAGCGCCATGGAGCGCGCCGGCTACAAGCCGCGCCTGATCCGCGGTCGCGAGAGCAATCTCAAGG
Source organism: Panacagrimonas sp. (assembly GCA_052387695.1). GTDB lineage: Bacteria > Pseudomonadota > Gammaproteobacteria > Nevskiales > Nevskiaceae > Panacagrimonas. The sequence continues at coordinate 31,971 of JBQTIX010000159.1, read as the reverse complement.
TGACCTATCCCGAAGACCTGCTGCTGGCGGAGTTCTGGCTCGCGCATGCGGAGAGTCAGCCGTGAGAAAGGAGGACGCGCGTCGCGCTCGCAGGTCGGGTCAAGCCCGCGTGCTTTTCGCGGGTGGACCCGACGGCGCGCTCCGGCAAGGGCGCACAGTGTCGGTTCCGCCTTCGGCTTGAACCGACCTACATCCGACCGGCCGCTCCTATGTTCCGCATCGGTCACGGCTACGACTCGCACCGCATCGAAGCGGGCGAGGGAGTCATGCTGGGCGGTGTGTTCATTCCCTGCGCGTATCGCCTGATCGCGCATTCCGACGGCGACGTGCTGATCCATGCGCTCTGCGATGCCTTGCTCGGCGCCTGCGCGCTCGGCGACATTGGCAAGCTGTTTCCGGACACCGACGCGAAGTTCAAAGGGATCGATAGCCGCGAACTGTTACGGGAGGTGGTGAAGCGAGTCCGCGACGCGGGTCACCAACCGGTCAACGCCGATCTCACCCTGGTCGCCCAGGTCCCCAGGGTCGCCCCCCACGTGGACCTGATGCGTATGCTCCTCGCCGCCGACATGGGCGTGCTACCCGCCGCTGTCAACGTGAAGGCCACCACCAACGAGGGCATGGGGCACATCGGCCGCAAGGAAGGCGTGGCGGCGCACGCCGTGGTTCTGGTGATGGCGTCCACGGGTTGAGACGACAAAATCCGTAGACGCCAACCCGCGCATGTCGGGTCCGCCCGCGAAAAACACGCGGGCTTGACCCGACCTATCCGGACCGCGACACCCGGCCCTCAGATCTCGCCCAGCGCCGACGCCTCGTTCATCACCGGCCCCCTCGGACCGTCGTCAGATGATCCGCCGGCCGGTTCCAGACTGACGAGGAAGCGCACCGGTTGACGGCGCAAGGAGGCGGGAATTTCGAATGAAGCACTGGCGTCGCGAACGGTGGGCAATACCCCCAGGGCGACTGGCGCGGTGCCGGGCACGACGCCCCAGAGTTGTACGCTGTGCCGGCCCACCTGGAGGAAATCGTCGGATGCGACCACTGTGAGCCTGCGGTGTCCGGACGAGGCGCTGATCAGCCAGCGCATACCCGACGCGGGCATGCCCAACTGTGCGACATAGGTCGGGAGTTCCTCGCCGCTTTGCTCGGTGGCTGCCAATGGCGATGAAGGTGCCGACAGCGGGGCGACCGCGCTGCGCTGACCGAGCAGGAAAGCCAGCCCCAACGAGGCGGCCGTCGCGAAACCGGCGACGTAGGGCCAGGTCCAGCGGGTGCGGCGGCGCCTCGACGTGACGCCCTTCCGGCGTCTCGGGGGAGCGGTCAAGACCGGGGGCTCGGTGCGACGCAGCAGTTCGCTACGGGCGGTAACGGGAGGGGCGACCGGAATGACGATCTGTCCAAACTCGCTCAGCCGCTGTTCCCAGAAATCAACTTGGGCGCGCGCCTCCGAATGGGTGTGGAAGAGTCGCTCGAAGCGCCGGCGCGCCGGTCCGCGCAAGGTGCCGAGCGCGTATTCCGCGCCGAGCTGGCGCATCAGTTCCGGGTTGTCGTAGTTCATGACGTTGGTCTTCCTTCCAGGTTCGCTCAGTGTTCCAGGCACTCCCTGAGTTTGGCCAGGCCGCGCCGGATCCAGGCCTTGACCGTGCCCAGGGGCGCGTGCATGGCTTCCGACAGCTCCTGATGGGAGTATCCCTCGTAGTACGCGAGCAGGACGCTTTTCCGTTGCACCTCCGACAGGCCGCGCATGCAGCGGCTCAATCGTTCCAGGCCCTCGCGCTCGACGGCGCGATCTTCCGGGCTGGCCGCCAAGTCGGGCAGATCGAAGATCGCGCGCTCGTCGCTTTCGGTCCGATCGGAGCGATCGCGTGCCGATCGCAGCAGATCCAGGGCGCGGTAGCGCGCATTGCCGATCAGCCACGCAATCGGGTCGCCCTTCTCGACGGTATAGGTCTCCGAGCGTTGCCAGACGCGGATGTAGCAGTCCTGCAGCGCTTCCTGCGCCCATTCCGGCCGGCGCAGCATGCGCAGCAGCAGCCCGTAGAGAATAGGGCTGGTGGCGTCGTACAACTCGCCGAGCGCCTGCCGATTGCCCAGGCCGATGGCCGCGATCAATTCTGCCAGCTTGTCGGGCCCGACTGCCGCCTGACGCATCGTGACTCAGACCGGTGGTGGCGGCGCCAAAAACTCGGCGGGGGGTACGAACACCGATTCGAGCCGCAGCGGATCGTCGAAATGACTGCGTCCCACATAGGCGGTCGGGTGGCGCCCATACTGTCGCAGCGCGCCGGGCATGCTGATGCCGCTGGACCACAGCCAGTTGGGGTCCGGGCGATCGGTGCCGGGCACGATGCCGTCCGGTCCGAACAGGCTGCGCGTGCCGCCTTCCGGGCGTGGCAGCAGGTACAGATCCTCGTAGCGACGTAGCTCGTAGCTGCGGGTGTCGCTCGCCGTCGCCTGCTCGGGCGCGACCACCCGACGCAGCGCGTGCGTGCCGGCGGCGAGGCGCAGGGTCGCCTGCCGGGCGGGAACCTGTTCCTGCGGGAACAACTCGGGCTCGTGCCAGCGGCTGCCGTTGGGACGCCGTTCGAGCGCCCGCACCGGGAACCAGCGATGCGCGCGGCCCGAGGTATGCAGGCTCTCGAACAACAGCGGCTGCGCCTTGGTGTCCAAGGTGACCCGCCACATGTTGCCGTCGAGCGGCGCGCCGTCAATGCCCTTGAACCAGACGAAGTAGACGATCTGCACCACCGGCCTGGCGGCGAAGCGCGCGAAGCTGATGGTGAAGTTGACCAATGGCTGCGCGCTGTCTGCGCTCACCCCGCTTGCGGTCCAGAGCGGCGCGGCCGGCAGGTCCTGTTCGCCCGCCGTTTCGATCCACAGTTGCGGCGCATGCAATTCCGCCAGCGACTGCCATTGCGACTCGGACAGGCCCGGGAAGCCCAGCTCGTCGGGAAACGAGCGTTTGAAACCCTCGGCGGCCAGTGCGGGATCCTTGAGCGGCTTGACTTTCCACAGCACCAACGGACCCGGTGTATCGAGTTCGGCCAGCGGTTTGGCGAACTCGCGCCTTACCGCGTCCTGCTCGGCGCCGACTCGCGCGCTCAGGATCGGCACCACGAGCGGATAGAGACCCAGCGCGCGCGCGAGGTCGGAATATTCGTCCGGCGGCCTGACCGTGTCGCGCAGTTTTTGCAGCGCGGCCGGGCTGTCGAGTTCAATGCCGGCCAGGCCGCCGCTGCAAACCTGCATGCGCGAGCGCGCGATGCCCTGCTCCTGGACTGACATTCCGAGATTGGTGTACTCGAACTCGCGGGCTTCCTGGTCGAGTTCGCGCATGCGCCGGATCCAGCCGCCGACCTGCTCGAAGCTCTGCACCTCGTGAGCGAACGAGGCAAGCGTGCGATCCGTGCGCAGATAGGGATAGCCCGACACGCGGTAATACGCCGCGTCGCCGACGCCGGCTGCGGCGACCCGTGCATCCAGCGCAGCGAATTCCTCGCGACAGGTGGCGAGGTCCTTGAACCAGCCAGTGAACGGTGAGGGCTGCTGCGCGCAGGCGCTCAGGCCGGACAACAGGACCATCAGCGTGAAGCGAGCAAACCGCCGCATGGGGACTCCTCGTGATTACTTTTTCGTGGGGGCGGGGACGGACTTGGCCGGCACTTCTTTGAACGACCATTGCATCTGTACGTGCGCGGAGCCCGTCCAGAGGCCAAGCCACGTCGCGTTCTGATTGAGCGGCAGCGCCAACGGCAGCGTGGCGCTCGCTTCGCCGCTGGCTGGGGCGTGGCGCAGCGTATGGCCCATCCAGTCGATCACCGCCGTCACGACTGGTTGCGACTGCTGCTCGCGGCTGGTGTGATCGTTCTCGGTGTACACGGTCATGCCCTCGGGGCGCGGCACGAACACCGTTTCCTGCCACATCGGTTTTTCGGGATCCTGTGTGTCGATCACGGCCGCCATGTGCGCACACAGCGCAAGGCCGTCAGAGGCGTTCACGGAGTCCGCATCGTGACGCTCGGAGAAGGGCAGGAACTTGTTCGCGTCCTTGTTGTAGCGGACGCCGTCGATGGCCATCGTGAGTGTGACGCGGGACGCTTCCGGACAGCCCTTGTAGGGCAGGAAGTAGAGATAACGGCCCGGCTCGGTGTCCTCCTCCATCGCCTCGGGGTACTGCATCGCCGCGAAAATCGCCGCGTAATACAGCTCTTTTTCCTGACGGCATGCCGGCTGTCCGTCACACAGAGAGAGGTCCTCCCGCATGCGCATCGTCAAGGCTTGCGTCTCCTGCTCGGTCTTGGGCAATTTGAACGGCTGCCCCGGCTTGCTCAGCATCTTCTTTGCCTGGCGTGCGAGCCAGATCGTCTTCGCCTCCATGCGTGCCTCGATATCCGGATCCAGCAGATTCCGCAACTCCAGCTTCCCTTCGGAACGCAGGCGCGTGGTCAGCTCGTAACGCTGCTTGGTCGTGCCTTTCGACCACTGGTCTCCGGGGTGTTCCGGATCGTTCTTCTTCCAGTCCTGCGTGGCTTCGATGGTGGCGACGAAGTGAAACTCGCGCTCGATGACCGCGGCCTGCGCCGCGACCGGCACCGCTAGGGCGAGGAGCAGGCCGCAGATTCGCACGAAAGACTCTGGGCTCAGACGGCAAACGCAACCGGGTAGAGCAGCCACAAGCCCAGCGCCGCGACCGATCCGTGGCCTGCCACCAGGAACAGCGGCGCGGCGTTCTTATACAGCACGCGGAAGAACAGAAGGCCGCCGATCAGGCCGGCAGTGAACACGCCCAGCGCCCACCAGGCCCGATCCGGCGTCGCGTCGGATTGAAGGTTGACATAGAACAGGAAGGCCAGGGCAGCGAGCCCGCCGAGCCCGTGCGCCGGCCCGAGAAAACCCGGGATCTTGATCTTGCCAACGATCATCCCCGCCATCAAAAGGCCGCCGGCCGCGATGGCGGCGAAGAACAGGAAAGCAATCTGGATCAGGCTCAGGCTCATGGTCTCACTCCTCACACTTGTTGTCGTAAGACGGGCGCCGGGCCCGCCGGTCTCTAAGGCATCTTCGCGATGTGACTCTCGTCGGTGAACTTGTCGTAGAAAATCGATTCGAGCTTCATACCCACTTCGGTCATCGAAGCGATGCCTGCATCGATCATTCCCGGCGGGCCGCACATGTAGCCTTCAGCCTCGGACCAGTTGATGCCGGGCATGGCGTCGGTGATGAATTGCGTGACCAGGCCACGTGCGCCGGTCCAGGAACTGTTGGCCGGCTCGTGCGACAGCACCGGCAGGAACACGAACTTGTCCGCCCAGTTCTGCTCGACCTGCTTGATCTGGTCCAGGCAGTACAGATCGGCCGGGGTACGCGCGCCGAACAGGAAGGCGCAGGGCCGCTTGACGCGGTTCTTGCGCGCATCTTCCAGAACGCTCATCAAGGGTGCCAGACCCGATCCGCCGGCGATGCAGATCATCGGCTTGTCGCTGGAGTGCAGGTGGAAGTTGCCGTGCGGGCCTTCCACATCGATCGTCTGCTCCTTCAGTTCGCCCTTGAACAGCGCCTCGGTGAACATCCCGTTCGGCACCTTGCGGATGAAGAAGCTGATCTCCTCGCGCCCTTCGCGGGCAGGCGCGTCGGCAAACGAGTAATTCCGCGCCCGCTTGATATTGGGGTATTTGAGGTTGGCGTACTGGCCGGCGACGAACTTGATCGGCCGATCCAGCTTGATCGTGATCTTGAGGATGTCGTGGGTCAGCGTCTCGGTGGCCACCAGCTTGCCGACGAAGGCTTCCGACTTGGGCGCGTCGGTCTGACTCTCCACCTCGACCTGCGTCAGCGGGTCTTTCACGATGGCCTGGCAGGCCAGGATGAAACCCGCCGCGATTTCCTGTTGCGACAAGGTATAGCCGAAGTCCGTGAGCGCGCTGACCCGGCCGGTCTTGAGCTTGCATTTGCAGGAACCGCAGGTGCCCACCGTGCAGTTGTGCGGGAAAGGCACGCCATTCTTGAGCGCGGCCTCCAGCATGGTCTCGCCGCTCGGAACCTCGAAGCGGGCGCCGAAGGGCGCAACCTCTACGAACTTGGCCTCCTTAGGGCCAAACAGCGACTTCAGGAAGCCCATCATCCCCTCCGCGTTCTTGCCCTTTCGAGAATGATCGAAAGGCTTGCAAAAAATAGTAAGGCTCCATACGATCCTTTGCAACAGACGGATGCGTCGATTCAACAGAAAAGCCGGTTGGACCGCCGCAACATTAAAGTCGTTTTGACCACCGCGCTCCGACGACCGGTGCGCGGGATAAATAACTTAAGGAGAAGCCAGGTGAGTACCAATCGACGTGTGATTCTGGCCGAGCGGCCGAAATATTTCATCCCGACGGAAAGCTGTTTCCGCATGGATACGGCGCCCATGCCACAGCTCGCGGAGGACGGCGAGGTCCTGCTGCAAACCACCTGGCTGGCGATGGAGTCCACGGGGTATTCCAAGGTCCAGCGCGTGAGCGCCGTACAGCGCGACCCGATCAAGCTCAAGGACCCGATGATGGGCTCGGCCATCGGCCGTGTCGTCGAGTCGCGGCATCCGCGCTTCAAGCCCGGGGACTTCGCCAGCGGGCTGTGGGGCTGGCAGAACTACACCGTGGTCAAGGGCGAGCGCCTGCGCAACCTGGATTTCGGCCCGCAGCGGCCTTCGCTCGCGCTCGGCGCCTACGGTTACTCCGGATTTGCGGCGGATATCTCGCTCGAAATCCTGGCGCCACCGGTCGCGGGCGAAACCGTCGTGGTCGGCACCGCCCTGGGCAACTTCGGGCACCTCGCGGGGCAGATGGCCAAACTCAAGGGCTGCCGCGTCGTCGGCATCGTCGGCTCGGCGGAGAAGTGCCAGCTCGCGGTCGAGAAGCTCGGGCTGGACGCCTGCGTCAACCGCACCGCAAAGGACTTCGAGACCCAACTCAGGGCGGCGTGCCCAAAAGGTGTGGACGTCTACCTGGAAACCTACGGTGGCCGGCCGCTGGAGGCAGTCATGCCCCTCCTCAACCTGCATTCGCGAATCGCGGCGGTGGGCCAGATGGCTACCGTGTTCCGCGGCGAGTCGCCATTCAAGGGCCGCTACCAGATCACCTCGAATTTCGTGAGCGAAGTGATCGCCCGGCGTATCTCGGTACGCGGTCTTGTGACCAGCGACCACGTCAAAGGGCGCGTCAAGGTCTTCGATAACAAGATGAAAGCCTGGATCGACGAGGGCAAGATCAAGCCGATGGAAGACGTCATCATCGGTCTGGAAAAAGCGCCCGAAGCCTTCCTCGGCGTCTTCGACGGCAAGAATCGCGGCACCCGCGTGGTCAAGGTCGCGGACTGATCCGCAACCCCCATTCAAATTACTGGAGAGAGCATGAACGCAGCACAGTCCATCAGCGCCACCGCTGCCATCGTCCGCCAGTCCGGTCAGCCCTTCACCTTGGAAACCATCGACGTGGCTGCGCCGCGCGAGCACGAGGTGCGGGTGCGCATGGTCGCGGTCGGCATGTGCCACACCGACCTGGTGGTGCGCGACGGCTTTCCCGTTCCGCTGCCGGTGGTGCTCGGCCATGAAGGCGCAGGCGTGATTGAATCGGTGGGCTCCGGGGTAACGAGCCTGAAGGCGGGCGATCACGTGGTGCTGAGCTTCAACTCCTGCTCAGCCTGCCCGAGCTGCGATGCCACCAAGCCGGCCTACTGCTACAACTTCCTCGCCAACAATTTCTCCGGCGTGCGACCGGGCGACGGCAGCACCCCGCTGAGCCAGAACGGTGTGACGATACACGGCAACTTCTTCGGCCAGTCCTCGTTCGGCAGCTACGCCATCGCGCACGAGCGCAACGCGGTGAAGGTGGACAAGGACCTGCCGCTGGAACTGCTCGGCCCGCTGGGCTGCGGCATTCAGACGGGTGCCGGCGCGGTCATCCTCTCGCTGGGCCTCAAGAAGGGCGAGTCGCTCGCGATCTTCGGCGGCGGCGCCGTGGGCCTGAGCGGCTTGCTCGGTGCGCGTGCGGTGGATGCGGCGACGGTGATTGTGGTGGAACCGAATGCGGGTCGTCGCGAACTGGCGCTGGAACTCGGCGCAACGCACGTCATCAATCCGAAAGAGACGACCGACGTGCTGGCCAAGATCAAGGAACTCAGCGGCGGCGGCGTGACGCATGCGTTCGACACCACCGGCATTCCAGCCGTCATCGGCGTTGCGGTGGAGACGATGCTGCCCAACGGCATGCTCGGCCTGGTCGCCGTGCCGCCGCCGGATGCGATGCTGCCGGCCAACATGATGAGCATGCTGATCCGCGGCGTGGGCGCGAAATACATCACCGAGGGCGATGCCGACCCGCAGACCTTCATCCCGCAGATGCTCGGCTACTACAAGGCCGGCAAGTTCCCGTTCGACAAGCTCATCAAGAAGTTCCCGTTCGCGCAGATCAACGAGGCGGCGCATGCCTCGGAGTCGGGCGGAGCGATCAAGCCGGTACTGGTGTTCTGAGATTTAGGTAAGGCGGTAGGCTGGGTTGAAACGATAGCGAAGCTCAGCGCTTCCGGCGCAAATGCTGGGTTGATAAAACTAACCCAGCCTACGGAGAAGGCTCATGCAGCAGGAAAACATCACCTCACAGAAGATCGGGCTGTGGTGCACGTACATCTTCGCCGCACTGACCGTGATCGGCTGGCTCGGCATCGCGCATTTCTACGCGCCGCTGCCGGCCGATGCCGGTCTGGAAGCGACCAAGGCCTGGTTCACCGAGGAGCATCGCTGGGGCACCATCATCGGCTGCTCGATCTTCTACGTGGCCTGCGGATTCCTCACGCCAGGATCAATCCAGTTCGCAATCATGCTGAGCAAGATCGAGGGTCGCTTTCCGCTGTGGTCGATCACCACCGGCGTCTGCGGCATCTTCATCTCGCTCATCATCTTCTTGAACGCCTGCGCCTGGATCGTCTGCGCGTATCGGCCTGAAACCGGCGCAGATGTGATCCAGTCCTGGTACGACTGGTCCTGGTTCGCCTTCCTGCTCGGCTGGATCTACCTGGCCATCGAGATGGTCGCCACCGCCGTGGTCGAACTGATGGACAAGCGCGAGCAGCCGATGATCCCGCGCTGGTTCACCTGGCTCACGTTTGCTGGCGCGGCCTCGCTGCTCACCGCCGCCGGTCCGGCATTCTTCAAGAGCGGGCCGTTCGCGTATCACGGCTTTCTCGGCTTCTATCTGCCGATGGCGGTCTGGGGCACCTACCTGCTGGGCACGACGTGGTTCATGCTCAAGGAGCTTGATCGCGCGCCGCAGGATGCGCGCGTCGCTGCGGGGAACGAGGCGCTCGGGCGCGCGGTGCGGGTGTAGTACGAGCCGGCCGCTTGGACACCTCGCGCGCCGCGCGATGTGCTGGGTTTAGCCGGACGCCGCAGCCGGCGGCCAGTGCCCGAGCTGCGTCAGGATCGTGAGGTTATCCCAGGTCACCCACCACTCGGCGATGCGGCCGTTGACGATGCGCATCATCATCGCGAACTCGAAACTCAGCTTGCGGCCCGAGGCGGGGAACGGCCCCATCGCGCCGCGCTGGGTGCCCTCGTAGAGCGCCCAGGCAGCAACCCAGTCGTTCTCGGCGACGATGCGCGTGAATGTCTGCTGCGAATCGGGGAAGGTCAGGCTGTCCTGCCGCATGAAGTCCTTGAACTGCTCGCGGCTGCGAATGTCGAGTTGCGGCGTGGCTTGGCAGTGACGCACGACATCCGGCGTGAGGATGTCATCGAGCGCGTCCCACTGGCGCGCATTCATAGCCTCTGCGAAGCGCTGCATCAGCAACTCGTGCTGCTCTCGATTCGTCTGCATCGTCGTCTCCCTGGTCTGGCGCGAGTCGCGCGGATCAATGCCGGATACGGACGCACGACTTCCGGTTTGCTGATCGGGCGTTTCGGGGTTGCGATGACGGTAGCACGCACTCCGAACACGCGACGTTTTCGACGCGCAAACGAAAACGCCGCCGATCCCTTCCGGAATCGGCGGCGTCGCTTGCTGTGAGTTGGATCAGACGCCGACGGTTGCTGCCTGGCCGAACGTCAGGCCCGGCTCGTTCTGCCAATCCGGCCAGCCGGCCTTGCGATTCTGCTCGCGGGCAATGGCGCGCTCCTCGACGGTGGCGAACTCGGCATCCCAGCGCTTCAGCGCCGGCTTGATGATGGCGTCGTGCCATAGCGGCGGAATGATCGCCGAGAGGAAGCACACGAACACGCTCGGCATCTGGATCGCTTCCTTGTGCGGCACCAGCTTGTAATAGACCTGGTAGGAGTTGAGGTGATGGTCCGCGTGATTGGTGATCTCGAAAGCCATCGTGCGCGAGAACCAGCCGAGGTGATTCCACAGATGACGGCGTCCAATCGGCGCGCCGGGCAGACGGATCACGCCGTAGTGCTGGAAGTAGTTGAAGGATTCCACCCAGACCCGTGAGACCAACTGCGCGCACAGGCCGAAGCCCACCGCCTGCCATCCGCCGACGAGATATAGCGCGACGTGGAACAGGGCCAGCGCGAGCAGCGCGCGATACACGCGGTGCCGGATGTTCCAGGGTGACAGGCCCTTCTTCTTGAGCGCGTTGCCTTCCATCTTCATCGCGTACTTCGTGCTCTCGAACACCGCGCCCATGGTGAACGTGTAGAGACTCTTGCCGCGCGGCGCGGTGTCGCCGTCGTCCGGCGTCGCGACATCGATGTGGTGCCCGACGACATGCCCGATGTCACGCGTGCAATCGAGAATGCACAGGTGCGAATAGCGGCCCACGGTGCGCGCGATGGCGCCACGCATGTGATACAGCTCATGCGCCGCGGGAATGAGCGGAATCACGCCCATCCAGGACACGCTGAGGATGCCGCCGATGGTCTGCCAGACGGTGAGCGGCGTCTCGTTCAGTCTCCAGGCGAAGGCGAAATACAGCATCACCGGGCCGATCGCGCAGATCCAGATCGGGATGTTGGCGAGGGTGCGGTTGTTCATCCTGCGCACGCTGTAGTCGCGCGGAGTGATCGTGTCCAGCACCGCAAGGATGGGGAAGCTGGCGATGCCGATCCACACCCAGTCGCCGCCCAGGAAGAAGCCGGCGAAAGCGGCGCTCAAGACCAGGACCGGGGTCCAGTATTTCAGGTAATCCATGTGATATCTCCTCGTTGTCATCGCGGTTTGAGGCTCGGATTCAGGCTTCCGTTGCGATGTAAGCCGGAGACCTGCGTGTCGCAAAGGGGCAAGCGATTCAGGGTGCGTCGTCGCCGGTCAGCGGTTCAAAGTACAGCGATTCCAGAAAGCTGGGGAACGCGTCCTCGGGAACGTCCAGCGTGTAGCGCCAGAACTCGGCCGTGAGGCGCCGTTCGAGTGCGCGATCTGCTGCGGATCGCGGTCCGCTGCGACGGCTTCTGCTCGCACTCCCCAGCGATCTCGAGTTCGGGGGAAGGCGGTGCGACATGCGTCCGATTCTCTGCATCTGTCCTGCTCCTCCACGGTGTGAATGTCCGGCACCTGCGCCGGAATGCGGGCAGGGCGGCAATCTCTGAAACGTGTCTGTTATTTATGTGTAAATAAATAGCATGTAAATATATTACGTATAATTTAAATACGTGTCAAGTGCTACAATGCTTCTCGGTTGAAGCACGGCGGGAGGCCACTTGAAGCCATGAAGATGCAAGAGCTGGAACAGCGCACCGGCGTACGCAGGGAGATGATCCATTTCTATTTCCGCAACGGGCTCTTGCCGGAGCCAGCACGGCCCAAGCCCAATGTGGCGGACTATGGCGACGAGCACGTGCGCAGCATCCTCGCGGTGCGCCGGCTCCAGTCGGAGCAGCGCCTGTCGATTGCGGAGATCAAGACGGCGCTCAACGGCCATGGCGCGACCATGCCCGGCGACGCCAAGACCTTCCAGCATCTGGACGAACTGGTCGCCGCGCGCCTGGGCGCCGACCAGACCCTGGTGGCTCTGACCTCGCTGGCAGAGCGAAACCCCAAAGCGGATAACGACGCCAAGACCCTGCACAAGGTTGGCGCCATCGAACTGGTGACGCGCAAGGGGCAGCGCTTCCTGAGCCGCGTGGACGCGCAGATCGTCGGCACCTGGGGTGACATGCGCGCCGCCGGTTTCACCGAGGAACTGGGTTTCGACGCTGGGCTGGCCTCCATCTACGTGGATCGCGCCAAGGACCTGGCGAAGGCCGAGATCGCGGCCTACCTGGAGCGTGTCACACACTTCCCGAAGGAGAAGAAGGCCGAGTGGGCTCAGCCCGGTCTGACCTTGATGGGGAATATTTTTTCGCTGTTGCGGATGAAAGCCGCGATCGGCGAATTCCGGAAGACCGGGTTGTAGGGTGGGATGCGCCTTTGGCTCCCCGCGCCCTGAAGCAGAAAAATAGGGTCACAACCAAAGTGCGTCCTTTTCATGCAACCTCAGGCCAAAACGCCCTTCGATCCCGCTGAAGCCCGGGTCCTCGACGCCAGTGACCCGCTGGCGCCGATGCGGAATCGCTTCGACCTGCCGGAGGGGCTGATTTATCTCGACGGCAACTCGCTCGGTGCGATGCCGGCAGCCACGCCCGCGCATCTGGCGCAGGTGGTCAAACAACAGTGGGGCGAGGGACTGGTGCGAAGCTGGAACGCGGCCGGCTGGTTCGAGCTGTCGCGACGACTCGGGGAGCGTCTCGTGCCGATTCTCGGTGCAGCGCCCGATTCGGTTCGTGTTTGCGATTCGACCTCGATCAACCTCTACAAGCTGCTCGCCTGCGCCTTGCAGCTTGCACCGGATCGGCCCGTGATTCTGACGGAGCACGGCAGCTTCCCAACCGACAGCTACATCGCGCAGGGTCTGATCGACCAGACCGGCGGTCGCCGCCGCCTGAAGCGCGTGGCGGCGGACGAGTTGCTCGCGGCGCTGGACAGATCGGTGGCCGTGCTGATGCTCTCGCACGTCGATTACCGCAGTGGAGCGATGCAGGACCTCGCGCAACTCACGCAGGCGGCCCATGCGGCGGGTGCGCTCGTGCTGTGGGACGTGTCGCACTCGGCGGGCGTGGTGCCATTGGACCTTTTCCGTCACGCGGTCGATTTCGCGGCCGGCTGCACTTACAAGTATCTCAACGGTGGACCGGGCGCACCGGCCTTCCTCTATGTTGCCCCTGTGCATCAGTCGCGCATCGCAACGCCGCTGCGCGGCTGGTTCGGACACGCGCGACCGTTCGCTTTCGAGCCGGACTACGCGCCCGCGAAGGGCATCGACCGCCTGCTGTGCGGCACGCCGCCGATTCTCTCGATGGCGGCCATCGAGCCGGCGCTGGAGCTTTGGCGAGACCTGGACCTTGCCGCGGTAAGGGCCAAGTCGGTGCGGCTCACGGAGCGATTCATCGCGCTCGCCGATCGCGAGCTTTCCGGGCTGGGTGTTGACTGCGTCACGCCGCGCGAGGCGCACAAGCGTGGCAGCCAGGTGTGTCTGTCGCATGCAAGGGCCTGGCCGCTGATACAGGCGCTGATCGCGCGCGGGGTGATCGGAGATTTTCGCGAGCCCGATATCCTGCGCTTCGGATGCGCGCCGCTGTACACACGCTTTGCCGACATCGACCGGGCCATTCTGAGCCTGCGCGAGATCCTCCTGGGTGGCGACTGGTCGCGTGCCGAGTTCCAGCAGCGCAAGGAGGTCACCTGAAATGAGGTCGAGATGAACGTGCTCACACGAAGTGCCGGCGTGGCCTGCGTCCTTCTGCTTGCGACGAGCGCCTGCCGGGGGATCGGTCCTGCTCCGAAGCTGGACCCGCCCGTGTCCTGGAACACGCTGCAGGCACTGCCCCTGCCCGCGAGCGGCAGGCGCATCGAGTACGGCGAGGCCGGGCAGCAGTTCGGCGAACTCCGGCTGCCGGAGGAACAAGGCCAGGGACCGTTTCCGGTCGTCGTGATCCTGCATGGCGGATGCTGGCTCAATGCCTTCGACTACGAATACATCACGCGCATCGCTGCGCGGCTCACCAGGGATTTGCAGGTTGCGACCTGGACCGTCGAGTTCCGTCGCATCGGCGATCCGGGCGGCGGCTGGCCCGGCACTTTTCTCGATGTGGGGGACGCCACCGATCACCTGCGCGGGCTGGCCATCGAGCACCGGCTCGACCTGTCGAAAGTCGTGACGATGGGGCACTCCGCCGGCGGCCATCTGGCGCTTTGGCTGGCGACGCGGCACCGTCTGCCGACTGATAGCGCCCTGTACCGCAAGGACCCACTGGCGATTCGCGGGGTGGTCGGTCTGGCGGCCATCACCGACCTGGCCGCCTACAGGATCGGGCCGGAGGGAAGCTGCCACAGCGCCGTGGATGAACTCATCGGCGGACCGCCGTCGCTGCATGCGATGCGTTACGCGCAAGCCTCGCCACGCGCGCTGCTCCCGCTCGGCGTGCCGCAATGGCTGGTGCAGGGCGCGGGCGACCCCATCGTGCCCGCGCAGTCGGCGAAGAACTATGTTGCCGCTGCCGTGGCGGCGGGCGACAAGGTAGAACTGATGCTGGACGAGCGCGCCGGGCATTTTGATCCGGTGGCGCCAGACAGCGTGAGCTGGCCGCTGCTGATCAAAGCGGTGGAGCAGGCCGTCCGTTGAAGTCCCGAAAGCAGCCGAACGCGGCTTGCAGCACCGGTCCACATGGTACGTCGAGCTTGAGGCTCAGCAGTTCGTCGGCGCGCGTGCGGCCGAGATTGAGCGCTGCGATCGGCAGCCCGCGCTGTGCCGCTCGCACCGCAAATCGATAGCCGGAATAGACCATCAGCGAGGAGCCGACCACCAGCATCGCATCGGCCTCGTCGAGGGCGCGCATCGCGCGCCCGACCGCGGCCGCGGGCACGTTGGCGCCGAAGAACACCACGTCGGGCTTGAGCAGCCCGCCGCAGTGCTCGCAGTCGGGCACGACGAAGCCGGAGAAGTCCAGCGCATCGAGATCGGCATCGCCGTCAGGCGCCTGGTCGGCCGCGAGAGCAGCCCAGTCCGGATTCAGCGCGACGAGCTGCCGCTGCAAGTCCTGCCGGTGGGTGAATGCGCCACAAACCTGGCACACGACCCGGTCGATCCGTCCATGCAGATCCAGCACCTCGCGGTGGCCGGCGAGCCGGTGCAGACCATCGACGTTCTGCGTCACCAGCAATCCGAGGCGGCCGCCCTGTTCCAACTGAGCCAGTACCCGGTGCGCGGCATTGGGCCGGGCTGCGTGCACCACCGGCCAGCCGACCAGGCTGCGTGCCCAGTAGCGGCCCCGCACCGCGGCGTCGCTCATGAACGCCTGGTGCGTGACCGGGGCTTTGCGTTTCCACTGCCCCTCGCGATCACGGTAGTCGGGGATGCCGGAATCGGTGCTGCAACCCGCGCCGGTGAGGACGAACAGGCGACGATGACCGAGCACGAAGTCACGCAGCGCGAGGGCGGACCCGGTGGGCAACGGCAGGGCGGTGGCCGGGTCTGCGATCAAGGGCGCGACATCTGCGCTTGCCGCGCCCGCTTCTGCGCGTACATGGATTCATCCGCGCGCTTGAGCAGGACCTCCAGCGAAACGTTCGCGCTGGCCTCGGCGGATTCGAAGCCGACGCTGGCGCAAAGCGGGTGCGGGTGCTCCGCTTGCTGGCTGAAGGCGCTCATGGCCATGAGCAGGCGCGCGCGGACGTTTTCGGCGCTGGTGCAGGGCATCAGGAAAACGGCGAATTCGTCACCGCCCAACCTCGCGACCACGTCCACCTCGCGCAGGGTCTGCTTCAACAGCCGCGCCATCTCGACCAGCAGCACATCGCCGGCCTGATGGCCACTGCGGTCGTTGATCTGCTTGAGGCCATCCAGGTCGATGTAGAGCACCGAGCAGGGCAGGCGGGCACGTTGCGCGATCGTCAGCTGCTGTTCGGCCCGCAGGAAAAACCCGCGACGGTTGTACAGGCCGGTCAACTCGTCGGTCAGCGACAGGCGGCGCACTTCGAGTTCGGCGCGCTGCCGCTCCTGTGCTTCGCGGCGCAGTTCGGCATTGGTTGCTTCCAGCTCGGCGGTGCGCTGTTTCACGCGCTGTTCCAGGTCCGAATTGAGCTGAAGGATGTGTTCCGCGGCGCGTCGCTGGTCATCGCGCGCACGCTTGCGCCCAAGGGCCTGCTGCACCGCCGCGCCCAGGCGGGCCAGCCGGTCCTTGAGCAGGAAGTCGGATGCCCCCTGCCGCATGCAGGCCACCGCCGCCTCGTCGCCGAGCGCGCCGGTCACCACCAGGAAGGGGATGTCCAGACCGCTCTCCTGGAGCAGTTTCAGCGCCCTCGGGGCGTCGAATTGGGGTTGGTGATAATCCGCGAGGATGACGTCCGGCGGCGGGACCAGGCCGGTCAGAAAATCCCGCTCGGTCTCCACTCGCCGCCAATCCAGGGTGTAGCCGAACTGGCGCAAGGCTTCGACCATCAGGCTGGCGTCGGACTGCCGGTCTTCGAGGATGAGCACTCGCAGCAACGTGGACATCGGGGCGCCGTGGGCGAGGGTCAATGTGCCGGCACCGGTGGCCGGTTGAGCAGCAGCCAATAGGAATCGAGCGGGCGCACCGCCTCGGTGAACGGGTCTAAACCCACAGGCTTGACGATGTGGCGGTCGGCGCCCAGGGCATAGGTCTCCACGATGTCCCGCTCCTGCTTCGATGAAGTCATCTCAATGAAACATCGCGCTCTTGTCCAGAGGGGCTCAATCCTCTTTCTTCTGGCGCAGGCGCTTGACCTGCCCGCGTTGCACCTTGTCGTCCACCCGGCGCAGCTTCGAGTTGCGCGGCGGGCGCGTCGGCCTGCGCGGGACGGGTGCTTCCACCGCGCCGGCAATCAGCAGCCGCAGCCGCTCCAGCGCGGCGTCGCGATTGCGGTCCTGGCTGCGAAACTGTTGCGCCTTGATCACCACCACTCCGTCCTCGCTGATGCGATGGTCGCGCCTGGCCAGCAACCGCTGCTTGCAGTCCTCCGGCAGCGAGGATGCTCGCAGGTCGAAGCGCAGATGAATGGCGGACGAGGTCTTGTTGACCTTCTGTCCGCCGGCGCCCTGGGCGCGCATCGCCGTCAGCTCGATCTCGGCCAGCGGCAGGTGCAGGGAGTCGGTGATCGAAAGGTCCACGGTCGCGGGTCGTTATTGAGGCGGCCACTATGCACTTGAAAATGCACGCGCGGGCAGAGGTCTCATCGATCGACGAGGTTGGCGCTGGCCGCCTCAATAACACAGAGCCATGTCGGGTTATTGATCCGGCCACGCCGACTTGCGTTTGCATCATCGAGTTCAACCCGATCGCAGCCGGATCAATAACGTCGTCCTGCAAGCTTACCGGGAACGGTCGCGTGGTCTGGCGCCCGGGCCCGTCGAACGCTCGTCCATCCCGATTCGCAATCGAATAGGGCGGATTTCGTTTTGAGATTGATCTGGCCGGTGGACGCACTAGCATTGCGAAGCTGGGGCCGAGCGGTTTGGCTGCCAGCCGTCTTCCGGGCCGCGAGTCCGGTCTGACCATCTGTAGCGCACGAGTGGCTTTAAGTGCGGTGCTCGCACATTGGAGGTGTGAAATGTTGGATACCCTGCGGTATTACCTGGTCCCGTTGACGACGCTGACCGGCGTGATCGGATTTCTGCTCGGTGGCGAATACGTATGGCTGGGGCTGGCGACCTTCCCGGTCCTGCTGAGCTTCGATATTCTGTTGTCGGCCGATACGGCTCCGCGCCGAATCGCTTCGCCCTTTCTGACCGACCTGCCGCTGTATCTGCACGTCGGGTTGATCGTGGCGCTCTACGTGAGTTTCGTCGCTTCGGTGGAGAACGGCTCCAATCCGCTGACTGGGCCCGGAGCGGGCTGGCAGATCGCCGGCAGCCTCCTGTCGATGGGCTGGCTCAGCGCGGTGCCGAACCTGCCGGTCGCGCATGAGCTGATGCATCGGCGGCACTGGTTCCCGCGCCGCCTGGCGCAGCTCGCCAGCACGTTCTACGGCGACCCGAACCGCGACATCGGCCACGTCCTGACGCATCACATCCATCTCGACACGCCCAGGGACTGCGATACGCCGCGCCGCGGCCAGACGCTCTACACCTTCGTCTGGCAGGCTACCCGCGGCTCGTACATGGACGCCATCGAGAACGAGGCCGCGGTGCTGCGGCGCAAGGGTCTGAGTCCTTGGCATTGGAGCAACAAGACCTACCAGCAGGTGGTGATGCTGCTCGCGGTGCCGGTGTTCAGCGGTGTTCTCGCCGGGGTCATGGCGACGGTGGTGGTGCTCGCCGCGATGTTCATGGCCAAGGCCCTGGTCGAGGCCTTCAACTACTTCCAGCATTACGGCCTGGTGCGCGCGGACGGTGGCCCCGTGCTCAAGCATCACGCCTGGAATCACCTGGGTCCGATCGTGCGTCCGCTCGGCTGCGAGATCACCAATCACATCCACCACCACCTGGATGGATACAAGCGCTTCTACGATCTGCCGCCGGAGCCGACCGCGCCGCAGATGCCCTCGCTGTTCCTGTGCTTCGCGGTGGGCCTGATTCCGCCGCTGTGGTTCGCGCTGATCGCCAAGCCGCGTCTGAAGGACTGGGACGAGCGTTTCGCCACCCCGGCCGAACGCCGGATCGCGATGGCCGCCAACGCCCGCGCCGGCTGGCCGCAATGGGTCGACGTTCCGGCTGGCGGCTAGCATCGGTCGATGTAAGCTCGCGGCGTCAGAGTGGAGGAGATCAAGCATGAACGATATGACACCGGTGGCAAGCGCGGACTTTCTGGTGGAAGGTGCCGGCGGCACCCGTTATGTGGATCGCCGCATCTTCTCCTGCCCCAGGCTTTACGAGCAGGAATTCACCCACATCTGGGAGAAGGTCTGGGTCTATCTGGCGCACGAGAGCCAGATCAGGAATCCGCGTGATTTCATCACCACCTGGATCGGCAAGGTGCCGGTGATCGTCAACCGGAACCAGCAGGGCCAGCTCAAGGCCCTGGTCAACATCTGCACGCATCGCGGCGCCACGCTGTGTCGCACTTCCAAGGGCAGCACACGCGACTTTATCTGCCCCTTCCACGGCTGGTCCTTCGATCTCGACGGCAATCTGGCCGCGCCGATGGCCGAGGACGGAGGCGGCTACCCGGAAGGGTTCGACAAGAGCAAGCTGGGCCTGCGCAAGGTGCGCCTGGAGAGTTATCGCGGCTTTCTGTTCGGCACCTTGAACGAAGCCGCCGGCTCGTTGGTGGATCACCTCGCAGAAGCCAAGGCCTTCATCGACATCATCGTCGACCAGTCGCCGCAGGGCGTGGAGGTGCTCAAAGGCCGGTCCAGCTACACCTACGACGGCAACTGGAAGCTGCAAGCCGAGAACGGCGTCGATGGCTACCACGTCGCCTCCGTGCACGCCAACTACGTCTCAACCATGAAGCAGCGCGCGCGCTCCAAGACCGCCGGCGAAAAGACCCAGGCGATGAATGCAGGCGGCATCGCCACCGCTGCGGGCGGCTACTACGACCTGGGTCACGGCCACACCATGATCTGGTCCGACTGGAGCAATCCCGAGGCGCGGCCGTTGTGGCCGCGCCGCGAGGAACTCGCGCAGATCATGGGCCAGGGTCGGGCGGATTGGGCAGTCGGCCGCCTGCGCAATCTGCTGCTTTATCCGAACGTGTTTCTGATGGACCAGATGAGCAGCCAGATCCGCGTGTTCCGGCCGCTGTCGGTCGACAAGACCGAAGTCACCATCTATTGCTTCGCGCCCATCGGCGAGGAGCGCGCCGCGCGCGCGCATCGCATCCGCCAGTACGAGGATTTCTTCAACGCCAGCGGCATGGCGACGCCGGATGATCTGACCGAGTTCGGCGAGTCGCACCACGGTTGTGAAAACCATAGCGTGATCCGCTGGAGCGAGATGAGCCGTGGTTCCGCCCACGAGACCGAGGGTGCCGATGAACGCGCGCGCGGGCTGGGCATCAATCCCCGCAGTTCCGGCGCCAAGATCGAGGACGAGGGGATTTTCGTCGCGCAGCATCGGCGCTGGGCCGAGCTGATGGCGCCCGTGCTCGGCGACGGAACCGCGTGATGGAGGGCTCCGCGATGACCGATCCCGTCGCCCTGCGCAGTGCGGTCACCGAGTTCCTCGCGCGCGAGGCGGAGTATGTGGACGAACGCAACTGGGACGCGTGGCTGGCGCTGTTCGAGGAAACCGCTGAGTACTGGATTCCCGCCTGGGACTCGGAGCACGAGTACACCACGGACCCGCAGGGCGAGATGTCACTGATTTACTACAACGGCCGCGCCGGGCTGGAGGATCGTGTATTCCGCTTGCGCACCAACCGTTCCGCCGCTTCGGTGCCGCTGCCGCGGACCTGCCACATGGTAAGCAACATCCGGGTGCAGCCCAATGCCGACGGCACCGTGGGCGTGAAAGCGAAGTGGGTGGTGCACCTGTTCCGCAAGTCCGCGGCAACGCACTTCTTCGGTCATTACGAGTATCTGCTGGCGGCTCACGGGGACAGTTGGCGGATCCGCAAGAAGAAGATTCTGGTGCTGAACGACCTGATCCCGACGGTTCTGGACATCTACAGTGTCTGAGCACGGATCCGCCTCGTAGATCGGCGGCAGGTCGGATCGAGCCGAAGGCGGATCTGACACGCGGGTAGTGCATCTGTATGAAATCCGTTCGCACCGAGTGGTAGCGCCGCGATAGCGGCGCTGATTGCGCAGCAATGCTGCGTATCGAGGTGCCGGGCGTGCCCGATACGCGACGCTTCCCTTGATACGCCCGCTGCGCGGCTACTCGGGACGAACGGGCCGGCGCTACTCGGGCCGAACGGAGTTCTGGAATTCAAACTGATGCACTACCGACACGCGCACTCTCTCTACAAGCGACGGATGTCGGCTCCGCCCGCGAGCAGCACGCGGGCTTGAGCCGACCTGCACCCGACCGATATGAAGGTGGCCCGAAAATTCGATTGGCAAGGATATTCCGTCGGGATCTCACGGGTTGTTTGCAAGGGTATTTTCGGGCCGCCTCAATAACGCGACGTTGGCGGCGCGCGCGGCGCGCCGGGGTCGCCTGCCTTCCGCTGGCAGTGATTCGGCCCCGCGCCGGGCGCCGTCATCAGCGACCGCTGTCGTAGAGGTCGGTGCGAATCCAGCGTTGCCGTTCTCCGGCAGTCGTCCAGCCTTGACGGCGGAAACGGTGCTCTTTAATCTGCGACTCATGAAGTCGTAGTATCATTGATACGGTCCATGGAAATCGCCCATCAGGATGGAGAGGGTGTTCGTGGGCCGCATTGATAACCCCTTGATGATCCTTTTTAAGGTGACCCGAAAATGCGGTTGGCGAGGGCAAGGTCCGACCATCCTGCGAACGGTTTGCAACGGTATTTTCGCGCCATATTGATAATCGGGAACTCTCCGTGAAGTCCTCCCTGTACGGAGCTGCGGCGGAGTACGCCCTCCATTCGTTGCTGAACCTCGCGGCCCGGTCCGAGCCCGTCAGCGTCGGAGAACTGGCGAGGTATCAGGGGATCCCCGAACGGTATCTTGCAAAGATCTTTACCCGGCTCGAGAAGGCCAGAATCGTCGGCGGAAGCGAGGGGGTTTCCGGAGGATTTGCGTTGGCGGTTCCGGCCGGAAAGATCCGGGTGCTCGACATTCTGGAAGCGGTGGATCCGGGTCGAACCCTGTTCGCCTGCGCCGAGATTCGCCGTAACTGCATCCTCTTCGGCGAGAAGCCGCCGGACTGGAGTACGAACGGAATGTGCCAGATCCACTCGTTCATGAAGAAAGCCGAGCGGGAACTCAAGAACTATCTCGCGACGAAGACCCTGGCGGACCTGTGCGAGGAACTCGAACGCAAGGCGCCCCGCGAGTTTGTGAAGGAATCGGAAATCTGGTTTCACCAGCGCAAAGACGCGCGCACGACAAGGAGAGGGGAACGTGAACACGACCACAAGGGAAGGTAATGGCCTAGCCGGATGGCTGGCGGCGACCATCGCCGTGCATTGCGCAATCGGCCTCTGGCATGGCGCCGCGCATCTTCATGTTCCGGTGCCGCTGACCGCGGCCCAGCAGGCCTTTGTCGGCCTGGTGATCATCCTGCTGCCCGTCGTCGCGGCCACCTTTTTGTGGAGTCGGTGGCGGAAAGGAGCAGCGCTGTTGATCACGGTCTCGCTGTTGGCCTCCCTGCTGTTCGGACTGGTCAACCACTTCGTGTTCGAATCTCCGGACAACGTCCTGTTTGTGCCCGAACACGCCTGGCGGCCCACCTTCGTGTTTTCGGCGGCATTGGTGGCGGTCAGCGAGTCGATCGGAACGGTGTTGGCTGTGGTGGCGGCGTGGAGCTGGGGCCGAACGACCTGAATGATGCAGTCTCCCGCTTTTGCAGGATGACGTTGGTTATGAATTCAAACTGACGTACCCGCCTACGTCAGCCGATCGCCCCGCCTGCGACGAACAGTGTCTGGCCGGTCATGTACGAGGACTCGTCCGAGGCCAGGAAACAGATCGCATCCGCCAGTTCGTCCGGGGTGCCATAGCGCTTCATCGGCGTCTCGCGAAGGGTCTGATCGACCACCTCTTGCGTCCACTGTTTCTCCTGCTCGGTGGGTGCATCCTGCTTGCGCGGCGTCGGCCGCACGCCCACATCGACGCCTCCGGGTGCGACACAGTTGACCCGCAGCCCGAATTGCGCGGTTTCCAGCGCGAGCGTCGTGGTGATCGCCTCGACGCCGCCCTTGGACGCGGCATACGGCACGCGGTAGATGCCGCGCGTGGCGACCGAACCGACGTTGACAATGACACCGGCGCGGCGCCGGATCATGCCCGGCAGGACCGCGTGACAACACCAGAGCGTGGGCCACAGCGAGCGGCGGATTTCGGCCTCGATCTGCTCGGGCTGGTATTCCCAGAACGGCTGGAACCAGATGGTGCCGCCGACGTTGTTGACCAAAATGTCGATGCGTCCGTCGCCGATGCGTTCGGCCTCGCGTATCAGGTCCCTGGCACCCGTGCAGGTTTCCAGGTCGGCGAGCACGACATGAGCCTTGGCACCCAGCGCGAGGCATTCCTCGCGCACCGCGAGCGCCGGTCCTTCGGCTCGATCCGCCAGCACGACGTCGCCCCCTTGTCGGGCGATCTTGAGCGCGACAGCGCGGCCGATGCCCTGGCCCGCGCCGGTGACGACCGCGAGATGTCCGCCGAAGCGGCGGTCACGGCTCATGACGCTGCCTTGACGCCGGCCGCAGCCTGGGACGCCAGTGGGTTGATGTCGTGGCGAAGTGCCTCGATCGACTTCGACGCGGTCATGTGTGACCGCCTGCTGCGGTTGGGGTGACCCGGTCGGACAGCTTCTGCATAGCACTTGCTCCCTCGCATCTCTGTCTGCCGTTTCGCACCCGTCCCGTCGCGGTTGTGGTCTCAGGCGGCCCGGGTTGGCGGGTGCAGCAGCGCCAGACGCGACTCCGACTCCGGACCGCGCCGAAGAGCGTTCCAGCACACGCCGTAATAACTCGAATCGACCACCGCGCCGAGCGCGTGGATTTCAGGTTCCAGGCGCTGGTGCAGCTTGACCAGGTTGTGCCACGGCACCCGCGGATAGACGTGGTGGCCGATGTGCCAGTTGATATTGTTCCAGAAGAAGCTGTGGACGCGGTTGGAGATGATCGTTCGGGTGCCGATCAGATTGCCCTGATTCCACGGCGTCTGGTAATGCTCCGCGATGAAGCGCAGCGAATTGAAGAGCGAAAAGAACAGCACCGGGATCAGCCAGACCTCCAGGACCTCCACGAGGACGCCGTGCGAACGTGCCCAGAGGATCAGCGCAGTGTACGCACCTGCTTTGAGGCCGGTCTCGAACAGGTGAATCGCCCACTGGCGGGGTCCAAAATTCTTGATTGGGTAGATCAGGTTGAAATGGATCGCGGTGAGCAGCGCCCCAATGACGAAGTAGAGATAAAAAACGATAAAGTCCGCCACCCCGCGCCGGCCCATGGTGAAGGCGTCAGGATCCCGGGGCGAACGATTGTGCCGGTGATGCTCCAGGTGATCGTCCTTGAAGCTGACGAACGACACCATCAACGGAATCATGCTGACGATGCCGAACGCCCAGTTCTGCCATTTTTTTGGAAACAGGGCGTCGTGGGTGGCGTCGTGCATGAAAGTGACGACGCTCATCCAGAGATAGCCGAGCGCGGCGTAGGCAGGCCAGTCGATCCAGGGAGACGGGCTCCGCCAGGCCGCCCAGGTCAGCACGACCATCAAGGCGACGAACGCGAGAAATTTGGCGAGACTCAAACCCGGTTTGAGAACCATGAAATCACGAAGCTCCTCGCGCGTAAGACGAGGACGTGGCGCACTGGACATTGGAGACTCCCCCTGGGAGTCGTCATCACGTGGGTCGCGGACGAAGGTACGCGGGACCAGAGCTTACGATGAAGCCGGTTTTATGGCCTGCCGCTTCACCGAAGTCCATCCACCGAAATCATCCCTGATCAATCGACGCACCATCAGAAACCACGGGCATACAGCCCAGGTGACCTGAATCAAAAGCGTCGGCGCGTCCATCGGAATGCTCTGATTTACAGGCCTGATCAGCGCAGCTCGTACCATGTGCTGCGTCCACCGCCGCGTAACTGCAGATGTCCGCGTTCGACCATCATGCGGAAATGCTGCTTGAGCGTGTTGCGGCTGGCGCCCGTCAGCTTGATGGCTTCTCCCATCGTCACACG
This sequence comes from Panacagrimonas sp., assembly GCA_052387695.1. Lineage (GTDB taxonomy): Bacteria > Pseudomonadota > Gammaproteobacteria > Nevskiales > Nevskiaceae > Panacagrimonas. The sequence continues at coordinate 7,247 of JBQTIX010000159.1, read as the reverse complement.
GCCGTGTTCGCGCGCAAATTCGAGAATCTGCAACGCATGTGCAGGCAGGGCCGCTAGCACGATCTTTTCGCGCTCGACCTTCTTCTCCAGACGCCGCATCTGCTCGTTCAGCGACCGCAGGAAGAACAGCAGCCACGGCTGCCAGTCGGGAGATTCCGTGCGGATCGTGGTCTGCGTCTGCCGCAGCGCCAGATAGTAGGTGTCCTTGTTCTGCTCGATCACGCTTTCCAGTGAGCTATAGGGCACGTATACATAGCCGGCCTGCAGGAGCAGCAGGGTTGTGAGCACCCGGCTGAGGCGGCCGTTGCCGTCCTGGAAGGGGTGAATCTCCAGGAATACGACGACCCAGATCGCAGTCACCAGCAACGGATGCAGCCGCGCCGTCTCGCGCTCTGCGTGATACCAGGCCAACAGCTCCGTCATCAGGCGCGGCGTGTCGAACGGCGTTGCGGTCTGGAACACGATGCCGATTTCCTTGCCCTGCTCATCGAAGGCCGCGACACTGTTCGGGGCTGTCTTGTAGCTGCCCCGGTGCCATTCATCCTTCTGGCTATGGACCAGCAAGTCCCGATGCAGTTGGCGGATATGGTTCTCGGTGAATGCGATGTCCTGCCAGGACGAGAACACCAGGTCCATGAGTTGGGCGTAGCCCGCCACTTCCTGCTCGTCGCGAGTAGCGAAGGTCTTGACCTGGAGCTGCGATAGCAGTTGCTTCACCTCGCGATCTGTCAGCTTGCTGCCCTCAATGCGGGTAGAAGAGCCGATGCTCTCAATGGTCGCCACACGACGCAGGGCCGACACCCGTTCGGGCGCAAGCGTGCCCAAGGCGCCAGGCGCCCTTGAACTCGTCGATCCCCGCGATCGGCGAGAGGATTTCCGGGGTAATCTTGACGGTGTCGGATCGGAGCCTTCGCCGATCAATTTCCCGGTGGCGAGCAGCACACGCGGGGCATCACCGGACAGCGCTTCAAGCCTTGCGAGGACGGCGGCGCGCGCCTTTTTGGGCATGCGCCCGTGCAGTGCGAACAGGTTGCCGACACGTTCACCGAGCGCCGTGCGGATCGCATCCAGATGCTCGGTGCGCTCGGTCAGTGCCAAGACCTTTCGGCCTGCGTGGACTGCAGCGACGATTTCGCTGGCAATCGCCGCCGTGCGCGCCGCGTCGTCCGCCAGTCGCCGGAACACATCCTGGATCCCGGCATCTGCGGGAACATTGATGCGGCCATGCAGATGGCGCGGCACCACTTCCAGCACTGCCGGCACGCCCTCCGGTTTGGACGCCGTGTGCCGCACCGGCCCGCACTGCATGAAGATGATCGGCTGCTGGCCGTCGCGGCGGAACGGCGTGGCGGTAAGGCCCAGCACGTATTTCGCCTTGACCCGCTTGAGGATCGCCTCAAACGAAATGGCCGACGGATGATGGCACTCGTCCACGATCACCTGGCCGTATTGCTCGACGCGCTCACGGGTCTCGCCCTGGCGGGACAGCGATTGCATTACGGCGATGTCGATCTTGCCGGTGGGCCGTGCCTTGCCTGCGCCGATGGTTCCGACCACCTCCTTGCCGACCTGGAGGAAGGTTTGCAGACGCTCCTTCCACTGCTTCAGCAGCTCGGCGCGATGGACCAGGATCAAAGTGTTGACGTCACGGCTCGCGATCATCGCCGCAGCCGTCACCGTCTTGCCGAAGGCGGTGGGCGCGCACAGCACGCCGGTGTCGTGGCGCAGCATCGCATCGGCGGCTGCCTGCTGGTCCTAACGCAGCGTTCCCGCAAAGCGCACAGCCAAAGGCTCGCCGCCGTAGCGCTCGTCGCGCAGGTGGAGCGTGACCCTGTTTTCGCGCAGTAACTCCCGCACGGCGTCGAGGCAGCCGTGGGGTAGGGCAATATGCTTCGGGTAGTTCTCCGCGCAGCCGATCACGCGCGGCTTGTCCCAGATCGTGAGGCGCATTGCCTGCGCCCGGTAGAACTCCGGGTTCTGGAACGCGGCCAGCCGGATCAGCCGGTTGACCAGCGGCTGCGGCAGTTGCGCCTTCTCGAAGTAAAGCTGGTTCGCCAGGGTCACGGTTAAGGCCGTCGGCAGCGGACCCGGCAATGCCTTCGGAGTCCGGGACCGTCGCCGCCAAGGCTTGGCTTCATCCTCATCCGTGATGAAGGTGACATCGAGCGGATGCCTTCAATCGTCGAAAAGAATTGCACGAGTCAACGCAACTCGATCGGCTGCACGAGTTCTTCGAAAACAATGCTCCGCCACACACGCTGACGAATCGACCCTTCTTCCGTTCGGCCCTGGTCGTGGCGTGCTACTGCGTTGTGGGGATCATCGACGACAGTGCGGCAGTCATCTACTCGCCCGACGTATATTCTCCTGGAGTCCTCGGAACCGAACCGACGTTCGGCCACATCCATGGATACCTCGCTCCGCCCGGATATGAGGTTCCGGCGGACGATCCATTCTTAAACAACACTCGCTACGAAGTTCTTTTCGGCGACGAGTAGTCGAGCGGCCCGCCGAGGTCACGCCCCCTCGAACACGAAACACCGAGGGCCAGCCGGCCAGCCCGCTACGGTCGCTACTTCACGACCCGCAAATGCTGCTTTGGCTGTGGTGAAGCGGCCACTGAATGAAGCGGCCACTGAACAGAGTTGCTTCAACTGCCCCGGCAGGACGTGCAGAACCTAACTCAGATCCTCAATCGTGTAGGCGAAACAGTCACCAACATGGCCGCGAAGGCGCATGTCGGCGAGCGGATCAATCAGACGGAGAAGCAGGCTGAGAAAGCTGGATTCTGCTCGGGTCCTTCCCGCGCAGTCTGTCTTTCGGGAGGGCGGAGACGCTTGGTGTCCGATGTCTTGTGTCGTTCCAAGCCCTCAACATATCGAGCAAAGCGCACCCAGTGCGCTTTGGTGCCTATTCGACGCCCGCTGCCCCTGGGGAAACCTTGGTATCGAGTCGCCCGATCCGATTTCGCTAGAGCCCTTCCAGGAGCTTGGAGAAATGTTCGTCGGCGGCCACCGCCGATGCCAACGGGTCGAACCCGCGCGCTGCCCAGAATTCGATTTTCGTCAGGGTCGGGGCGTTACCGGCGGGCTTGCCAATGAGGTAGGTCGCAAGCCAGGCGCGAGCGGTTGCGTCGCCGCCGCGCGCATCTTCAACGGCGCGATTCACGATGTCCCGCCAAGTCTCAGCAAGGCAGGCGTCGGTGAGGGCACGCACGTAATCGGATTCGACCTGTCGTCTTGGCCGGCCCGGTCCGCCCGAATTGCCCTTCATGAAAGTGCCGTTTCCGGCGCGGTCTAAACGGTTCGTCGTCATGTCGCGGCCCTCGTCAAAGCGGCCCAATCGGCAGCCGTCAGAATCGGTTCGATGCACTGCCCGGACACATCCAGTCGGCACACGACGCGCCAATCCTCGCCGTCGCCACGAAACCATAGGACCGGCTCGCGGTCACCGGCCTGTTCGCAGGTTTGCCGCCACCACCGCGCGACGGTCGCCTGTGTTGCCCTGTGCGCCCGCTTCACCTCGATAGCCAGTCTCGATAGCAAGGGATCGCCGTCGGCAGGTTCCAGGTCGAAGCCACCGGCTTGATACTGCGTCAGGCGTCGGCGCATCGAAACCCCGAGCAATTCGAGAACCAGCCTCGCGACTTCGCGTTCACCGTCGGCGCCTTTTCGTCGTGAGTGGGCGCCGCTCATGGTGTTGAACCCGACTTTGACGAGTCCGTGGGCGCGACCACCATCACAAGCTCTGAAGCCAAGACGAGAAGCACGTCCGCTGCGCTCCCGCTTGGTAGATATATATAAAGGGGTTCACCACGCGACCACCAAAACGAGAAAAAGGGCGCTGACTGATTCACGACGCGACCACCGATGCTGATTTATTGCTCAAATCGGGTGGCAATTGATTCGCCACGCGACGACATTGATTCACCACGCGACCAGGAATCCTGTTTTTCCAAAGGTGCAGCGGCACCGCGCAGGGCGTCTCGTTGTTCGGCCACGGTCTCAGGATGACGCCGGGATGATTCGTAACGAGATTGTCCAATCGTCGTCTGACCGTTGCTTCCGACATCGGGGTGCTTAAAGCCGCGACAGCCAGTGCCGCGACGCAAGCAAGGTGCGTGTTACCGGATCGGGGCCAAGGTCCGTACGAGAATGTGAAGGGGTCGATGCCCGCGCACCACCGGCGGAATAGGTAGCCCAGATGGAACGCCAACGCTGTCGCCACATCCGGCGTCTTCTTGGCGGTCATCCGATTGTCGAAGTGCAGGCACGCGAAAGTGAAGTCGTGCATAAACGGTCCGCCGTCTACTTGCGGCATCGGTTTACGCACGTTGCGCCCGAAGGCTGTGAGCGTATCCGCGAATACGTCCATAAGGTTCGGACGTTGACGGTTTTTCCGGTTCACCAACTCGGCAAACACAGCCGCATCGTTCGGTAGTTTTTCGACTTTCTTGTGATCTGCGGTCCGAATAAATCGCCTATCGAGGGGCCATGCCCACATGAGTTCTGGGTAGCGGCGAATCAGCTTGCCCGCCTCGATAAAGGTCTTCGCGATGTGCTTTCTTTCCTGACGCAGTTGCGCGAGTCTAGCGCGGTAGGCTTTACCCTCATCGTCCCTGAAGTGTGCGGCGGCGTAACACGCGCTCAACACTGCGAAGACCAAGACATCGAACTTACGTCCGACGACATCCTGCGGCTCAAGTATTGCGAGCTTGACGGCCGCCACGCGGCCGGGGTCGGACTAGAGAAAGCGTATGCGCCAAGCGTCGAAGGACTCGCCACCCGATTTTAAGCAAGGGGGTGGCGACAGTCTCAAAGCGAGTTCGTCGATTCGCTGCACGGCAGCGTCAGGACTGCCTTGTGATCGTCGCCGTAAGCTCATGCGGGCTAGGTGCGGCTTGATCGGTTAGAAGCGAATCGTTACGCCGCGATGCGCGCCTTCTCGATGGGCTTGATGCCGGCCAGCTTCTCGGGCTTTTGACGCACGTCCCAAAGGTCCAGCGCTTCCTGCATGCGCAGCCAGCTTTCCGCCGATACGTTCAGCAGCTTGCCGAGACGGACGGCCATTTCCGCGGACAGGCCGCGCTTTTCCAGCAGCACTTCGGAAATGGTGAGGCGGCTCACGCCCAGGCGCTCCGATAGCTCGGTCTGCGTCATTTCCAGAGCGGGCAGTACGTCCTCACGCAAGATGGCGCCGGGGTGAGTCGGGCGACGATTGGGGTCTCGCATACTTTTCATCAGTGATAGTCCTCAAGATTCACATCCGCCGCGTCTTCGCCCTCAAACCGGAACGTCAGGCGCCAATTACCGGAAACCGACACCGCAAAGGAGCCCTTCCGGTCGCCCTTCAGCGCGTGGAACTTGTAGCCGGGTAGGTTCATGTCTTCTGCCTTCGTGGAAGCGTCCAGGCGGTCCAGCAGGCGTTCCAGACGCGGCGCGAACTGAGCCGGAATTCCCCGGTAGTCGCTTCGCGTGAAGAACCGTTCCAGCCCCCGATGACGGAATGAGCGGATCATCGTGGACTGTAGTGGACGCTAATGCATTGTAATGGACTACATGACACGGTCAAGCGGCCTTTCCGAACTTGCCGGTGATCACCTTTCGGTTGTCTCTGAGTGCGTCCAGGTAGTCTGCCCAGGCTTGCATCATCTTCCGGCGCTCCGGAAGGTGCTCCGCGTAGTTGTAGGCGGCTCGCACTGCGTCACGTTCGCCGTGGGCAAGCTGGCGTTCGATGGCGTCGCGGTGCCAGCCCATTTCGTTCAGGCGGGTGCTCGCAAGGCTGCGAAACCCGTGGCCGGTCATTTGTTCCTTGGCGAACCCCATGCGGCGCAGCGCGGCAAGCACGGTGTTCTCGCTCATGGGCTGCTGCGAGGAACGCACGCCGGGAAAGACGTACCGGCCGCGCCCGGTCAGCGGGTGCAGCTCGCGCAGGATCGACACGGCTTGTTCGGACAGGGGCACGACGTGCAGCGCGCCGGCCTTCATCTTGCTGCCAGGAATGCGCCACTCCGCGGCGTCCAGATCGATTTCGGCCCACTCCGCGTGCCGTAGTTCGCCGGGACGTACGAACAGTAGCGGGGCGAGCCTGAGGGTGCAGGCGGTTGCGAAAGCGCCCTTGTAGCCGTAGATCGCACGCAACAACTCCCCAACGGCCTGCGGCTCCGTAATCGACGCATGGTGCTTCTCCTTGACCGCAGGCAGGGCGCCGCGCAGGTCGCTGGACGGGTCGCGCTCGGCACGTCCCGTCGCTACCGCGTAGCGAAACACTTGCCCGCAGTTCTGAAGGACGCGGTGCGCCGTTTCCAGGGCTCCCCGTGATTCAATCCGGCGCGCCACGGCCAGCAACTGCGGTGCGGTGATCTCGCCGGCCGGTCGGGTACCGATCCACGGGAACACATCCACTTCGAGCCGGCGCTTGATCCGTTCACCGTGGCCGGTTGACCAGTTCGGCGAGAACTTCAGCAGCCATTCCAGGGCGACGGCCTTGAAAGTGTTCTCGCTCGTCTCATCGCCGGCTGCCTTCGCGGCCTTGCGGTGCTCGCTCGGATCGATGCCCTGCGCCAGCAGTCGGCGGGCTTCGTCGCGCCGCTCGCGTGCCAGCTTGAGGCTCACTTCCGGGTAAGTGCCGACGGACAGCAGCTTCTCCTTGCCCGTGAAGGTGTAGGACAGACGCCACCACTTCGACCCATTCGGATTGACCAGCACGAACAACCCGTCTTCTCGCGGCAGCTTGTAGGGCTTGTCTTTTGGCTTGGCGGTCCTGATGAGCGTGTCAGTCAGCGGCATCGGAATGGCTCCGGCGGGTAACACCTCGGCGCGATTGCCGGGTTACCCGGTAAATTACCCGGATCGGCGGGTAGCTTTCAACGGAACCCGGTGGACACATACGGACCGTCAGGCAAGAAAAAACCCGCATTTACGCGGGTTTAGTGGACTTCAACGGACCCTCTTGGACCCTTGTTTGGTGGAGCTGGGGGGAATCGAACCCCCGTCCGACAACCTTTCACCCTTCGATCTACATGCTTAGCCCGGTCTTTGGTTTTGGTCGGACGCTCCCCGACGGGCAGGGATCGCGGCCGCTTATCCCCTAAGGGTTTTCGACTCTAGGCCAAGGGCGGGCTTCGAGCTTAGTTGATGAGAGTCGACGGCTGCTTCAGGGGCATCAACACCACCTGGGCAACCGCTCGCCGGGATTAAGCGGCGAGGGCGTAGTTAGCGTCGTTCGCAACTAGCTTGTTTGCACGG
>JBQTIX010000158.1:0-22378 GCA_052387695.1 Panacagrimonas sp. | reverse complement strand
GGCCGGGGTGGGGGTTGGCCCTCCCCTTACCCCCCCTCCCCCCCGCGGCGGCGTGGGGGGTATACGCGACGCGCCTCCACCGGGGACGGCATGGCACCAGAGAGCACCGTTTGCTCCGCGATAACGGCGCGCAACCGCGTGCTGCCAGCGTCCTACGACGCGGCTGCCAGACGCTCGCTTGCCTGCTGGGTGCGGCGCTCGTCGGCGCCAAGGCTGGCTTTGAGAATCGGCAGCGCTTCCTGCAGCAAGGGCAGGGCCTCGGTGTTGCGGCCGTCGGCGGCGAGGTGGTCGCCGAGCCGGTAGGCGCACCAGCCGAGTAGCCATTCGCCCTTCCTGAACACGCTGCGCGCCTCGTCCAGATTCCGGCGCAGCAGGCGCTCGGCGTCAGGGCGGTCCTGCTGTGCGGTGCGCGTGTCGGCCAGTTGTTCGCGCAGGACCAGGGTCCAGTAGCCGGTGGGCTTTTCCACCGGGGCGATGCGTGCCATGCCGTCCTTGAGCGCGCTTTCGGCTTCGGCCGGTCGTTGCAGGCGCACCAGCGCGCGGGCGCGTTCGATTTCGATCCAGGCGTAGTCGAGCGCCAGTCCGTCCTTCTTGGCCAGCCAGATCGCGCGAAGCTCGTTCAGCGTTGCCAGCGCCGCGACGGGTTCGCCCAGTTCGAGTCTGGCGCGGGCCTGCCAGCGGCGCACCGTCAGCACGAAGCGTTCACCCGGACCGTACAGCCGCGCGAACAGGGCGGCATCCCGATCCAGCAAGCTCAGCGCCTCCGCCGGCTGACCACTCAGAATCAGCGCTTGACCGAGCAAGACCGTGGAGATCAGGGTCAGGTAACCGCCATCCGGGTGAAATTTTCGCAAGCCCTCAGCGGCCTGCCGAAAGAAGGGCACGGCCTCTGCGCCGCGCCCGGTCTTGAGGCGTACATCGCCGGCGTCCAGTGCGGCGCTGAGCGTGGCGCGACTCTCGGGTCCGAGCTTTTCCAGCGCCAGCCGGTAGCCGCGGTCCGCGACTTCGTCACACCGGGCGACGTACGTGGCGATGAACAAATTCCAGCAGTTCAGCATCTCCGCCTGCGCCTCGGCTTCGAGTGCGAAGTCGAGGTTCCGCCTTCCAGTGGCTTTTTCCGTTTCGCGGACGCGGGTGAGGGTGTCCTCAGCTTTCACCCCATCAGACGAAAGCAGGTACAGGTCGCGCAGACGCATGCGCGTCGCCTGGGTTTCTGCGGCAGCCGGTCCCACTTCGGCCGACAGGGCTTGTTCGGCCTTGCGCAGCAGGCGTTCGGCCGGTTCGCGCTCATTGAGGCCGGCATAGGCGGTGCCCAGGATGCGCGTCAGCGTCGCCTCGACTCTCGGCTGATCCTTGAAGCGCTCGGCGAGCCGGATCTGCGCGGCGTCCAGCACTTCGCGCACGGTCACGTCTCTGCGACCGGCGATTTCCGGGTTGCCGGCGCTGAGCAGGTCGTCGGTGAGAAACGCCGCGACGGCGTTGGCACGTGCGGCCTCGCTCTGCGCCGTCGCGGCGCTGGCCACCGCCTCGACTCTGGCTCGATTGGCGCGCAGATACAGCGCGCCGGTCGCGATCAGTCCGATCATCATCGTCACGCCGAGCGCGATTGTCAGCCCTTTGCGCGCCTTGGCCCGGTCCACCGCGCGTTGCGCCACCGCGGCGCGTTCCACTTCGATCCGTTCCTGCTCGCGCTGGCTGCGCCGCTGCGGCAAGGTGCGCAGGCGCATGGCGAGCTGCCCGGCGTCGGCCAGCCGCGCCTCCGGATTTCCGGCCGCCGCCACTGCGATGTCCTCGCGCAGCAGTTCGTCGCTGATCTCGCGCTCCCAGCCAGGCGCGAGCGGGCGCCTGAAGCTGCCGACGACGGTCTGGTAGAGGATCACGCCGAGCGCGTACACGTCGGACTGGATCGTCGGCGGGTGACCCGCGATCAGCTCCGGCGCCAGGTACAGGGGCGTCCCGCTGAGGCTGTCGGTGAGCGTCTGGGTGAATCCCATCTGCGTGATGTGCATGCGCTCCAGCCGGTCGCGCTGGAGCAGTCTGGCACTGCCGAAGTCGGCCAGCTTGATCCGCGGTGTACCGTCGGCGGCAAGCCGGACGAGCAGATTGGAAGGCTTCATATCCTTGTGCAGCACACCCACCGAATGGGCGGCCGCGAGTGCGTCGGCCGTCTGTGCGATCAGATCCAGCCGCAGCTCCATGGACAGCTTGTCGATGCCGCCGCCGCTGTCGGTCCATTGCACAAGGCTTCCGCCCTCGCACCATTCCTGGCCCAGGAAGTAAGGCTCCTGCTCGATGTTCCAGTCGACCAGCCGCACGATGTCATCGCGCTGGTCGAGCGAGTCCTTCATCAGTTTGAACAGCGTGATCTCGCGCTTGAGGGAGGAGAAGCCCGCGGCGTTGCGCGCAAACTTGAAGACCCGTTTCTCGCCCGAGCCGCGATGCGCGGCGAGCCAGACTTCACCGAAGCCGCCGCCGCCGAGATTCTTCTCGAAGCTCCATTCGCCGCGATGAGGCACCGGCGCGCCGATGTCGAAATGGAAGGTCGCTGCGGGCGAGGAGGACGAGGCGCCGCCCGGCGGGCCGTCGCGTCGGACCTCGGCGACGAACCGGTAGCCATAGCCGTAGACCGCCTTGATGGCCTCCTGATTGTGTTCTCCCAGCGCCGCGCGCAGGCGGCCGATGGCATTGGTCAGCGAAGTTTCCGAGACGATGCGGCCCGGCCAGACGGCTTCGAAGATCTCGTCCTTGGTAACGACTTCGCCAGGGTTGCGGAGCAGAAACATCAGCACTTCGAGCGGCTTGCGCGTCAGCTCGCGCTTCTGGCCGCCGACGATGAGTTCGAGCGAGGTTTCGTCCAGAATCACGTCGCTAAACCGCCAGCGTACGGCCTCTTCGGCTTGCGCAGCAGCAGGCTCGGAAGATCGCGACGGGGAGTTCACCGGCGAATGATTCGATGTCATGCGAGCCCCGTCAATTGCGTGGATGTAGGAGGGGCTCTGCCCCGACCGTCCCTCGCCGGTCCAGGCTCATCCGCGCATCGGCGTGCGTGGTCGAGGAAGAACCTCGCCTACAGGTCAGTCCCCGGTTCGCGGCACCCGGCGCGACCGGTTGAACAACAAGGCGCCGCCTTTGCGCGCTGAATTTTCATCACACGTCGCGGCATTCACCAACCGTGGGCACTCCTGCTGCAAAGCTTCCAAGGTCTGCAACTCCGGCCAGCGGGTCTTGGCCACGCACACCGCGCCACCGGGCCCCCAGCCGGCCTCGAAGCTGTACTCAGCGTCGTCAAGCGAACCCGGCTTCTGAATGCCGAGGTCATCGTACAGGTCGATGCTGGTGCCGTCCTTGGTATGCGGCTTCAGATCGCCACAGTAATCCGCCGGCACCATGTGCGCGCAAGCCGCGTGATACGGCAACAGATCCTCACCCTTCGGCCCCCTGCTCCAGGGCTTGTAGCCGAAGCGCGCGCACTTGCCGACTGCGTCCGAGGCACAGGCCAGGGTAATGGCCCCCATGCGGCCTGGATGGCCCTCGGGCAGGGCCACCGGAAAGCCCCAGGTCTCGCCGTAGAAGTTGGGCGGGCAGGCCGGTATCCATTGGCCCTTTTCGTTCTGCACGCGGAACTCGTGGCGCAGCAGCTCCGGGTCTTCGGGGTCGGGCGCGATCGAGTCCAGCCGCACCGAGGCCACCCGCCCGCCCGCCACGGCGAGGTGCACGATGGCGCCCTGCATCTTCACCCCGCGTAGCTCGCGGCCGTCCGACAGTTTCAGGACGAAGGCCGAGCCGTCCACCTTCAGGTCAGGGGCCGTCACGGTCTGCGGCGCGGCCTGCGCCTGGACCAACAGCGGCAGGCCCGCCAAAGCGTAAATCCAGAATCGGGACATGCAAACTCCTCGCAGCCAAAGCGCACACAATTGTAGGAGTGGCTCAAGCCCCGACCGGGCGCTCGAAGCCCGAGCGGTGGCGGGGTCTGCGAGCTACTGTCGGGGCTCAAGCCCCTCCTACGGGAGCGGGCATCGGGGACTGCCGTGGCTCATTCCGGCGGCAGGGTGACTGCGATGGCCGTGCCGGATTCGAGGCCGGTGACGGTGCCGTTGAGTTTGAAGCCGTTGAGACTCATGGCGTTGAGACTCATGGTCGCCTGAGCGGGCACGGAGGCGGCGGCAGCGGCGATCAGAACGAGGCCGGCGGCGAGGGTCTTGAGGTTCTTCATGGTCATGCTCCTATGTGTGATGCGGGTGGTTTGAGGTGGGTGCCGGCGGCGGTAGGTGCCGCCGACGGAAGCCACTTTCCTCCCCCGCCGCAAAAACATCCTCTCAACAAAAAACCAATTCAAACAAAAATTCACCCATCCAGATCATCCAAATAAATCAGTCTCTTGCAGAAACCTGTAGGAGGGGCTTAAGCCCCGACAGGGCGCTCGAAGCCCGGGCCGAGTCTCGATCGGCGAGCGTGAAAGCCCCCGAAGACACCGAAAGCGTCGCGTAGGTCGGCTCAAGCGCGGTGTCGGTTCCGCCTTCGGCTTGAACCGACCTACAACCGTCCTACGCTCTCCCCTTTGCCTGATTCGCGACTGCTTCGGCCGCGCGCTTCGCCGCTTCCGGATCGCCGAGGTAGCGGAACGACTGCACCTTGAGCTGCCCATCGAGTTCGAAACGCAGTGGAATGCCGGTCGGAATATTGAGTTCCAGAATCTCGGACTCGGACACGTCGTTGAGGTACTTGTAGAGCGCGCGCAGCGAGTTGCCGTGTGCCGTCACCAGCACCGTCTGGCCGGCCTTGAGCTGCGGCGCGATGTGGTCGTGCCAGTAGGGCAGCACGCGTACCAGGGTGGTGGCCAGCGACTCGGTGCCGGGCAGGGCGCTCGCGTCGAGCTTCGCGTAGCGCGGATCGTTGGCGGGGTGGCCCGGATCGGACGGGTCCATCGCCGGCGGCGGCACGTCGTAGCTGCGGCGCCAGATTTTCACCTGTGCCTCGCCGTGCCGGGCGGTGGTCTCGGCCTTGTCCAGCCCCTGCAAGGCGCCGTAATGCCGCTCGTTCAGGCGCCAGGTCTTGGCTACCGGAATCCAGATCTGGTCCATCACTTCGAGCGCTGTGTAGAGCGTGCGGATGGCGCGCTTGAGTACCGAGGTGTGGGCGAGGTCAAAGTGCAACTCCTCCGCCTTCATCAGCGCGCCGGCGTTCAGCGCTTCCGCGCGGCCGGCCTCGGTGATGTCCACGTCCACCCAGCCGGTGAAACGGTTGTCGAGATTCCACTGGCTCTGGCCGTGGCGCAGGAGGACGAGAGTCGGCATGGTCGGTCGGATGGATGTGGGGTGGAATGGCACAGTTTACCTGCGTAGCCTCGCAAAACAGGCGGCGTGCCGAACCCTGGTAGTGGGTCAGTTTGAATCCCGTTCGTGCCGAGTAGCCTCTGCTCCCGAGTAGCCGCGATAGCGGCGTATCGAGGGGGCAGTGCGTATCGAGGCATCGCGCGCGCCCTTGATACGCGACGCTTCCCTCGGTACGCCCGCTGCGCGGCTACTCGGGACGAACGGGCTGCATGAATTTCAAACTGACCCACTACCCGATCCCTCAATCGCTCGCAAGCGGAAACCGGATGTGGACCCGCAGCCCCGGCGCCGCATCGCCGAGAACCAACTCGGCGCGATGCAGCTTGGCGACGGCCTGCACCAGGCTCAGCCCGAGCCCGTTGCCCGGGAGATGCCGCGAATGATCAAGGCGCACGAAGCGCAGCAGGACGCGCTGATGCTCGGCCTGCGGAATCCCCGGGCCCGTATCGGTTACCGTCAGCTCAGCGGTCGCCGGGCCGCGCGCCACCCGCAGGTGGATGCTGCCGCCAGCGGGCGTGTGCTTGATCGCGTTGTCCAGCAGATTGCCGATCGCCTGCGCCAGCAGATCTCGGCTGCCGCCGATATGAACGACGGCGCACTCGTGGTATTCGAGCGTCTGGCCTTTTTCCTCCGCGAGCGGGCCGAACAACTCCGCGACGTCTTGCGCCAATGCCGCCAGGTCCACCCGCTCCCAGCGGCTGCGCGCGCTGCCAGCCTCGGCCTGGGCGATGCCGAGCAGCGCGTTGAACGTGCGGATCAGAGAATCCGCGTCCTCGATGCCGTGGCTGATCGCCTCGCGATACTCGTCGGCCTCGCGCGGTTCCAGCAAGGTCACTTCCAGGCGATTGCGCAGGCGCGTCAGCGGGCTGCGCAGATCGTGCGCGACGTTGTCGGTGACCTCGCGCAGGCCGGTGACGAGCTGCTGGTTGCGGTCGAGCATCGCGTTGAGGCGCGCGGCCAGGGTGTCGAATTCGTCGTTGCGGCGGCTCACCGGCACGCGCTGCGCAAGATCGCCGGCCGCGATTTCGGTGGCGGTGCGGCCGATGGTGTCGATGCGACGCAGGATCGTGTGTCCCAGGCTCACGCTCATGAGCAGCGCCAGGAGCACCGCCGCGCTGAGCGCCTCGATCAGGTATTCAGTGAGTTCGAGCAGGTCCTCGGCCTTGGGGTCGCGATGTGACAGCAGCACACGGCTACCGTCCGGAAAATTCCAGGCCAGCACCGTTCCGAACGCGTCGTCGTCGTGCACGTTCCGTGGAATCACCTCCTCTTCGATCCATATCCGACGAGGCTCGCCGTCGGCGGGGATGGGCTCCTCCCGCGGCCACGCCAGCAGGGTTCCCGCGAGCTTTTCGCCACTGCTTGAAACCAGCAGATGGATACGATCCTTGGCAGCGGCACCGGTCTGCTGGCGGGCCAGCTCCTCGATCAGCGCGGTCTCGCCGCCGCTGTCGAACGCCCGGGTCAGCGCGCCCAGCTTTTGTCCCAGTCGAGCGACCGCCTGCGGATCCTGCTTCCCGATCTCCATCCACAACAGCGCGGCCAGCGCCGCGCCGAGCACTCCGGCGTAGATCAGCCCATAGCGCAGCGCGAGACGGACGGCCGTCGTCTGCAGCAGGCGTGGCAGTTTGAACTTGGATGCTCTCTGCACAAGTCTGTCGCGGGCATGGCCCGCTCCTACAGAACGACGGATGCCGTAGGACCGGGCCATGCCCGCGACTGTGTCCCTGAACCTGCGCAGGGTTTCCTTAGGAAATTTCACCGAGCTTGTATCCCGCGCCTCTGACCGTGTGCAGCAGCGGCGTATCGAAACCCTTGTCGATCTTGGCGCGCAGACGGCTGATCTGGACGTCGATCACATTGGTCTGTGGGTCGAAGTGAAAGTCCCAGACCTGCTCCAGCAGCATGGTGCGCGTCACCGCCTGTCCGGCATGGCGCATCAGGCACTCGAGCAGACGGAACTCGCGCGGCTGCAGGCGGATGGACCTGCCGCCGCGCTTGACCGTCTGCCGGCGCAGGTCGAGCACCAGGTCGAGCACTTCCAGGGTCTCGGTCGCCACCGCCGGCCGGCGCCGGTTGAGCGCCTCCAACCGGGCCAGCAATTCGCTGAAGGCATAGGGCTTGACCAGATAGTCGTCGCCGCCCGCGTGCAGTCCTGCGACCCGGTCATCCACCTCGCCGAGCGCCGACAGCACCAGCACCGGCGTCGCGTTCGAATCCGCCCGCAGAATCCGGATGATGGACAGGCCGTCACGCTGCGGCAGGAGCCGATCCGCGACGATCACGTCGTACTGGCCGGTGAGCGCCAGGTGTAGTCCGTCCGAGCCGCCTGCGGCGTGGTCGACGACATGCCCGCACTCGCCCAGGCCCTTGACCAGGTACTTGGCCGCTTGAACGTCGTCTTCGATCAGCAGGATGTGCATGACGGCTCGATCATAGTCGTGCTGTTCCCGGTTCTCTCATTACGGTACGGCAATGTTTTGGAAATCAGCCGGCAGGGACGCGGGGGAAGAATGCAGGGGCGGTGGCAGTGCGCCGCCGCTTCCCTCACACAGACCTCAGCGACAGGAGATTGACCATGAACATTTCAGCGACATCCAGATTTTCCAGACACGGAATCCGCGCGATCCGCAGCGCAGGATCGGTGCTGTTCGGCGGCGTACTGATTCTCGGATTCTTGCCCGGCAACGCCGCAGCGCAGGAGCTTGCGGCCTCCGGCTCCCGCAACTTCTGCTCCGCCACCGCCAACAGCCTCCAGACCGCCTGCCGCAGCGCGGCCAGGGAGGATTTCTTCGTCAGCGCCGCCAATTGCTCGAATATTTCCGACGCGGGTGACCGCGCCGAATGCCAGGCCGATCGCGCCGGGTCGTTGCGCGAGGACAACGCCGAATGCGTCGAGCAGCGCGAAGCGCGAGGCGATGTCTGCGACGCCCTCGGCGAGGCTCGCTACGATCCGGAAATCGATCCGGCCAACTTCGTCGATCCGGCCGCAATCGGCACCTCCGTCACCCCGAATCCCTACCTGATCCTCACGCCCGGCTACACCCGCATTTACCGGGGTGAGGACGAGGAAATCACGGTGACGGTCACCCACAGGACCCTCCGCATCGCCGGGGTGAAATGCACGGTCGTCCGCGACATCGCCAGGGTCGGCGGGCGCGTCGAGGAAGACACCGAGGATTACTTCGCCCAGGATCTGCAAGGCAACGTCTGGTACTTCGGCGAAGTGTCGACCTCGTTCGATCGAGAAGAGCTTCCAAGCTTCGACGGATCCTTCAAAGCCGGAATTGATGAAGCCAAACCCGGCATCGTCATGTTCGCCGCGCCGGAAGTGGGCGTGACCTATCGCGAGGAATGGTCGCTGGCCAATGCCGAGGACATTGCCCGGGTGGTGAGCCTCGCCGCCTCGGCCTCAGTGCCCGGCGGGCGCTGCAACGGCACCTGCCTGGAGACCAGAAACTCCACGCCAATCGAGCCGGACAACGTCGAGCGAAAGTTCTACGCCCCGGGAATCGGTGAACTGCTCGCCTTCCCCATCGATGAGCCGGGCGCGCGCGAGGAACTGGTCGAGTTTCATTATTGATTGATCCGGACACAATCGAGTTGAACTCGATGATGCGAACGCAGGTCGGCGTGGCCGCCTCAATAACCCAGGATGGCTCTGTGTTATTGAGGCGGCCCGCGCCAACTTCGTAGATCGATGAGACCTGTGTCCGCGCGTGCGTTTTCACCGGAGATATCGGGCGCAGCAACAGACGGGCGACAGGATGATCCGGCGGAGGTGATGGCATCATCCGGCTTGATCGCGTCCGGCCAGGAGCTCGTCAGCCATTCATGAATCGCCGTTTCGCAGCCCTGAGCATCGCCTGCGTCGCCTGTATCGCCGCGGCCGAGGACGTGGTGGTGCTGGAACCGGTCGTTGTCACCGGTCGACCGCCGCGCGCGGACAAAGCGGAAGAGGTGGCGCCGCGCCTGGTGTACGAGGCGGACGAACTGGCGCGCTTCGGCGGGCTGACGGTGGGAGAGCTGATCCGGCGGCTGCCGGGCGTGGCCTTCACTTCCGAGGCCGGGCAGTTCGAGGCGCCGCAGTTGCGCGGGATCGGTCCCGAGTACACACAGTTTCTGATCGACGGTCGCCGGGTGCCGGGTCTGGCCGAGGATCGCAGCGCCTTCGTCGATCGCATCCCGGCCGATCTGATCGAGAGGATCGAGATCGTGCGCAGCCCGACCGCCGATCTGGATGCGCAGGGCATCGGCGGCAGCATCAACGTGATTCTGCGCTCCGGCGCCGCGGCCGACGGCACGCGGCTCCGCCTGGGTTCGGTGCTGGACGACAGCGGCAAGGCGCGAGTCGTCGCTCACGCCGCTTATGGCGCCAGCCGCGGCCCCTGGTCCGGCTATCTGGGGCTGAGCCAGCAGCCGGATCACGAGGCGCGTTCCAAGAGAGTCGTGGTCCTGGATGCGGAGGGTGAGGTGATCGAGCGCCGCAGGGGCAACGAGATTCGCGACGCGCGCAGTGGCGCGGCGGATGCGCGCGGCGCCTATCGCTTCGCCGGAGGCGGCAGCCTGGCCCTGGACGCACAGGTGCTGCGCACGGTGCGCGACACCCACCTGATCGAAAACCTCGATGACGAGGACGGCGAGCCGGCCCTGTTCGACGAGCAGGAGGACGAGGCGCAGACCACCCGCGGAATCGCCTTGCGTACGACGCTTCCGCTGAGCGCCGGCTTCGAGTGTGCGACGGGAGCGGATCACACGACCCTGGAGGGCCGGCGCATGGCGCGAGCGGGCCAGACCGATGCCGAGGGCGATACCGAGATCGTCGAAGACGAGCTGCTGCGTGTCCGCGACCGCGAGATCCGGGCCGACGGCCGTTGCGGCCTGACCTTGTTCGGGTCGCATCGGCTGCGTTTCGGTACCTCGCTGGGCCGACAGAAGCGGCGGGCGCAGGATCGGGAGATCGAGTTGGACGAGGACGGCGAGCCGGTGGATATCAGCCCGTTCGGCGGCCGTTACAGAGTCGACGAGCATCGGCTGGACGGCTTTGTGCAGGCGCTGTGGGCGCTGACTCCGGTGCTGCAACTGGATAGCGGGCTGCGGCTGGAAACGACGCGCCGCGATCAGGCCGCGCTGGAAGGCGAGCGCGCCGCACGCTTCGCGTCGGACCAGGAGTGGCTGCCCAACCTTCATCTGCGCTGGTCGCCGGCCAGCGAACTGCACGTCCGCGCCAGCGTCGCACGAACCTTGCGACGGCCGGACTTCGACCAGCTGGTGCCGTTCCGCTGCCGCGTGGACAGGACCTTCGTCACCGGCAACCCCGACCTGATGCCCGAGACCGCCCTGGGCTTCGACCTGGGTTATGAGCAGCGCTGGGTTGCCCGCGGCCTCAGCCTCAACGCCAATCTGTTCCACCGTGAAATTGATGATCTGATCGAGGACGTCAGCGCCGGGTCCAACACGCGCCGGCCGGACAATGTCGGCCGCGGTCGCGCCTGGGGTGTGGAGCTTGAAGGCGGGATCGAGTTCGATCTGCCCGGGTTCCTGCGTGGCGTAGCGGATTCGCGCCTGGAAGCGAACCTGGCGCTGCTGGATTCCAGGGTGCGCGATCCCGAGACCGGCGAGTCGCGGCGGTTTCAGCGCCAGCCGGCCTACACCTTCAACCTTGCGTTCGACCAGGATTTGCGCGGTACCGGCCTGGGCTGGGGCGTCGCCTGGAGCCGGCAGGGCGCCACGCGCGACCCGGTGTCCGATCAGATCGAACATGCCCGTACCGGCAGCGACGTGGAAGCCTACGTGTCGTTCGATTTCGGCTCCTCCGGGTTTGAGTTGCAGCTGGTCGGGCGCAATCTGCTCGATGCTTACGCAGTGGAGACCACGCGCAGTTTCGAGGGTCCGCGCGGCAGCGCGGCGCTGGAATCCATCGACCGCGAGCGCGAGGTCCTGGGACCATCGGTGCTGCTCTCGCTCAGCGCCAGCTTTCGCTGATTCACGCTGTCGGTAGGTCGTAGGTCGGCGTAGGTCGGTTCAAGCCCGCGGCTTCATGGGGGCGGAACCGACTGGCGCCTTGAACCGACCACCCTCCTACACGGATCTTATAAATTCCGATCTGTGCAGGGATTCCTTGATCCGACCGCGTGGCGCTCACGCCCTGCCGGTCAATCTGCGTGTGGCGCGAGCAGGTAAGAATTCTTCAGCCGCACGTAGTGCTCGGCCGAATATTTGAGCTGGGCGATTTCGCTGGCACCGAGTTCCCGCACGGGCTGTGCCGGTGTGCCGCGATACAGCCAGCCGCGCTGGAGGCGCTTGCCGGGGGACACCAGGCTGCCGGCGGCAAGGAACACCTCGTCCTCGATCTGTGCCTGGTCGAGCACGATGCTGCCCATGCCGATGAGCACCCGGTTGCCGATCTGGCACGCGTGCAGGATCACGCCGTGGCCGATCGTGACGTCATCGCCGATCATCAGGTCGGAGCCGCCTGGCGAATACGGTCCGTCATGAGTGACGTGCAGGACCGAGTTGTCCTGCACGTTCGTTCGTGCGCCGATGCGGATGCGATTGACATCGCCGCGCACCGTTGCGAACGGCCACACCGAAGCGTCCGGCCCCAGATGCACGTCGCCGATCACGCAGGCCTGTTCGTCCACGTACACCCCCGCTGCCAAGCTTGGCGCGATGCCAGCATATCGGCGGATCACCGAGGGCCTACTCGATCGGCAGGGGGACGGACTGGATGCCGTCATCCGGGCGCGCCTTGGGTATCTCGCGCACCTCGGCCCAGCGCTTCACGAACTGCGCGACGTGGTCGATGACGTCGGTCTGCCCGCGCAGCGGCTTGGCCAGCGAAGCGACGATGTAGCGATGACTCATCTTGGGATAGATCACCGTTTCCACTGGGCCGCCGGCCTTGGTGACGGCGGCGGCGAAATTGCGCGTGTTCTTCACCCAGACGGTCTCGTCGTCCTCGCCGTGCAGCAGCAGGATCGGCGGGTTGTCGCCCTCGGCGTAGAGCACCGGTTGCGACAGTTCGAAGTTCTCGGGGGGACCGAATACGTCGCGCAGTTCGGGGTCGGTGATCGGCAGAAAGTCATAGGGGCCGGCCAGCCCGATCATGCCGCGCAGCCATTCCCGCGAACCGCCCGCGCGATCCATGAACTCCTTCTTGACGGCCAGCATCGAGGCGATATGGGCGCCGGAGGAATGGCCCATGACGAAGATCTTGTCCACGCTGCCACCATAGGTGCCGATGTTGGCGTGGACCCAGGCGACCGATGTGGCGGCGTCGTCGACGAACACCGGGAAGCGCACCTCCGGGTAATCGCGGAAGTTGGGCAGCACCGCGACGAAGCCGCGTGAGGCCAGGGCCTCGCCGACGAACTTGTATTCGTCCTTGTTCCCCGTGGTCCAGCGGCCGCCGTAGAAGAACACCACCACCGGCGCGTTGGCAGCGTCCTTGGGTGTGTACACGTCCAGGCGCAGGTTCTTGCCGGTGTCGTAAACCAGGTTGGTGGCGAGCTGGTAGCCCCGGGAAGGGGTCAGCGTGTTGAGCACTTTCTGGCCGGAGCAGCCTGCAAGAATGAGCAGGCTGGCAAGGCAGGTGAGCAAAAGACGCACGGGCAAGATCCTCGGAAAGTTGAAAGCGCGGCTTCGACCGCACTGCACAATAAATGTTACAGCAGGTGCGCCACCGGAGGGCTCGATAGACTCTCGTTAAGCGCCGTCGGAAACCACGTGCGGCTGACCATGAGTACCCTGGGGGAGCGATAAGCCATGACCATCACACTCGCCATCGATGTCGTCCTGACGGCCGTATTGACCGCCGCGATGACCTGGTTCGTCGCATACTGGGTCTACAAGCGCAAGCTGGAGGCGCAGCTTCGGACGATGCTGGAACAGGTCCAGATCGAGTTTGAGCAGCGGGTGAAGGACGGTGTGCTCGCTGCCGGCGAGGAACTGATGCCGCAATTGCGCGAGCAGGTGAAGCTGGGCTTTCAGGACGCGCTGATGCAGACCCAGACCGGCGAATGGGTCGAAAACGCCGCCAGCGTCGCCAATACCGGCCGCGACATCCTGGCACGCAATTTCGGCAGCCTGTTTGGCAAGCGACCCCGGAAGTGAACCGGACGACGCTGGCTCGCTGTGCATCGGTAGGGGTCAGTTTGAACTCCGTTCGTGCCGAGTAGCCTCTGCTCCCGAGTAGCTGCGCAGCAGCGTATCGAGGGGGCAGTGCGTATCGAGGCACCGGCGCTCCCTCGATACGCCCGCTGCGCGGCTACTCGGGACGAACGGGCCGGCGATACTCGGGATGAACGGCGGGAACGACTTTCAAACTGACCCACTACCTACGGATCGAACGGGTCGTCCTGAACCGCAGACCGGGAGCACAATAGCGGCATCCGTTCCCTCGCCCGATCCTGTGCCATGTCCAATCCCCTGCTGGCCTCCCGCGCTTTCAACAGCCTTCCGCCGTTCGCCGATTTCCGTCCCGAGCACGCCGAAACTGCGCTCGATACGGTGCTGGCCGAGAACCGCGCCGCACTGAGCCGCCTGCTCGCGCAGAACGAGGCGCCGAGCTGGCAGAGCCTGATCGAGCCGCTGGAAGAAATGAACGAGCGCGTCTCGCGCGTCTGGGGGCCGGTGTCGCACCTGTTCGGTGTCACCGCCACGCCGGAATGGCGTGCGGCCTTCAACGCGGGCCTGCCCAAGCTGACCGAATACGGGCTGGAGTTTTCGCAGTCCGAGCCGTTGTTCCAGGCTTACGAGCGCTTGTCGACGAGCGCCGCATTCGATTCCTACCCCGACACACGAAAGAAAGTGGTGCGCGACGCCTTGCGCGATTTCCGGCTGTCCGGCATCGGCCTGCCGCCGGAACGCAAGGAGCGCTTCAAGGCGATCCTGATGCGTCTGTCGGAGCTGCAAACCAAGTTCGAAGAACACCTGATGGACGCGATCCAAGCCTGGTCGAAGCAGGTGACGGATCGCGCACGACTGACCGGCATGGCCGAGGCCGCGATCGAACAAGCAGCCGCCAAGGCGCGGGCCAAGAAGGTGGAGGGCTGGCTGCTGACCCTGGATTTTCCGAGTTTCGACGCCGTCATCACCTACGCGGATGATCGCGAACTGCGGCAGGAGCTTTACACCGCGTTTGCGACGCGTGCCTCGGACCAGGGTCCGCAGGCCGGGCAGTTCGACAACAGCCCGCTGATGGATGAGATCCTCGCGCTGCGCCACGAGGAGGCCCAGTTGCTGGGTTTCGGCAACTTCGCGGAGCTGTCGCTGGCAACCAAGATGGCCGAGTCACCCGCGGCGGTGGAGCGCTTCCTGGTCGATCTGGCGAGGCGCGCAAAACCGCGGGCGCAGGCGGAGCTGGACGAGTTGCGCGCTTTCGCCCAAACCCTCGACGGCCCCACGACGCTTGCGCCCTGGGATCTCTCGTACTACTCCGAGAAGCTCAAGGAGCAGAAGCTGGGGCTCAACGAGGAAGCACTGCGACCCTACTTCCCGCTGCCCTCGGTGCTCGACGGACTGTTCAATCTGATTTTCAGCCTCTACGGCGTGCGCGTGGTGCCGGAGCCCGACGCCCCGCTCTGGCATCCGCAGGTCCAGGCGTATGCCCTGCAGGACGAGCGCGGCCAGACCTTCGGGCGCTGTTACCTCGATCTGTATGCGCGTGAGCAGAAGCGCGGAGGCGCCTGGATGGATGAATGCCAGAGCCGTCGTCACACCCGACTGGGCGTGCAGCAGCCGGTGGCCTACCTGGTCGGCAATTTCCGTCCGCCGTTGCAGACCGAGGCCGGCGAACAGCCGGGCCTGCTGACGCATGACGAACTGCTGACCCTTTACCACGAGTTCGGCCACGGCCTGCACCTGCTGCTCACACAGGTCGAGGAGGCTGCGCTCGCCGGCATCCACGGCGTGGAATGGGATGCGGTGGAGCTGCCCAGCCAGTTCATGGAGAACTGGTGCTACGAGGCCAGCCTGCTCAAGACCTACGCGCGTCACTGGCAGACCGGCGAGCCCTTGCCCGACGAGCAGATCGCCAAGCTGCGCGAATCGCGCCGTTTCCAGACCGGGCTGGCGACGGTGCGGCAGATCGAATTCGCGCTGTTCGACCTGCGCCTGCATCGCGATTTCGATCCGGCGCAGGGGGCCAAGGTTCTGGAACTGCTGGACGCTGTCCGCAACGAGGTTTCGGTGCTCAAGCCGCCCGCGTTCAACCGCTTCCCGTGGAGTTTCACGCACGTGTTTGCAGGGGGTTACGCGGCGGGTTACTACAGCTACAAGTGGGCCGAGGTGCTGTCGGCGGACGCCTTTGCGGCGTTCGAGGAATCCGGCCTGTCGCCCGCGAACCTGCGCGCGACCGGGGCCAGATTTCTCGCAGGAATCCTGTCGCGCGGCGGGTCACGCGAGGCGGCGGAGCTGTTCCGCGAATTCCGCGGTCGCGAGCCGAGCATCGAGCCGCTGCTGCGCCACAGCGGACTGGTGGAAGAATCTGCGTAAGGTCGATGCGTTCGAGAATCCCTGGAGCCTGAAGAGATGGCCGAGACCTGTCTGATCGTGGGTGCCGGGCCCGGCATCGGCATGGCCTGCGCACGCCTGTTCGCGCGCGAGGGGTTTGACCTCGCGCTCGCCCTGCGCCGCCCGGCGCGGCTGGTCGATGCCGTCGCCGACCTGCGCCGCGACAGCGGTCGCGAGATTCGGGCGTATGCCGCCGACGCAGGCGACGAGGCTTCGCTGACGCAGTTGATCGCGGACGTGCGTGCCGCGCAGTCCGACCCTTCGGTGGTGATTTTCAATGCCGCGAGCGCGCAGATGGGCCGACCGATCGGTCTTGACGCAACCCGTCTGCTGGATGAACTGCGCGCCAATCTCGTTGGCGGCCTGGTGCTCGCACAGCAGGTCGCTCCCGCGATGAAGGCGGCCGGAGGCGGCACCCTCCTGTTCACTGGCGGCGGTTTCGCCTACGAACCTTCGATGGTCTACGCCTCGCTGTCGATGGCCAAGGCCGCGCTCAGGAACCTCGCCTACACCTTGGCGCAGGAGTTGGGTGGCAGCGGTATCCACGTCGGCACCGTCACCGTGCATGGCTTCGTCCAGGCAGGGACGCACTTCGATCCGGCGCTCATCGCGAACAGCTTTCTGAAACTTCATCAGCAGCCCAAGGGGCATTTCGACATCGAGCTGATCTACAAGTAAGTTGGCCGAACCCGACGGTGCGGTCCTGCAACACCCCAACCAGAAGTCGTCGTTCCCATGAAGGCGGGACTCCGGTTTGCGGCCGGCTGAAAACCGGGTCCCCGCCGTCACGGGGACAATGACGATTTGTGGCCCAGACTCGAAAGTTCAATAAAACGGTATGACGATCTCTGCGTTCCCCCTCATCCGCAACGTCTCCTCCTTGCAGTCCGACGCCTTCGACCTGCTCGTCATCGGCGGCGGCATCTACGGCGCCTGGACCGCCTACGACGCGGCGCTGCGCGGACTGAAAGTCGCGCTGATCGAGAAGAACGACTGGGCCAGCGGCACGTCCTCGGCTTCGAGCAAGCTGATCCACGGCGGGCTGCGCTACCTCGAACACTACGAGTTCGCGCTGGTGCGCCACGCGCTGCGAGAGCGCAAGGTGCTGTCCAGGATCGCGCCGCACCTGGTGCGTCCGCTCGACTTCATCCTGCCGGTCTGGAAAGGCCCGCGCGCGAGCCCGCTGATGTTGTCGGCCGGGCTCACGCTGTATGACGCGCTCGCCTTCGGCAGCGGGCCGGTCAAGCCGCACAAGCGCTTTGCGCCGAGGACGCTGCTCAAGAAATACCCCTGGGTCGATCCGAAGAACCTGGTCAGCGGGTTCCGCTACGGCGACTGCCAGGAAGACGATGCGCGCATGACCATGACCGTGGTCGCGGCCGCGCAGTCCGCCGGCGCGGTCTGCGCCAATCGCGTGCAGGCGCAGGCCCTGCTGCGCGATGTCAACGGCATCAGCGGTGCGCGCGTGCATGATGTCCTGGGCGGCGCGAGTTTCGAGGTTCGCGCTCGCTGCATCGTCAACTCCGCGGGCCCGTGGGCGCGCTCGCTGCTCGGCGACAAGGCGCCGAAGGTCAAGCTGATCAAGGGCACGCATATCCTGCTGCCGGAGATTCCCGGCTGTACCGAGGCCTTCCTGCTGACGGCGCCGGACGGGCGCGTGTTCTTCGTCATCCCCTGGTACGGCAAGACCCTGGTGGGCACCACCGAGTCCGAGGTGAACAATCCGGACGAAGCCAAACCCACCGACGCCGAGACGAGTTATCTGATCGCCGGCGTGAAGTCCGGCCTGCCGGGTCTGGGCTGGACCGAAAGCGACGTGATCGCCCGCTACAGCGGCGTGCGCACGCTCCAGGCCGCCGATACCGGCAGCCTCGCGGCGGTGTCGCGCGAGTTCGACATCGTCGAGCCCGAACCGCGGCTGGTGCTGCCGATCGGCGGCAAGTACACGACCTCGCGCTGCGACGCAGTGGAGATCGTGGATCGTGTGTTCAAGTCGCTGGGCATGAAGAAGCGCAAGTCACGCACGCATGATCGGCTGCTGCCCGGCTCCCCGGAAGGGGAATTCGAACCCTGGCTGGCGGCGGCCATCACGCGGCTGCGCGCGGCGGGAGTCGATCCTCTTGCGGCGGGCTATGTTGCGCATCGACACGGCGCGCGGATCGATCAATTGCTGAAGCTGATCGCCGCGGACGCAAGCTTCGCCCATCGACTCCACCCGGACGCGCCCTTCATTCGCGCCGAGGTGAAACTCTCGTTCCGCGATGAGATGGCGTTGTCGGCGGATGACGCCCTGCGCCGGCGCATGCCCTTGCGACTGCTCGTCGGCAGCAGCGCGGAAATCGATCTTCAGGGGCTCGCGCCTGAAACAACCGTCGGCGGCGCATCGGTGTAGGCCGCATTCAGGCGTCAGGCGAGTCCCGAGGCGGGGTCCCCACGAAGTAGCCGTTCATTTCGAGGGGCGTTCGAGGCGCGGAGCCGCCGCCGGTTCCTCCCCGCAATCAGCGGGCGGAAGCTTCGGTCCCGCGCCGGTCTGCACGGCGGGTAGTGCATCAGTTTGAATTCCAGAACCCCGTTCGGCCCGAGTAGTGCCGGCCCGTTCGTCCCGAGTAGCCGCGCAGCGGGCGTATCGAGGGAAGCGTCGCGTATCGAGGGCACGCCCGGCACCTCGATACGCGGCATTGCTGCGCAATCAGCGCCGCTGTCGCGGCGCTACCACTCGGTGCGAACGGATTTCAAGCTGATGCACCACCGACCTCGCGCATCCATTGCCCGACCAGGAGCCGGTACGCATACTCGCCAAACACAGCATCCAGACCGCGCATTCCCGTTTGGTTCCTCATCCATGATCGCCCTCCTGCGGGAACCCCTGCACCTGCCCTGCGGCGCCACGCTGTCGAACCGCCTGTGCAAGGCGGCCATGACCGAAGGCATCGCGGACGAGCACCTGCGCGCCACCTCGCGCCACGAGACGCTCTACCGCCGATGGAGCGAGGGCGGTGCCGGCCTGCTGCTGACCGGCAACGTGCAGATCGATCGGCGCGTGCTGGAGCGGCCGGGCAACGTGACGATCGACGTGACCGACCCGATCACCACCGACGCCGAGGCGCGTGCGCGACTGATCCGCTGGACCAAGGCCGGAACGGTGGGTGGCAACCATCTGTGGATGCAGATCAATCATGCCGGCCGCCAGTCGCCGCGCTACGTGACCACGCAACCGCTCGCGCCGTCGGCCGAGCAACTCGGGCTGCTCGGCAATTTCGCCCGGCCGCGCGCGCTCACCGAA
The DNA here is from genome assembly GCA_052387695.1 of Panacagrimonas sp. Lineage (GTDB taxonomy): Bacteria > Pseudomonadota > Gammaproteobacteria > Nevskiales > Nevskiaceae > Panacagrimonas. The sequence continues at coordinate 3,247 of JBQTIX010000158.1, read as the reverse complement.
GACGAGATCCTCGATCTGGTCCAGCGCTTCGCCAAAGTGGCGGTGATCGCGCGGGAAACCGGCTTCACCGGCGTACAGATCCACGCGGCGCATGGATACCTGCTCAGTTCCTTCCTGTCGCCCGTTACCAATCGCCGCGGCGATGCCTGGGGCGGCAGCCTGGAGAACCGCGCGCGCGCGCTGATCGAAACCGTACGCGCCACGCGCAAGGCCGTCGGCATGGATTTCCCGGTCGGCATCAAGCTCAACTCGGACGACTTCCGCAGAGGAGGTTTCTCCAACGACGACTGCATCCAGGTCGTGCGCTGGCTCAACGACGAGTCGGTGGACCTGCTCGAAATCTCCGGAGGCACTTACGAGCAGCCGGTGCTGATCGGGCATGCGGGCGACGCTGGAACGGCGGTGCCCAAGCGCGCGAGCACCCGTCAGCGCGAGGCCTATTTCATCGACTACGCCGAGCGCATCCGCGCCGTGGCGAAGATGCCGATGATGGTGACCGGCGGCTTTCGCACGCGCGAGGGAATGGAGAGCGTGCTGTCGGAAGGCGCCTGCGACGTGATCGGCATCGCGCGGCCGCTGTGCACGCATACCGATGTGGCGGGTGCCCTGCTGCGCGGCGAGATCCGCGAATTGCCGGCGTTCGAGCGCAGTCTGCAACTGGCCGCGGGCGGCCTGTTCTCGCCCGCATCGAGCGTGATGCTGTTCAAGATGATCAACATCTTCGGCGCCCTGGGCTGGTATTACTTGAATTTGTTCCGCCTCGCCGACGGCCTGGGTCCGGACCTTCAGCGCGGTCCGCTGTCTGCGTTCTTCGCCTACACGGCGAGCGAATACCGCAGCGCCTGGCGCATGCATCGCGCGCGGCGCAAGCGGACGCGGGATGCGCGGCCCGCCGCCCTCACCCAGAGAATCCCATGACCACCCTCGGCACGCCCCTGTCCCCGACCGCCTTCTGCGTCCTCCTGCTGGGCTCGGGCGAACTGGGCAAGGAAGTGGTGATCGAACTCCAGCGCCTCGGCATCGAATGCGTGGCGGTGGACCGCTACGCCAACGCACCGGCGATGCAGGTGGCGCATCGCTCGCACGTGATCAACATGCTCGACGGCGCCGAGCTGCGTCGCGTGATCGAGCAGGAGGGTCCGCACCTGATCGTCCCCGAGATCGAGGCGATTCATACGCCGACCCTGCTCGAGCTCGAGCGCGAGGGCTGGGTGGTGGTGCCGACCGCGCGTGCGGCAAGACTGACGATGGACCGCGAAGGCATCCGCCGGCTCGCGGCCGAGGAGCTGGGCCTACCCACGTCGCCGTACCGGTTTGCCGAGACCGAGCACGACTATCGCGAAGCGATTGCGGCACTGGGGACGCCCTGCGTGGTCAAGCCGGTGATGTCCAGCTCGGGCAAGGGTCAGAGTGTGGTGAAGTCCGCAGCCGATATCGACAAAGCCTGGTCCTACGCACAGGCCGGCGGCCGTGCCGGCCAGGGCAAGGTGATCGTCGAGGGCTTCGTCGATTTCGATTACGAGATCACCCTGCTGACGATCCGGCACTGGCCGGGACCGCCAGGAATGAGCGACGAATGGGAGCACCACACCTCGTTCTGCGCGCCCATCGGGCATTTGCAGATCGACGGCGACTACCGCGAATCCTGGCAGCCGCACCCGATGTCGGAGGCGGCGCTGGACAAGGCCGAGGAAATCGCCCATCGGATCACTTCCGCGCTCGGCGGCCGCGGGCTGTTTGGCGTGGAACTGTTCGTCAAGGGCGACGAGGTGATCTTCAGCGAGGTCTCGCCGCGCCCGCACGACACCGGCCTGGTCACCCTGATCTCGCAGGACCTGAGCGAATTCGCGCTACACGCCCGCGCCATCCTGGGCCTGCCCATCCCGAACATCCGCGCACGCGGGCCGTTTGCGGCGTCCTGCGCGATCCTGTGCGAAGGCGATCGCGTCGCGCCCTCGTTCCGCGGCGTGGCCGACGCGCTGGAGGAACCCGACACCCTGCTGCGCCTGTTCGGCAAGCCGGAGATCGTCGGCAAGCGCCGCATGGGCGTGGCGCTGGCGCTGGGTGAGAGCATCGAGGAAGCGCGGGCCAAGGCACGAAAGGCGGCGGGCTGCGTGTCGGTGATCTGAAAAGGAGAGGCTGATGAAGCGGAAAGCCGTCCCGTGTTTGTTTGCGCTCGCTCTGGTCGCGCTGAACGGCACCGCGGCGATGGAAGTGACGACCGAGATGCCGCTGGTGCAGCGACTCAAGTGCATGAAGGCCAACGCGCCGCAGCGGATATCGGTGAGCGATCTGCGACTTGAAGTCGAAGGGCCGGACGTCGCCACCCGGCACCTGACCGGCCGACTCTTCAGCCAGCGCGACGAGCACGGGCTGAAAGTCATGCTGCATATCGTCGCGCCGACCGATCTGGCCGGCGTGCGCTATCTCCTGATCGAAGACCAGCCCGACGACGCGCTGTACCTCTACCTGCCCTCGCTCGGCAAGGTGCGCCGCCTCAGCGGCGCCGGCGCCGAATCCGAACTGGCCGGCACCACGCTCAGTTATCAGGATCTGCGCGTGATGATCCAGGCGGTGCGAGGGGCGTCGATCAGCCTGTCCGGTCAGGGCGAGATCGCCGGCCGCAAGACCGACATTCTGCGTTTCGTGCCGGCGGTGGCGGACTCGCCGTTCCGCCGCGTGATCGGCTCGATGGACCGCGAAAGCTGCCTGCTGTTGCGCGCCGAATTCCAGGACAGCGCGGGGACGGTGAAGACCTGGGACATCGACCCGGCCAGCCTCCAGCGCAGCGGCACGCGCTGGTACGCCACGTCGGCGCGGATGGAAGACCTCAAGCGCCGCACCCGCGCGCGGCTGAGCCTCGGCGGGGTGCGGATCGACATCAAGGCGCCCGCCCGCCTGTTCGATCCGCGCAGTTTCTACAAGGGCGACTGAAAAGGTCGGCGGAGTGGGGGCGGAGCAGGCCTTACCTGTCCGCGTACCGCGTTCCCGAAGGCCGCTCGAATTCTGCGTGAATATCGCGACGGCAAGGCCGCGGAGCTTTGAGACACTTCACCTCATCGCGGTCAAGGAAGTTCCGTGCAGGTCTGTCGCGGGCATGGCCCTCCTGCATCAAACAGGGACCTGATTAGCAACGACCCTCAGCCAGACTCTTTTATAATGGGGAGATGAGGCGGCTGAGGGGGAATGTGGATGGCGATGAATCGGGTGCAATTTCAGCGCGGGCTATCGTTGGTGGAGTTTCAGC